>CAVPPX010000060.1:0-257899 GCA_963707355.1 uncultured Alphaproteobacteria bacterium | reverse complement strand
TACTAGAAAATCAATAAGTTGAAGCGGCCGTAAGGGCTGCTTTTGCTTGCACTCCGAAGCACGGGATCGAATGTAAGCTCTTTGTAAGCAGACGGACGCACGGCGACGGATATGAGCGCGCACGTTCGGCGGCGCAAGGAGCGCAGCATTACCCCTACAATTCTCCGTGATTGTAGCTATGGCTACTGTTCGAGGGGCATATTTACTCAACGCGCTCGAGCCGAAGAACAGATGCAGGTGGAGATTGACGAAGCCACCTTTCGCTGTCGCGACGTCGAGCCGGAGCTCCACGTTCGGAAAAACCAGCTTGGCGCTGGGCAGTCGGCCGGCGGCCTTGTGCCGCACATTTCCTCGTAGGTATCGGTCACGTAGTAGTCCGTGACCGCTACGGCCTCGATGACCGGCGTGGCCTGCTCGAGCGCGGACAAATAGTCATGCCAAGCGTTCGGGCCGCTGAACTGATTGTTCATGACCGTTCCGGCGCGTGGATGTGCGGTTCCCATCTCCGCCATTCTGACCCTCTGCTCAGCATCGTTTCCCCCTTTCCGGCGGCTATCTCGGCTTGCCTGCTCTGTTCGCCGGCATCTCTCCGTTCCAAAGGCTCGACAATGGCGCCGCCGCCAGCCTGTCGCCGAACGGCACGACGTCCGCGCTGTCGTAGAGGACGACGCCGAAGGCAAAGCGGTCTCCGCACGCCTCGGCCAATGCCCGCAGGCCCCCGAAATCACCGACCCTGACCGTCGCGCTCGCTTTGACCTCTATGCCGGCGATCATCCCGTCATCGCGTTCCAGCACGATGTCCACCTCACGCCCATCCCGATCCCGAAAATGGTGCGGCGTCAGCCGCAGGTCTGAGGCCGTCATCAGCTTCAGAACCTCCGCGAACACGAAGCTTTCGAGCAGCGCACCGAACGTGCCGCGATTCGTCTTCACCCTGTCGAAGGAGAGCCCGCGCACGGTCGCCAGCAGACCGGAATTGAGGAAGTGCAGCTTCGGGGTCTTGACGATGCGTTTCAGCGCATTGGTGAACCAAGGCTGCACTGTCGCGATCAGGAAGACCTGCTCAAGCAGCCCGACATAACGCTGCCCCGTCTTGTGGCTGACGTTGATGCTGCCACCGAACTGCGAATAGTTGACCAACTGGCCGCAGTGCTCGGCCAGCAGCCGCACGAATTTCGGAAGCTCCGTCAGCTTCTCGACGTCAGCGATATCCCGTAGGTCGCGCGTCAGGACCGACGTGAGATAAGACCTTGACCAGTCCTGCCGCCGCCGCTCGCTGTCGCGACTGATTGCTTCGGGGAACCCGCCGAGCAAGACGAGCTGGACGAGATCGTCACCAAGGATAGCGTCCCGCTGGCTCCGGGGCCGTCCTTCGAAGAGGCGCTCCAGAAAAGTTGGTCTCCGGCCCTCGACCTCCGCCTTTGCGAGCGGCAGCATCTGGATGGTTTCCATCCGGCCGGCCAGACTGTCAGCGATCCGCGGCAGAGTCAGCACATTTGCCGAGCCCGTGAGCAGGAAGCGACCCGGCCGATAGTCCTCGTCCACCGTTTTCTTGATCGCGAGCAGGAGGTCGGGCGCGCGCTGGATTTCATCGATGATGGCCCGGTCGAGGCCGCGGATGAAGCCGGCGGGATCGGATTGGGCGGCTTCAAGGACCGTTTGGTCGTCGAGCGTGACATAGGTCCGCCCGGTTTCCCCCATTTTTCGGACGAGCGTGGTCTTGCCGGCCCGGCGCGGTCCCACGATCAGGACCACGGGCGTATCAGAAAGGGCTTCTTTCGCCCGTCGCTCTACGAACCGCTCGAACATGGCATCTCCGAATCCGGACGGTTGGGACTATCGCTTTCGGCTAATTGGAAGTCAATGGTCCGCTGATTGGAAGTTACTGGACCGCGATCTGGAAGGCCTGAAGGGGAAAGCCTTCCCCCTGGCCGGCGCCGCGGTCGTCGACGCACCCCCTTCTGCGGGGAGATCCCCGCAACGCCCCCTTTTTAGAGTGAGAGGATGGACCGGCTTCGCCGTGACGGGTTGAAGACTGGAGGAGAGGCCTCCGGCGCCTGTTATGGAGATGACCCATGACCCAAGTGGAAATTTTGAACGCTGGTCGCGACCGCGCCGACGGCTTCAAAGTCGACGTGAGCCGGGGCGAGCGCATTGGCCGCGTATCGTCGGAGTGGTTTTCGCGGCCGGCGGACGAGCGCTACCTCTCCCTATCCGACCTCCACGCCGCCGTCCGTGGCCGGACCGAACGGAGCCGGACCCGGACCGTAGAGAGCTCGGCGATCCGCGTGGAAGCCAGCCGCGACGACGCCGAGCGCCTGGCGCTGATGCTGCCCGGCTCCGACGCGCCGATCGCCCCGACGCATTGGAGCTTCGGCCAGCTCGCCAGCCTGGTCGGCGCGCCAGCCGCCTATCTGCGACAGCTCCCGGCACCGCTCGCCGGCATCAACCTCCAATACGGCCTGACCGCACACCGCGCCGAGCTGGTGAAGACGCTCGAGATCGAAGACGGTCGCGTCGAGCTCCGCGCCGTCACCGGGCCTGATTATAGTCGCATCTTCGACCACGAGCTGGTCTCCGCCGTGCAACGCATCGCCGGCAACGGCACCGGCGATACGCGCTAAGGAAGGTGCCGGGCGTGCTCGACTGGTCGACCGGCATCTATAACCCGCGCGTCTACATCACCCAGGACACGACGACGCTCTACGCCTCTGATCGGGACGTCTTCCTCTTCCTGGTTGACGATCTCAATCCGATCGAGGCTGGGCGGTTGCCCGACGGTTCGCCTGACCTCTATTTCCGCGGCTTCTACTGCTGGAATTCCGAGGTCGGCGCGAAGACGCTCGGCATGGCAAGCTTCTATCTCCGCGCCGTCTGCCAGAACCGCAATCTCTGGGGCGTCGAGGATTTCGAGGAGATCACCATCCGCCACTCGAAATACGCCGCCTCGCGCTTCGCCCACGAGGCGGCGCCCGCGCTCACCCGCTTCGCCAATTCCTCGCCGATGCCTTTCATCAACGGCATCAAGGCCGCCCGGGAGCAAATAGTCGCCCGCACCGACGATGATCGTAGTGAGTTCCTGCGCAAGCGCGGCTTCTCGAGGACCGAGACGGCGAAGATCATCGAGACTGTGTTGGCTGAGGAAGGACGCAAGCCCGAGAGCGTGTTCGATTTCGTGCAGGGCATCACCGCCGTCGCGCGGGATAAGACCCACCAGGATGCTCGCCTCGACCTGGAGGCGCGCGCAAAGAAGTTGCTGGACCGAGCAGCCTGAATCCGGAAAGCCGGAGATGCGGAACGGTAGCGTCTCCGGCTTCGTGCCTTTCCGCTTTCCTTGATCATCGGTTTTGCGGCGCTGCCCTTAGAGGAAGAGGGCGGCGCTGCGCTTCGTGACGGGTTGAGGCCGAGAGAGAGGCTTTCGACCGCCCGTCGCGGAGTATCATCCCATGGCGACTACCGTTCAGAAGATCACCCTCTCGCCCTCGCGCGACATCCCCTTCAACAAGCTTGTCCTGTCGCCAGTCGAACGTCCGGCGCGTGAAAGCCGGCATCTCGGTCGAGGAACTCGCCGAGGACATCGCCCGCCGCGGCCTGCTGCAGGGCCTCAGTGTCCGATCCGTTGTCGACCAGGCTGGCGTCGAGACCGGCATGTTCGAGATCCCGGCCGGTGGCCGCCGCTACCGGGCGCTGGAGCTGCTTGTGAAGCAGAAGCGTCTCGCCAAGACTGCGCCGGTGCCCTGCGTCGTCCGCGAAAGCGGCATCGCCGAAGAGGACTCGCTCGCTGAGAACGTCCAGCGCGCGCCGTTGCACCCTCTCGACCAGTTCAAGGCGTTCCTGGCGCTGCGTGAGAAAGGCCAGTCCGAGGAAGAGATCGCCGCCGCGTTCTTCGTCTCGGTCAACGTGGTGAAGCAGCGCCTGAAGCTCGCATCGGTCTCCCCGACGTTGCTCGACGTCTATGCCGAGGACGGCATGACGCTCGACCAGCTCATGGCCTTCACCGTCTCTGGCGACCATGAGCGCCAGGAGCAGGCGCTCGAGCAGCTGAGGACCTCCTACGACAAGCAGCCCTACACGAATCCGCCGGATGCTGACCGAGGGGGCGGTCCGCGCCGCCGACAAGCGGGCGCAGTTCATCGGCGTCGAGGCCTATGTCGAGGCCGGCGGCACGATCTTGCGCGACCTGTTCCAGGGCGATGACGGTGGCTGGCTGCAAGACGTAGCGCTCGTCGATCGAATGCTGGCCGACAAGCTGAAGGCGGAATCCGAGACGATCGCCGCCGAAGGCTGGAAGTGGATCGAGGTCGCGCCCGACTTTGCATATGGCCATGCGTTTGGCCTCCGCCAGCTTCGCGGCGAGACCGTCGCACTGACGGCCGAGGAGGAAGCGACCCGGGACGCGCTCCAGGCCGAGTTCGACCGGCTATCGGACGAATATCAGGACGCCGACGAGCTGCCCGACGAGGTCGACGAGCGCCTGTCGGAGCTGGAAACGGCGCTGGAGGGCTTCGAGACCCGACCCGTGGTGTTCGATCCGGCCGAGATCGCGCGCGCCGGCGCCTTCGTCAGCATCGGCGCCGACGGGCACCTTCGCGTCGAGCGTGGCTACGTCCGGCCCGAGGACGAGCTGCCGGCCGAGCCGGAGCCCGATCTGTCCGCGGATAGCACGGATGAACAAGCCATGGGCGCAAGCTACGAAGGCGCTCAGGCCATCGTCGCCACCGAGCCCGCACCCGAGCCGGAGGAGGACGAGGGCCTGTCGCCGATCTCCGACCGGCTGATGACCGAGCTGACCTCGCATCGCACGCTCGGCCTTCGCCAGGCGCTGGGCGAGCGACCGGACGTCGCGTTCCTCGCGGCACTACACGTCCTCACGCTGAAGACCTTCTACCACTACGGCTCGGATAGCTGCCTCGAACTCGACTTGAAGAGCGTCAGCTTCGGGCCCAGGCGCCGGGGCTGAATGATAGCGCTTCCGCTGAGGCGATCCGCGTTCGGCACGAAGGTTGGGCGAAGGTGCTGCCCGAAGGAGTTGGCTGACCTTTGGGAAGCGCTGCAGGAGTGGGACGGCGACAGCAGGGCCAGCCTCTTCGCCCACGTCGTCAGCCTATCGGTCAACGCGGTGCATGAAGCGTGGAACCGTCGGCCGAGAGCGTTCGCCCATGCTGATAGTCTCGCCCAGACGGTCGATCTGGACATGGCGGCTGCCGGGTGGATGCCGACCGTGGACAATTTCTTCGGTCGCGTGACCAAGGCGCGCATCCTCCAGCGTTGGCCGAAGCGAAGGGGCAGCGCGCCGCGGATCGCATCGAGCACCTCAAGAAGGGCGATATGGCCATAGAGGCGGAAACGCTGCTCGCCGAGACTGGCTCGCTGCCCGAGCCGCTTCGCACGCAGAAGAGTTCCGCTCGAGCCGCACCTTCGACGGCGACCGAGGACGACAAGATGACCACCGACAATTCGGCCGGCGCAGAAGCGGCTACTGACGGCTATGAAACGGTCGTGGTCGACCCCGAGCCCTCGAACAGGACGCCGGCCGCCGTCGATCCGTCGGCAGTGGCCGCCCAATAGCCTGACGAACAACCAGCCCACCTGGCCCGCCGGCGACGGCGGGCCTTTTTCGTCTCGGAGGATCATCGATGACGGGAAATGCCTCGGAGCTTGCACGCCGCCTCGCCGGGCAGGCCGAGGCAGTGTGCCGACATTACCTCTCGAACGGCCGTCGCGAGGGCCGTTATTGGCTGGTGGGCGATGTCCGCAACACGCCAGGCCGATCCCTGTTCGTCCGGCTGAAGGGGAGTCGCCAGGGGCGCGGCCGGCAAATGGACCGACGCGGCCACGGGCGAACATGGCGACTTGCTCGACATCATTCGCGAAGCTGCGGCCTGGTCGACTTCGAGGACGTCGCCGACGAGGCGAGAGGGCTTCCTCAGCCCGCCACATCCGGAGCCAGAATCTCAGCCACGGCAAATGCCAGCACCAGCGCCGCTTGGATCACCGGAAGCGGCACGGCGGCTATTCGCCATGTCGCAGCCGATTTCGGGCACTCTCGTAGAGGCGTACCTCCGCAGACGCGGCATTACGGCTTTGCATGGAACCGGCTCGTTGCGGTTCCACCCGCGCTGTTACTTTCGACCCCGACGAGTACAGCCCGACCGAGACCTGGCCCGCGATGATCGCCTCCGTCACTAACCTCGACGGCAGGCTCACCGGCGCACATCGGACATGGCTCGATCCCAGCGGTTTCCACGCGACAATGCTCGGCAAGGCGCCGGTGGACACCCCACGACGCGCCATGGGCGACCTGCTTGGGCACGCTGTTCGCTTCGGTGCGGCGGGCGAGGTCGTGGCGGCTGGAGAAGGCATCGAAACCTTGCTGTCGCTGCGGTCGGCACTGCCCAACATGCCGATGGCCCCCGGCCGCGCATCTCGCTGCCATCCTGTTCCCGAACACTCTGCGCCGGCTCTACATCGCGCGTGACGACGATCCGGCAGGCGACGCCGCGATGGCGACACTGATCGACCGGGCGCAGGAGTCCGGGATCGAAGCGATCACGCTGTCGCCAGCGCTCGGGGACTTCAACGAAGATCTGCGCCTGCTGGGCGTGGATGCTCTTCGGGCAGCGCTCCGGGTGCAGATCGCGCCACAGGACGTCGCTCGCTTCATGGAGATAGCGGCGTAGACCTGAAGGGGATGAGGGCAGCGGCAGCGGCGGTCTCGCATCGTATCGGATCACGTCACTTCCCACAGGCGTCGGAGAGGACCACGCCCAGGGCCTTCTGAGAGGGCGATCGGCAGCAAACGGCCCGTCTCGGCAATGGCTGCGCCCAGCTATTTTCCGTCGCGCTCCAGAGGGAGCGCTTTACACCGCGAAACAAAATAGCCGGTCTCCGCCCTCCTCCGCTGATGCTCGGCCCTTCGCTTCGCTGCGGGTGCAGAGCCGGCCCGCTCGTTGCCTTTCGTCGCCACGAAGGCCGCGATGGGCGCGGCCGATCCGACGAAGGGAAGCACCGATGATGACCACCGGCCACGAAGACGCCGGCTATGAGCCGCCGCACACCTCATCCCCGACCGATCATGTTCTTTCCGAACTCCAGCTCTACAGCTTTCGCCCTTTCCAGGACGAACCTGACCCGAGACCACTGCCCGAAGCTCAGATCATCGCTGGCGCCGTCTCCGACATCTTCGATGCCCTTGTCTGGTCGCGGAAGAACTCCATGCTGTCCCTGCGCTCGATGAGCGTCTGGCCCTCTGCCGTGAGGCGCTCCCACTCCCGTTTGGTTCAGACAGGCGGTGACGAAGGTCTCGATTGACGCGCCGCCTGCAGCCGCTCACCCTTCCGATGATGTTCGATGGAGGCGACACCATGAAGCTCAGCGTCGGTGACTTCAGACAAGCGCTCGATATCATTGGCGATGCTGGCGGCTCAGAAGCGGCCATCGTCGCTCAATTTGCACTCGACCTCGCCGTGACAGCGCGTTTCAAAGGCACAGGCGCAGCGATCACGCCGGAAAAGGCGCAGCAACTTTTAGGCCTGCGGATCGCCCGGCACCGTGCGGCCCAATACACGCCTAGCACCACGGTCCGCTGAGCCACAAATCGCCGACATTGCGATCTGCGGCTCTCGTAGACCGAGCCTCGGTCACCAAGCACCATCAGGCCCCACGGTCCGAAAATCGGCTGACTACAGCATGTCGGGCCGGAACAGTGATCGCCGGCTGATGATTTTGCCCGACACCATGAACACGCCATCGCCGGTGTAGTGCAGCGTCTCCGGGTGCTTCGGCGACTTGGCGACATGCGCCTTCACCGCCTCGAAAATGAAGAAGTTGTACTTGTCGATCAGCGTGTCATCGGAAAGGCGGCATTCGAGGTTCGCGTGACACTCCGCAATCAGCGGCGCCTTCACGCGCTCGGCCGGTTGCACCGTGAGGCCAAAATGCGCGAACTTGTCGATCTCCGAACCGCTCGTGTTGCCAATGCCGACAACCGTGTCGGTGAGCGTCGGCGTCGGCAGGTTGATCACACACTCGCCGCTCTTGCGCATGAGATCGAAGCTGTGATTGCCGCTGGCGATCACGCACCCGATCAGCGACGGGGTGAACTCCATCACGATATGCCAACCCATCGTCATGATGTTGCGCCTGTCATCCAGCGCGGAGGACACCAGCACGATCGGGCCTGGCTCCAGATAACGCCGGATTTGCGAGACGGGTAGGTCGATCTTGACCATGGATTTCGTCATTCGCTCTTCCTTTCCCGCCGGCGGCGCTCTGGATGCCAGTGGCGGCTGTAGCGTCCGGCTGGGACGGATTTCCCCTCCCTTCGCTGCCCGTCTTTAGCTATACTTCGGACCGAGCCGTGGTGGTGGTGGAAGGCGCAACCGTCACATCTTTTGTCACGGAGCAACCACCTTGCTCGTCCTCGGACTCATCCTCAGTGTGTTCGGAATTGGCTTCTTTTGCTGGCTGATCTTCACGCTCATTGTCTATGCTCTGCCGTTCGTCGTCGGCCTGACCGCCGGCATGGCGGCCTTCGCGGCGGCGCAGGCGTCATCGGGGCACTTGTCGTCGGCGTCGCTGTTGGCGCGCTCACCTTGTTAGTCGGCCAGGTCGCATTCGCCTCCGCCCGCCCCCTGGTCCTACGCGCCGCTATTGGGCTTCTCTGTGCCGTCCCGGCAGCGATCGCCGGCCGTCCTGGGTCTATCGCAGATCGGTGTGCCGTCCTTGCCCTGGCGCGAGGCGTTCGCCTGCATCGGCGCGATCTTCATCGGCGGGACGGCCTGGGCGCGCATGTCGCTGTTCGTCCCACCTCTCGGGCAGGGCGTTGGCGATGGTCCGGCTCAGTCGATGTCGCCGGTGCGCGCGTCCAGGGACGGGTGAGCAGGCGCCTCGTCGCCGTTCAGTTGCGGATCGGCTTGATCAGCGGTTGCTCGCCTGAGCGAGAACGCGGCCCAGTCGTCAACGCCCTCCGGGCAGCCCACATCTCTCGGCAGGCTGCCAGAACGTCCACAGCAGCGGCGCTGTCTGCCCGGGGGGGGACGCGGAACGATGCGCCGTCCTTTTTCTGCGCTGTTGTTTCTTTCTCTACGCCCGGGCTGCCCGACATCTTGTGCGGGACAACCGACGTCCGCCACCTCCTCTCCCGAGGATGCTGTTGAGAGTACGCGAGCACCTGGCCTCTCCTTGGCTTGATCTGGCCCAAGACCGGCTGCGCCTCGATCGCCTGAGCTGCAACGCCGTCGGATCAACTTTCTTCCCCTGGGCTAAAGCCCATTCCTCGCGAGGCAAGAAAGTCTCACCGCCGTCATCCTCCGCTGCGCTCCGGCCGCGAACGGGTGCGTCGTCGATCGTCCCCGGCCTGCCGATCGCCATCGAGGCCGCGGTGGTCGCGGGCTCGAAAACAGCAAGGAGAAGTGACATGGCTAACATCGGTTCTTTCAAGAAGGTCGGCAGCGACTTCCAGGGCGAGATCGTCACCCTGAGCCTTCAGACCAAGGGCGTCCGCATCGCCGCCGAGACCAACCGGTCCAACGACAACGCCCCCAGCCACCGGATCTACGTCGGTCGGGCCGAGATCGGAGCCGCCTGGTCGAAGCGCTCCAACGAGGGCCGCGACTACCTCTCGCTCAAGCTCGACGACCCGAGCTTCAACGCGCCGATCTTTGCCGACCTCTTCGACGACGAGGACGGCGAGGGCTACACCCTCATCTGGTCGCGCCCCACCAAGCGAAACGGCGACTGAGCCCGACCGTTGCCAACGCCCCGCCCGGACCTCCGGGCGGGGCTTTCGCGTGCCGCGCGAAGTCGTCGAGGCACGCGCAGTTCCATCGAGCAAGCGGCTTTGCGTCTTTCCGATCGGGGCTTTGCGGGTCGCGTGACGCCAGCCGCGCACATCAATCCGACCTGTCGACCAGTCACGCAGCGCTCATCGCCCTTTCTTTGCTTTCGGCGTTGGCCGCTTTGGCAAATCGGCTACTTCGACGCCGAGAACGCGCGCCAGCCTGTCCACGACGTCGATCCCGGCGGCGTAGACGCTCCGCTCGAGCGCACTGACATAAGTGCGATCGATTTCCGCCTGATGGGCGAGCTCTTCCTGCGAGAGGCCCTTGGCCTGCCGCAGTCTTCTCAAATTAAGCGCCAGCACGTCTCGTATGTCCACGCACGAGAGGGCGCCGTCTTGTGGAGAATTTCACCACGGAGTATTCTCTACAAACCGGCGCTCACGGACATTACGCGCTGCGTATGGCAAATCGCGCGCACCCCAAGATTGTCGACGACGAACGCAACGCATAGAGCGGGTCGCGATGCACATTCAGTGTCACCGCGATGCATTTTCCGCAGCGCATTGTAGCGGCGGCGTCAAGGATGTTAACCCGAAGTCCAACGCGGAAACGTCTCCCGAACATGAATAGCGCCGCCTTCGAAGATCGCCCGCCTGACAGCGCCGAGCTGACCCCCTATGACGAACGGCACCTCGCCACCTATCTGCGCCTGCTCGACGCGTACGAAGAGGGCGCTGACTGGAAAGAGGCAATCAAGATCATCGTCGGCCTCGATCCGGATCGGGAGCCCCAGCGCGCCCGCCTCGTCTACGACAGCCACCTCGCCCGCGCGCGCTGGATGACGCAGTCCGGCTATCGCCATCTCCTGCATCCCCGTCCGCATTGACGCCATAGTCCCGACACGCGAGCGCCAGACCTCGCCAAACTTTCGAACGAAGTGAACGCGCCTTCGCTCATCACCCGTCCGGCATCCGCGGACTAGACGTCATGTTTGCGGGCTCGCGCCGGTGGCCCGCCCTTTCGTGCAGGTAGAACGAGGGTTGCTCGGGCGGACCGAGCCGAGCCTCATGCACGGAGGGCGGACCATGGAGAAGTATAGCGAAGTTTTCGTGGCTTTCGATGTCGCCAAGAAGAAGCACGCCGTGGCGATCGCGGAGGGTGGCCGGACCAGGGAAGTCCGGTTTATAGGCGATGTTGAGAACAATCCTGCGCCGATCGAGCGGACGATCAAAAGACTGGCTAACCGATACGACCGGCTGCATGTCTGCTTCGAGGCCGGGCCTACGGGATACGGGCTCTATCGCCAGGTGCAGGCGCTCGGGCATGACTGCATGGTGGTTGCTCCGGCGCTGATCCCGAAACGAGCGGGTGAACGGATCAAGACGAACCGTCGGGATGCGGTCACTCTGGCGCGTCTTCATCGGGCGGGTGAGCTCACGGGAGTGTGGGCGCCCGACCCGGCCCATGAGGCGGTCCGGGACCTTGTTCGCGCCCGTGAGGCGTCGGCTGACGATCTTCGGCGCAAGCGCCAGCAGCTTCTCTCTTTCCTGCTCAGGCACAGCCGGATTTACGGCGGCGGCGGGCACTGGACGCTGGCGCATCGGCGCTGGCTCGCCGATCAGAAGTTCGACCATGCCGCGCAGCAGATCGTCTTTCAGGAAGCCATTGACGCGATCGAAGATTTTCTGCAGCGCCTGCGCCGTCTCGAGAAGCAACTCGCCCTCATCGTGCCGGAATGGTCCATGGCCCCGGTGGTGAAAGCTTACCAGGCGATGCGCGGCGCGTCGTTTCTCGTCGCCGTGACCTTCGCCGCCGAGATCGGCGACGTGCGCCGGTTCGATACGCCACGACAGCTCGACATCTTTCCTCGGGCTCGTTCCGGCGGAAAGCTCAACAGGCGACACAATCAAACGGAAGGGCCTCACCCTGGCAGGCAACCGGCGCGCGCGGCGGGCGCTCGTCGAGGCGGCCGGGACCTATCGTTATCCGGCAAGGGTCAGCGAGACCTTGAGAGCGCGGCTCGAAGGGCTGCCCAAGCCTGTGCGCGACATCGCCTGGAAAGCGCAGGTCCGTCTGTGCGCCCGCTATCGTCGCCTCAGCGCCACGGGCAAGAAGCCGCCCGTCGTTGTGGCCGCGATCGCCCGCGAGATGGCGGCTTTCCTGTGGGCGATCGGACGGGAGGTAGCGCCCGCGTAAGGAGCGACCTCTTTCTCCCGCTGCGCAGACCCGGGAGCGGAGCACGAAGGTGGGGAACTCCCGTCGCTTAGTTATGTGGCCGGGCTTCGCGCCCGACGCCCGTCCTCTAGACCGAGGATAGCCCAGAGACGAAGACACGGAAGGCGGTAACCAACCCGCGGATAAGAGTTTGATCAACCGTCGTCTCTCGCTCCGCTTCCCAGCTCTGCGCAGCTCCAGCCTATTCCTGCCGACGGCCATCTCACCGCTCGGCCGCTCGATTGCGTCCGAGCCCTTGACGGCGAACATAAGAGACTAGCGCCGTGATGGTTTCGCCAGAATACTGCTTTCACTGATTTGCCCGGAGAAGGGCCTTGAAACGTGGAGGCGACGCATGCCAAGGACGACGGATTGGCGGTCGCAACATGCGGTCGACGCGTTGCTTGGGCTCGATCGCGCGGGCCTTGCGTGGAAGTTTCTTAAGTTGTACAATCGTTAGTTCCTCTGGGCATTATCCGCTCCACACTCGTTCTGCGCATCTGGCTGACGCGCCAGAGCCAGGTCTCCCCGTTCGTAATCGTGTATTGAGCCAAGCTGACGTGCAGGTGTCGACTGAATGCGCGCAGCGTTGCGTACTGGGCTCGCCGTCCCCCGTGTGCGTGCAAGCCAAACGAGCCGCAATCCCCAACCATCGTGCGCCGATTGGACCGATCTGAGAGCCACGCGCCGCCGCACGAGCGCCCTTGGGGGCAATCGGGCTCCCCCTGCCCTCAAGCGGCTCGGCGGGCTCTTTGTGCCGCGAAAGTGCTAGGTCCTGCGCCGCACGATCCGCTGAACCGATCGGGAAACCGTGCTTGGTTTGGCGACGACCTTTCTGGATGCTGATCCCTCGCTTGACCGCTTGATCGATTTTACCGCGTGATTTTTCGGATCATCCATGGCCGCCAACCTTGAAAAACCCGAATGACAACGAGGAAGAATGGACTTTCCCGGGCAAGCTCATGAGGCGCATGACGCTGGGTCAAAACGCGTCATAGACTGTTCGGGCATCTCGATCGAACCATGTCCGACTATTGAGCCAAAGCGATCGGGACCGATGTGCGCGAGAAGCGGCGTTTGGTCGCATCCTTGATGGTGCGGTTCATCCTGCTTGACCTGACCGTTCGTCCAGGGATGCTTGGGCTTGGTCAGCCGATGATCGACATCGTTGAAGGTGCAGGCATCTCATGCAGTTCGACGAGGCGAACTTTGACGTCCGGTCGATTGCGAGGATGATAGGAGCCGCCCTCAGCGTTCGACTTTCGGCGATGTCGACGTGACTAGCCGGTCGGGTAGACCTTGCACCTACCTTAGGCGAGGCTTCGCCCTGACCTGCGGCAGCCGCGATATCCCGTGGCGCTTAGGCAACGATGCAGCGACCAGCGCGTCAGATGCGGGATTAACGGCCGCAGGGCATAAAGGCAGCCGTCAAGCGGCAGCAGGGTATCCTTCCGAAAGGCGACGATCACCGCCTCCTCTTCAACAGACAGGCCGGTCGATCGGGCCTTCTTTGGGCCTGCTCGGAAGACCGGCAACTGACTTCCGCGACCTCCGATTGGCGATGGTCTTCGGATCGACGCCGTTGCGCTTGGCGACCACCCTTAAGCTCTCTGGACTACGCTCTATCGCTTGGCGGACCGCCGGTCGTTGGTGGGGCTCCCATGTAGAACCCGTCCCATAGCCCGTCCTTCGAATCACTGATAAAGGGACTTCATCAAAAGCCGATGGCCCAACAGTTAAAGAATGCTCCAGATTTCACGCTTGGCCTTGCGGTGCACCTCCTCTAGGGGCCTCGATGCGTCGATCGACACGACTTGGTTCGATGCGAAAGTGAGTTCGTTCAGCCACGCGATGCGCTGGTCGATAATGCTCTTGACCATTTGAGGTTCGCGCTTAACCACGGTGCTCCGTCCTACCTGCAGCTTGATAACCAAGTCTGGAGGCGCACGTTGGGCCATCTCGTAGACGGACGCTTCGAAGCGTTTGAGTCCCGCCGGGCACCGGAGCAGCCGATGCAGAAGTGGTCCGTCATTGAATTCCAGGGATCTCGTTTTGCGGATAGCGGTCCGTTACGACAACGAGTTCCCCGGCCTGCGCCCCGCTGCGTGGCAAGTATCTTTTGCCGTTTCTCGATCGCCGCAGCGATCCCCCAGACGGCGAACAAAACAGAATAGCCCAGCCCCGGCGGCTGATCCGACACCACTCCGTGCGATGCGCCCCTCGGCCTTGTGCGGACCAACCGCGCAACCAACCGCGAAACCGCTTTGAAGGGGCGAAAGAATAGCGATGGCTCTCCGTCGCCGGTGCCAAAATAACATGGCATCATGTCGACCTCGGCGCCGAGCCAGCGGCGGACTTCGCGCACCAATGTGCTCTTTCCGCTACCATCGAGGCCGACGATGGAAATAATGACGCCACCTCCCGGCGCCCGGCGTCGCCAAGGATGCGGCCATCGAAGATATCTTCGGTTGATTGCGCGGACCGCCCAAAGGGTATCGCGCGCGAGCATTCGCAAGAAAGCCTCTGCGCCGCCATGCATGCGATAGGCCGACAATTCCCGCGCAATTCGACGGCCAATTCGCCGCCGCCAGAACTCTTCGCCGCTCAAGTCTAACTGACCGGCGATCGCATCCGCGAGCCCCGGCGAGAATAACTGGGCTGCCCGCTCCCGAATGTCAGCGCGTTCAACGATGGGCGCCAGCGCCGCCAAATCGTTGGCGGTCTTTTGACAAAGTTTTTTCCGATGCCGAAGCGCGATCGGGTCGAGCCAGCGGGACTCGATTTGCGTACGAACCACGAGAAGCAACGCTTCGTCTACGGGATGGAGAACCCGCAAAAGCTCGGTAGGATGGGGGACGCTGCGCGCGATGAACTGATCCTCCGCGGGCAGACGAAAGCTTTTGAGCAAGGAATGACCGAAGACAATCTTGTACTGGATATGAACGTGATGGATCAGGCCCGTGGTTTCATCCCACCCAAGAAAACTCGCGATCGCAGGATGATCGCATCCTGAGACGTCTGGCCATTGCTTGAACCCGAACGCGAGCAGGAGTTCGATCGCCCTTTGCCTATCCGGCCGAGCGACGAGGAGGTCGAGATCCGAGGCTCCCGTCATCCCGCGTGGCGCTCTGAGGCTGCTCTTCCAGCAGCAATACCCGACCTTTTGCGACTCGAATGAATCGAGAAGGCTAATCAACAATGGCGACCGTCTTGCGAAACCGTTCTTCGCATCGGACGGATCGTCGTCCTCCAGGCCAGGCTCGACGCTCACAGCCAGCGGATTATGATGGACAAGTTCCAGCGCGATCGCCGGATCGCCGCCCACACTTGAAGCGGGAAATCGGTAGGGGCTCTGCAGCGGAGGGCCGTTTAAATTCGTCGCCGCTCAACGAGGCGCCTCCGCGAACTCATCACGGCCCCGGGACACCGCGGCGCTTTCGCGAAAACCGCGTTGGGCTTGCAATCCGAGGCCGATGGTGAACCAAACGATCGGATGCCGAAAAACGACATGGAAACTGCCGAAGGCCGCAGCCGCGAAAAGAAGAGCAATCAATCCGTCCATGCCTGCTTTCCAAGATCGCCAAATAGCGATTGCGCCGATCCAAACGAACGCGCCGACCGCGAGAACGCCCCCCTGAACAAAAAGCTCGAACAGCGTATTGTGAGATTCGTAGTTGGGAGCCAGGCCCAGTTTCGGGTGAGATAGATTGATGGGCTCGCCGGCGGTGCGGTGGCTTTCGGTGAGGCTCTGGGGTATATCGAGATGAGGGCCCGGGCCATAACCAAGCATCCAGGAATCGACGCCCCGCTCGATTGCTTCCTTCCACAAATACAGGCGGAGTTTCGCTTCGCTGTCTCGGTCCTCGCCTTTGCGCGCGATGAGACTAAGCGGACCCCCGCCCTCATCGACGAAGGACGCGACCGCGGGCGCAAATAGGAATGAAACGAACATGAGCGACGCAAGCGCGGCGGCCCCAAGCGCAATAGCCGGGAAACCTTGCCTTTCGGAACGTATCGTCATCCGCGCGAGCTTGAGGAGACCAAATAATCCGAAGGTCGCGAATACCACGCCCGCATAAGCATTGCTCTCTCCAAGCCAGCCTATCCCGAGGGAGATAACGGCGCAGACGGCAGCGACAAGTTTGGGCCCGAACCCGATGCTTTTTTCGGCGAGTTCGAGCGAGAGAAAGCCGACAAGCAGCGCCAGCAAGGCAAACTGGTTAGGATTGTCCGACCATCCTCGCAATCTATCCCAATACCAGGGATCAATGTTGCTCAGCGTGAATACTCCCCACGCGTTGGCCGCCTGAAGCGCGAAAAGGAACGTGCCAAACAGCACCGTGATCCACTGGACTCGATGCAGCCGCCGGGCCGCGCCGGGAAGCGCAAAGAGGACGCTCATCAATACGAACAAGAGCAAGTAGGCGATCACATCGTGGAAGACGAGCGACCAGTCATCTAAAAATTCCGACCAGATCGTCTGGATCGTGCCGAGGCACTGAGCCGCTGTAAATATCGCCCAAAACCCAATTAATTCGCAAAGCGCGCGCGGGGCCTCTGCGCGAAAGCCGACAATCAAAACTATCAGACCCGGCAGAAGCCACAGCGAAACTAAGAGTTCGCCGGGCCCGACGTCCGCGGCGCCCCATCTCAATTGAGGTGTCAGCGATAGCACCATCCCGAAGGCGAGAAGCGCGCTCCAAAGCAGCTCGAGATGATTAAGCGCCGCTGACCGCGGCGCCGCCAAACTCTCGTGCGCGCACCGCTCCATCTCAAAAGACGTCCTGCGGCTCGGAAAGCTGGCGTCGCGCAATTTCGCCGGACTGGCTGGGTTTCGACGCTTCTGCCGAGCGAACGGCAAGCTCTCCTTCGCTTCCATTCCTCAACCGCCGCTCGCGAAGGAGCCTCTCGTAAAGTGCGGCGTGCTGATTTACGATTTCGTCCAAGCTGAACGTGCTCTTGACGAGGTCGGGGCCACGCGCGCCCATTTGTTCGCCGACGGCGCGATCGCTGAGCAGATCGAGAATCCGGTCCGCCATTGCCCTCGGATTGCGAGCCGGCGTCACATAACCGTTCCATCCGTCTCGGATCACCTCCTTGCAGCCATCTTTGTCGGTGGTCACGATCGGCATGCCGCGGAGCGCCGCCTCCATGAGCGCGCGAGGAATGCCTTCCCCGTAGTCGCTCGGGAAGGCGAAAACGTCCGACATCGCGAGAAGTGAAGGCACGTCCTGTCTCGGCCCGGTAGCGATGACATATTCAGAGTAAGGCGCGAGTTCCGCGTCAGTGACGGCGAATGGCCCCTCGCCCTGGCGCGGGCCCACGATCAGAAACCTCACCGACGGACGAACCCGATGGACGAGTTCCGCGGCCTTCAGCAGGTCCAGTACGCCTTTCTGACGCGTCACGCGCGTGACGGTTATAACGACATCGGCTCCCGTCAAGCCGAGTTCGGCTCGCAGAGTCTCCGCCGATGGACCGTTCGTTCGGGCTTCCTCGAAGCCTTTGACGTCAACTCCAGCGCCGGGAATCTTCAACGATTCGCCTGCGCCGATCAGTCGGTTGCTTTCAAAGAATCCTTGGTCGCCGCGATGCTCGAACACGGTTGCGGCGGTCGTCACGCCGGCGAGACGCTGCAGCGGTCGATAAAGCATGACGCGCAACGCGGCCGCGCCAAACGATTTCGAGGAAAAGATCCAAGCGCGTCCGTTGATCGTTCGCACAACTATGGTGCGAGGATTAAAGTACGACGCGTATGGGGTGAGAATACTCAGCTTCGTGTCGAACGAATGGACAACGTCGGCATCCACGTCGGCTAAGATTTGCCCGATCCGTCGCCAGGCGCGCAAATCAGAGCGTGGATCCCAGAATTGATTGAAGTCGAAGCGTATGTACCTGATGCCGGCGCGCTCGAACGGCGCGGGGTCGGCGCTCGCCGCAGTCGTGACGTTGTATCCGCGCGACGCAAGGGCGGCCAGAAACGGGATCCGCAAGTTGTGATCTTCGCCCCCAATAAACAGCAGATGAGCGCCCATTGATGTCTCCGATCCCACTCCTGGTTTGAGTTGGGGCCGGCCTTTTGGCCCAAGATCGCCTGATCGGGTCGATCATAGCCGCAGTATTTCGAGGGCCGCACACATTTCTTCATACCGCGAAAGTGGTAGCGCGGTCCTCCGCACGATCAGCGAGGCGGCAGCGATCTCACCAACCTAATCCCGTGTCTGTGAAAAGGGTCCGCTCGGCTTGCCGCCGGTGCATGCGCTCCCGGCTTGTTGCCTGCCGACCCCGCTTATGAACGCGAGCACGTCAAAAGATGTAGCGGAGTACCACACAATAGACTCAGCTCGAGCGCGAGGAGTTGGGCTAGGGTGCGGTGTAAGTTTCTGCGGCAAGCGCAGGGTGGATGATCAAGAGCCGGCTTGCCGCGAGCGCCATTGCACCCTGAGCGGAGGCCGCCCGTGAGCCTGATAGTTCTTACGACCATTAAAGGCACGCTGTCTCTTATACCAAGCAACAATCCGGTGATCATCTTGCCCACCGGCGGCGTGAAGGCGACGGCGACCGGCGCCGACGCCATCGATGGAAATTCAGCCACTGGATGGTCGATTTGGAACACCGGAACGGTCTCCTCGGCGTCCGGCTATGGCATGAGCCTCGCGGGTCTCAACAGCACTGTCGTCAACTCCGGCTCGATTTCCGGCGCAGCCGGAGTTAAGTCTTAGCGACGACGGCGCAGTGATAAACACAGGCACGATCACCGCAACAGGCGGAAGCGCATCCAACCTGATCACCGGCACCGCCTCAGGCGGAAGCGGATCCAACCTAGCGACCATTTCCGGCATCTTGGTCAGCGGCCCGTCCAACGCCGGCATGGGCGCTATTTCCGTAACCAACGCCGGCGTCGTGAAAGCAGCTTACGGCTATGCCATCGAACTCTCCGCGAGCGGAAGCGTCAACAATACCGGGAACTTGACCAGCGGTTTAGACGCCGTCCTGGTTACGGGGGGCGTCGGCAATGTTCGGAATTCCGGCACGATCGTCTCGACGGCGGACCAAGGCGTCGAACTTTTGGGCGGCGGCACAGTGACCAACGCCGCCGGTGCGTCCATTTCCGGATTGGGCGACGCCGGAATTTTCGTCATCGGCGGCTTGGCGACGATTTCAAACAGCGGCGCCGTCTCCGGCCTCAAGCACGCCATTCTGGTGGCGGCTGGTGGCACGGTTACAAACAATTCGAGCGGCACGATCTCGGGTCAAATTGCTGGCGCCGCCCTCAACCACGGAGGGACCCTTAACAACTACGGCTCGGTCTCCGCGACCGGCGCCGGCGGGGCCGGCGCGGACCTCGAACTCGGCGGCAATGTGAACAACTACGCCGGCGGGTCGATTTCGGCGCCGGGTACGGCGCCTTTGTAACCGGCGCGCTGGGCACGATTGTGAATGCAGGGAAGATCACCGGCGCCGGCCTCTATGGCGTCGCCCTTAACGACGGGGGCTCCATCCGCAACGCCGCGACCGGTTCGATCACCGGGCCAAACGCAGGAGTGAGTCTCGCGAACCAGTCTGCGACGGTCCTCAATGACGGCTCGATCAGCGCTACCGGATCGGGCGGCGCTGCAATCACGATCAGCGCCGGCGGCGCGGTGACGAACGACCACGGAGCGACGCTCTCGGCCGCTGCCTATGGCGTATTCGCATCAGGCGTCGCGGCTTCGGTCACCAACGCTGGCATGGTCACGGGCGCGGATGCGGTCGGCCTCGAAGCGGGTGGAGCGGTCACCAACCTTTCAGGGGGAACTCTTTCGGGACAAGCCGCCGGCGTGTTGGACGCTGGCGGGGTGGGCACCGTCAACAACTCCGGATCGATTACGGCCAGCGCGTCGGGCGCTGCGGCCCTCGATCTCGAAGCCGGCGGCAGCGGCGTGACGAACAACGCAGGCGGGACCATCAACGGAAGCGGCTACGGGGTCTTTGCAATCGGCGGATCGGACACCGTGTCGAACGCGACCGGCGGCTCCATTTTGTCCGGGGGGACCGGCGTGTTCCTGGGCGGGGGCTCGGGTTCGCTGACGAACGGCGGAACGATAACTTCCACCGGCTCGACTGGCGTGGACGCCGAGGGCGGCGGCAATGTTGTGACGAACGGCGTCGGGGCGACGATCTCAGGTGGCTGGGCCGGCGTCTTTGAAGGCGGGGCGGGGACGGTGACGAACCTGGGCTCCATTTCCGGCGGCACCTACGCCGTCGACTTCGCCGCCAACAGCGGCGCCAATCTGCTCCAGATCGGGGCGGGCGCAACCTTCACGGGCAGCGTCAATGGCGACGGCGGGGCGATCGAACTGCTAAGCGGGGCGGGAACGATCGGCGGGATCAGCAGTTCCGGTCAATTCTGGGGGTTCCAGTCACTCAATGATGACGCGGGCGGCGACTGGGCGCTGACCGGCTCCAACACGATCGCCAACGTCACCGACAATGGCGCTCTCACCATCAACGGATCGCTCGACGTGACCTCCGCGCTCAACGCCGCGAGCACCGGCGCATTCGATCTCGGCGCAGGCGAAGTCCTCGAGGTCGCCGCGGCGACCGGCGCGCAGACGGCGATGGATTTTCTGGGCGCTAGCCAACTCGTGGTCGACAACGCCGCACTGTTCGGGACGGGGATCGGCGGAACGTCGTACCTCGGCTCGCAGCTCGACGATTTCGGCGCCGGCGACTCGATCGACCTCCACAACTTCTCCGCTTCGGGTGCGGCGCTCGCCTATGATCAATCGAGCGGCCTGCTGCAACTGTCGAACGGCGGCGCACTGGCGACCCTCGACTTCCAACAATCCACGCTCGGGAGCGGATCATTCCATCTCGCTGCGGACGCCTCGGGCAGCGGACTGTTGGTCACACGAGTTTAAAGTGCGCCGCGAACAAGGGTTGTGGGCCAGAAGCGATGTCGTAGGATACCCGAGCCGATTGTTGGAAAAGCGGCCGTGAGCTGACTCCATTCCGTCTCGGTATCAGGCCGCGTGGGTTGCGCCGCCAGCGGAATATTGCCAATGCAGCCAGCTTCACTCCTCCAGCGTCAATTCGTTCTTTCGAGCAAAGACCTGCGTCTTTCTAGGCGCCGCTTGTCGGTGTGCCGCGTTAAGCCTCACGGTTAAGGCGTAGGCCCTTCTGACGCATGAACTCGGCCTGGAGTTGCGCTTTGACTATAACCCTCTGACGTCGCCGCAATGACGCATTGCGCCTTTGCGCTATCACGGACGGGCCCTGGGGAACGGTATCCCCGCGTGGAGAAGAAGCATCGCAGTCTCCCTGGCCGCTCTGAGATGTCACGAGGAACGGATCGATGACAACACCGAGCCATATCGTCGTTGTGCAGTTTGAAAATCAGGATTTTAACACCGTCATCGGCAATCCCGCGGCCCCGTTCCTCAACAAGCTGGCGTCGGAGGGCATGCGTTTCACCAACTATGATGCCGTCGACCATCCGAGCGAACCGAATTATCTCGCGCTGTTTTCAGGTTCGGAGCAGGGCCTCGGCGGCAATGATACTGTACCGACAACCCTGTTTACAGGCGCGACGCTGGCGAGCGAACTCGCTTACTACCCTGGAGACACAGCTAAGGGCGAGCGCGGCGGCGAGATCTTTGGCGCGGCGAGAGCTTGAGTAAACCGAATTTGATTAACCCGCTTCCGTTAGGCGCACTCCTGACTACCGCGAGGACTTCCGACAGACCTTGGGACGCGAACTCGCCGTTGTCCGCGCGATCCATCAGGGCAAGCCGAACAAGATCATCGCCTACGAACTGAACATGTGCGAAAGCACTGTAAAAGTGCATGTTCGCCATATCATGAAAAAACTGCGAGCCAAGAACCGTACGGATGTGGCGATCAAGGCAACAGCCCTCCTTGCATGTTCCAGGTGTACGACCCAAAGCGAATGCTGGTCCGCTGGGCGGTGCTCGATGAGATTCGCCTAGCGCGTTGTAAGGCGATCGCTCGACGACGCGAGAAGCCGCGACAGGAGGCCGGGTTCGCGCCGGAGGGGGCCAAGGGGCGGCAGGGGCGCTCGCCGCAAGGACCTCCCGCGGGCTTCCCTGTCAATCCTAGGGCCAACGAGCGGCGCCGAAGTCGCCACATGGCCTGAAAAAGAAAGTTGGTGCGCAAAAGCTGGTTTGGCGACAACGGCTTCGCGGTGTGGGGTTCGGGTTCGCTCATATGATCACTGAGCGCAGCCACGAACCGGCGATCGGAATGCTATGGCGCGCGTCTTAACAGGAGTTGAAGCATGCTCGAGTACCAGATCGACGCGCCGGTCAACCAAACTGGTCGTGCTTGACGCCTCTGTTGATCTCGCCAAAAAAGCGAGCGAAGAGGCCGGGGCGGAAGTGATGGTGGTCATGCGGTCTCCGGACTGGGCACTCGCACATGAGGAGCAGAACTTACCGGTTCAGTCGGTTACTCAGCCCGTTTGGACGGTTAGCGATGCGCGATGTATGAGGACGAGAACGTTTGGCCCATGAGGTGCCCCCTCTGCGACCACGGGTTCACAGCAAAGATCCGACACTTAAAGTCGGGTGTGGTGACTAAATGCGCAGGTTGCTCCCACGATCTCGGTCATTCAGCAGAGGAGTTTTATCTGGCGCTCTCCGCATGGCGAAAGAGCCAGCACTAAACCAGCCTCGCCGTTAGCCTCGACTTAGAGCCTGACTTAAAAGCCTACGCGCGAGCAAGGCGTCTGATGGCGAATTGGATGGCGGCCAAGGTTATGAAGGCGGCGAGCGTTTCGGCGAGGTTCTCGTAGTCCTTGGCCAGACGGCGGTTGCGGCCGAACCAGGAGAAGGTTCGCTCGACCACCCATCGACGGGGCAGCACGACGAAGCCTGTCATGTCATCCGAACGCTTGACGATTTCGAGCCGGAGTTCCGGCAATCTGGCGACGGCGTCTTTGACCTGACGGGCGTTGTAACCGGCGTCGGCCCAGACGAGCTCCAACCATGGGAAGCGCTGGCGGATCTTGTCGAGAACCAGCGCCGCGCCGTCACGGTCTTGCATGCCGGCGGAGTGGACGATCACCCGCAGCGGCAGGCCTTCGACGTCGACGAGGGCGTGCACTTTGCGGCCCTTCGCCTTCTTGCCGGCGTCATAACCCACTGCGTCCTTTTCACTCCGGCTCGCGGCTCCCCCTTTTCCGCCGCTTTCAGCGACTGGCTGTCGAGGATCGCGGCGGTCGGGCTGGCCTCGTGGCCGAGCGCTTCGCGCAGCGCCATGTGGAGCTCTTCCCAAATGCGCTCCCACACGCCGTCGCGCTGGAACTGGCGGAAGATGTTGTAGACCGTGGAACGCGGAGGAAATGCGCCGCGCGGCAGATACCGCCAGGGACAGCCGGTGCGCAGAAGATAGAAGATCGCATTCATCGCCGCGCGCATGTCGGTCTTGCGCGGCCGTCCGCCCGGCTTCGCCGCCGGGATCAACGGTTCAAGGCGCTCCCACTGCGCATCAGTCAAATCGCTCGGCAGACCTCGCCCAGACTGTTTGTAAATCTCCCTGTGCGCCTGCGTCCACATCGCGAATTTAAAGCCTCCGAGCCATCTCGGAGGCGGTGAATCACGCCCTAACCCCAAGCGCCAGAAGCTTTTGGGTCAGGCTCTTAGCTGTCAAGCAGAGTTACCCGCCGTCATAAAAATTCATCGAGCGAAAGAGGGTTTGATTCTCCGCAAGGATAAAGACTTCTGTCTACGGCGGCGGTGGCGCCTTCCCATCCGACGCTTGAACGCATATATAGTTGAGTCTCCAGTTGTCCGGGGCTATATTGTTTTGCGAGTCCTTGGCCACTGCTTGGCAAGACTTCAAGTCTGAAAAATTTCCCACATGCAAAACTTGCGTCGTGACCGTAAATCCGCCGGTGCCGATTCCGTACACGATCAAGATAAGCCAATAGATCATATTCCTACCTCGCCCTAAGCCTGAGCGGCAACCTCTTGATTTAGCCTAGCGTTGCCCAGAAGCCTTGAGGCGCAGCAGTCAAGTTGAGCCAAATTTCTTGCTTCTGACAGTTCTCTAATTATGAGGCGCCGCTCTTTCCACACACCCCCGGATGGCCTTCAGCTTGACGGGAAGTATTGCCTCTTTCCTACATTTCCGGCAAGCTCGATTTCGATGGCGCAGACGAAAAACGGCATCTCTTGCTAAATTGCGAAGCCACTCGTTTGCCCTATTGGCGACGCCGGCCTGCCCTCCGGAAGTGGCGTCGCAACCGTTCGGAATCTAGAAGCACGCCTGGAAATGGCGGGCCTCGAGTTGGCTGACCGCCGCCGCTTGCGTTGGCGGCAGCGGCGTCCACGGGGAGCCTCACGAATGGACGGCGCGATTCGGCTCGAGCTCCGCAGCCGCAGCAAGTTTCAGACCCGAAGTTAGGTTTTGCAGGGTGTCGGCTGAGCCGATCGCGAGATGAGCGCCCATATTATTCCCGTTCAATAGAGCGATGGAGTTTGCGAACTCGGAATTCGGCGAGGCGGCCTTGACAGGGCTGGATGCCGTCGCGGCGCTTGCAGGCTGGACCGAAGCGGGCGACTGCGCTGTCGACCCGCCTGCATTGTGGGCGGCGAAGACCTGTTGGAGGGCTGAATCTTGGCTGAGCGCGGTGTCGCCATCTTGGCTCCCCCAGCTATAGGTGTAATCGAAGGCGGGGTTCGGCAGGACGGAGCCCCATTCCGACAGAATCGCCTGTTCCTGCGCTGCCGTGGGTAGGATATACGACGCATAACTGCCGCCGCCGAAGGCCTGATAGACCGGCACCAGGTCCTGCTGCGGAATGCCGATCGATTCGGCCGACTGAACCGCAAGCGGGATGATGTTGAGGTCGTAGTTGTTCGGCACATTCGTCTGGACCGGATAAGGGTCGAGCCCGAACAGGTCGATGTCGGTGTTGGCGGGCGTGTAATAATATTGCGGCGTCAGGTTCCCGCTCGAGTTTTCCTCGACGATGAAGGTCTTCGCGCCGGGATCATTGGCATGGATCCAATCGGATTCCGCCTTGAGATTGGCCGCGGTCGCCGCGCTCGGGCTTGGCTCGTCGGCGAGGTAGAAGCCATAGACCCTGGAGCTGCCGATAAACGGCTCGACGGCCGCCTCGAACGAGGCCGTCACGCCTCCCGTCATGCCGAGATAAGCGAGAGCTTTGTCTCCCGAAGGCAATTCGCTGAGTACGGAGGCCGAACTTACGTCGGCCAAATTGAATCCATCGGCGCCGCGGCGCGTATTGACCGTTTACGAAGTTCCCGTTCGCCGTATAGTGTAGCGGGGTGAAGGGTTGCCCAGAGGGAGTGGAGGATTGCCCCGAGGCTTGCGTGTCGACGGTGAATTTGAGGGCGGCGCTTGATGCGCCGGTGTTGCCCGCGGGATCGGTCGCCGTCGCAGCGTAGCTATAGGCGCCGTTCGCCAGCACGCCGATGTTAGCGGTCCAAACGCCGGACGCGTTGGCCACGGTTGAGTACGAAGGCGCCGTCGATCCATTCAGGTAGACTTTGACCGTGTCGCCCGCCCCGCTGGTCCCGGAGAGCGTTTGCGCCGACGTATCGCTGGCCGCATTGACGAGGCCGCCCTGAACGGAACTGTCGCTGATCGTCGGCGCGGCGGGAGCAACCGTGTCGACGGTGAACTTGAGGGCGGCGCTTAACGCGCTGGTGTCGCCCGCCGAGTCCGTGGCCGTCGCCGCATAGCTATAGGCGCCATTCGCCAGCGCGCCGATCTTGACGCTCCAGGCGCCGGACGTGCCGGCCACGGTCGAGTATGAAGGCGTCGTCGATCCGTTCAGGTAGCCTTTGACCGTGTCGCCCGCCCCGGCGGTCCCGGAGAGCGTCTGCGTCGCGGTATCACTGGCCGCATTGACAAAGCCGCCTTGAACGGAACTGTCGCTGATCGTTGGCGCGGCGGGAGCAACCGTGTCGACGGTGAACTTGAGGGCGGCGCTTGATGCGCCGGTGTTGCCCGCGGGATCGGTCGCCGTCGCCGCATAGCTATAGGCGCCATTCGCCAGCCCGCCGATCTTGACGCTCCAGGCGCCAGACGTGTTGGCCACGGTCGAGTACGAGGGCGTCGTCGATCCGTTCAGATAGACCTTGACCGTGTCGCCCGCCTCGGCGGTCCCGGAGAGCGTTTGCGCTGACGTATCGCTGGCCGCATTGACGAAGCCGCCCTGAACGGAACTGTCGCTGATCGTCGGCGCGGCGGGAGCAACCGTGTCGACGGTGAACTTGAGGGCGGCGCTTAACGCGCTGGTGTCGCCCGTCGAAGTCCGTGGCCGTCGCCGCATAGCTATAGGCGCCATTCGCCAGCGCGCCGATCTTGACGCTCCAGGCGCCGGACGTGCCGGCCACGGTCGAGTATGAAGGCGTCGCCGATCCGTTCAGGTAGCCTTTGACCGTGTCGCCCGCCCCGGCGGTCCCGGAGAGCGTCTGCGTCGCGGTATCACTGGCCGCATTGACAAAGCCGCCTTGAACGGAACTGTCGCTGATCGTTGGCGCGGCGGGAGCAACCGTGTCGACGGTGAACTTGAGGGCGGCGCTTGATGCGCCGGTGTTGCCCGCGGGATCGGTCGCCGTCGCCGCATAGCTATAGGCGCCATTCGCCAGCGCGCCGATCTTGACGCTCCAGGCGCCAGACGTGTTGGCCACGGTCGAGTACGAGGGCGTCGCCGATCCGTTCAGATAGACCTTGACCGTGTCGCCCGCCTCGGCGGTCCCGGAGAGCGTTTGCGCTGACGTATCGCTGGCCGCATTGACGAAGCCGCCCTGAACGGAACTGTCGCTGATCGTCGGCGCGGCGGGAGCAACCGTGTCGACGGTGAACTTGAGGGCGGCGCTTAACGCGCTGGTGTCGCCCGTCGAGTCCGTGGCCGTCGCCGCATAGCTATAGGCGCCATTCGCCAGCGCGCCGATCTTGGCGCTCCAACCGCTGGACGTGTTGGCCATGGTCGAGTATGAAGGCGTCGTCGATCCGTTCAGGTAGACTTTGACCGTGTCGCCCGCGCCGGCGGTCCCGGAGAGCGTCTGCGTCGCCGTATCGTTGGCCGCATTGACGAAGCCGCCCTGAATGGAACTGTCGCCGATCGTTGGGGCTGCGGGAGGAGCTGATCCGCCGGTCGCGCCCCCGCCATTATTGTGGGCGGCGAAGACCTGTTGGAGGGCTGAATCTTGGCTGAGCGCGGTGTCGCCATCTTGGCTCCCCCAGCTATAGGTGTAATCGAAGGCGGGGTTCGGCAGGACGGAGCCCCATTCCGACAAAATCGCCTGTTCCTGCGCTGCCGTGGGTAGGATATACGACGCATAACTGCCGCCGCCGAAGGCCTGATAGACCGGCACCAGGTCCTGCTGCGGAATGCCGATCGATTGGCCGACTGAACCGCAAGCGGGATGATGTTGAGGTCGTAGTTGTTCGGCACATTCGTCTGGACCGGATAAGGGTCGAGCCCGAACAGGTCGATGTCGGTGTTGGCGGGCGTGTAATAATATTGCGGCGTCAGGTTCCCGCTCGAGTTTTCCTCGACGATGAAGGTCTTCGCGCCGGGATCATTGGCATGGATCCAATCGGATTCCGCCTTGAGATTGGCCGCGGTCGCCGCGCTCGGGCTTGGCTCGTCGGCGAGGTAGAAGCCATAGACCTGGGAGCTGCCGATAAACGGCTCGACGGCCGCCTCGAACGAGGCCGTCACGCCTCCCGTCATGCCGAGATAAGCGAGAGCTTTGTCTCCCGAAGGCAATTCGCTGAGTACGGAGGCCGAACTTACGTCGGCCAAATTGAATCCATCGGCGCCCGGCGCGTATTGACCGTTTACGAAGTTCCCGTTCGCCGTATAGTGCAGCGGGGTGTTTGGCTCGGACATTTCGCCTCCGACATTAGTATAAGAACCACACAAGAAACAATGTTCGGCAACCAAATGTGTATTATTATTCTTCCAGCGAATGTGTATTGTGATTGAACTTAGATGAAAGAATTTGAATTAACAAGATCGAAATTCAAAGGTCGAGTCAATATCGCTATTTCCACGTGATTGTGGACCACAGCTTAATTGTATAGACATCAGGGATGAAACATCACGACACGAAGGGACTTCAATACATACCTCAAGCACTGAATCGAATTGTGCACTGTGCTATAATCAACAACGCGATCGCCGCGCTGAAACAAGTAAGGAGAACGGGGACGGTTGCTATCGCTCCTCTGCACTAACGCAAAGGGCAGCCGCAAACCGGCGCAACGCAGCCCGTCGAAGGCGGAGACCGATCAGGCATGGATTGTATCGAAATTATTTGTTTAACTATTGGATATTCAAAGGCGGAGTGGAGGCGAAGCCCCCGGTCAAGGGCCGGAGCGCTGGATTAACAAAAAATCGACAATTTCTTGCCAAGTCAGAAGCTGCTTGCTATTGTTTTTCAGAACGACCGAGCAGCCCTGGCTGGCGCTTCTCATAGGCGACCCGGGACTGGGACTTCGGGGTTAAAAGCAGGGGGCGACTCGGAAATGGTGCCGCAAGCCATTGAAATCGCGCAAAATGGACTCGGCGATCCGTCGGCTCGCTCGCTGGGAAGGAGAATCGATCAGGGCGAATTCCGTCTCAGTTTTCTTCCCCGAGGCGCTGCCGGAAGCGAGGTTCGCATCGACTGCTCGATCTGCCTCAGCATTTCTCGGGCGGCGACAAGCGAGGCTGTAAGCCCGTGAGAGATAAGGAACCGCAGCGACAAAATCGCGACAAACCAGCGGCGACCGAGGCGGTTCAGCGCCGATGCTGGAGGGTTTGCTAGGGTCTACGGCCGATCTCAAGCTGTGCGCTCGCCGACGAGTCTCCTCGCGCCTCGCCGAGCTTCACGCCCGCCCGTCCGTGATTGTGTCGACCAAACATGGCTTTCAGATCGGCCGAGTCCGCGAGGCTGACGTCCGATCGCTGCGAGCCCCAGGAGTAGGCATAGTCAAACACGGGAGCGGGGATGAGCTTGTTCCAACGTTCCAGCATCACCTGCAATTCGGACGGGGTTGGCAGCCGATAGGCGTCGCCGCTATCGGTACGCCACTCTCCGCCGCCGAAAGATTGGAAAGTAGGGATGATCCGATCCGGCGGGATGCCGGCATCGCGGGATGAGCGGACAAATCGATCGATCATGTCGTAGTCGCATTCGCTCGAGCCCGTTCGGCAGGGATAGGGCGAAACGCCAAAGAGATCGATGTGAGAAACCTTCGGCCGATAGTCCGCGCTGAAGCTCGGCGAGGCAGACGAGCCGAGATTCATGAGAGCCACGAAGGTAATCGCTGCCGGGCGGCGCCGGTGAATCCAGTCGGACTCTGCACGGAGGTCTGACGGTTTGCATTGAGCGCGCCAGCGTCCGGTCGGGTCGGGGTCGTCGACGAGGTAGAAGCCAAACGTCTTGGGATGATTGATTACGGCTCCGACCACAGCCTTAAACCTCGCAGTTACGCCCTCGCACAGCCCGACCCACACCAGACCCATCGTGCCGCGCGGAAGCAGGCCCAACTCGCGTCGACTCGAGACATCCGCCAAGTTGAAGCCTGCGCTCGAAGGAAGAAACGCGCCCGCGGCGTCGAAATTCTCGTTTGCTGCAAAGTGCCACACACGTTGGCGTTCCGCCGCGCGCGCACCGAACGTCGCTCCGAGGCCGCAGACAATTGCTAACGCGAATCCCGCAAACCTGCCGCGGCGCCGTTTAGCGTACATAAACTGCGTTCCTTCCTGATCGGTCTCCTTACGACACCGATTCCGCCTCTTCCTTCATTTGGACTTTGTCGATCTCACGCTGCGCCCGCTCGAGGTCGATTGCAAGCGGTTGGTCATCAGCGGAATTGACGCTTAGAACCGTACGACCTGCCCGTCTCAGTCCGGATTGCAGCCGGTCCGCCGCATGCGCGTGGTCGGTCGGCTTGTCGAGGTTGGACTCAAACAAGCGGCCCAGTCGTCCGATCGTCTGTCCCCGACGCCTCAATCGCCCCTCGATATCCGTGATCGGCGCTTCGATCCTTATCGCGAGATCGGAGGGGGGCGTGACCAAGAGCATCGCCATGGCGTCATCATCGGACGCGCGCTCCATGGTGAGCAGAATAGACGATACCGCCTGTACATAGCCTTGATCGAATATCGTTATGCGCTCGCTGTTTCGAGCGCTGCGCCAAGCGGCAGATAGGCGAACTAGGTACTGCCTCATTCGCAGGGCGGCGATCTGACGTCCGCCCGGCAAATTTGCGACCAGGATGTCCGTGCTGCAGTCGTTCGCCTGAGCACGGGCGATCCTGAGCGCGATAAGTTGTGCGAGCGGTCGCCCCAAACGGCGTAGCGGGTCGATCAAGTTTTGTCGGGTGGAGGCTTCTCCATTGAAGGCAGATATCGCGCGGTCTTCCCCGGGCCTTGCGCTCAGGTGGACGCCAACCTTCTGACCACCCTCACGCAGTCGTGTAGCCAGGGCTTGCGCAAAGGTGGTCTTGCCTGCGCCCGGCGGACCGAAGAATTCCACGATCACTGGAACCTGCTCCTTCCCCTCAGGATCAACCTCGCCCCTTAAGGATTCTCCGAGATTGGCCCCCTTGCGATGCCAATGACGTCCTCAAGAGGGTGGGCTCGGTCAATGGAAAAGCTGCCGCGTCCTTCGCGATGGTCACGGCGAAATTTCCGCGCCTCGGATTCTCATTCCCGCCAAGAGCAGCTGCCGGCGCCGACCGATCGCCATCATCGGAACAGTCCATGCGAAGGAACGAGACGATTCGGTCCGTTATCCGGGTTCGAGCAATCAGCCGACTTTTCCGGCCCTGCGTCTGAAGGCGATCGCGTCGCCGAAACCGAGGGGTTAGAACTCTACGTCTGGGCGCTTCGGGGCTTTCCTGTCCCGGAATGCCGCGGGGACGCTTGCTTTCGGAGCATCTGTGAGGACAGTGACGATTTGCGGCGAGACATCGGCGAAAGCATCCAGCGTCACCGACGAGGCGAGCAGATCGAGAGCGTCCTTGACCGCTGGAAATCTCGACGCCTTCGATCTGACAACGAGAATAGTCGCGTCGACTGCTGCCGCGATGAGCCGCGTCGCGCTCACCCCGATGACTGGGGGGCCTCTCAGGATAACCCAGTCATAGCCCGGCCTTAGTCGGGCCAGCAATTGCTTCAGTTGTCCACACGCGATCAAGGCTAGCAAGTCAACGCCGCTATCGGATCCGTTAGGCAGATAATCGAGATCAGCCGTAGGAACCCTCTGAATCGCGACGCTCGCCGGGTAGCGTCCGGCGAGGACGTCGAACACGTTCGGGCCAGGGCCCGACTTACGCCGTCCGAAGGGACGACGCCGAGGCGACATCGTATTCAGATCGACCAAAAGCACTCGCTGCCGCATGCGCGCCGCGGCGGAAGCGATGCTCGACGCAAACTCGAACGAGTGATCGTCGTCTTCGCTGGTCGTAACAAGGATGACGCGTCTCTGAACCTTCTGCAGCAGCAAAGTTTCGGTGACGACGGCGTCGATCGCGCGCAAATAGCCGACGCCGGAGGAAGGAGCGCCAGATTTCGTGAAAACGCCGCGACGTCGCGCTGGGATCCCGCCTGCATAAGGAAAGGCGAAGTTGTCCTTGAGATCGGACGGAAGGTAAATGCGCTTGTCGAGCGCGCCCATCAACAGGGCGAGAGCAACGCCGAAAATCGCGGAACATAGGACCGCGGGGATGACGATAAACTTGGAGCTTAGGGAGGTCGGGCGCTCTGGCGGCTTGGCGAGCGCAACGAGCTGGATTGGCGGCGACAAAGCCAGCGACTGCTGGCTGCTCTCTTGTCTTCGGCGCGCCAATGTTTGGCTTAACTTCAAAGCGGCGATTTGATTGCGCAGAACTGAGGCTTCGACGGTCGCCGTGGCGCTGGGCGACGCTGACGGCTTGGCCTCTACGCTCTCCACGCGCCGCAGCTCAGCCTCGAGGACGGCGATTTGCTGAGAAAGAGTTGCGCTCGCATCGTCAAGGCTTTGCGCGCCCTGAAGTAAAGGATCTTCAACATAAAGTCGCGCAATCGTGTTGGCGATATCCGCGGCGTCCGTAGGGGATTTTGCGGTAAAATTGACGGCGATCAGGCGCGACCTCATGACCTGATTGACTTTGAGGCGACGCTCCAAATCTACTGCGTCTGGCACAAGGGACTTTAGGCGCTCGTCGCTCGATAAAACCCCGAAGGCATGCCCCACGAAGACCGACGATTGGAGCATCGCAATTTGAGTATCCACTGAAGCGTCGTCGGGACGCCCCGTTCCATCGTCGCTCGAGCCATTCGCCGCGAGGAGCGCTGTCGCCGTGTAGTTTGGTTTGTGTAAGATGGTGACCACAAGGGAAAGCAACGTCCCCACAGCAATGCTGGCGATGATGATCCCGAAGTTCGACGCCTGATGTGGAGTAGCGTGCGCCTAAGGTCATATTGGCGAGCCCCGTTTGAAGGGGGCGCGCCGCAACGGAATGGGCGGATTCTCGACCAGTGCAAAGTGAGGCGAGCGAGAGCTCTCGGGACGCATGTCCATTGCTAGAGCCTCTTGCCCGCCTGCGTTTTGGTCCACGGTCGCGCGATCGGTCGTAAGTTGAGGTTGGCTTTCGCCCCGACGCTTGGGATCCTCATGGCGCGCGGGCGCTCAATGAGGTCGGGCGAATGAGGAACCAAACCTCGGGCGTGCGAAATCACCGCATTTATCGGGACGGGCTCCGTCGGCGCCTGTCGAACATTGCGGTCCCCGCCGCCGATAGTGAGCAAATGCGCACTCATAGATCACCCCTTTCGCGGTGCGCTGGCGGGACCGCCAATGCACGGTTTTCGCACCCAGAAGGTCTGCGGGTCTAGCGGGCGAGTCAACGCAACGTTCTGGCGAGCCGAAAGAATTTTGACTGACATCATATTTCTTCGGACGACTGAAGTGATTAGGGCATACTTCTAAAGAAGTAATTGCGTGCCGAATCGGTCGCCCGAGGTGGACGCTGTGGATCAGGCGGCGCCGCACTGACCTCAGCCAAATTGAACCCGCCGACGCCAGGATCGCAGGGCCCGGCCATGAAATTGCTGCCGGAAGCGCCAGCGTGGCTAAGCGGTCGGCTCGCCCCTCTGACCGAAGCGGCCGCCAGACACAATAGCCCCTTCAGCGCGAGGGCTGGAATGCTCGTTATGCTCGTACTGTTGAGCCGTTCCACGCGACTTGACTCTGTAGGTTGACGTTTCGGGCGCGCCTCCGGGATTGGCCGCTTCCGAGAAAACTCGGCGATGGGGTCACCGATCGGCGTCGGCTGACCTCTCCGGCGGCCGAAGCGTGACGTTAATGACGTCGCCGGGCATGAGAACATAGTCCTCGTCGACCAAGAACTTAGAGCGATTGCCGGTACCTTGCCGCACGACCTCGATGGTGCGCGGCGTGTCGTCTTCAATTCCGATGGCAGCCGGCGCGCCCGATCGCAGCTCCGAATTCAAGAGCCTGAATTTTGATCTGCGCGATCGTCTTGGCGCTTGAGGCGTCCTCCAGCTCTTTCAGGAGCGCGATGCGGCGGTCGTCCTCGAAATGCTGGACTTTGCGGGCGCTGTCGCTCTTCTGCCGCTTCAGCTCGAGCAGTTCGACATTGACTTGCAGCGCTCGCGTTGAGGAGAGCAGCAAGGCTCGGCGCGCGTCAGTGACGCGAGGATTGGTTTCCTGCCCCTTGCTGAGGAGCTCGACGAGCCTCTTGAGTTCGAGCGTATCGGCCCGACTGCCTTGCTCCTCTTCGGCTTGCTGCCTTTCGACAACGGCGATTCTCTCGTCTGCCTGATCCACGGTCGATTTGAGAAAATCGCGCTCGCGCTGGTAGTCGGCCATGCGCGCCTGAAAGAACGCGCTTTCCGACTTTTCGATTTCGGCAAGTCGCTCCTTCGGCAAAGGCCCGTTTGGAAAGTCGAGCTTGCCGAGGTCGCTGGTGCCGTTCAGCTCCGCGGCGACTCGAGCGATTCTCGCCGTTGCGCTGGCGAAGTCCACCCATGCGAGCTCGAAATCGACCTTCAAGGCGGATAGGTCCCTTGTCGGTCTGCCGAACCGCGCGTTGATATCGGTTCCTCCGGCCAGTGCTAAAGCCTGTCTGACCGTCATTTTCGGCAGGAAAGTCTGTTCGCCTGGTTTGACGACGTCGCCAGTCACATAGATGGGACGATAGGCGACGATGGCCGCGCTCACCTCATCCGGCTGAATGACCATGAGCATCTCGCGCCCGTCGTTCGCTCGTTGCCGGTAGATTTTCTTCGCCAATTGCGTCTGCACCGCCGAGCGCAATTGGGCCGGTGTGAGGCCCTCGACTGCGAGCGCTCCGACTAACGGGAACGCAATCGCGCCATCCGGCTGCACGGTGCTGCGCTGTTTGAGTTCCGGGATGCCCGCGACCTCGATTTCGATCGTGTCGCCCTGTTGCACCGTATACTCGGCCCAGGCGGGCGAAATGATCATCGTCATTGCAAACAAGGCCGCGCCGCGAGCGGCCCTGAAGGGGTGACGAATCGCCGATACCGACGAGCGCGCAGGGGGCTCGGCGAATTTCGCCGGCATTCTCATGGGAGCGCGACCTCTGACTGCGGATAGCTCTTGAGGCGGCGGTTCTGTTCCGAAGCCCCATATTTTTGGCCCCGATTCGTCACACGATCTCTCGCGCGGCCGGCGGCCTTTTGCAAATCGCCGCCGGGCGCGTATTGCGGCACGATCTGCGTGAGAACGCGTTTGATCCAATCGCAATCGCGCGCTTGAGCCGCGGCCATCAGTTCGTCGATCTTGCGCAGCTTTAGTCGCGGATCAAAATCAGGCGACGCCGACCGCACCCCCACTACCGTCGTCGGAGACAGGCGCTCCCAGGCATAACTCAGCTCTTCGTGAAGTTTCTCGCCCGGACGGACGCCCACGAAGGTGACGTCGATATCGACGAATGGCCGCTTCCCCGCGAGTGTCGAATCATTTCGACCGCGAGATCGAATATTCTCACCGCCTTGCCCATCTCCAACACATAAAGCGCGAAGCCCGCCTGCGGCAGGCTCGCGGCGGCGAGCGTCAGCCTCACCGCGTCCTCGATCGACATGAGATATCGGGTCATATCGGGGTGGGTGACGGTCACTGGCCCGCCCGCCTCGATTTGTTTGCGAAATAGCGGAACGACCGAACCCGACGAACCCACCACGTTGCCGAAGCGCACGAGGCTTACTCTCGCATCCGGGTGTCGCAGCGCGCGATCATGGATGTAGATCTCCGCCACGCGCTTTGTCAGTCCCATTTGCGATGAAGGGTTGACGGCTTTGTCGGTTGAAATCGCGATGAAGTCCGCGCCAGTCGAGGCGCAGAGGTCCATGACTATCTTCGTCCCGAGAACATTGGTCAGGACGGCTTCGACGACATTGTGTTCTTCGAGCAGGGGGACGTGCTTGAGCGCCGCGGCGTGAAAGACAACCTCCGGAGATTCGCGCAGGAAAAGATGTCGCATCGCGATCTCGTCGCGAATGTCGCAAATGCATGCGCTCCAATTTTTGGCCGGACGTTCCCGTTCGAGCGCATAGCTGACTTGATAGAGGTTGAACTCGCAGGAATCGACTAGACAGAGCTGCTTCGGCGCGAGCTTGGAAATCTGTTTCACGAGCTCGGAGCCGATCGAGCCGCCGGCTCCCGTGACGAGCACGCGGCGGCCCCAAATGCCCTCCGCGGAAACGGCTTGGCGGAACGACATGGCAGTCCCGAGCATCGGGAGTTCGCTTACAGATAGAGCTTGCGCCGGATTGAGCCTCGATGCTGATTGTGAAGACATTTGTTCCCCCAGTCTGCCGACGAGCGCGCAGATGTCCGATGAAATTTTCCGCTCGCCACCGGGCGGTGCCGATGGCCGCTCACACCAATGTGAACTCCGGATTGTCGCGGTACCGAGGCATGATGCGGTCGAAGGACAAAAGGAGGAAGAATCAAAAAAGGCTTTTGTTCGCGCCAGCGTACGTAGTGAAGGAAGAAACGAAAGGCGTAGCCATACTTCCAAATCTACGACGCCCTCCACCTGATTCACGCTTATGCCGTTGAACAACATACGCGACGGTGAGGCTCGATTGCCGCGTGGGAAAGAGGCTGAGCATGCGCATCCCATTTTTTCAACCCTCGATCGGCGATCGGGAGGTTGAGGCCGCGGTCGCCGTCCTTCAGTCTGGGTGGCTCACAACTGGACGCAAATGCCGCGAATTCGAAGAGCAATTCGCCGATCTTCTCGGAGGCGGGGTCGAGACCGTGGCGGTCAATTCTGCCACCGCAGGGATCCATCTGGCTGCTGAAGCCTGCGGCATGGGGCCCGGCGACGGGGTGTTGGTGCCGACGCTCACGTTCTCGGCGACAGCTGCTGCATTTCATCACCTTGGCGCCGACATCATACTCGTCGACGTCGATCCCGTCTCGCTCACGATTGACCTTGATGACGCCGATCGGAAATGGACGCCACAATGCAAGGCGATTGCACCTGTCCATTTTGGCGGCTGGCCATGCGACGTCGAGGCGATAGCCGCGTTCGCCCGCCGGCGCGGCCTCAAAGTGGTCGAGGACGCAGCGCACGCTCTCCCGGCGCATCAGGAATCAACGTCTAGTCGGAGCTTCGGACTCGGATGCGTGCGTCTTTAGCTTTTACGCCAATAAGACAATCACCACCGGCGAGGGCGGAATGATCGCGACGCGGGACCCCGTAGTGGCGGCGCGGGCTCGAACGATGCGGACTCACGGCCTCAATCGTGACGCCTTTGACAAATTCAGCCGCCTCGGGGCGAGTTGGTCGTATGACATTGTCGCCCCCGGCTTCAAATACAATCTGACCGATCTCGCCGCAGCCATTGGATTGGCGCAGTTGGAGCGGGTCTACGAATTTCAAGCCCGCAGAGAGGCGATCGCCGAGCGGTATCTCCAGCATCTCGCGGATTTGCCCATCGATCTGCCGGCGCGTGCGCCCGAAAACGAACTCCACGCTTGGCACCTGTTCCCGATTCGAATTCGTTCGGAAGCGCGCGCGCGTCGAGACGACGTTATCGAACGTCTCACGGCAAAAGGCATTGGCAGTTCCGTTCACTACCGACCGCTCCACCAGATGACTTATTGGCGTCGCCAGCTTCAGGGCCAGACTCGGTGCTTTCCAGTTGCCGACAGATATTTCGAGGGCGCGCTAACGCTTCCGCTCTATCCAGGGATGGGGGAGGTCGAGGCGGACGAAGTCATATCGGTGCTGCGCGGAGCGCTGCGGTGACACCAATGAGCGAGTATTCAGGGGCGCTGCGGACGACAGCGGCTTCCTGGCGCATGGCGACAAAGCGCCTCGAAGACGTCGTCGTTGCGGCGATCGGAATCGTGATTCTCGCTCCAGTCTTCGCCGTAATCGCCATCGCTATACGCCTCGAGGACGGTGGGCCGGTATTCTATCACCAAGTTCGGGTCGGCCGGGCGGGGAGACCATTTGAGATTGACAAGTTCCGTTCGATGGCACCTGGCCCGAAAGGCGCCGGATCGACTTTGACGATTGCCGGCGATCCGCGCGTTACGCGTGTTGGCGCTTTTCTGCGCCGCGCCAAGCTCGACGAACTGCCGCAATTGTTCAACGTGCTTCAGGGCGAAATGTCCCTTGTCGGTCCCCGACCGGAAACGCCGGACCTCATGTGTCACTACTCTCGATCGCAGCGCGCCGTAATGGTGTCGGTCAGGCCGGGCATGACCGATTACGCCTCGGTGCTGCTCCGCGAGGAGAGCGAACTGCTCGGTCGCGCTCCAGACCCCGCAAGGTTCTATCGTGAACGGATCATGCCGCTGAAAAGCGAATTGTGCGCGCACTACGTCCGCGACATGAGCCCATTGGCCGATATGCGCATCGTTCTGGCGACCATTTGGAGCGTCGTCTTTCCTCGCGCACCCAATCCGATGGTCGATCCGGCGATCTCCAGCCGTCTTGAGCGCGCGGTCGCGTTAGGAAACGATAATGTCGCCTAGCGAACGCGCGTCAGGCGCCTCGTTGACGTTTCGGACTTTTCCCGCCTCGAGGGCTGTGCAGGCGCTCGGCGCGTGTTCCAACATGGTCGCGGCGGCATTCGGTCCGTTCGCCCGCAAAGTAATGAGCCTGTCCGCGCTCACCGCGTTAGGACAGGCGTCATTCGTAATCGCGCTACCCGTGCTCTCGCAACTCTATACGCCCTCGGATTTTGGGCTCTTCACCATTTATTTGTCGATCGTGAATATCGGCGGCCCAATTGTCGGGTTGAAATTCGAATCTGCGCTCTACGCGGCTCGCACCAAACAAGAAGCGGGTATCACGCTCGCACTATCAATTCTCACGATCACGATCATGAGCGGCGTCGCAGCCGTCGCTCTGCTCATCTTCTCCCGTCAGTTGATGGGGACGCTGAACCCGGGGGCGCAATGGGTCGCGTGGTATCTGCCTTTTGGACTCTTGCTTGCGGGCATGTGGTCGGCGTCATCAGCGTGGGCTGTCAAGTCGGGGGCAATCTCCACTCTCGGGATCGCTCGCCTCGTTCAACCCGCGGCGATGACTGGAATGCAGCTGGTCGCCGGGCTCACAGTGCCGGCAAGCGGCGTCATTCTGATTGGCGCTCACCTCATCAGTCACGCCGCCTATTCGACCTTTATCTTCTCGAGAACCATCACTTGGAGCGACCTCTCGATGCTGGTCGCGAATCGATGGACAGTCGTGCTGCGGCACGCAAAAGCCCAGAGTCGCTTTCCCCTCTACGTGCTGCCCGCGCAGATCAGCTTTCTCGCGGTCAGCAACCTTCCCCCGTTGCTTCTATCGTTGTTCTACGGCGCTGAAATCGCCGGATATTGTGGAGTCGCGTATCGGCTCGTCGCGGCGCCGCTCGCCGTTGCGTCGCTGCCTCTTGGCGCCATTTTCACGAGCGTCATCAGCCGGCTTCCGCACGGCACGGTCGTCGTCCCGCTTGCGCGTCGGGTGTTTCTCGCCAGTCTATTCTTTGTAGCCGTCCCGATCCTGTTGTTTGGCGCCGCCGCGCCCGCTTTTGCGCCCGCAGTGCTCGGTGACCGTTGGCTCAACACCGGGCAGATTATCGCAGCTTTCGCCCTTATCGGCGCGGCGCAATCGCTTGCGGTTCCGTTCATGGAAGTTACCTCCATCTTTCGATCCCAAGCCCTACGGTTCGTCATCGAGTTCATTCCCGCGGTGCTCGTCATCGGGTCCATCCTTGGTGGAGGACTCTATGGTTGGCTTCCTCTCAAGACCATTTGGCTTATGTCGGTTGCGGGTGCCGGAAGTTCGCTGGTGGGTCTCTTTGTGCTGTGGGGGCGTTTGCCGGCGATGGTCGAAGCCGCCATCCGTTATCGCGTCGCAGAAGAAGCCTCTCGCCCACCGGCGGAGTGGTAGGCGACGCCTACCGGCGAGGTGTCCCGGCGCTAGGTTGTGGTGACGAGCTAACGATGTGAGCGAGATAGCGATAAATGCCGAGTCGTACGAAACTATGAGCTGAGAACGCTGGTCATTGGCCTAACCTTGTCCAGCTCCAATGCTCTAGGCGGAGCGCGGTTTTATGTGTGGAATTGTCGGGATTCTCGGGACCGGGCCGGTCGCGGGCTCGATTGTCGATGCGCTGAAGCGGCTCGAATATCGCGGCTACGATTCCGCCGGCGTGGCGACGCTCGAGAACGGCAAGCTCGAGCGGCGGCGCGCCGAGGGCAAGCTCAAGAACCTGGAGGCGAAGCTCGCCGCGGCGCCGCTCGCGGGCGCGATCGGCATCGGCCACACCCGCTGGGCGACTCACGGCAAGCCGACGGAGACCAACGCCCATCCGCACGCCTCGCCGACGGCTTGCGGTCGTCCATAACGGCATCATCGAGAATTTCCGGGCGCTCCGGCAGGAACTCGCCGCCAAAGGCTATGCGTTCGCGACCGAGACCGATTCCGAGATTGCCGCGTTTGTCGTCGAGGACGAACTCGAAAAAGGCAAGCCGCCCGAGGAGGCGGTTCATGCGGCGCTAGGCCGGCTGCGCGGCGCGTTCGCGCTGGTTTATTTGTTCGAGGGCGAGGAGGATCTCCTGATCGGCGCGCGCCAGGGAGCCCCGCTGGCGATCGGCTATGGCGACGGGGAAATGTATCTGGGCTCGGACGCGCTCGCGCTCAGCCCCTTCACCGACCGCATCGCCTATCTCGACGAAGGCGACTGGGTGGCGCTGACCCGCGAGGGCGCGGACATTCGCGAGGCGAGCGGGAAGCGGGCTAAGCGCCGCATCCAGCGAAGCCCGGCCGGCGGCCTGCTCGCGGAAAGGGGCAATTACCGGCATTTCATGGCCAAGGAGATCCACGAGCAGCCGGAGGTGGTCGGCCACACGCTGGCTCGTTACATCGACATGGCGGCGCTTAAGCTGAAGCCCTTCGCCTGGCCCGTCGATCCAGCGCGGCTCGCGCGTGTGACGATCGTTGGCTGCGGCACCGCCTATATTGCCGGGCTGGTCGCCAAATACTGGATCGAGCGCTGGGCGCGGCTGCCGGTCGAGATCGACGTCGCCTCGGAATACCGCTACCGCGAGGCGCCCGTCGATAACGGGGGCTTGACCATCGTCGTCTCGCAATCGGGCGAGACGGCGGACACGCTGGCGTCGCTGCGCTATGTGAAGGAGCGGGGCGCGAAGACGATTGGCGTCGTCAACGTGCCAGGCTCCAGCATCGCGCGGCTGACCGACGCCGCGGCGCCCACGCTCGCCGGCCCCGAGATCGGCGTCGCCTCGACCAAGGCCTTCACCTGCCAGCTCGCCGCGCTGGCGGCGCTGGCGATCGGCCTCGGCAAGGCGCGCGGAATCCTCGACGACGCCGCGGAGGCGAGGCTGATCGGCGAGCTCGTCGCCACCCCCGGCCTTCTGGCCGAGGCGCTCAAGCTCGAGCCCGCCGCCGAGAAGCTGGCTCATGGGGTTGCCCGCGCGCGGGACGTGCTCTACCTCGGCCGCGGCACGGCCTATCCGCTGGCGTTGGAAGGCGCGCTGAAACTCAAGGAACTGAGCTACATCCACGCCGAAGGTTACGCGGCGGGTGAACTCAAGCACGGGCCGATCGCGCTCATCGACGAAGCCATGCCGGTGATCGTCATCGCGCCGCGCGACGCTGTGTTCGAGAAGACTGTGTCCAACATGCAGGAGGTCGCGGCGCGGGGCGGGCGTCTCATCCTGATCGGCGACAGCCATGCGGCCGAGGAGGCGGGGGTGGCGATCGAGCACGTCCTGCCGATGCCCGACATGGCCGTCAATTTCGCGCCGATCGTCTACGCCGCGCCGATCCAGATGCTCGCCTACCACACCGCGGTGATCATGGGTAAGGACGCCGACCAGCCGCGCAACCTGGCGAAGTCGGTGACGGTCGAATGAGGCTCAGGCAAATGCCGATGAGACCGACGGCCTCCGAGGGGCCTGGATCGGGCGTAGGTCACGGGCAGAAACGACTGATGGTGGCGTGGAGACTGGCGAGCGCTTTCCGCCTGTCGACGAGATCTCCTTCCAGTCGACGCTGTCGACCACGCTTCTTCCTTGTTGGAGACGTTGGAATGCGATGGCGCGACGGGTCGTCGCCATCTGACAAAAGTCAGTTCATTTCGGCGTAGGGAGTGTCACATATGGCGCGAAGGTATTTTGGCACCGACGGCATTCGAGGCCGGGCCAACAGCCAGATCACGGCGGATATGGCGCTGAAGGTCGGCCAGGCGGCCGGACTTGCGTTTCACCGGGGCGACCACCGCCATCGGGTGGTGATCGGCAAAGACACGCGGCTCTCGAGCTACATGATCGAATATGCGCTGGTCGCGGGCTTCACCTCGGTCGGCGCTGACGTCCTGCTGCTGGGGCCGGTTCCGACGCCGGCGGTGGCGATGCTGACGCGCTCGATGCGCTGCGACCTCGGGGTCATGATCTCCGCCTCCCACAATCCATATGAGGACAACGGCATCAAGCTGTTCGGGCCGGACGGCTATAAATTGTCCGACGAGGTCGAGGCGCGCATCGAAACCTTGATGGACGGCGACGTTGCCCCGAAACTCGCCAATTCCCCCGACCTCGGCCGCGCCAAGCGCATCGACGACGTCGAGGCCCGCTACATCGAATACGCCAAGCGGACGCTTTCGCGCGAAGTGTCGCTCGACGGCCTGCGCGTCGTTATCGATTGCGCCAACGGCGCGGGTTACAAGGTCGCGCCCGAAGCGTTGTGGGAGCTCGGCGCGGAGGTGATCAAGATCGGCGTCGAGCCGAACGGGCTCAACATCAATTTCGAGGTCGGTTCGACCGCGCCCGAGGCTTTGGCGCGCAAGGTCCGCGAGATGCGGGCGGATGTCGGCATCGCGCTCGACGGCGACGCCGACCGGATGATCCTGATCGACGAGAAGGGCCACCTGATCGACGGCGATCAGGTGATGGCGGTCATCGCCGAGAGCTGGCGCGACGAAGGCCGATTGTCCAAGCCGGGCGTGGTCGCCACCGTCATGTCGAACCTAGGCCTTGAGCGCCATCTCGCGAGCCTGGGATTAACGCTCGAGCGCACTGCGGTTGGCGACCGTTACGTGATCGAGCGCATGCGGCAAAAAGGCTTCAACGTGGGCGGCGAGCAATCCGGCCATATCATCCTGTCCGACTATTCGACCACCGGCGATGGCCTGGTGGCGGCGATGCAGGTGCTGGCGGTGGTGCAGAAGCTCGGCAAGCCGGCGAGCGAAGTCTGCCGGCGGTTCGAGCCGGTGCCGCAGGTGCTGCGCAACGTTCGTTTCAAAGGCGGCCGGCCGCTCGACAATCCGGCGGTGGCGAAGGCGATCGCCGACGCGACGGCTCGCCTGGGCGAACGTGGCCGGCTTCTGGTCCGCCCGTCGGGCACCGAGCCGGTCATCCGGGTGATGGGCGAAGCGGACGACCAGGCGCTGGTCGACGCCCTCGTCAGCAACGTCTGCGACGCGGTCGCCGGCGCCGCCTGAGGCCCAGAGGCTCACCGGATACGCCCTTCTGCTTCGGATCGAGGGTTGGTTGTGACGACGACGATCAAGGTGCGCTCGTAAAGCCGGCTGACGAGATGGAACAGCAATTGCCCGCCTGCTTGCGCGAACGGGAAATTGCCGAGTTCGTCGAGGATGGCGAAGTCGAGCCGGGTCAGGTAGTCGGCGATGCGTCCCTGGCAGCGGGCTCGACCTTCGGCCTCAAGCTGATTGACGAGATCGGCGCTGCCAGCACCGCGCCCTGCCCCGCCTCGGTGACAAGGCTCAATGCGCAACCCTTTCAACGAAGCGGCCCTTGATCAGATCAACTCATCGGGTTCGAGCGGGCAGGCGTGAGGACCGGTCTCCACTTGCAAGGTAGAGAAGCCAATCCCGAACCGCTCTTTCAGCTCTTCGCAGAGATCAACCAGGAATAAAGGGGTCAAATGCGGCGACGACAGCGACGAGCGCCGCAGCCACGGAGCGCCAGGCAGCCCACGCCTTGCCGAAAGCCGTGTCTTTAATGCGCAGCGTCCTGCAACGACAGCGGGATCGCGCCGGGCTTGAATAGATCGATCAAGGAGGTCGCATTGGCTGAGTTGCCGAGATAGCCTTTCGGGCCAGCGACGCCAAAAATCTCCTGCAGGCTTCTGAGATCCGAGGAATGCGAGTACGGGATGGAGTTCGTGTAGGCGTTCCCCTTGGCGAGCGGAGAGATGACGATCTCGGCAAGTGTGAATTCCACCGATCCGCACCCGGGACTTCCTTCGGTCTCGTCGGTCCATATGACGATCAGACCGTTGTTCCTGAAGGCCTGCGAGGATTCGATCAGCGGCACGATTTTCGACAGGAAATTGTCGCCGAGCGCGATCTGCTGCTCGTCGGTCCCGGCGGCGTAGGTCACTCCGTTGTAGGCGAAGTCCGTCTTCAACGAGGAATGCATGTCGTTGTGGATGTTGGGCGTGATCCAATTGTAGCGGGCGACCGTGTTATTCGTAAGGTCGGACTCCAGTTGCTGCAGCGGGGTGTAATTCTTAGAGCCTGACCCAAAAGCTTCTGGCGCTTGGGGTTAGGGCGTGATTTACCGCCTCCGAGATGGCTCGGAGGCTTTGATTTGCGATGTGGACGCAGGCGCACAGGGAGATTTACAAACAGTCTGGGCGAGGTCTGCCGAGCGATTTGACTGATGCGCAGTGGGAGCGCCTTGAACCGTTGATCCCGGCGGCGAAGCCGGGCGGACGGCCGCGCAAGACCGACATGCGCGCGGCGATGAATGCGATCTTCTATCTTCTGCGCACCGGCTGTCCCTGGCGGTATCTGCCGCGCGGCGCATTTCCTCCGCGTTCCACGGTCTACAACATCTTCCGCCAGTTCCAGCGCGACGGCGTGTGGGAGCGCATTTGGGAAGAGCTCCACATGGCGCTGCGCGAAGCGCTCGGCCACGAGGCCAGCCCGACCGCCGCGATCCTCGACAGCCAGTCGCTGAAAGCGGCGGAAAGGGGGAGCCGCGAGCCGGAGTGAAAAGGACGCAGTGGGTTATGACGCCGGCAAGAAGGCGAAGGGCCGCAAAGTGCACGCCCTCGTCGACGTCGAAGGCCTGCCGCTGCGGGTGATCGTCCACTCCGCCGGCATGCAAGACCGTGACGGCGCGGCGCTGGTTCTCGACAAGATCCGCCAGCGCTTCCCATGGTTGGAGCTCGTCTGGGCCGACGCCGGTTACAACGCCCGTCAGGTCAAAGACGCCGTCGCCAGATTGCCGGGACTCCGGCTCGAAATCGTCAAGCGTTCGGATGACATGACAGGCTTCGTCGTGCTGCCCCGTCGATGGGTGGTCGAGCGAACCTTCTCCTGGTTCGGCCGCAACCGCCGTCTGGCCAAGGACTACGAGAACCTCGCCGAAACGCTCGCCGCCTTCATAACCTTGGCCGCCATCCAATTCGCCATCAGACGCCTTGCTCGCGCGTAGGCTTTTGAGTCAGGCTCTTAGCCATCGGGTTGTTCCGGGCCGCGTCGTTCCCTCCGTTGGTGTCCTCGAAGAACAGTGGCGGATTGTGCTTTGGCTGATAATTGTATTGATGGCTGGCGTTATACCGATTGCTATAAGCTGGCGAGGCGCCGGAAAAGGGATCAGCGGCACTGTCCACTCGCTGGCGGAAAGGGCCTTGTCCGTGACCTGACCCATTGGGTCTTTCGCGAGGTCGATGTCCTCAGTCAGCGCATGCGCCGCGCCGCCCCGACTACGGTTCACGCAGAATGCCTGGTCGCACAGCATGTCCAATTTCTGGCACCTCTCGCCTTCATGTCTCGCGCGTGATCGGAGCGATCGCTGACGACGACGTTCGTGCTCCCATCTCGCGCGCAAGCTGCCGCTTTGCCGAGACGAGAATGAGCGGATGTTCGAGATCGCGTCGACGTGGCGCGAACGCCTCACAATCATTTGAAAACGGAGTCACTTTCGCAGTTATCTCGGCTATCGCGACATTCGTTCACACGGACATTCCAGCCTTCGTTATTGGGGTCATCTCATTGTCAAACGAAAGTCCGCTATTTCATCTCGGTACGCGTCCAAATGGTCAGTGCGTGACCGCAGAGGGAACTCCACAATCGTCAGCCTCTGCATCGATGGCTTAGCGTGTTCCAGTCGCGGAACACCTACTGCAGGTGCGGCACGGTGGGAATTGCGCCGGTCGAATTCGCCTGCTGGCCACAGGAATAGGCCATGAACATCGGTGGCGCCGGCCGCAATTCCTTCCAGCGGCGCAGGATCGCCTGCTGTTGCTCAGCGGAGGGAATGATGAACACGTTGGACCATCCGCCGAAGGCCTGATAGGTCGGGGCCATCTTCTCGGGCGGAATATGCGCGTCGCGCGCCTGAACGTAGCGGTTGAGCACGTCGATGTCGCAGCCGTCGGAATAGGCCGGATTGCCAAGGTTGGCGCTGCGGCAGGGGTAGCCGCCGATCCCGTAGACGTCGAGCATGCCCGGCAGGCCGAAGTCCATGTAATCCGGATGCGCGGTGGTGCCGATGTTGCCAAGCTTGACGAAGGTTTTCACGCCGGGAAGGTTGGCGTGGACGTATTCCGTTTCAGCCTTCAGGTTCTCCATCGGGCAGGGCGGAATTGATCCCACCTGCTGGCGTACGGCTCATCCATCAGGTAGAAGCCCCACAGCTTCGGGTTATCCTTGTAGGGCTCCACGAACGCCCGGAATTGAGCGCTGTTACCCGTGCAACCGCCCGCCGACGTTCCGATGTAGACGACGCCTTTCACGCCGTCGGACAGGCGATTGAGGTTGGCCAGCGACGAAACATCGGCAAGATTGAACCCTAATGCGCCATGCGCATATTCGCCATTTACCATGTTGCTCCCAGACGTATAGCGCCAGGTGTTCACGTCCGCTGCGCAGGCGGGCAGCGCCGCGGCGAGGGGCAGCCGAGAGATCATCCAAACGCCATTGCGCATCGTTTCACCTTGCGCGATTTCTCGCGCGCTACGCATGCTCCGCCTAGTCGCGCTCGAGCTTATCCGTCATGGCGGCCTCCTTTAAGCGCGAGCCTTGCCGTCTGATCCGCCTTCGTCCGACAGACGTTCGGACCGGGTTTGATTTCACCTGATCGCGAGCCGACTGCAGCATCGCTGCGCGCCCGCGCCTCAGCCCGCGGCTGGGAAATACGTCGGCGTCGAAGCGGACGCGGACCTGGCTTTCATCGCTTCGATCTGGTAAGCCGCCGCCGGCACGATGGCTCTGGGCGTCAACGCAATCTTGGTCGGTGGCCGGCCTGCCTGGCCGGGGCTGCCCAAAGCCGGAACTCGGCAAGCGGTTCTGCATCGGCCAGGTTTGCAAAATGATGGTCATTTCGCGCGATAGTTTGCGCTTCATGAAACTTTGGTGGGGCCAGCGAGAATTGGCCGTCTACCTCTCCCTCAAGGCCTCGGATCCGATTTTGGCCAAGGGCGAGAGCAAGTAGTCGATCACGCGGCGGGAGTTGGTCCGGATTTCGATGGTGGCGGTCATGCCCGGGGTCAATGGGATGGTCGCGTTATCGATTTTCATCGCGCTTTCGTCGAGAGATACGGTCACCGGAAAAACGAAGCTTTCGGGCTGACCGGGGGCGCTCGGCGCCTCTTGCGCCACGTTGGCCGTCGCGGTTTCGTTGGCGAGCCCACGTTTGGCGTCTTGCTCGGCGATGGCTGCGGAAGCGATGTTGACGACCTTGCCATGCAGCGCGCCGAAACGCGTGAACGGGAAAGCGTCAATCTTGATCACGGCCTCCTGGCCGGGCTTGACGAAACCAATATCGAGATTGGCCACGAGCGCTTCGACCTGAAGCTTGCCGCCGATCGGCGTCAGCACGACGAGCTGCTGGCCGGTGGTGACGACTTGACCGACAGTGGTGACCGCCAACTGCTGAATGACGCCGTCCGTGGGCGCATAGAGCCGAGTGTGAGCAAGGCGCGCGTCCGCTTTGGCGAGCGCCTCACGGGCTTCGTCAGCCTTGCGGGCTGCGTCAGCGAGTTTGTTCTCGTTGTCGGCGATGAACTGGGAGACCGTCTTGGCCTTTTCGCTGCGCACCGATCTGACCGCCGCGTCGGTTTCGATCAGCTGGCCTTGGTCGGACGCGAGCGCCGCCTCGGACTTTTCCAGCTCTTCCTTGGCGTTATAAAGATCGATCTTGGTGCCGACGTTGAGGTCGATAGCCTGCTGCCTGGTCGAGACGCGCTGATTTAAAGTCTCTATCAGCTTGTTCTGGAAAGCGATGCTCATGTTGAGGCGCTTTTGCGTCGCCAGCTTTTCGGCCATCTGCCTGTCGAGCGCTTTGAGGGCGTCGGAGAGCTGAGCGAGATCCGCACGCAGTACGGCTTCTTCCCGTAACTGGAACTGTTCGGGCAAAGCCCGGTCCCAGGCGATGTTCAATTCGGCCTGACCGGCCAGACTTTCGACCGAGCCGGAGTCCGCCCCCGGCGCCGCATCGTCCCTGCTGCGCGCGTCGAGCCGGTCCTGCGCGCTCTCAACCTCGATCTCAGCGGCTCGCACGGCGTTGATCGCGTAACGGCGCCGTGCGATCTCGGCTACACTCGCGTTAAGCGCGTTCTGAGCGCTCAACGCGTCGGCGTCGGCCTCCGTGGGATCGAGCTCCAAGAGCAGATCCCCCGCCTTGACCGTTTGGCCTTTCTCAACGTGAATCGCAGCGATCTTGCCCGGATCAAGCGGTTCGATCACCTTGGCGTAGCCAGCTGTCTCGATCTTGCCCGGGGCCGTCGCATGGACGTCCAGCCGGCCGAAATACGACCACACCAGCGCCGCCAGCGCGAAGGCGCTTATCGTCGCCATCAGCGCGATCGGCAGCGGAGGGGGCGGCGTTTCGAGGATTTCGAGGGCGGCCGGCAGGAATTCGCGATCACGCCCGGTGACCAGAATCGGAGGCGGCCGCGAAGGCCGAGGCTGGGGGGGCGGGGCTACCGGCGGCGCAGCGCGTTCGTTCATGCTGGCGCCCTCACATGGTCGGACTGCAGCGCCCAAAGACGCGCATAAAGTCCGTCCGTCCGACGGAGGAGCTCTTCATGCCCGCCGACCTCGACGATCTCGCCTCTCAACATTCCCACGATCCGGGAGCAGGGGCGAACCGCCGCCAGGCGATGAGCAATGATGATGACGGTGCGCCCGCGCACGATCGAACGCATGTTGTCTTGAATGATCCGTTCGCTCTCATAGTCGAGCGCAGAGGTCGCCTCATCCAGAATGAGAACTCGGGGATTTGTTACGAGCGCCCGGGCAATCGCGACACGCTGACGCTGGCCGCCCGAAAGATTGGCGCCACGTTCTTCGATCATCGTGTCGTAGCCTTGCGGCAACTGAGCGATGAATTCGTCCGCGCCGGCGAGTTCAGCCGCCTGCATCACCATCACACGCGGCATGGCAGGGTCGCCAAGCGCTATGTTCTCGTGGATGGTGCGGTTGAAAAGAAGGTTCTCCTGCAGCACGACCCCGATCTGCCGGCGCAGCCAGCCGGGATCGAGCTGGGCAATGTCTACGCCATCGAGCATCACCTGACCCGACTGAGGACCATACAGGCGCTGGATGAGCTTCGTTAACGTGGACTTGCCAGATCCTGACGGGCCGACGACGCCAATGACCTCCCCCGGCTCGATCGACAGCGAAACTTTTCGCAGCGCGTCCGCTCCGTCCGGCCGGTACCGCATCGTCACGTCGCGAAACTCGATGGCGCCTCGCGGCGGCGGCAAGGTCAGAAGGTTCTGCGGCGCTGGCTCCGGCGGTGTGTTGAGGATATCGCCCAGACGCGCCACCGACACCTGCACCTGCTGAAAATCCTGCCACAGTTGCGACAGCCGCAGGATCGGCTGCACCACTTGGCTCGCGATCATGTTGAAGGCGATGAGTTCGCCCACAGTCATGGTCCCTTCGATCACCGATTGCGCCCCGATAAACAGGATCAGCGCAGTTGTAACCTTGCTCACATACTGAATGAGGTTCTGTCCGAGCGCTCCTGAAACGCCGGCGTTGAAGGAGGTGCGGACGTAAGCCGCCAGCCGCTCCTCCCATTGCGCCTGCATCATCGGCTCGACGCTCGCAGCCTTGAGGGTCGGCGCGCCGACGATCGATTCGACCAGGAACTGCTGCGACCGAGCGCCGCGATTGAACTTCTCGTTGATCTGTTCGCGGAGCACCGGCCGAATAAGACTGGCGATGACGATATACACCGGTATCGAAGCGAGGACGACCAGGGTGAGCTTCACCGAATAGATGAACATCACGACGAAAAAGATCAGCGTGAAAACAAGATCGAGTAGCGAGGTCAGGCCCTGCCCGGTCAGAAAACTGCGGATTGTCTCGAGCTCGCGCATACGGGCGACCGTCTGCCCGGCGGGGCGGGTCTCGAAATAGGCAAGGGGCAGACGAAAAAGATGGTGGAATAGCCGCCGGCCGAGTTCGACATCGATCCGATTGGTGGTGTGGCTCAGCGTATAGGTGCGCAGGAACTGGAGGATGGTCTCGAACAGGCCCAGGGTCACCATGCCGATCACCAGCACGATCAGCGTCGAGACGCCTTTGTGAACCAGCACCTTGTCGACGACCAGCTGGAAAAAGATAGGCGTCGCCAACGCGAACAATTGCACAAACAGCGACGCGACGAGGACATGGGCGAGCGAGCGCCGATAACGCAAAATCGAGGGCCAGAACCAGCGGAACCCGAACGTGGTGGGATTGACCCCCGCCCCGCCAAGTCGGCGCGTGATCAGGACCAGTTCGCCTGAAGACAGCGCCGCTATCTCCTCTATCGACAATTCTTGTGCTGTCCGGGCGATTGGATCGACCAGCCTCGCCGTCCCCTTGGTCGAACCCGCGCCCAGGACGGCGAAACCACCATCCTTAAGACTGAGGATAGCCGGGTAAGGAACGGCGCCGAGACGCTTGGCGGTCACCCCGCGAAGGATGCGCGACTTCAGCCGAAGGACATTCGCTCCGCGAACGATATCCTCGGCCTGCGCGCTGCGGCCGGTCAGAGCAAGTTGATGCCTCAACTGCACCGGGTCGCCGGCGATGCGGTAGTATCCCGCCACCAACGAAAGCCCACACAGCCCCGAGTCCAACAATTGCGCTGGCGCGGGAGATCCCATCTCGCTCTTGCCCATCTCGAGCATCCTTCAGCCTCCGTTGAGGCGCGCGCCATAGCATTCCGATCGCCAGCTGATGGCTGCGCTCGGTGATCGTATGAGCGAAGCCGAACCCCACACCACGAGCCGTTGTCGCCAGACCAGCTTTTGCGCGCCAATCTTCCGCTTTTTCAGGCCATGTGGCGACTTAGCGCCGCGCATAGCCCCTAGGATCGACATGGAAGCCATGTGGAATCCCTTGCTGTGAGCGCCGCCACCGGGATCAAGCGTGGTGAGATCGGTGCTGGAGGCGATCCCGAACGCAGCAAGAACTTCCTGCTCGGCCGCAGCGACCGTCAGCCCGGCCGCCTGCTGCAGACCGCTGATCAGCATCGTTAGCGGGTCTATGACTGTAGAGCCCGAAGGGGCGTCTAGTTGGCCTTTGAAGACCAATCCGGTCGATATGTCGGTTCCGCCAAAGGCGATGAGGGGGCCTGTCCCGCCCGTCAGAGTGAAATTGCCGTTAGCGTCGGTCGTGGTCGAAACATCGTTCGAGGCCAACTGGCCGGTGCCGTTCGCGTCGGCAAAAACCGTCGCGCCGGAGATGTAACCGTCCTCGGCTTGTGCCGTGCCGCCGTTGCTCACGGCGACGGTGAAGGTGTCGGTGGCGGCGGTCGAACTGGGACCGCCCGCGGCCGCCTGGGTCGCGGTGACCGTGTGGCTGGCGTTGCTCAAGGGCGAGGTCGGCGTGAAGCTCCAGGCGCTGTTGACCACCGGGGCCGTGCCCGCGACCGTTCCGTCGATCGAGACGGTGACCATGTCGCCGCTGAGCCCGGTCCCGGCGATCGCCGGCTCGGCCGTCGTCGTGTCGGTGCTGCCGTTGGCCGGGCTGGTGATGGTCGGAGCCGCTAGAAGCGTCGTACCGAATACCTGGATCGGCGCCGCAGTCGCGGCATTGTTCGGAGCGGTCAGACCAAACGAGCCAAGGATGGTGCTGAGAAGGTTATAGTCATTATAGGCTGTGTTATAGTTTCCTGGCACGACATGCGCGCCGTATCGAATCGCCGCAACCTGATTGGTCGTATCGCTCGACGAACTGTCGCTTTCGTCCCAAACGACGACCAACAAAGAGTTGTTGTTGACCTCCCATTGAGCATAGGCGCCCAGATTGTTCTGGAGCCACTGATCGCCCTGCGCGATCGTTCCGCTGTGCATATTGGCGTCGTCGTTCGGAGCTACGTAGGCCACAGACGGAAGACTTGAGTAATCGCCGCCAGGAAATAGCGCGGGAAAGCTGGTGGTGATATCGGTTTGAACCGACGTTCCTTCTGGGAATGATGCCCAGGGATCATGATTGAAATCGGAGCCGTTCTGGGTCTGATCCACGTAATCTGTGAAGGTGAGGCCAGCGCCCTTTAGAACCGTGTAGATGGTTGGGTCTGGCTCGGTACGCGGGTTGTCGTCGGTGGTGCCGAAAGTCGAACCGGCGTAAAGCGCAAAATAGTTTGGTTGACTCGGATGCGTTATTGCGTGGAAATTGGTTAAATTCGCGCCGCTCGCCATAAGGCTGTTGATGTATGGCGCTTGAGGGTTGCCAGCTGTTTCGTCGTAGTTGTGGTTTTCCTCAAAGACGACGACGATATGCTTGTAGACGGGAACACCGGCCATAATTGCATCTCGCCAAACCGAACTACGGGATCTCGTCTCTACACGCAGGATCGTGATCGAAGGGCGACGATCCAAATTCGCATTTATTTTTAAGCCAATCTTATGCGCCTTGAGCTTGTTACCAAACGCCCAATTTGGCTGGCCATGTACCTCTTAAGTGGATTTTCGGAGTGTGGAGTTGTAATCGTTGTTGCCCTTTCCGTAACCGGAATTCCTCGAATTTCGGTCACCGTTATGGCAGTGGTAAACTGGACCCGGGCAGCGGGACCGTCTTGAGGCAGGTTCTTAGTTGGAAGCGCGACCGTTCCGGATTCCTTTTCTATCACGCAGCAAGAGGCTGCGTCTGCTGTTGCGGCTGTGGGCATGTGGGCAACGCGGAGGCGTTGTCCATCATGTCCACAGCCCTCGGCGCCGGCGGTCGCCTCTCGCCAGACCGCCATCGGCGTGCGGTCGGCGAGCGCCTGGTGCGGACGCCGCTCGTTGTAGAAGGCGACCCACTCGGCGATGCCGTGCGCGGCGTCGCCGGCCGTCGGCGTAGCCCTTGAGATAGACGTCCTCGTACTTCAACGACCGCCACAGCCGCTCGATGAACACGTTGTCCATCCAGCGGCCGCGGCCATCCATGGAGATTGCGACGCCGGCTTCGATGAGCGCGCCGGTGAAGGCGGCCGAGGTGAATTGCGAGCCCTGGTCGGTGTTGAAGATCTCCGGCTTGCCGAACCTCGCCAGAGCCTCCTCGAGCGCCGCCAGACAGAACGACACGTCCATCGTGTTCGACAGCCGCCACGCAAGCACCGCGCGCGACGCCCAGTCGATGATCGCCACGAGATAGAGAAAGCCGCGCCCGATCGGAATATAGGTGATGTCGGCCGCCCAGACGTGGTTCGCGCGCTCGATCGTCAGATTGCGCAGGAGATAGGGATAGATCTTGTGCCCGTGCGCGGGCTTGCTTGTTCTCGGCTTCGGCCCGAGCGCCGCGATCCCCATCAGACGCATCAGCCGCTGCACGCGCTTGCGGTTCACGTTGACGCCCTCGGCGCGCAGCATCGCCGTCATGCGGCGCGAGCCGAGAAAAGGCCAGGCGGTGAACAACTCGTCGATCCGGCGCATCAGCGCGGCGTCGTTGTCATTGGCCGGCTTGCGCGCCCCGTAGACGCCCGAGCGCGGCACGCCGAGAAGCGCGCATTGCCGCCGAACCGACAGCGCCTTGCCGGCGCGGTCGAGCATCGCTCTGCGGTCCGGCGCGCTCATCTTCCGGACCTCCTGTCTAAAAAATCCCGCTCGACTGTGAGCTGACCGATCTTGGCGTGCAGCCGCTCGATCTCCCGCTCATGCGCCGTCTCCGCGTCCCGCCCGACGCCCGGGTCAAAGGCGCGCGCCGCCTGATCCTGAAGCTGCTTCTTCCAGGCGTAAATCTGGTTGGGATGGACCTCGTAGCGCTGCGCCAGGTCAGCCACAGTCGCCTGCTCCCGCAATGCCTCCAGCGCAATCTTCGCCTTCAGCTCGGCGTCAATCCGCCGCCTCGTCCTCTTCGTCATCGTTCGCTCCGTCTATCAAACGGAGCGGCCGTTCTTCAACTTAACCCCCGGTCCCAAAATTAGGGTCCATTTCAGTGTGACGGTCTTGTCACACGAACCATGGCGCGGGTCCTTTTGAAGGACATGGTAGCGGATAACGATCTCGTTTGCCCGCCACCAGTTCCCGCCTGCGATTATCCGACACGCCGACGTCCGCTTCACGCTCAGCTATCGCGACGTCGAGGATTTGCTTGCGGAGCGCGGTCTGGACGTCTCCTACGAAACGGTGCGACGATGGGTATTGAAGTTCGGGCCGTTGTTCGCCCGAGAACTTCGCCGTCGGGGTCCCCGACCAACGTCGAGGTGGCATCTCGACGAATGGCCTTGATGATCGCTGGCACACAGGGCTCTGGCGCGCGGTTGACGATGAAGGCGAGGTTCTCGACTTACTCGTGCAACGGCGACGCGACAAGGCTGCAGCCGTAAACTGATGCGCAAACGGCTCAAGAAACAATGATTCGCGCCCGACGTTCTGGTGACGGACAAGCTGCGCTCTTACGGCGCGGCGTCGGCGTATGCTCAGCGCTCATCGGCGCGTCTCCGCATTTGTCATCTTCTCCCAAGCCTGAAGCGGAAAGGAAAAGAGAAGCGCCTTGTCAAAACGTTCGCGGATCATCTCCAAGCGACTCTCGCGCTCATGGCCGAACGAGGGATGGAGGCTCTTGATGTCGGCCATTTCGATTAGATTGGCCGCAAGCGCGTCTATGTGCGCATAACGAAAGTTAGTCATTACTCGTTCTCCATCGTCAATCTCGTTCTCCTCATCGTCAATCTCGATTGTCGGATCGTCGCGTCGACAATAGATCGTGATTTTCTCAGTTGAGCCCGCGAGGGTCAGAAGATCCTCTGGCTCGCTAATATCGACGGACCACTCAATGTTGGGGTAACGTCCGCGCTGTTCCGCCAACGGATAGGGATTTACTGAGGATGGCCGATTTACCAATGCCAGTAACAATATTTTCACCATTGGGGATCTAGCGCTTCGCGCGACCGCTTGCGCTCCGGCCGTGGCTGCGCTCGCGATCCCAACAACGGCGGTCCGGTCCTTGTTCCGCGGCGGAAGGAACAAAATCCGCCGTCAGCGCATCGAGGCACGCGCCGCGCCGGCGGTCGGGGCACGCTCTCGGGTACGCTTAGGCCCCGAAGCAAGAGGGGCAAATCTAAGGGCAGGAGGGGACGTGGTCGACGCCGTGCGCTTCGCGGTCGAAGTCCAGACCGTTATGATCGAGCGCAACGCCGGCGTGCCGGAGGACACGCGGATTCAATTCCGCGTCGGCATTCATCTCGGCGACGTCGTGGAGGAGAGCGACGGCGACCTGACGGGCGACGGCGTCAATCCGCGGCCCAGTCTGGAGCCTTTGCGAGCGTTTGTCTCTCCGAGCAGGCGTATTGGCTGGCCGCCGACACAAGCGGCGGGGCCTCCACGAACCCGGCCTCCTGTCGCGGCTTCTCGCGTCGTCGAGCGATCGCCTTACAACGCGCTAGGCGAATCTCATCGAGCACCGCCCAGCGGACCAGCATTCGCTTTGGGTCGTACACCTGGAACATGCAAGGAGGGCTGTTGCCTTGATCGCCACATCCGTACGGTTCTTGGCTCGCAGTTTTTTCATGATATGGCGAACATGCACTTTTACAGTGCTTTCGCACATGTTCAGTTCGTAGGCGATGATCTTGTTCGGCTTGCCCTGATGGATCGCGCGGACAACGGCGAGTTCGCGTCCGGTGATGGCGCCGGAGGCCGTGGGGCGCGACGGCGTGCCGGCAGACAGGATGGCGGAGAGGAGGCATTCCGCCGGGACGTATGTCCCGCCCGCCAACACAAAGCGAACCGCTTCGACCGTGATTTCAAATCCCATGGTCATTGGGATATAACCTTTTGCCCCGCAGCCAATCACGGCCCGCATGACCTCGAAATCATACTTGGAAGAAAGAACGATCGTCGGTAGAGACGGGGCTAAATCGGAAATAATACTCAATGCTTCAGCGCTTTCCTGGGTGTTCGTCTCGCCCAGAGAAATGATTACCAATCGCGCCGATCCGGTAGTCTCTTGGTTACCCATCTCCGAAAATGAAGAAAACGTCTCCACGGGTATCGACAGGGCCGATTGAATGCTTCTCTGAATACATTCCCGCAGGAAAATCAGGCTTCCGACGATAATGACCTTCTTTTCAACTGCTTTACTGCTTTGCAAAGCCAAGCGACGCGAGACGTGTTCGGCCGATAAAGTCTCCACTCGGTCGAACTGAACCGGCTCTCGTTCGGGGTCTATCGTGTGGAATTGGTCCGCTACACTACTATCCCTATCGACGATCGACAGCCCCAAACGAGAAGCCCCGACCTCGCGGATCTCGTTCCCTTCCACCCGCATCTCCGTCTCCTAATATATATCAATTGATTACGTAGGCAGCACCGTAACGGGCGAACCGACAAAATCGGGTCGAACCCAACAACCCTAAAATTCCGGCCAAACGGAAACGCCTCTCGCGTTTAACAACCCTACACAACCGCACCAGACTGACGCTGGGTCACCTCGATCCGATCTTGAACTAAAGCCCAATTTTTCCAATAAGCCAAGATCCACAACCGGGCAGTTCAATTTACCTATCGTGAACAAAATGTAAAGCATTTATGACGCGCGCCGGCCGATTTCCGATAGCCGAAGGTGGTATGCCACCTCCTCTTTTGAACTACCTGCGCGGGTTGGGAAGCGCTGCTGCGGAACGGCTGGTTGGCGCCCGCTGAATGTGCAGTTAGCGCCCTGACCGTCGGTGTGAGCAGAGCATCGGCGCTAAAATTTCCTTGGCACAACAGGGTTTCGAGATCCGCAAATTCAGGCAATGAGCTCTTCGGAAACCATGGCGGGGTGCAAAAGCATGCGCCTGTCACGACACTCGCTCCACCCTTTGGCGCGTGACGCGGCGCGATGATGATCATTAGTAGTATAGCGTAAGTAGAGGAAACCTTACCGTCCATCGGAAATTGGACAATCAGAGGAGATTCGCTTGGCCGCTGTATTGACTTGGTTACTTGACAATCAGACTTTGCCGACGAAGTAATGATCGATAGCACGCCCAAACGCGCGCATAGTCTTAGCTGGGCGCGTCGACTGACGACGGGCTCAAAAAAACAAATCGCCCCGCGCTGTTCTAGCTTAGGCAAGGCCGACGATAGAGTAGCGGGAGGTGGGGCGCAGCCCTCGCGTGGCGCCCTTGTGGGTGGGATCGGAAGCGCAAGATGGCCAGGCAGGAGCTTGAGACCGGGCTTTGCGAGTTAGGGAGCCGAATTTGGGAGGCGATACAGAGGGACGACGCAATCGCTGATAGGCTTTTCACGCTTGTCGACATGAAGCTCGCCTTGGACAATGTGACGCTGGATGACTGTGTCTCGATCCCGATACGGCAAAGGCGATCCTCACGGATGTCGAAGACGACGCGACAAATTTAGTGCGACCGAAGAAATTCGTTCCCCCAAGCGAATGGGCGAAGCTGGCTTTATACAATCTTGCGATGGATTGGGTTATGGACCAGGCGCTCGTGAGGATGAAACTTGAAAGCAAGTGGCCGTTTCAGCAGCAGGCCAATTCGCCAAAGCCATAGCTTCTTCTTGGAAGAGCTATGTCGAAGACGTTTGACAGACGCGCTTTGCGACGATCTCCGCCCTGAGCTCGTCGGCGTTGTGGACGTGCTTGCGGCCCTGAATGGTGGAACCGGTTCGGCCCGATGTTCGCCGCCGAGATCTGCAAGAGATGCGTCACGAACCTGCGCGGCTATCCTCAATGGCGCTGGCATTTGGATGAGGTGTTCGTGAAGGTCAACGGCAAGCTCTCCAGGTCCACAACCAATTCAATCAAGAGCGGCATCTCGTCACCCGGCAAGACTACAAGCAGAGACGCTTTGCTGCATTGGCGGAGTGGCGGGCGCTTCTACCGTAGGCAGTCGCCTGCGAGAGGACGTGTCACGCCATCCGCAGGCGACCGCTGTTGCTCTGACAAGCCCGTGTCGGCAGCGGTTCGGGTGCGAGGAGTCAGGGAGCCGCAGGCCCCCAGTCGATCCGGTCCTCGCCCACGCTTTTTCGCCCTCGAGGTGACTGGGACTTCGGATGTCCTCTTCAAGGTTGAGGTGTCCGGGAACTTTTCAGCCCGGGAACCCGGTAAAAGAGGAAGTCGTCGCTGACCGCTGCGCGATCCGACGTTACGCCAGGCTCGCGCGGCCCGCTCATAATCGATCCCCACGTATGTGCGGCCGGCGGCGCGCACCCAGCTGGCGTATTTTCTGGCGGCTCCTGCTACGCGTGGAAATTTGAGGCCGACAGGCTCGACACCCCAGCCAAAGTGGTCTCCATCAGGCTCGTGTTGGTGGTCGCCAGGGCGTTGGTCCTGTCGTTGACGTAGACACCCATCCCGCTCGCTCCCAAATTGACCAGGCGATCGAATCCGCAGCGATCTGGCTCCCCGCCGCCTCAAGTCCCCCGACTTTTAGGCTTGGGTTTAGCGACGAGAAGTCCAGCAGATCGCTGCCCGAGAAACCCGTGATCGTGTCGTGGCCGGCGCTCGTGTTGAGGGAGTCGGTCGTCGCTGAATAGGTGAAGGTGTCGGCGGCGGTATGACCCGTGACATTTATGTTATCGGCTCCGCCGCCGCCGTGGATCGTATCGCCTCCTGTTGTTTCGGCTATGATTGTATCCGCGCCGTTGTCCGTCGTGATCGATTGCGGCCCCGACCCCGTCGCGGTCACCGTGGTCGAACCATTGCCGGACGAAACGAGAAGATTGCCCTGCAAGCTGTTGACCGTCTTCGCCGTTGAGCCGGAGAGCGTCAGCGTGTTGCCGGCGCTCAGCGCCGCGGCGTTTACCGTGTCCGTGCCCGTCGAGTCGGCAATCGAAATATTGCCCGAGCCGGTGGTCACGGTCTGCGCTGTCGCGCCGGTGGCGGTCACGGTGATCGGGCCGCTGTCGCCGGTCGCAACGAGATTGCTCTTGAGGTTGGTTACGGTCGCTGGGCCGGCACCCATCAGCGTCAGGGTACTGCCAGCAGCCAGCGCCGCGGCGTTGACCGTCAGAGTACCTGTCGAGTTGTCGGTGATCGTAATGTTGCCCGAGCCGGTGGTCACGGTCTGCGCCGCGCCGTTCGTGGTCACGGTAAGCGTGCCGCTGTCGCCGGTCGCGTTGAGATAGCTCTTCAAGTTGTTCACGGTCGTGGTGGCGCCGCCGTTGAGCGTCAGCGTGCCGGTCCTCGACTTGCTGGCGTCGATCGTCAGGATGCCGCTGGCGTCGGTAATCGTTGGGGCGCCGGTGCCGGTGGTGGTCACGGACTGCGACCCCGGGCTCACGGCGTTCACAGTGATCCCGCCGGTCGCAACAAGAGTGCCCGCGAGGTTTTTGACCGTCTTCGTCGACGAACCGGAGAGCGTCAGCGTGTTGGTTCCGAGCGCGGTGGCGTTCACGGTGATACCGCCCGTGGCGCTGCCGGCGATCGACGTGGCGCCCGAGCCGGTGATCACGGTCGCCGACCCCGCCCCGTTGACCGTGAGCGTCCCCGTCGAGTTGTCGGTGATCGCAATATTGCCCGAGCCGGTGGTCACGGTCTGCGCCGCACCGGTCGTGGTCACGGTGAGCGTGCCGCTGTCGCCGATCGCGTTGAGACTGCCGCCGAGCGCCGTCACAGTCGCCGCGCTGGCCCCGGTTAGCGTCAGCGTGCCAGTCATGGCGCCGGCGTTGATCGTGTTGGCGCCGGAGCCGAGCGCGATCGAAAGCGCATTGGCATTCGTCGTGACCGTCAGATTGCCGGTCAGCCCGGTAGCAACGAGTTTCTCGCCCAGGTTGGTGACCGTCTCATTCGCCGAGCCCGACAGCGTCAGCGTCTTGGCGGCGCCCGACGCATTGGCGTTGACCGTCATGCTGCCGCTGCCGGTGTCGGTAATCGACGTGTTCCCTGTTCCCGTAATCACGGTCTGCGCCCCCGTCCCGGTGGCGTTCACAGTGAGCGCGCCGTTCCCGGTCACAGTGACATTGCCGGCCAGGTTGTTCACAATCTTCGCCCCCGAGTTCCCGGCGAGCGTCAGCGTTTGGATTCCGTATTTGGTGGCGTCCACCGTGACCGTGCTGCCCGAGGTGCTGTCGGTGATCGTCGTGAGGCCCGTGCCGGTAGCCACCTGCACGGCGGCGCCGGTGGCGGTCACGGCGAGCGTGCCCGTGTCGCCGGTCGCGTCGAGATTACCCGTTAGGCCAGTTACGGTCACCGCCGTCGACCCAGCCAGGGTCAACGTACTGCCGGCGCCCAGCGCCGCGGCGTTGATCGTCAGCGTCCCGGAATTGCTGTCCGCGATGATGGTATTCCCGGTTCCTGTGGTCACACTCTTGATGCCGGCCAAGGACGCGTTCGGTCCCAAAGTGACGCTGCTGGCGCCGGTCAAGCCATAGAATCTCGACGGACTTAATATAAGCGAAGTCCGCATCGGTCAGCGTCGACGCCGCCGTCAACTGGAGCGTGTCCGAGGCACCGCCATTGCCGTTGATCAGAGCCGCAGCGGAGACAGCCGCTTCCGACGCGAAGTCGAACACGTCGTTTCCCGGCGTCCCCTCATAGTAGGGCGCCGAGGGAGACTCGTTGCGCCGGCGGAAGTCGCGATCACCGTATAATCGCGGATCGCGCTCTCGTTCTCTGTGGTAGCAATCGTCCACGTTCCCGCGGTGGCGGTAGCAGTGGGTGCGAGCGCCGTCGTACGGTCGTAGAGCGTGACTGTCGTGCCCGCAGGCGCCGTGCCGCTGAGGCTCCAGTGGCCCGTCAAGGCGGTGCCGGTATAGGTCGCGGAGGATATCGTCGGCTGCGTGAGCAGCACCGGGTCGGTGTCGGTCACCGTCGTCGCGCTGTCGGTCGCCGGCGTCGCAAAGCCGGTGCTCTGATCGCTCAGCGCAAACGTCGTCGTCGTGACGCTGCCCGGCGCTCCCGTCGCCGGCTTGAATGACAATAGATCCAGAGCGCTGGTGACCGCTGCGGCCGTGCCGCTTAGCGTATAGACACCATTCGTCCCGCCGCTCAGACCCGTTCCCGACAGCACGCCCGTCGTCCCGCTGTTCGACAGCGTGATCGTCAGGGTGTCCGTGGCGCCGGTGTTCAGATCGCCGATCGTCACGCCCGTGAACGGATTGACCGCCGCGTCCACCGTCGTCGGCCTAGCATGCGTCCCCGCGATCGTCGGCGGGACCGCGTCGGTGTCGGTCACCGTTGTCGCGGTGTCGGCCGCCGGCGTCGCAAAGCCGGTGCTCTGGTCGCTCAGCGCAAACGTCGTCGTCGTGATGCTGCCCGGCGCTCCCGTCGCCGGCTTGAATGACAATAGATCCAGAGCGCTGGTGACCGCTGCGGCCGTGCCGCTTAGCGTATAGACGCCATTCGTCCCACCGCTCAGACCCGTTCCCGACAGCACGCCCGTCGTCCCGCTGTTCGACAGCGTGATCATCAGCGTGTCCGTGGCGCCCGTGTTCAGATCGCCGATCGTCACGCCCGTGAACGGATTGACCGCCGCGTCCACCGTCGTCGGCGTCGGACGCGTCCCCGCGATCGTTGGAGGCCCGACCGGTCCCCCGCCGACCGATCCGCCGACACTGACCTGCGCGACCGCCGTGTCCCACCAGGCGCTGAGGCCGCTCGGGATTGTGACGCCCGTGTTGGTGACATACTCATTAGATATCCAGAAGCCGTTCGGATTGTTGGGGTCGGCGACGGCGCTCGAATAGGTTCCCCAGCGTTGAGCTCCCGTGGCGCCGGGCGTCTGCTGGAAATAGTTCGTGCTCGCCTGATAGAGCGTCGGCGCACCAAAAGCCAAATCCTTCGCCCCCTAATGTGCTGCTGTCCTTCGCCCAGTTCGAGCGGGAGGTTACGGGCGAGCGCATCCGGGACAAGATCGCCGCCTCGAAAAAGAAGGGAATGTGGATGGGCGGAGTGGTTCCCCTAGGTTACCGAGCCGAGGACCGCGCGTTGCGTATCGTCGAAGATCATGCCGAGATCGTGCGGTCCCTGTTTCGCCGCTATCTCGGGGCGGGAAGCGTGGTGCGCCTCAAACAGCAACTCGACGCTGAGGAGGTTCGAATTCCGATCCGCATCGATGGCGGTGGCCACTCGACCGGGGGCGGACTGTTCAGCCGCGGGCACATCTACAAGATCCTGTTGAGGGTCAGACGTCCCATGCTGGTCGTGGTGTTGAACGACTGAGTTACCGATACGAAGGAGACGCCATGGGCATCGAATGTCTCAACCAGCTTGGCGAAGTCAGCGAGCGAGCGTGTCAGCCGATCGACTTTGTAGACGACGATCACAACAATCCGTCTCGCCTGCACGTCGACGAGTAGCTTCTGTAGGGCCGGCCGATCCATCGACCCGCCAGAGAAGCCGCCGTCGTCATAGTGATCTCGGATCAGCCGCCAGCCTTCATGCGCTTGGCTCTTTATGTAGGTCTCCGAAGCCTCTCGCTGGGCGTCGAGGGAGTTGAAGTCCTGTTCGATCGAACCCCATCTACGTCGGCCGGATCGCTCACAAGGGCCAAATTTACGGTGGACACCACCCCCCGATCGTGACGGGAGACCTGTGGGACGAGGTCCGGCAAAGCCTGGGCAATCATCTCGGCGCTGCGAGGACCAAGAGAACGCGCCAAGCGTCGGGTGCGCTACTCATGTGCAAGCTCTATGACAACGGTGGCAACCGCATGAGCCCGACCTGGGCGAGGAGGGGATCCAAGCGCTGGCGCTATTATGTCTCACAGGCGGCTCTGCAGGGTGACAGGAGCAAAGCGGCATCGATCCTTCGCGTTCCAGCCGGTGATGTCGAAGAGCTCGTCGTTGAGGCTGTGGGTAAACTATCCTGTCCGACGCCTCGCTGGCCGACACTCGCAACCTGATTGATCGTGTCGTGATCAGCCACGCAACGATCCGAATCCAACTGTCAGAGGTTGCGGAGGAAAACGACGGCGCGAGGATTCTGACGCTTCCCTGGACGCGGCCGTCACCCTATCGCAAGCGCGAGATCATCCAGGAGTCGACGATGGGAAGACCTATGCCCGCCTGATGCCCGCTAACGCGCGCGCCCTCCTGATCGAAGCCCTTCGCGATGCGCACCGCTGGCTGGACGAACCTCTCTCAGATCCCCGCCTGACTTTCGAGTCGCTTGCTTCGCGGGAGGGCAGGACCGTGCGTTCGATCCGGATGACCCTGTCGCTCGCTTTTCTCGCGCCGGAGATCGTCAAGGCGGCAGTCGAAGGACGCCTGCCGCGCGGCTTTGGTCTCAAGCGTCTCGTCGACCTGCCGATGGCGTGGCCGGATCAGTGGCGCACGCTCGAACTCCAGGCGCCGGCGTGGGCTAACGCGCGATCCACCCTTGCTCGTCTGTCATCTGGCGACGAGTTAATCCATCCCATCCGAACCGGCTCAAAGTGTTGAGGTTCCAACCCCCAAGGGCCCTTCAAAATCGGGCGCGGTGGGCACGTGGCAAACAGCAACCTTGGAAACGGAATTTTGCGGCCAGAGACTTTCGAGCGCACGCGCCGCCCATAAGCCGCAGAGACGGTGGAATGGACTTGGCAGACCGACTAATGCCGCCGCAAGTCGCGGAAATGTCGTGCCATTCTGCGGACTAGGAAATCACGTCGATTTGCGCGGACTTCTTGGTGGAGCGGAGGAGATTCAAACCGCGCGCCCTTTTATGAGGCACATCTGCAATTTGATCCACCAACGACCAACGTCTCTGCGGCGTTGCGTCATCGCGATCGTGTCGCCAATTCTGATTCGATCTGACCAGAAGGGGCGGCCTCGAACGTGCGCCCAAAGCGCAAAAGGAGCTGTCGGAAAGAAGTTATTTCGCCACTGTCTTTGTGAAAATCGTAACCGGGCATTCTGAGCATCGTCCTGGAGGCAGGAAGCGCTGGCCCGATGCTAAGTTAATCACTCGCGGCTCGCCCTCGTGGTCGCGTCGCAGATAGTCCAATTTACGCGCTTCGCTATCCGGCGGGCGTCTCACTACTCGCGCAATCTTGCATTCGGGCCGGACCAGAACTCTCACCTGTGGTCGCCATGAATGCGACCAAGATCCTGTGGGGCCAAGTCCTCCTCGTCAGCACCGTCGTGCTCGGTGTCCTCTGGGGACCGACGGAGTGGGTAGCCTGGCGCCTTGCTTTCCAATCGTAGCTCGCGCGAGAGTGATGAAGCGCGTCACCACCTATGGCTCGGCGCGCTGGGCCGAGACGCGTGAGGTTGGCGAAGCTGGCCTGCTCGGCCACGACGGCGTGATGCTCGGCCACTGGCGCGATCAATATCTTCGCCATGATGGTCCCGAGCACGTCTTGTGTTTCGCCCCACCCGAACCGGCAAAGGCGTCGGGCTCGTCGTCCCCACGCTGCTGGCGTGGCCCGGCTCGGCCATCGTCCACGACATTAAGGGCGAGAACTGGACCTTGACCGCCGGCTGGCGCGCCAGGTTCGGGCGCGCGCTGCTGTTCGATCCGACCAACGCGGCGAGCGCCGCTTACAATCCGCTGCTGGAAGTCCGTCGTGGCGAGTGGGAGGTCCGCGATGTCCAGAACATCGCCGACGTTTTGGTCGATCCCGAGGGTGCGCTGGAGAGCGGCAACCACTGGGAGAAGACCAGCCACTCCCTGCTGGTTGGCGCGATCCTGCACGTGCTCTACGCCGAGCCGGACAAGACGCTCGCCGGCGTCGCCAATTTCCTCTCCGATCCCCGCCACCCGGTCGAGACGACGCTGCGAGCGATGATGACCACGCCGCACCTCGGTGATCAAGGGGTCCATCCGGTCGTCGCCAGCTCAGCCCGCGAACTTTTGAACAAGAGCGACAACGAGCGCTCTGGCGTGCTCTCTACCGCGATGTCGTTTCTTGGTCCTACCGCGATCCGGTCGTGGCGACGGTCACTCGACAGTGCGATTGGCGCATTCGTGACTTGGTGGAGGGAGTGGCGCCGCCGACGCTGTACCTCGTTGTGCCGCCGTCGGACATCAGCCGAACCAAACCGCTTGTGCGGCTGATGCTCAACCAGATCGGCCGGCGACTGACTGAGGAGCTGGAGGCGAAGCAGCGACGGCATCGCCTGTTGCTGATGCTCGACGAATTCCCGGCGCTCGGCCGGCTCGATTTCTTCGAGAGCGCGCTCGCCTTCATGGCGGGCTACGGCCTGAAGAGCTTCCTCATCGCGCAGTCGCTGAACCAGATCGAGAAAGCCTACGGCCAGAACAACTCGATCCTCGATAACTGCCATGCGCGCGTGAGCTTCGCCACCAACGACGAGCGCACGGCCAAGCGTCTCTCGGACGCGCTTGGCACGGCCACCGAAATGCGCGCGATGAAAAACTATGCGGGCCATCAGCTGAGCCCTTGGCTCGGGCACCTGATGGTGTCGCGGCAAGAGACCGCGCGGCCGCTACTCACGCCCGGCGAAGTAATGCAGCTCCCGCATGACTACGAACTCGTGCTGGTTTCCGGCTGCCATCCGATCCGCGCGAAAAAGGCGCGCTACTACGATGATGCGGAGATGAAGGCGCGCATCCTTCCGCCGCCAACGCTGTCCGGTCGCACCCTCCCGTCGGGTCCGGAAGGGCTCCAAACCGCACCTGAAAGCGATTGGGCTGACGCCATCGTTGCGACGCCGACGGCAGCGCTTGTCGAGGACCCGGCAAACGCAGGCATCAGGCAAGAGCCCGAGCTGCCCGAGCATGAGGACATCGCGCCAGAGCCGAGGAAAGCGGTCCACGAGTTCGAACCAATGGAAGACGACCCGGATGACGAGCCGCAACACCAACGCATGATTCAGCGGACAATGGGGAGCGTGGCCCGTCAAGTCTCCCTCGATACGGCCGACGACATGGGGATGTAAGCCTCCATGCGGACAAAGCACACGTTCCGTCTCCCGCCCGACCTCGCTGGCAAGTTGGCCGACTACGCCGCGCGCAAGGGCGCGACGCAGTCCTTGGTCGTCGAGGCGGCGCTGGCGTCCCATCTATCGCCCGACGGCGCCGATAGCCTGGAGGCCGCCCTTGCGCGGCGATTGGATCGCATGTCCCGGCAGATCGAGCGGCTCGAAAGGCACGCCGAGATTTCCAACGAGGCGCTGGCTTTGTTCGTGCGTTTCTGGCTGACCAGCACACCGCCATTGCCGGACGCCGCACAGCCGGCGGCGCAGGCGAAAGGCCGGGAGCGTTACGAGGGTTTCGTCGAGGCGCTCGGCCGTCGTCTCGCCCGAGGGCGCAAACTTGCCGACGAGATCGTCCGCGACGTGGGCGCAGAAGAGGCGCAGCGGAATTCAGACAGCGGAATGTCCTGACCTGAACGCACGCCATCCCCGCGGCCCGTCTTTCTATCCGGCGACCCTACGCCTCGTTCAACCTTGTTGCATCGCCCCGGTTACGGCTCTTTCTAATCAACCCCGCTGACACATCCGCCTCCGAACCGAGGCGACGTAGCGCGGGGTTCGACGTGACGACGGTCTCTTTCCGATCCGAAGCTTTCGCCCGTGGCGCGCGTATGTTGCGCACCGCGCTTGGGCCGGCGATTTCCGGCTATCTCGAAGATCCGAGCATCGTCGGGGTGATGCTCAACCCCGACGGTCGGCCCTGGATTGATCGGCTGTCGGGCGGTCTCGAAGACACCGGGTGCCGCGTCACGCCCGCCGATGCCGAACGCATCGTGCGCCTCGTTGCCCACCATGTCGGCGTCGAGATTACGCTAGCTCGCCTCGCGTTTCGGCCGAGTTGCCCGAGACAGGGGAGCGGTTCGAGGGGCTCGTGCCTCCCGTAGTCGCCGCGCCCTGCTTCGCGATCCGGCGGCCCGCCGTCGCCGTCTTCACCCTCGGCGATTATGTCGAGGCCGGCATCATGCCCGTCTCGCAAGCCGAGCTGCTGCGCGCCGGCGTCCGTGACCGGAAGAACATCCTCGTCGCCGGGGGCACCTCGACCGGCAAGACCACCCTGGTCAACGCGCTGCTTGCCGAGGTCGCCAAGACTGGCGACCGGGTGGTGCTGATCGAGGACATCCGCGAGCTTCAATGCGCCGCGCCCAATCTCGTCGCGCTGCGCACCAAAGATGGCGCCGCCTCACTCTCCGATCTCGTGCGCTCTTCTCTTCGGCTTCGGCCCGACCGCATCCCGATCGGCGAGGTGCGGGGCCCCGAGGCTCTGGATCTCCTGAAGGCATGGGGCACTGGCCACCCTGGAGGGGTCGGTACTCTCCACGCCGGATCGGCCACGGGCGCGCTGCGCCGCCTCAAGCAGCTCATCCAGGAAGCCGTCGTCACCGTCCCGCGCGCGCTGATCGCCGAGACCATCGACCTCATCGCCGTTCTCGCCGGCCGCGGGTCCGCCCGCAAGCTCGCCGAACTCGCCGTCGTCCAGGGCTCGGCCCCACCGGCGACTACCACACTCGCCGCGGCCGTCGGTCTGGGGCTGCGCCTCTGGATCGTCGGCGCCGCAATTTGGCTCGTCGGCCGTCTCGCCGCGGTCTGGGCCGCCAAGCGCGACCCGGCCTTCGTCGACGTGGTGCGTCGGCACCTCCGCTATCCGCAGCATCTTGTCGGGTGAGGGCGGGGTCATGATGAACCTCGCCGAATATCGCCGCCGCTCGCACAGCCTCGCCGATTTCCCTGCCGTGGGCGGCGCTCGTGCGTGAAGGCGTCATCCTCAACAAGGACCGTTCGTTTCAGCGCACCGCAAAATTCCGCGGGCCGGACCTCGATTTTCGACACCGGCCGAGCTGGCCGCGATCACCGCACGGCTCAACAATGCGCTGCGCGGCACAGGCTGGGCGATCTTCATCGAAGCCCAGCGACAGCCCGCGCACAGCTATCCGTTGAGCGATTTCCTCGAACCCGCTTCGAAGCTCGTCGACGCCGAACGGCGCGCACAGTTCGAGGAGGAAGGCGCGCATTTCGAGAGCCGGTATTTCCTGACGCTGCTGTGGCTGCCGCCGGCCGACAATTCCGCCCGCGCCGAAGCCTGGCTCTACGAGAACCGACCTCACGACGGCGCGGACTGGCGAGCGGCCCTCGACGGCTTCGTCGATCGCACCGACCGCGTGCTCGCTCTCGTCGAAGGCTTAATGCCCGAGGCCGAATGGCTCGATGACGGAGAGACCCTGACCTACCTGCACTCTTGCGTTTCGGCGCGGCGCCAGCGTGTCCGCGTGCCAGAAACGCCGATGTACCTCGACGCAATCCTCGTCGACGAAGACCTGACCGGCGGCCTCGAGCCGAGGCTTGGCCGCGCGTATCTGCGCACGCTCACCATCATGGGCTTTCCGTCGCAGACCTAGCCAGGCCTGCTCGACGATCTCAACCGCCTGGCTTTCCCCTATCGCTGGGCGACACGCGCCATCTGCCTCGACAAGACAGACGCAACCAGGCTGCTCGGCAAAATCCGACGGCAATGGTTCGCCAAACGCAAGTCGATCATGGCGATCTTGAAGGAGGTGATGACCAACGAGGCGTCGGTGCTGATGGACTCCGATGCCGCCAACAAGGCGATCGACGCCGACGCCGCGCTTCAGGAGTTGGGCTCCGATCTCGTCGGCGAAGCTTACGTCACCGCGACCATCACGGTCTGGGACGAGGATCCTCGAATCGTTGAGGAGCGTCTGCGGTTGGTCGAAAAGACCATCCAGGGCCGCGACTTCACCTGCATGCGCGAGACGGTCAACGCCATTGAGGGCTGGCTCAGCTCATTGCCAGGCCATGTCTATGCGAACGTCCGGCAGCCGCCGATCTCGACGCTGAATCTCTCACACATGATGCCGTTCTCGGCCGTCTGGGCCGGCCCAGAACGGGATGAGCATTTTCGCAGCGCCCCGCTCTTCTTCGCACGGACGGAGGGCTCGACGCCCTTCCGCTTCTCGCTCCATGTCGGCGATGTCGATCCCGCCAAGCTCATCGCACCCATGCTGAAAAAATTCATAGCGACAGATCGCGCCTTCGCCAAATTCCGACGCGGGAGTCAGACGTCGGCGCTCGGCAAGGGATAGCGCTCGCCGAGAACCTTCGGGAAACTGGCCAGGGCTGGATTCTGATTGTCCTCGCGCCAGTGCGCGGAATAGCCGATGCGGGCCGGCTCGGCGCCATCCCGCACCTCGCGATAAACCAGGTCCAGCGATGGTGGCGCCGGCGTTCGCTTCCGTCAGCAACGTAATTCCAAATCCCGCGCCGACAAGGCTCATCAGACTCGCCGACTGACGTCGTGCCGCACGATCTTGGGGCGGTCGACGGGCGACGCCGTCTTCGCAATCAGGAGATCATGCAGCTCCGGTCGGGATCACGCCGGCTCAGCAGAACCTCTAATTCTTAAAGACGATCCAGTAGACCGCCTGTCTATCGGCAAGCGGATGAGTCCAGCGCTGATCCTGAGGGTTACGCAGGAACTCGAAGATGAGGTCGACAACCATTAGAGCATGCTGTTCAAAGCCGCGATCCTCTCGACGCTGCTCAACATAGGTTCGGAAGCCGGCGCCAACAATAACGAGGGCGCCCTCACCGCGGCTCTGCGCCAAGGCTCCTCGCAAGGCTTCAACCAGGTCGGAGAGCAGGTCGTCGAGCGCTCGCTCAATGTCCAGCCGACGATCACGATCCGACCCGGCTTCCCGGTCCGGATCATCGTCAACCGGGACCTGGTGCTCGAGCCCTATAGGGCTGAAGAGGGAGGGATGGCGAAACTCAAGCTCGGCCCGATCCAAGACGACAGGCCGGTTAGGCTCACAGTTGAGCTGCCGGCGGCGCTTCACAGCGATCTCGTCGCCTACGCGGAAGTTCTTGCGTACGAGACAACGCAAGCCGATCGAGCCTGCTAAACTGATCGCACCGATGCTCGCCCGCTTCATAGCGAGCGGTCGCCGCCTTCGCGAAAGGCGAGGCGGAGCACTTAAGTGTTAGCGACAGGCAACAGATAGCGTTCGCCGAGGATCTTGAGGATATTCGCGAGGGCCGGATTTTGATTGTCCGGCCGCCAATGCGCGGAATAGCCGATCCGGGCCGGCTCGGCGCCATCACGCAATTCGCGATAGATAACGCCAACGAAATTCGCGCCGGCGCTCGCCTCGGTCAGGAGAGTGACGCCGAAGCCGGCCCCGACCAAGCTCTTGAGGTTTGCAAGACCCGCACGATGGCGCACAATCTTCGGGCGATCGCCAGGTGACGTCACCTTCGCAATCAAGAGGTCATGCAGCTCTGGACCCGGATCCCGCCGGCTGAGAAGGATCTTCTCCTCCCGCAAATCGATCCAATGCACCAGTTCCCGCTCGGCGAGCGGATGACCTTCAGGAACCCCGACGAGAATGCGCTCGCTCCACAGCGACATTGTTTTCGATTCAGGCAGCGCCGTGGCCCCCGGAATAATCGCAATGTCGACCACTCCGTTTCGTAGCGCGGTGACGAGGCGGGCGCGCGAGCTCTCGAACATTTCGACCTCGAGCTGTGGAGACCGTTGGGAAATGTCGATCAGCTTAGCGCGAAGATTCCCGGCGGCGAGGGACGTGTAGAACCCGACCGTAAGCCTGCCCGCCTCGCCGCGGCCCGTGCTCTGCGCTCTCGCCGCCAGCGCTTCCACCTGCTCGAAAATTGAACGCGCGCTGCGGAGGAACTGACGGCCCGCTTGGGTTGCTCGAACGCCTCCGCTCGACCTTTCGAAAACCGCCATGCCGATCGATTCTTCGAGCTGACGGACACAACGGCTGAGCGTCGACTGCCGAAGGCAGCAAGGCTTCCGCGGCGCGACGAAAGCTACCATAATCCGCGGCTGCGAGAGCGTAGCGCAAGTTCTGAAGGGAGAACGCGGGCGATGGTTTTGGAAACGACATGTGTAGCGTTCTTCCATCATCTTCATCGCACTCGTCCAACACGATTACTCCTGGTCCGTTATCCCTTGGCGTTACGGGGATTACTTCGGAATCAGCGGTTGGTTCTTGCTCGCACGGGTAAACCAATCGACCAACCCTCCAATGTGTGGGGGCTGGTACAACCGCAACGCCTTTGTTTCACGTTGATTGCTTGTGGCGGGCCCATTCGAATAGCGGCGGCGTCGCCAGTCTGTCCACGATCCGGCGAATGGACGGTTAGGTGTCAACTCGCCGGTCCGTTGCAGTCGCGCCAGCGTGACCGCGTCGCGCCGGTTCGTCTTGATGCGCTCGCCCGAACGTTCCGGGATCAAGGCCGAAGCGACCACCATACAGTCATGGCTGAGCGCCTCGACCTGGCGATAAAGCCCGTATCCATCGGCCCGGCTTCAAAGCAGACCTGCAGCCGGTCGTACCGATCCGCCAGTTTCCCGATCGTGCGTTCGATCGGCAACGGACTGTTTTCGACATCGCCAAGAAATCGGACTTCCCCACTCCGGCCGTCTTCCGCGATCGCGACGGCGTGCTTCTTCTTGGCGACATCAAAAGCCACAAAAACTTCGCTATGCTTTCCCATGGTCCGCCCTAAGTGCATGAGGCTCGGCTCCGGTTTGCCCAAGCAATCCTCGTTCTTAACTGCACGAAGGGCGGGCCACCGGCTCAGCCCCGCGAACATGACGTCTAGAGCATTTTCAGGACTGACGGAATTGAGGGGGGATTCCGTTTGGTTTGCGGTCATGATTCTCTGCGCGGATCGAATTGGCGCTGGGGAGTATCATGGGCGTTGCTTATTCGCAGGACCTTCGGGATCGGGTGATGGCTGCGGCGGACGGGGGGCTCAGCGTCTATTCGGCCGCGCCGCTGTTTCGGGTCAGCGTGTCGTACATTTACAAGGCGCTCGGCCGGCGGCGTGCGACCGGCGATGTGACGGCCCACAAGTCGGGCGGCGGCCAAAGCCGAAGCTTGCGGCCTACGACGAGGCGTTGCGCGCTCAGGTGGCGCAGAAAGGCGATATCACGCTGGTCGAACTGCAAGCCTGGCTTGCCGGCGATCATGCGGTGAAAGTCAGCGTCGGCTGCCTTTGGGCGCGGATCCGGCATCTTGGGCTGACGCTCAAAAAAAGTCGCAACGCGCCGCAGAGCAGGATCGTGCCGACGTAGCGGAAGCTCGCGAGCAATGGCGGGCGCAGCAGGGCGAATGGCGACCGGACAATCTTGTGTTTGTCGACGAAACCGGCGCGTCGACCAAAATGACCCGGCTCTACGGCCGATGCCCGCGCGGCGAGCGCCTGGTCGCGCCGGTTCCGTGGGGCCATTGGAAGACGACGACCTTCATCGGCGCGCTGCGGCAAGACGGTCTGGTCGCGCCTTGCGCGTTCGACGGGCCGATCAACGGCGAGAAGTTCCGCGCCTGGGTCGAGCAGTTCCTCGTTCCCGAGCTCAAGCCCGGCGACATCGTCATTCTCGACAATCTGCCGAGCCACAAGGTGGAGGGCGTCAGAGCGGCGATCGAGAACGCCGGCGCCCGGCTGCTCTACTTGCCTTCCTACAGCCCCGATCTCAACCCGATCGAGCAGTGGTTCGCCAAACTCAAAGCCCTGCTGCGCAAAGCCGGGGCGCGAACCTTCGACGCCCTGATCCACGCCATCGCAACCGCACTCGAAACCTTCACCCCTGACGAATGCGCAAATTATCTCGCAAACTCAGGATATCGACGCCAATAATGAAAATGCTTGTCTTATGACTTTTCGCGCCGAGAAGGCGAGAAGGAACCGCTGAGAGAGGGTGGCTGCCCTCTCGTCAGCGGCGAGGGTCGGATCGGGAGTACGCTGACCGTTTGACGGGTCGAGCTAGAGTTTGATCGCCCTCGTCTTTTCCTTTGGCCTGAACGGATACCCGGGGGCGAGCCCCGAATGACAAGCAGAGGCGCGGAAAAGATGAACAACGATACCATTGGCGTCGATGTGTCGAAAGACCATCTCGACGCCCATCGATTGGCCGACGGCGCCGCGCGGCGGTTCGCCAATGACAAGGGAGGCCACAAAGCGCTCATCAAATGGCTGGCGCAGACGCCTTTATATCGGGTCGTGTTCGAACCAACTGGACCCTATCATCGCGCCGTCGAACGCGCGCTGGGCATCGCTGGCGTTCCGTTCGTCAAGGTCAATCCGCGTCAGGCGCGCCGCTTCGCCGAGGCGACCGGCAAGCTGGCGAAGACCGATCGCCTGGACGCGGCGATTCTGGCTCGTATGGGCGCCTTGCTGGAATTGCAGGCGCGCCCGGCTACAAGCGAGATCCTGCTCGAACTGAAGGAGCTTTACGTCGCTCGCGAGGCCCTGGTGAAGGATCGAACCGCGGCCAAGAACCGCGGAAAGGTTCTGACGCTCTCGCTGTTGAAACGTCAGAACGCTCAGCGCCTCGAACAGATCGATCGGCAGATGGCCACTGTCGAAGCGGCGATCCTCCAGATCATCGAAGCCGACGCGAGCCTCGCTGATCGCTTCGCCATCCTCACCAGCATTCCCGGCGTATCCACCATCACCGCCTTTGCCTTGCTGATCGCAAGGCCCGAGCTCGGCGCCCTCGAAGCCGGCCAGGCCGCCAACCTCGCAGGCCTCGCGCCGATCGCCCGACAGTCAGGGCGCTGGGCCGGTCGCTCATTCATTCGCGCCGCGCGCGCCGACGTCCGTCAAGCGCTCTACATGCCCGCCCTCGTCGCCGCACGCTTCAACCCGGACATGAAGGCCAAATACGCTCACCTCATCGAAACCGGAAAGCCGGCAAAGGTCGCCTTGACCGCAATCATGCGAAAGCTCGTCGTCCTCGCAAACGCCCTCCTGAAGGCCAATCGCCCTTGGACGCCAAAAATCGCTTGATCGATACGGATACTCTAGCGTCTACGCTCGTCTGGCGCGCGATCTCCGTCGCGATCGCGCCCGATTCCTCCATCGTTCAGGCCGCGAGTTCGTCGGTTGCTTCCGCCCCCAAAAGGAGGCCAGCGATCTCCTCGCAAATTCGGGACGCAGCGAGTTTGAGCGCCTCATCAATGTGAACATAGCCTTGGGTCACACCCCTGGGCGCGTGGCCCAGTAGAGCCGCGATGGTGAATTCGGAGAAACCGAGATTGCCGGCGACGCTGCCGAAGGTATGCCGCAGCGTGTGGGGTGTGACACCCTTGATCTGCGCTGCAGCGCAGAGGCGCGCAAGGCATCGTTTGGCGGCCGTGTAGTGGCCGTCGCCCAGGTCGGCGGGGAAGACATACGGACAATCCTTCCGGATCGGTTGGCTTCCTGCAAGTCGGGCCGCCGAAGGTCCGATCGCACGCACCTGCCCGTCGCTCTTCGTATCGGGGAAACGGACGAAGCCCTCATCGGCGTCCAGCCAGTGGCGCTGGAGGCCGTGGGCTTCCGAGATCCGAAAGCCCGTCAAGAGCATGAGTTGTATGATTGCAAGGGGGGCCGGACGCTCGCCACCCATCTCAGCGCCATGCATCGCCTCGCCAAGGCTCTTGATCTCAGCGACACTTAGGCGCCGCTCCTTCTTGTTGCCAGCGAGTTTGCGCACGCCGACCGCCGGGTTGGAAGCGATCACGTTAAGCACCTTGGCGTGCTCGAAAAGGCTCTGCAGCGTCGAGACGGTTCGCGCCGCGACCCCAGCACCGCCAGTGGTCACGCCGCCGCGCCCGTTTCCCCGGGATCTGGCCGTCTTTCCGGCGGCGATGTCCGCCTGCATGCCCGCGATGTCTACGAGCCTGAGCGCTCGAAGCTGCCGCCTGCCGATCAGCGGTTTGATATGCGTTTCGATCCGACTTCGATCCATTGCCAAGGTAGAGGGTTTGATCGGGCGGTTCCGGCGTCCGAGGATGCGTCCGGTCTCGGCTTCGCCCAGATACCAGTCGCAGACCTCAGCCACTGTGATCGTTTCACGCGGGCCGGCCCCTTCCGCCGGGTCGTCGCCATTTGCGACCGCTCCAAGTCTGATTTTCGCCTTGTCACGCGCCTGCTCGACGGTGAGAACGCCGAACCGGCCGAGGGCAATGCGCCGGCTTCGGCCTTCGGCGTTCCGATATTGAAGCACAAAGGTCTTCAGGCCGGAGGGGATCACGCGGACGCCGAAGCCTCTCAGTTCCCCATCCCATAAAAAGGCCTGCCCCTTCTCGGGCACTTCAAGAGCTTTCACGACCTGGATTGTCAGCTTGCCCATAATCCCTCGCCCTGTGCCGCAATTTTGCTTACAATACCCCATCGAGAGCCAAATGTAAGCGCTTTGTAAGCGTTTTAGATGGGAGGGCGGGATATGCTCGGATGTCCACGAGGTGATTGCCGTGTGCAACTGTCCGTCATATCAGTCGCAGTACAGGATATTGGAGGATGGTTCCGGATAGCTGGAGCACAACCTTGCCAAGGTTGGGGTCGAGGGTCGAATCCCTTCGCCCGCTCCAAATTTACTAAATGAAATCAACGACTTAGAGCGGACCTTCGCGACCGTTTTGCTTCCCCGCTCCTGTCCGCCAAACCGGGAAGCAGCAGCATGTCGTAGCGGGCGCAAGGCCACCTTCGGCATATAGCGGGCCTCGAATGTCCCGAGGCGCGCCGCTCCAAACGACAGCGCGCGACCCCCGGACGCGTTGTCATCGTACCAGGCAGGCGCGCCCGTCCGGATCGCCGAGGCATCCCGGATTTGCTTCCCCGGCTGCTTCCCCAGCGTCTTTAGCGAAGGTACTAACGTCATCGTTCGGCTCCGGCGCCAGCCTGACGCATTGGCATCGCGAGGCGAATTGACTGGCACGTGGCCCAGCTCTGCGCACTCGCCGCGCGGGTCCGCCGCCCGCTCGCGCTCGTCATCCGCGGCGGGGGTCGCAAGCTCGGCGAACTCCGGCGCCACTTCGCGAATGTTTCGCTGATCGAGACGGAAGCCTTCTCGCGCACCATCCGTCGCCGGCGCGCCTATCTCACCGAATCTGGCCGATTGAAGTGGGCCAAGTCCCCGACCACGAAGGGCGCGCCGCTCGATGATCTTCTCGCAAACAACGTTGCTCTGGTGCGCGCCTCCTACGAGACGTCGGCGAAGCCGGCGCCGGGGCTATGGCTGCCGACGCGGCGCACCTGGCGCGCAGCGCGCCGTGATGGTGAGCCCGTCCAGCCAGGCCTTCCGCGCCAACTCTAGCTGTCCGATGAGCTCGGGGCGTCGGAGCCGATGCGAGTATCCGGGATACGCACGGTTTGTTGAGGCAGACACGCAGCGCTCTTCGCACGTCGCGACAAAGCTGATCGTGGGCTGCCTGCCTTGAGTTGCGGCGATCAGTGTTGGACCGGTTCGAGCAAGCGCAAAGCCGGACGAACCATCGAGTAGAGCTTCGTCCGGGTCGGTTTCGTCCGCGCCACAACGTTAAGCCCCTGGACGACGCAAACGAAGTAGGGCGCAAGTTCGGGGCCGGCGTCCAACGGCAGCTCTCCCGCGGCTCTTGATCGCGCGAGCGCGCTCGCGAATGCGGTCTCCAGCCGAGCAAAATGAAGTTCGACTTTCGTCGCGACCGCCGGCTCGCGGCCAGACAATTCAACGAGCGAATTGGTGAGCAGGCAGCCCCACCGCCGCTTCCCGTCGATGATTGCCTCAATCAGGAAATCGAAATAGGCGCGGATCCCCGCCACGCCCGACGGGTTTCCGGCAATCCGCTCGATCGCCTCGCTCGATACTTTGTCGATGTAGCGGTCGAGAATAGCGAGGAAGAGCGTGCGCTTGTCGCCGTACGCTCCATACAGGCTTCCCGGATTGAGTTTGAGATTGTGACACAGCTTTTCGATGCTGGTCGCCTCGAAGCCGGACTCCCAGAACGTGTCGACAGCGAAGTCCAGGGTGATCTCGGGATCGAATTGTCGAGGGCGCGCCATTGCTGAATTGAAATTCCTTAATGGATCAGGCGTGCCGATACCGGAAGCCTGCCCCCGAACTCAACGCTTGAACCGGACAAAGGCGATCGCAATCGTCAATTGACTTAGGGATTTCTGGACGCTTTCTAGCGACCGGCGCAAGCGCCCTAGAAAGCCGGTTGACAACCCATTAGTGAATATGCATTCAATAATGAATCATGAAACAATAAGGGGGAGCGCGGGTGCGAATAGCGGTCATGGGAACCGGTGGTATTGGCGGCTATTTTGGCGGAAGGCTTGCCGAAGGCGGCGCGGACGTGGCTTTCATCGCCCGCGGGAAGATGCTCGAGGCGCTCCGCAAGGACGGATTGCGCATCAAGAGCCAGCTCGGCGACTTGCATCTCAAAGGCGTCGTCGCGACGGACGATCCAAGGGAGCTCGGCGCTGTCGATTTCGTGGTCTTCGGCGTAAAGCTGTGGGACACCGAAGAAGCCGCGCGCCTTATAAAGCCGCTCATTTCCGGCGATACTGCGGTGGTTTCGTTCCAGAACGGCGTCGACAAGGACGACGTGCTGCGCCGCGTTCTGGGTGATCGCGCGGTCGTCGGCGGCGTCAGTTACATCGCCGCGACGATCGCGGAGCCCGGGGTTATCGCGCACAGCGGACCAATGCAGCGGCTCGTGTTCGGCGAATACGATGGGGGCCGCTCCCGGCGATGTGAAGATTTTCTGGAAGTCTGCCGGCGGGGCAAGATTGACGCAGCGCTCAGCGACGACATCGAGCGAGAAATCTGGGAAAAATTCGTCTTCCTTGTCGGGCTTTCTGGAACGACCGCTCCGATTTCGCGCGCCGATCGGACCCATACGCTCAAATCCTCAAACGCGGGCGTTTCTCCTCGACGTCATGCGCGAAGTCGTGGCCGTGGGGCGGGCCAAGGGCGTCGCTCTCTCCCCCGACTACGCCGAGAAGCGGCTTGCGTTCTGCGACACCGTTCCAGCCACGATGACGTCGTCGATGGCCGTCGATCTCGAGCGCGGCAATCGGCTCGAGGTTCCCTGGCTCAGCGGGGGCGTGGTGAAGCTGGGCGCCGCGCTCGGAACGCCAACACCGCTCAATCGAGCCATAGCCGATATTCTGGCTCTCTACGCCGATGGGCGGGCGTGATGCGGCAGACTTTAACGCTGCGGTCGCTATCAGGCAGGGCCGTCGCCGTGCCAATGAACCGCCCGCTCGGAACGAGCGTCGAGACGATCAAGGTTGCGTTCCTGCTGCTGATCGATCTCGCGACGGAGGAGGGAATTACCGGGCGCGCCTATGCCTTTTGCTACCGGCCGTCCATCGCGCGCGCAGGCGAGGCGCTGATTGAAGATCTTGGCGTCACGCTCCGAGGCGCCCCGGTGGCTCCGCTGGAACTGAGCCAGCGATTGCGAAGCCTCTTCAAGCTGCCGGGCCTCGCCGGGCCCCTTACGATGATTGCCTCCGCTATCGACATGGCCGCCTGGGACGCAGTGGCGCTGTCTGTGGATCTTCCGCTCGCGACGCTTCTCGGCTCGGCGCCGAAGCCGATCGCTGCCTACAACAGCAACGGTCTCGGCCTCATCGCCCCGGAGGCGGCGGCGGACGAAGCCGAACAGCTTCTGGCGGAGGGATTCAAGGCCGCTAAGCTTCGGGTCGGACGGCAGAACCCCGCGGCTGATCTTGCCGTTGTGCGGGCCGTGCGCAAACGGATTCCCGCGGACGCCTCGCTCATGCTCGATTTCAATCAGGCGCTGTCCTTCGCCGCGGCCATGCAGCGGTGCCCAGCGCTCGATGACGAGGGCGCCTATTGGATCGAGGAGCCGATCCGGCACGACGACTATGTCCATTGCGCGCTGGTCGCGGATTCGACACGGACGCCGATCCAGATCGGCGAGAACATTTCGAGCCTGGCGCACCTCGCGGCGGCGCTGTCGGCGACGGCTTCCGACTACCTCATGCTGGATGTCGATCGCATCGGCGGCGTCAGCGGATGGCGCAGCGCGGCCGGCCTTGTGGAGGCTGGCGCCCGTGAGGTCTCGTCGCATCTCTACCCGGAAGTCAGCGCGCATCTGCTCGCTGCTACGCCGACGGCTCACTGGCTCGAATTTGTCGACTGGGCCGGACCGATCTTGCAGGAGCGCCTTAAGGCTGTCGACGGCCATATAAGCCCGCTCTCAGGACCAGGGATCGGACTCTGCTGGGACGAGGACGCCATCTCGAGGTTTCGGCTGAAGCACTGAAACAAAAACCGGAGGAACGCCGCGAGCACGGATTTCCGTCACGAGCGTGGCGGAATCAACGCCCGAATGGGTGAATCGAGAAGGAGGAAGAGCATGTTTTACGCCCTCAACTTGTTCGACTTGAAGGATGAGGCGGTCTACCGAAAATATCTGACGACCGCCGGACCGATCGTGCAGGAGCTTGGCGGCGACCTGGTGGTGATGGGCCGCCGGACCCTGGATGTGCCTGTGAATTTTCCAGGGACCACGATCGGGGGTGGCCAGCGATGGTGCATTATCGCCACGTATAAGACCGAGGAAGACGTCCGCAGGTTCTGGGCTCATCCGAAGAACTACGACAACAAGCATCTAAGAGAAGACGGGACCCAAAACTATATCTGGGCGCTTTACGAAGACGCCAATATCCTCAAAGTCTCCTGATCCAAGGCAATGATACGCTGACGGTCAATCCTGGGATTGACTGTCAGTACTTTTGATAACTTTGGGGAGACCGCAAATGAGATTGACGGACACCAGTTGCATCGTGACCGGCGGCGCAATGGGCATCGGAAAGGCGATGGCGGCTCGCCTGGCGTCGGAAGGCGCCTCGGTCTGCATCGCCGACATCAATTTGGACGCAGCCGAGTTCGACAGCGAAGGAAATCACCAAAGCCGGTGGTTCGGCGTTCGCTGTTCCCTGCGACGTGACGAAGCGTGACGCCGTCAGGAAAGCGATTCAGTCCGTGGTGGAGCGCTATGGAAAACTCGACGTCATGTTCAACAACGCGGGCGTAGCCAAGGCCAAGCCATTCCTCGACGTGACGGAGGAAGACTGGGAACTGGTTATGCGCGTCAATGGGCTTGGCGTGCTGCTCGGGATGCAGGAAGCCGCCCGTCAGATGATCGCCCAGAATGCGCCCGGCAAAATCATCAATACGGCCTCGGTCGCTGGGAAGCAGGGCTTCGCGCTCGTCTCGCATTACAGCGCGAGCAAGTTCGCCGTCGTCGCCCTGACCCAGGCCGGCGCCAGGGAGTTGGCGAAGCATAAGATAACGGTCAACGGGATATGTCCGGGGATCGTCGCGACAGAGCTCTGGCGTAAGCTGGACACCGACATGATCGAGTTTGGCCGGACGCAACGCGTCGGGCAAGGAATGGAAGAGTTCAGCAAGGACATCCTGCTTGGACGCGTGTCTGTGCCGGAGGATTGCGCCGGGATAGCGGCGTTCATGGCCTCGCATGATTTCGACTACATGACCGGACAATCGATCCAGGTCGACGGCGGCATGATCTTGCAATAACGCGACCGCAAAGGCTCAGGACGACAGGGTTAAACCAAACAAAACCCAAGTATGGATAACGGAGGAAGTAATGAACGCGCATACATCGACGTCGACCGAAACGGTCATGAACCATCGCATGCACCGGGCGAATGGAGTTTTGCTGCACTATGTGACCGCTGGTCAGGGCGAGGCGGTCGTACTGCTGCATGGTTTCGCCCAGACCTGGTACGAGTGGAAGCGCAGCGTCATCCCGGCGCTCGCCGAGAAATACCTCGTCATCGCGCCGGACATGCGTGGCGTTGGAGATTCCGAGCGCCCTGTGGGCGGCTATGACAAGCGCACCATGGCCGACGACGTCTGGCAACTGCTGCAGCACCTGGGTTTGAAGAAGGCGGTCGTAATCGGCCATGACTTCGGCGGCGCGGTCGCCTACGCCCTCGCCGCCGCTCATCCCGAATTCGTATCCAAGCTGGTCATCGTGGAAATGATCATGCCCGGCTTCGGCTACGAAGCCTGCATGCAGCATCCCTTTGCCAGCGACGGCCTCGGACGAAAGGTCTGGCACCTCGCCTTCCACGACGCCGAGGACATTCCTGAGGCGCTGATCGCGGGTCGCGAGCGCATGTATCTGCGCTGGTTCCACAACAACTTTGCCTATGTGCCGGGGGCGGTGCCGGAAGAAGATCTTGACGAATATGAGCGCTGCTACTCCGCGCCCGGCGGCTTGCGAGCGCTCAACTACTACCGCACGCATTTCGTTGACGCAGAGCACAACAAGGAGAGTTCGAAAACACCGCTGACCATGCCCGTGCTCGCGATCGGCGGCGAGGGCTTCCTCGGCGACATCGTGCGCCAGGGCATGGCCGGGCTCGCCTCGAACGTACGCGGCGAGGTGATCGAGCATTGCGGGCACTGGGTTCCGGACGAGCGGCCGGACGAGTTCAACAAGATCATTCTCGATTTCTTGGCGGAGCAGCCGGCGTCGAAACGCTAGCTTCAACGCGGGGCGATCCGCCGGGCGCGTCGAACGTCCCGCCCCATCGCGCGCTCGACGCAGGCCGAAGTTCGTCCCCCCCTTGAACGATCGAGGCGAAGGGCGCCGGAAGACACGCAGATGGATGTGACTGTCGAGGAACTCGCCGCGCGTCAGCTCAGCGACTATCGCGCCCTGTCGCCGGGGACCTATTTTGGCGAGAGGCGAGAGCCCCTGACGCTTGACGAAGCTTACCAGGTGCAGACCGCGGTCCGCCGTCTGCGGGTCGAAGAGGGGGACGGGGTCGCGGGCTACAAGGTCGGTTGCACGAGCCTGGAGATCGAACGGCGCTTCGGCCTCCACGGCCCCATCCACGGCGTGCTGTTCGAAAACGAGATCCGCCGCTCTGGCGCCCGCCTAGACGCCGCTTCGTTCGCGAACCTGGCGGTTGAAGGAGAAATGGCGGTCCGGCTCGGCGCGCGCGGCGCGATCGAGGCAGCGTTCCCGATCATAGAGTTGCACAACCTCGTGTTCCGCAGCGAGCCCAAAACGTTGTCCGAGCTCATCGTCAACAATGGACTGAACACAGGCGTGGTCCTGCCCGACGAGGAAACAGGCGTCGGCCTGCTCCACGACGAGAACGCCAAGCTGCGCGTTCTGCTCAACGGCGAATGCATCGATGAGGGAAAGCTGTGGAGCATGGCCGACGGCGCAACGGCCGCGCTCGCCTGGCTCGAGACGAGCTTGAAGCGATGTGGAACCACCTGGGCGCCGGGACAGCTCATTCTCACCAGCACGCCGCTTGGGATCCATCCGGTTCGTCCCGGCGACCACGTCGAGGTCCAGGCGGGTGGCCGCCACGTTCACTGTTTCGTCGAATGAGTTGCTCTCCGTCAGCTTGGCGGCGCGATGGCGCGATGTCCGACAGCGATTCGGCAAGCTAGCGGAGGATTTTGTTTGGAGCGCGCGGCGAGCATCCCCACCCTGACACGCAGCGACGAGCCGAGAATAGCCGCCACGCGTTCGCTGACCTTGATGCTGGCTGCGGCGTGTGGGCTGACCGCCGCCAACGTCTACTACGCGCAACCTCTCGCCGGCGCGATCGGGACCGCGATCGGGCTACCGCCTGGGGCAACCGGGCTCGTCGTCACATTGACGCAAATCGGCTATGGCGCCGGCCTGCTTTTGATCGTTCCTCTCGGCGACTTGATCGAAAATCGCCTGCTGGTCACGAGCATGGTCGGCGTTACATGCATCGCGCTCGCCGCGGCCGCGTGGTCCAGCAATGCGGCGTTGTTCCTGCCCTCGGTCCTGCTGGTCGGGGTTGGCGCGGTCGCCGTGCAAATTCTCATTCCCTACGCTTCTCACCTGGCGCCCCCGGAAACTCGCGGGACTTTGGTCGGCAATGTGACCAGCGGCCTCATGGCAGGCGTCATGTTGTCGCGCCCGACTTCGAGCTTGATCGCGTCCTGGTCGAATTGGCGAACCGTCTTTCTGACATCGGCCGTCGTCATGTTCGTTTTGGCGATCGCGTTGGCGGTGCGACTGCCTCCACGGACGCCCGAGTTGAAATCGACATATCCAGCGCTCCTGGCCTCGATGGGCACGCTGGCGCTGAACTCCAGGATTTTACGGCAGCGCGTGATCTACCAGTGTTTTCTCTATGGGGCGTTCAGCGTGTTCTGGACCACGATTCCCCTGCGGCTCATGGGGCCCGCCTTTCACTTTTCCCAGGCCGGGGTGGCGCTGTTTGCGCTTCTGGGCGGGGGCGGTGGCATTCTGGCGGCGCCGATCGGGGGCCGGCTCGCCGACAGAGGATGGACGCGCGTGGCCACCGCCGGCGCGATGATCGCGGTCGCTATCGGTTTTCTGCTCACGCTCGTCCCGATCGAAAGTTCAACGCTCGCCTTCTGCGTGTTGGTCGTGGCGGCGATCGTGCTCGACAGCGGCATGACGGTGAACTTCATCCTCGGTCAAAGGTCGATTTTCGTAACCGAAGCCCAATATCGAAGCCGTCTGAACGGGCTTTACATGGCGTTCTTTTTTCTTGCGGGCGCTGCTGGCTCCGCGCTTGGCGGCTGGGCCTACGCGACCGGCGGCTGGCGATGCGTGTCCTACCTCGGCGTCGGATTGCCTCTCGCGGGTCTCGTGTGCGCACTTGCGGAGCCGCATCGACTCCATGGAGGAGGCGAAGGTGGCTCCCGCGAGCCCGACAAAGCTCAGTAGTCCGCTTAATCAGGCCCGGCGCCAGCCGCCTCGCTGGCGCGACGGCGAAGCTCGTCGCTCGCGGTCCGACTTTGCCGCTTCTGATCTCCACGCCAGACCTTCGGCGATATCCGGTGCAAAAAAAGTATCAGCCTTGCCGTCCTTCGCTGGTAGTACTCGGATATAGGCCTGATACTTTGTCATCAGAAAATAGAAGACTAACATCTTCCAGAACAATTCGTCGTCAAGTTGAGTGTATCCCGAGCGTTGCTTGGAATACGCGTCGTCGATCCATATTCATACCAAGACCGCAAACCACGATCAGGATGCGAAAGTCTACAGGAGCATGAGATGAGCAGGTCTACGAGGGAACATGTAACAGCGCGACGCAGCTTTCTACTTGCTTCGGCTGGGACGGCGGGCGCTGCCCTGTTAGGTAGATTTGGCCTCGGGGCCGCCGAAGCAGAGGAAATTGTGGGCCGCTCAAGCAAGCCGCTCAAGGCCGCCTTCTCCAACGCCGGGCTTCAGGTCACGTGGTGCGCGCAAGGGAAGAAAGCAGCGGAATACTGGGGCAAACTGTTCAACGTTGATATCACATGGTTCGACGGCGAGCTGAGCACGACCCGCCAGCGGACGGCTGTCGAGAACATGGCGTCCCAGGACTGGGACTTCGTCGCCATCCAGGCGTTGACCGAGGGGACGCTGGCCGACCCCGTCAACAAAATGATCGCCAAGGGCATTCCGGTCATCTCGATCGACACGTTCATCGCGCCCTATGACAAGGTCAACGTTCACACGCGACTGACCCCTGACAACAACTTCATGGGAACCTCCGTGACCCAGGCGCTCGTCGATGCGCTGAACGGCGAGGGAAAGATCATCATGACGACTGGGCCGCTCGGTTTCTCAGCCGTCCAGGGAAGATCGAAGGCCTTTGAGAACGTCGTCAAGCGGTTCCCGAAAATGGAGGTGCTCGACATCGCTCCAGCGGATTGGGACGTGACCAAAGTCGGCAAGCTCTGGGAGTTCTGGCTCAACAAATATCCGAAAATCGACGCAGCCTTCTTTCACAACGACGACATGGCGCTCGCCGCATACAACGTCATGAAGGCTCACAACCGCACCGATATTCTCATCGGCGGCGTCGACGCCATGCCTCCCGCCGTCGACGCCGTTTTGGACGGCCGGATGTACGCAACCGTGCGTGGCTCGTCAGCCCGGATGCATGGCGGCGCGGTCGTCGCAGGCGTCGCGGCGGTTGTCGGAGGAGAAAAGACGGGCCCGCAGGGGATTCCGCAGACGATCGTCATCGACGGTCCGCTCGTCACGAAAGAGAACGCGGCAGGTCTCCTTTGGGAAGAGGCCCACTATCTCATCTGAAGCGAGCGTCGTCTTGCCCCGCCCTCTCACGCCTGAGGAAGACGCGCCCATTCTCGCATTGCGCGGGATCACCAAATCGTTTGGCGGCGTTTTCGCCCTTCAGGGCGTCGACTTTACCCTGAACAGGGGCGAGATCCATGGGCTTGTCGGAGAAAACGGAGCCGGCAAGAGCACGCTCATGAAGATCATCGCAGGCGCGCAGACCGACTTTCAGGGCGCGATGCTGATCGACGGCGCGCCGACGCGATTCCGCTCCACGCATGACGCCCTGCAAGCCGGTGTCGGCATGGTTCATCAGGAACTCAGCATCGCTCCGGACCTGACCGTGGCGGAGAACATGTTCCTCGGGCGCCAACTGACGAACCGGCTTGGAGTTGTAGACTGGCGGCGGATGGCGAGAGAAACCGCCGCGCACCTCAAGAGCCTGGGCATCGAGGTCGACCCCCGCGCCCGCGCCGGTGCGTTGCCGCTCGGCCTTCAGCAACTGGTGGAGCTCGGAAGAGTCCTGTTTTCGGGCGCTCGAATTATCATTCTCGACGAACCGACGTCCGCGCTTTCTCCACCAGAGGTCCAGCTGCTGTTCAGGGTGCTCGCGATCCTCAAGGGAAAGGGCGCGAGCCTGATCTTCATTTCCCATTTTCTCGATGACGTGAAGGCTGTCACCGACCGGATAACCGTTGTTCGGAATGGGCGGGCGGTCGCGACAACGGAGACAACCCTGATCGAAAAGAGCTGGATCATCAGCCAGATGATCGGCCCGACTCAGAGCCGTTCCGACATCGGCGCCAACGTCGAGAAAGCGGTTCTGGCGAAGCGCGGGGACGCGACTCCCGCGCTTGAGGCGAGGGCGTTGCGCGGCGCGAGCCTCAGCGGAATATCGCTAAGGGTTTCCGCGGGCGAGATTCTTGGCGTCTACGGCTTTATGGGCTCGGGGCACAGCGAAGTCGGTCAGATTCTGGTCGGCAAGACAATGGCGTCCGCAGGCCAGATTCTGATGTCGGAGAAACCCATTCGAATCTCGAACACGGCGGCCGCCAAACGAGCCGGCATCGCCTGCCTGCCCGACTTCGCGCCGACAGATGCTGTTCGCCACCCAGCCCATCTACAAGAACATTTCCATCAGCATCCTCGAAAGGCTGGCCACGATCCTTCTGCGTCCGGCTCGCGAGCGAAAGATCGCCTCGGAGCGAATCGCCGAACTGGGGGTTCGGCCGCCTCGGCCCGATTGGATCGTGGGGGGCCTCTCGGGGGAAACCAACAGAAGGTGGCGCTGGCCCGCTGGCTCACGCATCTGCCTAAAGTGTTGATCCTCAATGAGCCGACGCGCGGAATGGATGTCGGGGCGAAGGAGGACGTCGTCAAGATAGTGCGAAGCATCAGGGAGAAAGGCGTCGCTGTCATTCTCGTCTCCACGGAGCCCGAGTTGATCCTCGCGCTTTCGGATCGAATTGTCGTGATGCGAAAGGGGCGGGTTTCGACGGAGTTCGTCGCCGAGACGGTCAGCAAAGATCGTCTTCTCGCTGCCGCTTAAGGGGTAACGCTGTGGATACGTTGTCGGAGGACGCCGTCCTCGAAGGAGGCCTCCAGAAAATCCTCGGCGGGCTGAAACGGCATAGCGCGGCCGCGGCTCCGTTCGTCACGTTGTTCGCGCTCTTCGTGTTTTTCAGCATCGCCAGTCCGAGGTTCGCGTCGCTCGACAATCTCAGGAACATTCTGTCCGAGATATCCGTCACAGGAATCATCGCGGTCGGGCTGACGTTCGTAGTCCTTTGCGCTGAAATCGACTTGAGCGTCGCAAGCGTCGCCAACGCCACCGGCGTCATTGCGGCGTTCTTCACCGCGCAGGCGCAAACAGTCGGCATCGACAATATCCCGTTGCCCGGCGCGGCGGCGATCGCGTTGTCCCTCGCCGCCTGTCTCGTCATGGGCCTCATAAACGCCTTCGGCGTCGTCAAGATCGGCATTCCATCCTTCATCATGACCCTGGCGATGTTGCAGATCGCAAACGGCGTCTGCGCCATGCTGATCCGCGGGCAGATCGCCTATTCCGTGCCGCCCATGATCTCGACGCTGGGCGGCGGATCGATCGGGCCGGTGCCATGGCTCGTGATCGTCGCCGCCGCCGTTCTGCTGATCGCCCATTTGGTCCTGACCTATACGCGGTTCGGCCGATACGTTTACATGGTGGGCGGAAATCGCGAAGCTGCCGAATATTCGGGCGTCAACACGCGGCTCGTCATTGGAAGCGTCCTCGTCATCTCGGCGGTCTGCTCGGGCGTGGCCGGCATGCTGGGGGTCGCGTATTTCGGCAGCGCCCAGCAGGAGGAGTTCGACTCCTATCTCCTGGACGCGATCTCGGCGGTGGTTGTCGGAGGGACAAGCCTGTTCGGCGGACAGGGAGGCATCGGCAACACGATCATCGGTCTGCTGGTGCTTGGAATCCTCAACAACGGGCTCGACCACATCAGCATCGACAGTTTTCTCAAGATTCTCATTCGCGGATTGATTCTGCTCGCCGCGCTCGTGATCAATGTCTACGTTCAACGCTTCCGGAACTCTGCCGACAACCGCTGATGACCCATGACCGCGGGACGATCCTCTCGGAGACAGGATCGTTTGGGGACGGGGAGAAAGGACCGAACATGACGAGCGGCAAAGATACCCCCGATCATGGCCACACGCGCGGCGACATGTCCGATCTTCCCTCTGACCCGGCTTTGCGGGTGATGACGCTTGAGTCTTTGCTGGTCGAACGGGGGCTCGTGGATCCCAAGGCTTTGGCCGCTCTCATAGATACCTACGAGCACAGAACCGGGCCACGAAACGGGGCCCGGGTGGTTGCCCGTGGATGGGTCGATCCGGCGTATCGCAAGCGCCTTCGGCGCGATGCGTCCGGAGCGATCGCAGAACTCGGCTTCAGCGGTCAGCAGGGCGAGCACATGGTTGTCGTCGAGAATGGGCCGAAGGTGCATAACCTCGTCGTTTGCACGCTCTGTTCCTGCTATCCGTGGCCGGTGCTTGGCCTTCCTCCAGCCTGGTACAAGTCTGGAGCCTATCGCTCCCGCGCCGTCATCGATCCGCGCGGAATCCTAGCCGAGTTTGGATTGCGCCTTGAGGAAGACGTCGAAATTCGAGTCTGGGACAGCACGGCCGAGATACGCTATCTCGTCTTGCCGGAACGTCCCTCGGGCAGCGACAGACTCGGCGAGGACGAACTCGCGGCGCTGGTGACAAGAGACTCGATGATCGGCGTGGCGAAGGTCGCCCTGCCGCCGAGGGCGTCCGCATGAACGGCCTCCATGACATGGGCGGCATGGACGGGTTCGGACCGGTCCGGCCCGACGGCGCCACGGCGCCGTTCGAATATCGATGGGAGGCGCAGGCCTTCTCCCACCTCCTCGCATGCGGCGCGCTGGGCAAGTGGAACAACGACGCCGTGCGAAGCCGCTTTGAGAACTTCAGCCCGACAGAATACCTCACGATGAGGTATTTCGAGCGCTGGAATATCGGCTTGATCAGGCTGCTGATCGACGCGGGTCTCGTCACGAAGGAGGAAATCGCGAGCGGCCGAGCCGATCCTACAGCCAAAAAAACTGCGCCGCCGCTTCGCGAGCGGGACGTGCCCGCGGCTCTCGCCGCTGGGGAGCCATATAACCGCATCGTGTCCCGACAGCCGATTTTCGCCGATGGGGCCAAGGTTCGCGCCAGGAACCTCCATCCTGAGACTCATACGCGATTGCCCCGCTACGCCCGCGGCAGGCGGGGCATGATCGACCGTGTCCACGGCGTCTTCGTCTTTTCCGACACGAACGCAAGGATGCTCGGCGAGCACCCTCAGCATCTCTATTCCGTGCGGTTTGACGCTGCGGAGTTGTGGGGAGATCGGGGAGACACGAAGGCCCCCGTATACATTGACATTTGGGAGGAGCACCTTGAGCCGGAATAGCGAGAGAGGAGACGCTCGGCTCCGCGACACGCCCGAGCCTGAGGCGGACAGTCCGGTTTTCGCGGCGCCATGGGAGGCGGAGGCCTTCGCGCTGGCTGTGACGCTCTCGTCGGAAGGTTTCTTTTCCTGGAGCGAATGGACCGAGACGTTGGCAGACGAGCTCGCGCAAGACGCCGGCGACGGCGGGACGCCGAATGGCTCAAGCTACGACCTTCGCTGGCTCGCCGCGCTCGAGCAAATCGCGGTCGCCAAGGGAATTGTCGATGAGAAGGCGCTGGAGATTCGCAAACGGCAATGGATTGAGGCCTTCGGCTCGACGCCCCACGGGCATCCGGTTGGGCTGCGATCTCAATAGCGCGGCTGTCCCCCGTGTTCTCTGCGCGAGGCTCACGATGACGACATTCGAATTTGGGCGCAGGCGAGACATGCGCAAATCTGTTCGTTCGGGCATTTGGAGTCTGCGGTGAAACCTGATCTCGAGGTCGTTCGAATTGGCCCTGATGAATCCTTCAAGGCCTGGTCGCACGGATATCCGTTCCGGACGGTGCGCTGGCACTTCCACCCGGAGTATGAGCTCCATCTCATCACCCACACTTCCGGAGATTATTTTGTGGGAGATTTCATCGGCCAGTTCGCGGCTGGAAACCTGGTGCTGACGGGTCCCAACCTGCCGCATAATTGGATAACCGATCTTCCCGAAGGAACGTCAATTCCCGACTTCTGTCTTGTCCTTCAGTTTACGGACGAGTTCATCCGATCGCTCATGGGCGTGCTGCCCGAGCTCGGCGGGTTTGGCGAGGTGTTGACGGAAAGTCAGCGCGGCGTGCGTTTCTCCGACCACCTCGGCGCGGCGATCGAGCCGCTGTTCCGGGAGATTATCGCGCTGCACGGAGCGCCTCGGATCAGTCGTTTCATCGAGCTCGTTCACCTCCTGACCGGCACCCAAGGGAGGCGGGTACTTGCTGGATCGACCTACGCGAACGATCCTTCGGCGCTCATGTCCAGTTCCATGAACAAAGTGTTGCTGCACATCGCCGAGAACCTGACCTCGATCGGACGCGAAGCTGAACTGGCTAGCATAGCGGGGATGAATCCAGCAGCTTTTTCGCGGTCCTTCAGCAGGCATACGGGCATGACGCCGATCCGCTATCTTGCGCGGTTGCGCATCGATCTTGCCTGCAGCCTTCTTATGAGCGTCAGCGATCGCCCGATCACCGAGATCGCTTTCGACGTCGGGTTCAACAATCTCTCCAACTTCAATCGCCAATTCCTCGCCCTGAAGGGCATGCCTCCATCGCGGTTCCGCACTCTTCATCTTTCGAGCAAGGGCGCGTCGCGAAGGCTGAATGGTCCTCGGAAGAACGGTGAGTCGCCGGCCAGTCTGTCCACAGGGCAATAGCGTGCCCCCGTCAATAGCCTGCCTTTCCTGTCTGAGTACACAATTTGCGATCAAGATCTTAGCCGACAGGCTTATGGCGCTCGTCCGATCCACTGTTCCACATCAAGGCTGAACCATGACTGTCCATCGATTCAACGCGACCGTTTGGCACAATGCTCACGGTTCAGCGGCGCCAAGTTTTCACTGCGCCAATGGAGACACGATCATAACCGACACGCTCGACGCGGTCGGTTGCGACAAAGACGGCGTCATAAGGGCTTCGCCGCCGAACCCCACCAACGGCCCGATTTTCGTCCATGGCGCGGAGCCGGGGGACGCGCTCTGCGTCGAGATCCTGCGCATGACGCCGACACGGGCCACCGGCTGGACCAATGCAGTCCTCGCGGCGAACGTGGTTGATCCGGAGGTGGCTCGCACCCTTCCTCCGAAGGAGCGCACGACCTGGCTGATCGATCGGGAGAAGTCGACCGTTCGTCTCGATAACGCTCCGAAGGGACTGGAGGGATTGATCCTGCCGTTACAACCGATGATCGGCTGTTTTGGCGTGGCCCCGGGTCTCGGTCAGGCGCTCTCCAACGCCACCAGCGCCGAGCACGGCGGAAACATGGATTATCGCGGCTTTGGTCCCGGCGCGACGGCCTGGTTTCCGGTCGAGGTTTCGGGCGCGCTGTTCTACTTGGGGGACTGCCACGCGGTCCAAGGGGACGGCGAAATCGTCGGCACAGGAATTGAAACGACCTTCGAGGTCGAGTTACGCCTCAGCGTGGCGAAGGGATGGAAGCTTACCTGGCCGCGTGGCGAGACGAAGACTCATATTTTCTCTGTCGGCAATGCGCGTCCGCTGGACCAGGCGCTGCAGCACGCCACTACGGACATGTTGAACTGGTTGACCACAGACTATGGCCTGTCGGTCAGCGCCGCCAGTCACTTGCTGGGGCAAGTGGTGCGTTACGATGTCGGCAATGTATTCGACCCGGCCTACACAATGGTCTGCTCGGTTTCGAAGGAGTGGCTTCCCCCAGCAAGAATTGCAGCGCCGCGTTCCGGTGTCATCATCTGACGAATCCGACGGAGGGTCGCGAGCGAGGAGAGTCGAAGCACCGCCTGGACCGCGCGCGCGGTGGCTTCGGCGAGATTCTCGGGCTAGATGTTTAGTCCCGGCGTCTGCGGGAGCGGGTTCAGTCTAAATTGTTGAGGTTCGATTGTCGATTGTTTGCAGACGAATTCCTAGGGGTGAAGCCGTTAAGGGTCTTCAGTCGCCTTGCGAAGTTATAGGCGTCGACGAAATCGGCGAGATGCCAAACGAGTTGATCGTGGGATTCGTAATGATATCGCTTGACGGTCGCGTCCTTGATGGTGCGGTTCATTCGCTCGACCTGGCCGTTATCCGGTATGAGATCCGTCGGCGCCTTGCTGTCCGCCTGTTCCCCGAAAGGGAGACGGCGATATTGTGAGCCCATCCGGGGCACGGGGCGCCGGGAGTACGAAGGTGCGGGCAGACCGTCCATAGACCCTGGGCCGAGAGCCCAAGCTCGTTACATGGCCGTCCCTTGCGACTTTCCCGGATGCGCCGTGAGCGCGGATCAGTAGATGTCGTGTCGCCCGCCAGCTCCCGCTTTGAACGAACAAAGACGGAGGGAGCATGCGCATCATCGGACTGGATATCCAGCGCGCCTTCCCCGAGGCGGTCGCCTGGGACGACGGCGAACGGAAGCGACTGGGCGTGTCGACATGCGCCGCCATCTTTCTCGGAGTTTTCGCGAGAGGATGTTGTCGTTATCGAGGCGCCCGGGTTGCCTCGACCCGCACCCGCACGGGGTGTGGTCTGTTGATGTGGTGATGGGCGGGGATCTAGACCCGACTAGCGGATTCGCAGCTTGAGACAGAGATAGCTGAACAGTCTCGTATGCGCGTCATAACGGCGTTCATGTTTCGCTCCTGGTCGATTCGGTCCGACCCCAGCGGCGGCGGCGGCGTCTCACATTGGGCGTCCTGGTTTCTTCGTCCCTCAAGCAGAACCTCCGCGCCGACGACGTCGTCCGCCAAAGGCGAAGAAAGCGGCTCATATCAGCTCCCATCGCCTATCGGAAAGCACGGCGACCGTGTTCCCCGTCGCCTTGTCGAATATGACCAGCCGTTCCGGGCGCAGCCGCACCCAAGCCTTCTCTCCCCGCTCGCGCGATTCGTTCGACGTCACCACGGCGACCACCGGTTCTCCGTCCGCGGTCGCCTCCGCGCCGCTGCTCAGCCGCAATACGATATTGTTCACGGAGCCCATCGGTTCGACGAGTTCGATCTCAGCTGGCGCGGCGCCCGCCTCCTCCTGCGCCAGAACGGCGATCGCCTCGGGCCGCACACCAAGAATGACATCGCCTCCGACCATGCCTAGCCTGCCGAAGACTTCGTCCGAGGCGGGGAGGGTAATCGAACCGAGCGGCGCTTCCTCGCCCTTCAGGTGGATCATGAGCCATCCCCCGCTGTTCTGCGCAGTGACATTGAGCAGGTTGATCGACGGCGTTCCGACGAATTGCGCGACGAAGATGTTGCGCGGGCGGTCGTAGATCTCCTGTGGCCTGCCAACCTGGACGAGATCGCCCGCATTCATGATTCCGATCCGGTTCGAGAGGACGAGCGCCTCCGCCTGGTCGTGCGTGACATAGATTGTCGTGACCTTCAGCGTCTCGTGCAGCTTCTTCAGTTCGGTGCGCGTACGCTCGCGCAACTTGAGGTCGAGATTGCTGAGCGGCTCGTCCATTAGGAAGATATTGGGGCGGCGGATCAGGGCGCGTCCCAGCGCAACCCGCTGACGCTGGCCGCCGGAAAGCTCGCCGGGTTTCTTGCTGAGGAGCGCGCTGATGTCGAGCATGCGCGCGACATTCTGAATGCGTCCCTCGATTTCCGCCGGCCCGATGCGCTTGACTTCGAGGTTCAGGCCGAGATTCTCGCGCACCGTCATGTGCGGATAGAGCGCGTAGCTCTGGAAGACCATCGCCACGTCGCGATTGCGGGGATGCGTGTTGGTGAAATCCTGGCCACCGATGAAGATCCTGCCCGCCGAGGGCGTCTCCAGTCCTGCAATCATCCGCAAGGTCGTCGTCTTGCCGCATCCGGACGGACCGAGAAGGGTGAAGAACTCGCCATCCGCCACGTCGAGGTCGACGCCTTTGACCGCCATGAAGCCCGACGGATAGGCTTTCTGCACATTCTGCAATCGCAGCGTCATCGTTCCTGTTCCGTCTGGATTGTTACTTGACCGCGCCGAGCGTCATGCCGCGCACGATATGCCGCTGCAGAAGGAAGACGACGATCAGCATGGGCACCACCTGGACGACCACGGCGGCGCTGAGCTGACCCCACAACACCGTATAGGGCTCGACGAATTTGGCGATTGTCACCGGGACCGTAACGGATTTGAACGCCGTCAGCATCAGCGCCATCAGGTACTCGTTCCAGGTGAATACGAAGGTGAAGATTGCGGTCGACGCGATGCCCGGCATAACAACGGGCACGACGATGCGCCGGATGATCTGCAGCCGCGTCAGTCCGTCAAGCAGCGCCGCCTCCTCGAGCGCAACCGGCACGTCGGCAAGGAAACCGCGCATCATCCAGATGGCGAACGGCAGGTTGAACGCGACATAAATGAGGATGAGGCCGAGGTAGGTGTCGAGCAGATGCAGATCCTGCCACTGAATGTAGAAGGGGATCGCGACCGCGATCGGGGGCAGGAAGCGCATCGACAGAATCCAGAGCGCAATATGCTTCTCGCCGGGCACCTTCATCCGGGCCAACGCATAAGCGGCAAGCACCGCGAGCACGATGACCACGAAACAGCTCACGATCGTGATCACGAGACTGTTCATCAGCACGCGGGCAAAATCGAACTTGGTGAATAGGTCCCAGTAGTTCGCGCCCGTCGGCGTGAAGATGAAAGTCGGCACCGCGCTGTTGATCTCCTTGATCGGCTTCAGCGAAGTCAGCCCAATCCAGTAGACCGGAAACAGCCAGAGACCGACGACAAAGATGGCGCCGATGCTCCCAAGCGTCGGCCGGAAAGAGCTGGCCTTCGCGGCTTGGGCGGCCACTCGGTCGTCCCCCGATACGGATGAAATCACCTGCTGAGCGGTCATGACGTCAGCTCGTTTTGGACAGGAATTGGAGGAAAATGGCGACCAAGATGTTGACCAGCACGACGGTCACCCAGGCGATCGCCGAGGCGGAGCCCATGTCGCCGGACGCGAAACCGGTCACGTAGCTGAACAGGCTGAGCACTTCCGTGGTCGACCCCGGGCCGCCGCGCGTCATCACAAAAACGAGGTCGAACATACGGATGGAGTCAATGAGGCGAATGAGCACGACGACCAGCAGCACAGGGCGGATCAGCGGCACGACGATGCGCCAGAGCTTCTGCCATTCGGTGAGCCCGTCGAGCTCGGCGGCCTCGGTCACCTCGGTCGAGACCGACTGCATGCCGGAGAGCACAATGAGCGCGACGAAAGGCGTCCACTGCCAGACGTCGGCAAAGATGACCACTGGCAGCGCCCAGGTGACGCTGACCGTCCAGTCCGCCGTGGGCAGATGAACGCTCTTCATCAGATAGGTCAGCAGTCCGTAGGTCGGCGCGAAGATGTAGCGGAAGGTCAGCCCCATCGCGACGGGCGAGATGAGCACAGGAATGATCAGCAGCGTCCGCAGGACATTCGCCGCACGCATCTTGCGATCGAGCAGGACGGCGATGGCGAAGCCGAGAGCGAGCTCAATCGCGACCGCCGAGAACGAGAAGATGAGCGTAACCGCGAAGCTCTGTTTGAAGACGTCGGAATCAAGCAGGTCGGTGAAATTGTCGAAGCCGGAGAACGAAACGAGGTCGCGCCGGTAGAGCGAATAGTTGTGAAAGGCGATCCACAGCGAGTAGATCGTCGGATAGACTGAGAGGGCCAGCAGATAGAGGACTGCTGGCCCGAGGAGGAGCAGCGCTACGAGCTTCTCACGACGTTGCCATTGCGGGAGGCTCGCTGCGGCGGACATTCCGCTATCCCTCAGCTCTTGTAGTAGCCGTCCTTCGTCATCAGACGCGTCGCCTGCTTCTGCATGTTCTTGAGCGCCTGATCGGGCTGGGTCTGCCCGATTACCACTGCGGCGATTTCGGTCCCGACGATTTCGTACAAGGCGTTGGATTCAGGAATCGGCAGAAAGCGCATCGCGACCGGCAGGGATTGCATCATGCCCGCGAAATAGGGTCGGATGCTCGTGTATTCCTTGAGGAGCGAGATGCGCGCCGGCTGGCCCGCGTTCTCGACCCACGCTTTGCCGATTGCCGGATCCTGCTTGTCGCCGCTGTTGCAGAACTTGATCCACTCCCAGGCGGCGTCCTTGTTGTGCGAGTACACAGGCATGATCATGCCCAGACCACCCATGTGAGGGGCGTGCCGGCCCTTGTCGTTGGCGCCCTTGGCCACCACCGCGACCTTCCACACGTCGGCGAACTTGGTGTATTTCGGGTCGTTCATCGTCGAGCCGCCCCACTCGAACGGCGCATACGTCCAAGTGCCATTCAGCATCGCGGTGTTGGCTTCGTCGTCGGAGGCGTTGAGCGCCGTCGGCTCCATGTAGGGGACGAGGCGCGTCAGCACGTCCATCGCCTTGTGGCCCTCGTCAGTATCGAGCTGCACCTTCCAGCCGCCCGGCCCCATCTTGTCGAACCAGTCGCCGCCGTGACAGCGCAGGAGCGTGATGAACGCCGCGCCGGCCCAGAAGCCGCGACGCATCGTGGTCCCGGTGACCTTGACGCCGCCCTTCGACAATTCCTTGGCGTTTTCGATAACCTGTTCCCAAGTCTCGGCGGGCTTGAGACCGGCCTTCTCGAAAACGTCGGCGCGATAATATTGCATCTGACAGTTGCTGTCCGGCGGAAGGCCGTAGAGCTTGCCGCCCTCCTTAGCCGGCTTGTCGCGATAAAGGTCGAGGACGTTTTCAGGAATATCGGCCAGGATGTCTTTCTTGAATTCCGGATCCTTGTCCAGATAAGGCTCGAGATTCTCGAGCGCGCCTTCGGCGATGAATTGCGGCGAATAGTTGTAGTCGTCGAAGATGACGTCGTAGCGGTCGGATTTCGACGCCATGGCCACGGCCGTCTTGGCCAGCATGTCGCCGATCGGCTCCGCGAAGATCTGCACGTCGATATTGGGGAACTTCGCCTTGAAAAGCGGCAGCACGCCTTTTTCGGGGAACTCCCAGCGCTGACCCGCCGAAGCCCATGACACGATCGTCGAGGTCGCCTGTGCGGAGGCATAGCGCGGCAACCCCGCCGACGCTAACGCTCCCAAGCCTCCCGCCCCCAATCCTTTCAGCGCGGATCGCCGCGATAGCGGACGCCCGAACAACCCGTGCTGGCCACCGAAGATCTTACGCCCATCCATAACAATCTCCTTGTTACCAAGTTACCTAAGCAACAATCGTGCCCGCGCACATTGTTAAGCAGTAAAAAAAATATTGCAAGATAATTTTTAGATTTATATCCATATATTTACAACATTTCTCTGAAGTTGACTGAATTTAATTCACATAGATTAATCTATAGACTACTTTTGTTCTTGAGACGACTCAGCCTAACCTCTTATCGTGAGACAAGTGGCGATCTAGTTTCAAGATTTATCTATTATTCTTGTTCGAATATCGAACTTTACGCTCGATAATACATCAAGGCGAACGTGATATACATTATCGTAGGAACTATGTCGCCGCGCGGAGGGCCGTCATAACGATCCCGCATTCGCCGCCTTTCCGTAGAAAGCGGCCGCCCCCGCCGGGGTCACATAGCCTTCGGCCACGTCTTCCTCGACCATCGCCGGATCGCGCTGCGCCGGATCTCCGTAACCGCCCCCGCCGGGCGTCCACAGCAGAATGCGATCGCCTGGCTCGAAGTGAACGTTGGCGTATTTGCTGGTCGACACCTTGCCGAACAGCTCTTTCACTGTGCGCCATTTATCGTCGCCCTGCTGCATGATCTGCGTGCCGCCGTTGCCGCCCGGCTGACCGCCGAACAGGGGAAACGGCTTCACCTCGTGCCGGTCGCTACATTGGCTGCCGGTGATCGGAACCTCGGTGATCAGGAGGGTGCGGCGAAAGCCCAGCCCGCCGCGCCACTGGCCGGCGCCGCCGGAAATCGGGAATCAACTCGAAATTCTCGACCCGTAGCGGGAAGCGGGCCTCGAACACTTCGGTCGGATTGAAGCGGCAATTGCCGTTGATGGCGATCACGCAGTCGTTGCCGTCGTGCCCGTAGCGCCCGCCCCAGCCGCCCGACATCAGGTCGTAGCAGGCGAAGTATTCGTCATATTCGGGATGCTGGCCGCCGAAGACGAAATTCGTGCCCGTGCAGCTTTCGGACGCCATCGCACGCTCGGGCTTGCAGGCGCTCATCGCGCCGATGACGATGTTGGCGAGGCGAGGATGGGTCTCGGTGTTGCCCGCGACCAGTGGCCCGGGATAATCGACATTCGTCACCTTGCCGGGCGGCGAAACCACCCGGATGGGCCGGAAGCAGCCCGAGTTCTTCGGGATCGAGGCGTCGGTGACATGGAGAAGTCCGTTGTAAACGGCGCCGGTCGCCACCCCGAGCGTCGCATTGATGGGGCCCTTGGCCTGCCGCGAACTGCGCGAATAGTCGGCGACGACCTCGTCGCCTTGGATGTGAAGGTCGATCGCGACCCTATAGGGGACGGCTTCGATCCCGTCGTTCTCGACCACATCTTCGAAGCTGTAAACTCCGTCCGGGAACGAGGACAATTCGGTCCGCATCCGGCGCTCGGAATAGTCCATCAGGTCCTCGCAGGTCTTGCGAAAGACGTTCAGGCCGTATTTGCCGATGATTTGCTGGATGCGGTCGACGCCCAGATCGACCGATCCGATCATGGCCCTGAGATCGCCGTAGTTCTGCCTGGGCGTTCTCGTGTTCGCCAGCAGGAGCTTCCAGACTTCGTTGACGTCAACTCCGGCCTTCTTGATATGCACGGGGGGCACCCGCAGGCCCTCATGAAAGATTTCGGTCGCCTCGCCGCAGAAAGCCCCCGGCACCATGCCGCCGATCTCAGCGATGTGGCCGATGCAGACGGCGAAGCCGAGGAGCACGCCGTCGGCGAAGAACGGCTTGAAGAATGTGTGCTCCGGACAGTGCAAGCCGCCGCGGTAGGGGTCGTTGTGCAGCATCACGTCGCCCTCGCGAAGCGAAGCGAAGTCAACTTCCTGCGAGATCGTCTTCATGAGGATCGGCATGCCGCCGATCATGGTGGGACAAAACTCCGCGCAGGCGATCATGTCGCCCTTGGCGTCCGAGAGCGCGCAGGTGAAATCGAGGCCCTCGTTGAAGATCGTTGAATAAGACGTCTTCATCAGGAGAATGCCCATCTCGCGACAGATCGAGACCATGGTCAAGTCGAGGATGTTCATCATCACTGGATCAGGGGGCGAACCGTCCTTCACGTGCACCGCGCAATTCTCGACTGGCATGCGGGGCTGCACGATCGGCAACCGAATGTCGCGCTCGCCGCCCTCCTTGAGCGTCGACCATTGCACGCACCAGTCGGAGCAGAAGATGGCCTTTTTTCCCGCGCGGGATCCCGGCGTTCCCGGTCCGAAAACGAGAAGGCCGCAATTCGCGCATTTGATATACTTCTCGATGTAGAGGCCGTTCTCTGAGAAGCGCATAGGAATGGTCTCCGGCCAGTCAAGCGTGGGCGATATGGAGTGTGCCGAACCGATCGACGTTCAGGATCTGGCCGGGATTGACGATCGTGACGGAGGCCGCTTCCTCGATCACGGCGGGGCCCGCGATCTTCTGTCTCGCGCCGAGATCCGTGCGCCGGTAGACGGGAGTATCGACGCGCGCGCCGGGAAAAACGACGAGCCGGGTCGCCACAGGCTTCGGCGGGCCGGAGGCCTCTGGCAGCGTGAGAAGCTCGGGAGATTCTCCGGCCGAGGTCGCGGTGACGAGATAGTTGACGATCTCGATGATCTCGCCAGGAATACTAAAGCCAAAGCGGCTCTTGTGCGCCTCGTGAAATGCGGCCCAGAGCTGCGGCACGCGTTCGGCCGAGAGCGCGTCCGCCGCTGACGGGCAGCTCTAATTCGTAGTTCTGGCCGAGATAGCGCATCTCGAGCGAGCGGGAGACTTGCGGGTGCTTGGTCGAGCCCTGCTCCTTCAGTTCGCCGACGGCCTGCTCGACGAGGCTCGCCATGACATCGGCGGCGCGCGCGCCGTCGAAGTTGAGACTTGTGAGCTGGGTCGTGCGCTGACGGTCGACACGCGCACTCGTGACGATGAAGCCGTAGGCCGAGAACTGGCCCGGGTGCATCGGGATAATGGCGCGCGGGATGCCCGCCTCGACCATCAGTTCCGACGCATGCAGCGGCCCCGCGCCGCCGAAGGTGCAGAGCGTGAAGTCGCGCGGATCCAGGCCACGCTCGATGAGCACCGAGCGAAGCGCTCCGACCATGTTGTTGTTGGCGATGCGAAGGATCGCCAACGCCGTGTCGTCGCGCGTCTGGCCGATCGCTTTCGCCACGCGGTCGATGGCCGCCTCGGCGGCGCCCGTGTCGAGCTTCATCCGCCCGTTGAGGAAGTTATTCGGATCAATTCTGCCCAGCGCCACATTGGCGTCGGTGACGGTCGCGTCGACGCCGCCTGTGCCGTAGCACGCAGGCCCAGGTTTGGCGCCGGCGCTCTGCGGCCCAACGCGCAGCATCCCGCCCGTGTCGATCCAGGCGATCGAGCCGCCGCCCGCACCGATGGTGCGAATGTCGAGCATCGGGATCTGGATCGGCAGACCCCATTCGATCTCGAAGGCGGTGGTGAAGCTTTCCTGTCGGTCGAGGATGGTGGCGACGTCGGTCGAGGTGCCGCCCATGTCGAGCGTCACGAGATTGTCGATGCCGCTGAGCTCGGCAAGGTAGCGGCTCGCGATCACGCCGCCGGTCGGACCCGACATGGCAAGATTGACCGGCGCCCGCGCAGCCGCTGCGAGCGTCATCTCGCCGCCGTTCGACTTGATCACTACGGAAGGCGCGCGCACGCCCGCCTTATCGAGCCGCTCGCGCATGGACCCGAGCTGGCTGCTGACAACCGGTTTGAGATAGGCGTCCGCGAGCGTCGTCGAGGCGCGCTCATATTCCTTCCACTTCGGCAGCACCTCGAACGAGGTCGAGATTGGCATATCGCCGAGATGCTCTGAGAGGATCGCTTTTGCGCGCTGCTCGTGAGCGGGATTGAGGTAGGAGAACAGGAAGCAAATGGCGACCGCCTTGATTTCGGGCGAGTTTCGGATCGCGTTGGCCACCTCGACGAGATCGGACTCGCTGAGCGGCGTTATGACCTTGCCACCGGCGTCGACCCGCTCAGTGATCTCGAAGCAATGGCGACGCTTCACGAGCGGCTTGGGCTTCACCCAGCTCATGTCGTAGTGGAACTTGCGGTTGCCTCGCTGGATGAAGGGAACATCCCGGAAGCCCCGAGTCGCCACATAGGCGACCGTCGCGCCCTTGCGCTCGAGGATGGCGTTGGTCGCGACCGTGGTGCCGAGTTCAGGAGCCGGATAGCCTCGGAAGGCAGTTCCTGCGAAATACCTTCCAGAATGCCCGCGACCGGATCGCCCGGCGTCGACGGCACTTTCCAGACATTGATGCTCCGGCTCTCCAGGTCATAGGCGACGAAGTCGGTGAAGGTCCCGCCTACGTCGACGCCCAACAGCACATCCATCAAAAACCCCGCAAGAACTGCTCAACCTCAGCGACCCGAGGCCGCCCGTCCAGAAATCGCTCCTCATGCAGCGGACCGCGATTCGGATAGCGCGTCGAGCTCGGGCGTCGCCGCTGCAAGCGCGTCAACGAACAGATCGAGCGACCGGTCGCATTCGTCCTTCGTAATGCAGAGCGGCGGAGAGAACGCGAGCGCCTCGATAAAGGGCGAGGGCCGGACGAGAAGACCAAGCTCGTAGGCCCTGTTGGCGACGATCCGGTGCGCGCCGGCGGCGCGGGCGAACGGGACGCGTCGATCCTTGTCGGCGGAGAGCTCCACCGCGATCATCAAACCTTCGCCTCGGACCTCGCCGACGAAGCGGTGGTCTCCAACACGATCTTTCAGCCCCCTCTTCAGGTAGGCGCCCATGTTGGCCGAATTGGCGATGAGGCCCTCGTCCTCGAGAATCGCCAGATTGACCAGCGCGATCGCGGCGCCGACGGGGTGGCCAGAATAGGTGAAACCGTGCATCACCGGCCCGACGTCCGGAGACGCTTGCTCCAACACCTGCCAGACGCGCTCCGAGATCATGGAGACCGACATCGGGAAATAGGCGCTGGTCACGCCCTTGGCGAGACTGACGATGTCCGGCGTCAGATCATAGAACTCCGTCGCGAACCAGGTTCCGAGCCGCCCGAAGCCAGTGATGACCTCGTCCACGATAAGCAGGATGTCGTGTTGCTTCAGCATGGCCTGCAGACGGCTGAAATAGCCGGCCGGAGGGACCAGCACCCCGCCGGTTCCCATGATCGGTTCGGCGATGAAAGCCGCAATTGTCTCAGGTCCTTCGCGCGAAATGATCGCCTCGATCTCCTTGATGAGCCGGTCGCAGAAGTCCGCCTCGCTCTCGCCATCGTTCGCAAAGCGGAAATAATGCGGGCAGCTTGTATAAATCACGCCGGGAAGGGGCAGGTCGAACGCCTTGTGATAGGCCGCGATGCCTGTCAGGCTGCCCGACGCCACTGTAACGCCGTGGTAGCCTCCCTCGCGCGAGATGATCTTCTTCTTGGCCGGGAGACCACGCAGATTGTTGTAATAACGGGCGAGCTTGAAGGCCGTGTCATTGGCGTCCGAGCCGGACGTCCCGAAGAAGACCTTGCTCAGATGCGTCGCGCCGCCGCGGTGGAAGAGGCTCAGCAACCGATCAGCAAGCTGGATCGCCGGCGCGTGCGAACTGGAGCTGAAGAGATGGAAATAGCTGAGCTCAAGAATGGCCTGCTTGGCTGCCTCCGCAAGCTCGGGGCGCCCATAGCCGACGTTGACGCACCACAGGCCGCCCGAACAATCGAGGATGGACCGCCCACTGGGATCTTTGAGAAGTCACTCCGGAGCCGCTCGAGATGATGCGGGGCCCCGATTTCTCGTGATCGACGATCGACGTCAATGGATGGAACAGGCTTTGTCGATCCATCTCGTCCAGGCCATAATTTTTTAAGAGCTCCGACATTATTCGGCTTTCATCAGGTAGTTGTGGGTAACATGCGCCAATAGATTGCCCTCGCGACAACGACTAGCCTAGTTTTTCGTGTTGTTGTTGTTGATTTTTTTGCGGCGCTTCCGCCGTTATCGGGCCTGTTTACAGTAGTGCCAGCAAGCTGCGTGCCAGCATGAAGCTGTCAGCAGAATCAAAGCGCTGGCGAGGAGCAAAGAGCCCGTCGGCTGTCTAAATGTTAATCAGGGCTGTTCACCGCGGGAATCGGCGCCAATTTTGTGATCACAGACGCCGAGGCTGCGCGTCGAGCGCCGATCCGTCTGCGATGATCGGAACTAGTATTGGATACGAAGCCTTAAAAAATGGCGTTTCGACAGGATACTGCGCCCCGTTCCTTACGTTATCACCACGTACCGTAGCGTTCGGCACGCTCCTTGCTGCCAGTGTAATCACAGACGAAAGACTGCGCAGAAGGACGGAAGATGCGATTGGCGTGTGACACGGGCGGAACCTTCACCGATCTCGTTGTCGAGCATGACGATCAGATCAGGCTGTTCAAGGCCTCGACGACGCCTGACGACCCGGTTCGCGGCGTCCTGGACGCGATCCAGCTGGCGGCCCACCACTACGGCGTGACCCAGCGCGAACTGCTTACCCGCGCAAGCGCCTTCATTCACGGCACGACAAGGGCGATCAACGCGATCCTCACCGGCGCCACGGCTAAGACCGCCTTTCTGACGACGGAAGGCCACCCGGACGTGCTGGTGATCCGCGAGGGCGGTCGTATCGAGCCCTTCAACTTCCGTGTTCCCTATCCCGAGCCCTATGTTCCGCGCCGCCTGACGTTCGAGGTTCCGGAGCGGATCAACGCCGCCGGCGAAATCCTCACGCCGCTCGATGAAGCCGCCGTCGTTAAGATCGCAGAGCGGATGAAGGCCGTGAAGATCGAGGCTGTCGGCGTTTGCCTGCTCTGGTCAATTGTCAATTCCGAGCACGAGCGCCGGGTCGGCGAGCTTCTTGCGCTGCATCTGCCCGGAGTTCCGGTCACCTTGTCGCACGAGCTCAATCCGACCTTGCGCGAATATCGCCGCGCCTCGGCCACGGTGATCGACGCCTCCCTCAAGCCCTTGATGTTCGCCTATCTCGACGGTCTGACGAGCAGGCTGCGCGACGCCGGGTTCAACGGTCGCACGCTCATGGTGACCTCGCAGGGGGGCATCGGATGCAGGTGCGGTCGCGCGCGCGCCCATCCATTCCATCAATTCCGGGCCAGCCATGGCGCCGGTCGCCGGCCGCTTCTACAGCGAGCGCGATTTTGGCGCCTCGATGGCCATCGTCGCCGACACAGGGGGGACGAGTTATGATGTGAGCCTCGTCCGCGACGGACGCATTCCGTGGACCCGCGAAACCTGGCTTGGCCAGCGATTCCGGGGCCACATGACCGGATTCCCTTCGGTCGACGTCAAGAGCATCGGCGCGGGAGGCGGGTCGATCGCGTGGGTGGATTCCGGCGGCCTTCTCCAGGTCGGACCGAAGAGCGCAGGATCGACCCCGGGGCCTGTCGCATATGGAAAAGGCGGCGTCGAACCCACGGTGACGGACTGCGCCATTGTGCTTGGCTATATCGACCCGGACTATTTTCTCGGCGGCGCAATGAAGCTCGATCGTGAGGCCGCCGAGGCCGCCGTGCGCGACCGGGTGGCCGCGAAGCTGGGTCTGTCCGTGGAAGAAGCAGCGGCGGCCGTGCTCGCGCTCGCGACGGAGAAGATGGTCGGCGCGATCGACGAGATCACGGTCAATCAGGGGATTGATCCCCGGGCGGCTGTGCTTGTCGGGGGCGGCGGCGCGGCGGGGATCAATGCGGTGGCGGTCGGCAAGCGGCTTGGCTGCGCGGGCGTTCTGATCCCCGAGACCGGCGCGCTTCTTAGCGCCGCCGGCGCGCTCATGTCGGAGCTCTCCTCCGATCACGCTCAGATGCTGTTCTGCGCGAGCGACAGCTTTCCATTCGACAAGATCGCGACCGTCATCGAAGATCTGAAGGCGAAATGCCTCGCCTTCGCGGAAGGTCCGGGCGAGGGGGCGGTCGAAGTCCTGACGGAAGTGTTTGTGGAGGCTCGCTATCCTCACCAGATCTGGGAGATCGAGGTCCCAGTTCCAGCCGGCCGCGTCGATGGTCCGGCGGAGCTGGCGGCGCTCAAGGGTGCGTTCCACGCCCTGCACAAAACGATCTTTGAAATCAACGACCCGGCCTCGGAAGTCGAGTTTGTGACCTGGCGGGCCAAAGTCCGATGCCGGCATCGCGAAAGCGGGATCGGGCGTCTGCGCGAGCCGGACATCGAGCAGAAGGGAGCGTCGCGCCGGCGCATCTATTTCTCCGGTGTCGGCTGGATGGATGCGCCGATCGTTCGGTTCGAGGCGATGTCCCCTAAGAACCCGGTCGAAGGCCCGGCCATTGTGGAATCGTCCTTCACCACTGTCGTCATTGATCCGTGGGCGACGGCGACCCGGACGGCCGACGCGGGACTCCAGGTGACGTTCTGAAGGCAGCTGTTCTGCAAAATGGATCCGGTGAGAGACGCGCCATGACGATACAGGTCGGCAAACCGGGGGTGAGCTCAAAGGCGGCAGGCTCCGAGAGCGTGAGAACGGCCATCCTCTCGAGCCGCATGGACGGCATCGCTCAGAAGATGCAGAACACCTTGTTCCGGACGGCGCGCTCCGGCGTGCTCAACACCGCTCACGACTTTTCCTGCGTGATCCTCACGCCGGATTGCCGTCTGCTGGCCCGGGCCGAAAGCCTGCCGATCCACACCCTGATCGGGCCCGACCTGATGTGTCAGACGGTGAAGCGCTACCATCCTGATCTCAAAGCCGGTGACTGCTACCTCCACAATTGCCCCTATGAGGGCAATTCGCACGCAGCGGACCATTGTCTCATCGCGCCAATCGTCGACAAGAACGGCGTGCTGCGCTTCTTCGCGCTCGCCAAGGCGCATCAGGCGGATTGCGGCAATTCCCGTCCGTCGACCTACCTCGCCGACGTGACCGACGTCTATGAAGAAGGCGCGCTGATTTTCTCCGCGGTGAAGATCCAGGAGAATTATCGCAACAATGAAGATATTATTCGGATGTGCCGCAATCGTATCCGCGTCCCAGAGCAATGGTGGGGCGACTATCTGGCTTCGCTCGGCGCGGTGCGGATCGCCGAGCGCGAGCTTCTGGCGCTCGGCGAGGAGGTTGGGTGGGAGGCGCTGGAATCTACGCCGAGGCGTGGTTCGACTACTCGGAAGGCAAGATGATCGAGGCGATCCGGCGGCTGTCCTCCGGCAAAGCCGTGACTCGCGCCGCGCACGATCCGATCCCGGGCCTACCCGATGGCATAGCGATCAAGGTCGAGGTGGAGATCGACGCCGAGGCCGGCGCCATCACGGTCGATCTGCGCGACAATCCCGACTGCCAACCCTGTGGCCTGAACCTGACGCAGGGCACTGCGAGCACTGCGGCGATGGTCGGCATCTATAACGCGATCCTTGACCACACGGTGCCGACCAATGCGGGCAGTTTCCGGCGCGTCACGCTGAAGCTTCGTGAGAATTGCGCGGTCGGCATTCCGCGTCATCCCTTCTCGTGTTCGGTCGCGACGACCAATCTCGCGGATCGGGTCGCAAATTGCGTCCAGCGCGCAATCGCCGAGATCGCGCCGGGTTTCGGTCTCGCCGAGACCGGTCCGAGCCAACCGCCGGGCATGGGCGTGATATCTGGCGACGATCCGCGTCATGGCGACGCGCCCTTCGTGAACCAGGTGTTCATCGGCGTCACCGGCGGAGCGGCCACTGCGGTGAGCGACGCCTTCATGACCATCATCGATATCGGCAACGCCGGCCTTTGCCGGCACGATTCCATTGAGGTTGACGAACTGCATCACCCGCTGCACATCGTTCGGCGGAGCATCGTGCCAGACACGGAGGGCGCGGGGCGATACCGCGGAGCTCCATCCATCTATTCGGAATTCGGCCCCATCCCGGGGTGCTCGATGAAAGTGATCTACACTTCCGACGGAACGATCAACCATGCCGTCGGCGTCCTCGGCGGTGGAGGGGGAGGGCGAGTTGCGCGCGCTCAAGCGGGAGCGCGACGGATCTCTCACGAAGCTCCCGGCTTGCTACGGCGCGCAGCTGGAGCCCGGCGAGTTCATTGTCTCCTATTCTTCAGGCGGTGGGGGTTACGGTGACCCGCTCGAACGCGATCCGAAGCGGGTGCTGCATGATCTCGAAGAAGGTTGGATCACCGCCGAACGCGCCCAATCGGCCTATGGCGTCGCCACCGCAAACAGCGACGAACCCGGCGTTCCAACTCTCGACGAGTCAACGACTTAGGCGTTGAGAGGGCGCTTCCGAGCCGCCTGACCCGGTCGGTACCATCTTGGCGCTGGGCTTGGGCCTCCCATGCCTGTTTCCCTTCGAGCTTCAAGGAATTCCGTGATGAACGTCATCAACCCCGCCTCGGAGCTTGGCCCTAAGGGCCGCGACGGCGTGAGGACCGCCATTCTCTCGAGCCGGATGGACAGCATTGCACGCAAAATGCAGAATACACTCTTTCGCACGGCGCGGTCGGGCATTCTCAACACCGCGCACGACTTCTCTTGCGTGGTGCTGACCGCCGACTGCCGGCTGCTCGCTGCCGCCGAGAGCCTGCCGACCCATACGCTAGTCGGCCCCGACATCATCTGCCGGACGGTGCGCGGCTACCACCCGGAGCTCAAGGCGGGCGACTGCTTCCTGCACAACAGCCCTTACGAGGGCAATTCGCACGCCGCTGATCACTGTCTCGTCGTTCCGGTTATCGATGCGGCGGGCGTGCTGCGCTACTGGGTTCTGGCCAAGGCCCATCAGGCCGACTGCGGCAACTCGAAGCCTTCGACTTACCTCGGCGACGTCGTGGACGTGTACAACGAAGGCGCTCTCATCTTCTCGGCCGTCAAGATCCAGGAGAACTATCAAGACAAGGCCGACATCGTGCGCATGTGCAAGAACCGCATCCGCGTACCGGAAATCTGGTGGGGCGACTATCTGGCTTCGCTGGGCGCGGTGCGCATCGCGGAGCGAGAGCTGCTTGCGCTTGGTGATGAGGTCGGCTGGGACACTTTGGAAAGCTATGCCGAATCCTGGTTCGATTATTCGGAGACAAAGATGGTGGAAGCCATCCAGAAGCTCAAGTCCGGGCGTCGGATCATCCATACGGCGCACGATCCCTTCCCTGGCGTCCCGGACGGCATTCCGGTCAAGGTCGACGTTGCGATCGACGCCGAAGCGGGCACGATCGCAGTGGACCTGCGCGACAATCCCGACTGTCAACCGTGCGGGCTGAACCTGACCGAGTCCACGGCGATCAGCGCGGCGATGGTGGGCATCTATAACGGGATCCTCGACCATCACGTCCCGGCCAACGCCGGCAGCTTCCGCCGCATCACGGTCATGGTGCGCGAGAATTGCGCGGTGGGAATTCCGCGTCATCCTTTTTCCTGCTCGGTCGCGACCACGAACCTGGCGGACCGGGTGTCGAATCCCGTGCAGCGCGCGATTGCGGAAATCGCGCCCGGTTACGGGCAGGCTGAGACGGGGCCGATCCAGCCGCCGGGCATGGGCGTCATTTCCGGCAAGGATCCGAGGCGCAACGATGCGCCGTTCGTCAACCAGGTGCATGTCGGCATCAGCGGCGGCGCGGCGACGCCCGTAACTGACGGCTTCCTCTCGATTATCCATGTCGGCAACGCCGGCATGTGCCGCATCGACTGCGTCGAAGTGGACGAACTCGGCCATCCGATGCATGTGGTGCGTCGAGGCATCATACCGGACACCGAGGGCGCCGGCGTGTTCCGCGGCGCTCCCTCTGTCTATGGCGAGTTCGGCCCAATCGAAGGCTGCACGATGAAGGTCCTCTACACGGCCGACGGAACGGTCAACAGCGCGATGGGGGCAATCGGGGGCGGTCGCGGCGGACCGGCGCGCGCGCAGAAGCGCGAGCGCGACGGTTCTCTCACCCCCCTGCCTGCCTGCTATGGCGTGACGCTCAAGCCCGGCGAGTTCGTCGTCTCGCATTCGGCCGGCGGAGGCGGCTACGGCCATCCATTCGAGCGCGAGCCCGATCGCGTGCTGCGTGACCTCATCGAGGGCTGGATCACCGCCGAGCGCGCGAGATCCGTTTATGGCGTCGTGACGATGGGCGACGCGGAAAGCGATACGCTGGCTATCGATGGATCAGCGACGCAGGCGCTGCGCGCCGGAATGCGCGCGGCTGTTTCCGGAGGCTGACCGACATGGCGGACAACCTGACCCAGACCATCGAGCACCGCAGCGACGCCGCTCAGGACTGGAGCGCCGGCGCTGCCTATATCGACGGCGCCGTCATGCCTTTGCGCGAAGCCCGGATCCCGGTGACGGACTGGGGCTATCGCCGCTCGGATGTGACCTATGACGTGGTGAGCGTCTATTTCGGCGCCTTTTTCAGGCTCGGCGACCATCTCCGCCGCTTTCGCGGCTCGATGGAGAAGCTCCGCCTGAAACCGCGCGAGAGCGACGAGGAGATTGCCGCTATTCTCACCGATCTCGTCCGACGCACAGGCCTTCGCGAGGCCTATGTCGCGATGGACTGTCTGCGCGGCCGCCCGCCCGCGGGCGCTCCGTATCATCCGGCCTATAGCTGCAATTATCTTATCTGCTTCGCCATCCCCTGGGTCTGGGTGTTTACGCCCGAGCAGCAAGAGCGCGGGATCCACGCAGTGATCGCCGACACGCCCCGCATACCCCTCGAGTTCGGTCGATCCGACGGCCAAGAATTTTCATTGGGGCGATTTGACGCGCGCCAGCTTCGAGGCGCACGATCAGGGCGCGGAAACCGCGATCCTGCTCGACTTCGCCGGGAACGTCACCGAAGGTCCCGGGTTCAACGTCTTTGCTGTGGTTGACGGAACCGTCCTCAGCCCGCCGCGTGGCGCGCTTGAGGGAATCACCCGGCTCTCAGTCTTCGAGCTTTGTGACAGCCTGGACGTCCCTCACGAGATCCGGACGATTTCCCGCGCCGAGATTGAAAGCGCGGACGAGATTTTCCTATCGACAACCGCGGGCGGAGTCATGCCTGTCAGCCGCCTCGGGGCGCGTATTCTGGGCAATGATCGGCCGGGCCCGATCGCTTCGTCGCTTCGCAAGGCTTTCTGGGACCGGCGACGCGAAGGCTGGCATGCGACGCCAATCGCCTATTTGTGATCTCAGGCGGGAGAACTCGCGGGCGAAGACCATCCGATGCGCTGATAGAGGTAGCGCTGGAACGATCGCAGATCGGCGCAACGAAGATAGCGCGCCGCCGCTGCGTCGCCTGACGAGATGGCGAGCTGCAGTTCGTCCTGAATGTGGAGAATGAAGGTGAGGAATTCTTCGTCATGCGCTACGGGCGCGCCAAGCGCCGAGGCCAGAAACGGCGAATAACGCAGATAAAGCCGCCCAACCGTGTCGTAGAGCAATTGCGAACCTGCAGCCTGGATGATGCTGGCGTTCCACTCCGCGATGACCCTCATCGTCGCCCTAAGGTCACGTCCGTAATCGATGACCCGACAAGCGTTGGTGGCGGCGGTGAGCCGCGCGCAGGCTTTCGGATCGCGCCGGGCCGCGAAGCGCGCGGCCGCCTCGCCTTCGAGCAGCAACCGAAGCGACCAGATTTCATCGGCCGCCGCCCGATCGAGTTCCGGTACGCGGAACGCCCGGTTCGGGGTCGCCTCCAGAGCGGACGCCGCGACCAGCCGCCCGACGGCTTCCCGCACCGGCTGCATACTCGTGTTGAGCGACAGGGCCAATGTGCGGAGCGTCACCTTCGTGTTGGGCAGCCACTCGCCGAGCAGCAACTTGCTTTCGAGCTGCTGATAAATCTGCTGTCCCAATGTGCTCTCGGCCCCCGCCGCCAGTCCCCTCGTCCAGGCAATGGCCTCCGTGCCCATGGGCGCTGTAAGGGAGATGACATTGGTCATTGGAGTTGGAACTCGATGCTAAATACGAACGGAATTGCTCACACTACGGCGCAGGAAGGGCGCACGCCAGAATGAATTGCCCACTCGTCAGAACGGGTAGATTAGCAGTGCACAAGACGAGCAGGTGAGCCTTCGGCGCTCATATGAACTCCGCCGTGAGATGCACCCGCGACATCTCGAATGGTTCGGTCCTGTATCGTCCCGCTCCCCGCGCTAGGCTCCGCGCTTCGCCCCAACTGGCGCCATTCTTGTAGGCGGAATGGGAGAGCAATATGCTGCCTGAGGCGGAATCATGACGAAATTGGCGATAGCCGTTCGAGGCGAAGGCGATGTCGGCTTCGTCTCAGCGGGCTCGGAAGAAGACCTCGTGCAACGCGCCACGGCTCTCATTCCGACGCTGCGTGGACGCTCTGACGAGACCGAGGAACGGCGGTCGCTGACGTTGGAGACGAGGCGTGATCTGATGGAGAGCGGGATTCATCGCATTTTTCAACCCAGGCGTTTCGGAGGGGTCGAGGGTTCGCTGCGCGCCGGCGTCGACATCCTGATCGAGACCGGGCGTGGCTGCGCCTCCACAGCCTGGGTGTTGGTTCAGAATATGACGCATAACTGGATGGTCGCGGAGTGGCCCCTCGAAGCCCAGGAGGCGGTCTGGGGGCAGAACCCCGCTGCCCTGCTGAGCGGCATCCTGATTCCCGGTGTCGGCAAAGCTCAGCGCGTCGAGGGCGGCTACCGGCTCTCCGGCCGCTGGCCTTTCCTCAGCGGCGTCAATATCTGCGACTGGGCGCTTTTCACCGCCTTCACCGAAGGGGCGGACGGCCGACAGGAGGATCGCCACTTTCTGTTGCCGCGCTCCGATTTCGAGATCCTTGACACCTGGCGTTCAGTCGGGCTGCGCGGCACGTGCAGCAACGACGCCAAGGTCGACGAGGTCTTCGTGCCAGAGCATATGACGACCACAGTCGAGAGCCTCAAAGGCGCGGTCCCGCCTCCGGGCGTGGAGTCCGTTTGCTTCTATGTTCCGCGCTATGCGATGTTTGGCGTCTTCATCACCGCGGCTGCGCTTGGCGCGGCCGAAGCTGCAGTGGAATCCTACATTGGCGGCGCCAGGAAGCGCGTCGCGACTTCGTCATCCATTGGCCTCTCCAGCTTTCTGACACAGCATGTCAAAGTTTCGGAAGCGCTGGCTTGCTTGCGCGCCTCGCGGCTGATGCTTTACGGCGTCTGCGATCTGGCGACGGCGATCCTGAAGTCGGGGCGTCTGCCGACCGACGAGGAGCGAACGCGGTTTCGTAGCGAGGCGGCCTTCGCCGGTCGCCTCCTCGCCCAGGCGGTGAACCTCGTTTGGGATGCAGGCGGAGGCGGAGTCATTTATGACGGCAATCCGCTTTCGCGGGCCTTTCGGGACATCAGCACGGCGGCCCGCCACCTCACGCAGAACTGGGATATCAACGCGGGCGCGCATGGGCGCGTCGTGCTCGGCCTTGCGATCGACAACCCTTCGCTCTGATCAACGTCCAATCTCGCCTGGCGGGGTGATGCAGGACGCGTTCCGGGTGTCGCAGACACGCCGCTCCAACAGGCCAACCAGGGAGAGTAAAGATGGCAAAAGAGATCGTCTGTGCGTTCGGCACGGACGTCGATTCCGTGGCGGGCTGGCTCGGCTCCTACGGTGGGGACGACTCGCCGTCCGATATCCAGCGCGGCATCTTCGCGAGCGAGGTCGGCATCATCCGCCTGCTGAACCTGTTCAAGAAATACAAGTTGAAGACTACGTTCTTCATCCCGGGTCATTCCATCGAGACGTTTCCGAACGAGTGTCGGAAGATCGTCGAGGAGGGTCACGAGATTGGCGCGCACGGCTATTCTCACGAGAACCCGGTCGCAATGACGCCCAAACAGGAGGAGGCGGTCCTTCTGAAGTCCATCGAGGTCATTGAGAAGCTCAGCGGCAAGAAGCCTCGCGGCTATGTGGCGCCATGGTGGGAGATGTCGGCCTCGACCGCGGCGCTCCTGCAAAAGCACGGTTTCAAATATGATCACAGCCAGGGCTATCGCGACTTTCAGCCTTTCTACGCCCGGGTCGGCGACAGCTGGACGCCGATCGACTATTCCAAGCAGGCTGACGAATGGATGAAACCTCTTCAGCACGGCAAGGAAATCGATCTCGTCGATATCGCCGCAAACTGGTACGTCGACGATCTGCCGCCGATGATGTTCATCAAAAAATCGCCGAACAGCCACGGCTTCGTCAATCCTCGCGACATCGAGGACCTGTGGCGCCAGCAGTTCGACTGGGTCTACCGCGAGATGGATTATGCGACGTTCTGCTTCACCATCCATCCGGACGTGAGCGGCCGGCCACAGGTCATCATGATGCTCGAACGGCTGATCGAATATGTCAGCGGTCATGACGGCGTTCGCTGGGCGACCTTCGAGGAGATCGCAGAAGACTTCCGGAAGCGCTATCCTTTCAGCGGCAAGGAACGGCCCCCGGTCATTTGACGGACGACAAAAACGGACAGACGGCAGGATGTGTGCGAATTGCGGGTTTCCGGCCACACAGGGCCATTGGACGGACGCGGGCGCAGGCAGCGCCTTCGACCGCATTCGCGGCCGGCTGCAACGGGCTCGCATCCTCGCGCCGGTCCTCGCCTCCTACGGCCTGACTGTCCATGATGACGGCTCGGGCTCCGGTTTCATACTGGCCAACCGGACCGGCCATCAGGTGATGGTCAACACACTAAGCGAGCTTTGGGAGGCGGCCGAGCGTATCACCGGCCGCCCTGTCGATCCGCTCGATCCCCGCTTTGCCGGCGAGGCGCCGACGCCTTGACGAGCGATCCGCGCGAAGGTCGGATGCGGCTTACAATTCTCGGCGGCTTTCTTGGCTCCGGCAAAAGCACTTGGCTGCGCCATCATCTCCACCATGGCTTGCTGCGGGACGCCTTGGTGGTGGTCAACGAAGCCGCTGACGCGCCGGTGGATGACGCTTTGCTGGTCGGCTCGGCCCGGCTGCGTGTTCTCGCGGGCGGCTGCGCCTGCTGCGAGACGCGCCCAGCGCTCGTGGCGCTGCTTCGCGACATCTGTGACGATCGGGTGGGAGGGGACGCGTCGGCGCCGAGAATTGATCACATCGTGCTTGAAACCAGCGGACTCGCGGATCCTGGCCGCATAGCCGATTCCATCGTCACAGACCCGGTTCTGCAGCATCACATCGTGGTGGGTGAGATCATCGTAACGGTCGACGCCCTGCATGGGCTCGGGCAAATTAGGGACGAAGATCTTGGACGGCGGCAGATCGAGACTGCCGACAGGCTCGTGGTCACCAAGATAGACGCCACGGAGGTCGAACGCTTGCGTCGCCTCATCGCGACTCTTCGCGTCCTCAATCCGGGCGCGGCCCTGTCTGGCTCTGTCATGGGCTCGCCTACCGACCTTCCGGATGCTTGCGGTTGCGATCCCGAAACCCTGCCCGTCGCAGATGCTGGCGGGACAGGGGCGCAGATCGAAGCGGCTGCGCTGGACCTCGGCGACACGCCCGACTGGCCGGCGCTCACGGTATGGCTCAGCGCGTTGATCCATGCCCGCGGCGACGACATCCTGCGGATCAAGGGGGTCGTTCGGACCCCGCGCGGCCGCATCCTCCTTCAGAGCGTCCGCAAGGTCGTCCAATCCCCGGAGATACTGCCCGACGAACCCGTGGCCGGCGACAATCGGGATGGCTTGCTTGTGTTGATCGGGCGCCGTTTCACGCCTGGCGAACTGGTTCGATCGTTGAACGCCTTTGGTATCGGCGGCGTGGCTGCGATCGAAGCTCGAGCCGCGTCTGCAAACGCGCGTCGGCCTAGCACAAAGATGGATGAATGAACCGGCCGCGGGCAATCAGCGATGCTGGGATTGGTGAGCCGACGTTTGAAAGTTGGCGCCGCGCTCACCCGCCACGAGCGACGCGTTCATCTCCACCCCGAACACAGACGCCGCAATCGTGACGGCGTCTGTACGCTCGGCGTCGGGTTCGCCCGAGGTGAGCAGGCGATCCGGACTCGCGGTCACAGAGGACACTTTCTCAGATCCAATGCGCCAACGACCGCTTGGCGAACTGTTCGCGGAACTGTTCGGTGGACTGGGCCAACAACTCGCCCGAACCCCAATCGAGAATTACGGCGTAGCGCCGGACGACGTCGAGAGCATTGATCTCGCCTTTGCGGAAGCGTTCGGCGACGGTCTCGGGCGCCTCCTGAAACCACCCCTTCCGTTCAGCGCGGATCTCCGCACGCGCCTTCTCCGTTGCGACATGGTCGACCTCGTACTCACACAGATCGACGTCGATCACGTTCAGCACGACACCGTAGTCCTTGGCCGCTCGCCCGACCGACACGTAATCGTCCGCCACGTCTTCCTTCACCTTCTCGGGGTCGCGTTCAAGCGGGTCGCCATAGCCGCCCCCGCCTGCGGTTGGCCGACTAAACAGGTCTCCGCTGTGCAACGGCACGTCGGAAAATACGGAGCCGAGCCATGTGTCGTGATTGGCCCCGGCGCGCCTGAGGTGCAGGCCGTGCGGCATGGAGGGCAGGCCGCCGTTGGTGCCCCAGACCACGGCGCGCTCGCGGTCGCAGATGTAGGATAGAACGGTGTTCTCACCCTCGCGCAGGATGGACGCCTTGCGGGCGCCAACCCCGCCGCGCCATTTCCCAGGACCGCCAGAATCCGTCACGGCCTCGAATTCGGTTGTGAGGATGGGCGCGCCTCGCTCCTGGCCTTCGACGGGCTGCGACAACATGCCGGTGCCAAAGGAGGCCTGGGTCACATTGGCGCCATCCTTACCATTGCGGCCGCCCCACCCGCCGGGCAGCCAGTCGTAAAACATGAAGATAGGCTTTTCAGGGCTGCGCGCGTCGTTGCCGCCGGTCAGCAGATATTCAATGTTGAAGGTGCAGGAGATCGCCCGATGCGGCATGATGCCGGACCAGATCTCGTAGATCGAGTTCATGATCTTCTCGAAGGGCATCAGGAAGCCGGTCACGGCCACCGGCCATTTCGCGCTGACCACTGTGTCGGGCGGCGCCACCACTTCGATGACACGGTAGAGACCTGAATTCAGCGGCAGGTCGGGGAAGAAGGTCTTCATGCCGGCGACGCAGCCCGAAAAGGTGGCCCCAAAGGCGGAATTGTAGATCGAGCCGATGGTCGGATGACTGCCAGTAAAGTCGTAGATGACCTTGTCGCCTGCAATGGTGGTCTTGACGCGGATCGGGATCATGCCCTCGCCGTCCGCCACGTCGCGGTCGATATAGTCCACCGTTTCCCACGAGCCGTCCGGCAGAGCCGCCAAGCGTTGGCGCACGGTGCGCTCGACATAATCCTGCACCGCGGCCATGCCGGCCACGACAACGTCCTTGCCGTATTTATTGACCAGCCGCAGCACCTCGCGCGCCGCAACGTTGGTGGCCTCGGCCTGCGCGTGCATGTCGCCAATAAGGGAGGCCGGATCGCGGGTGTTGCTGGCGATCATATGGGCCACGTCACGGCAGAAGCGGCCGCGGTCGAAGATGCGCACGGGCGTGATGCGCAGACCCTCGCGAAACATGTCCTTGGCCATGACGTCGAAGGAGCCAGGCACCGAGCCGCCCATATCCGACCAATGCCCGTTCGACTGCGCGTAGCCGATCACCTCGTCGCCCACGAAAATGGGCCGGATGAGCCGGACGTCGCTGAAATGCGTGCCGCCGGCATAGGGGTCGTTGATCATGTAGACGTCGCCCGGGTGCATGTCCCCCTTGAAGAACGCGATCACCGCCTTGCATGTGTAATGCAGTGTGCCGACGTGGACCGAGATATCGCCGTTGCCCTGAGCCACGCTGTCGCCGTTGGCGTCGTGCAGCGCGTTGGAGAAGTCGCGGTTGTAGATCACGAAGGAATAGCAGGTCCTGAGGATCTGCTCGGCCATCTGGTCCACGGCCGTGATGAAGGAATTCTTCAAAACCTCGAAAGTGACGGGATCGAGCGTTGTGGTCTTGGACATGATCAGGCGTCCTGACGAATGATGATGTTGAGCCAACCGTCGACCTCGGCCGTGAAGCCGGGCGGCACCACGGTGGTAGAATCGAGCTGCTCCACGATAGCCGGTCCCTTGAACGTGGCGCCTGCAGCCAGATCTGGTCGCCAATAGACCGGCGTTTCGGCGCCAGCCTCGGCGAACCAGACGCGGCGATGGGATCGCGGCGCAGCCGGCGCGCCGGAAGGCGCGGTTTTCGCAACTTCCGCCTTGGGCACGACGCCCACGGCCTTGAGGTTCAGACGGAACAGGCCCACCGGCGTATCGTCGCGGCGGAAATTATATTCGCGCTCGTGATGCTCGTGGAAGGCTTCGACGAGCGGGGCGAGTTCGGCGATCGGCGAAAGCGCGGGCACGGCAAGGGAGCGCCATTGCCCCTGGTACATCATGTCGACAGTGCGCTGCATCACCACGTCCTTCGTCGCCACGCCCTCGTGGGCGAGGCGCTCCGCAGCCTCGTGCTCTAAGGCCTTGAAGGCGGCCTCGATGGCGGCGGGATCCGCTTCGGCTGCTGGCTTGAGATAACTCGTCGCAAGATCGTGCTGGATGTCGACCAGCAGGCAGCCGATCGCCGAGGTGATGCCCGGATGCGGCGGCACGATCACAGCGGGAATCGACAATTCCCTGGCGATGTCGGCGCCGTGCAGCGCGCCCGCCCCGCCAAAAGCGACGAGCGCGAAGTCCCGGGGATCATAGCCGCGGCTAATGGAGATCAACCGCACCGCGTTCGCCATATTGGCGTTGGCGACGCGGATGATGGCGTCCGCGGCCTCTTCAAGGCCGAGCTTGAAGGGCTCGGCGACGCCTGTGCGCACCGCATCGCGCGCCTTTTCGGCGCTGAGGTGGATGCCTCCGGCGAGCTTCGCGCCAAGCCGCCCGAGGGTCACGTTGGCGTCCGTATTGGTGGGCACAGTATTGCCGTTGCCGTAGCAGGCAGGGCCGGGATTCGCGCCGGCCGACTGCGGGCCGTTGCGCAGGCCGCCCGCCTCGTCGATCCAGGCCAGCGAGCCGCCCCCCGCCCCGATGGTCAGCACCTCGATCGAGGGGAAGCGGATCGGGTAGCCGAACTCGACAAACCAGTCCTTGGTGACGCGCGACTGGCCTTCGTAGGCGAGCGACACGTCGCAACTCGTGCCGCCCATGTCGAGGCCGATCGAGTTCGGAAAGCCGCATTGCGCCGCGATGTGGCGGCTCGCGATGGCGCCCGCGGCTATGCCGGAGCCAGCGAGGCGGCCGGCAAATTCCTTGACCCCACGCGGCGTCATCACGCCGCCCCCGGTATGGAGCAACAGAAGGTCGCTCTTGTAGCCGCCTTCCGCCAGCCGAGCGCCGAGCCTTGTGGTGTAGTCGACCACGACCGGGCTGAGGGCGGCGTTGACCACCGTGGTTGAGAAGCGTTCGTGCTCGAAGATCTCTGGCAAGATCTCCGAGGAAATCGAAACCGGGACGCCGGGCAGCGTCTCAGCGAGAATTGCCTTCATTCGCTGTTCGTTGGTCGGGTTGGCGTAGGCGTTCATGAAGCAGACCGCCACGGCTGCGACGCCGCGCTTCTTGAGAATGCGCGCGACCTCGCGTGCGCCTTGCTCGTCGAGCGGCGTGACGACCTTGCCAGCGGCGTCGGCGCGCTCCACGACGGTGAGGCGGTCGCGTCGCGGCACATAGGGCGGCGCCACGTCCTTGTAGATGTCCCAAATATCGTCCTTGTTGGCGCGGCGAATCTCGATCACATCGCGGAACCCCTGGGTGCACACCATGGCGGTGCGCGGGAGACGCCGGGTGATGAGCGCGTTGGTCGCGACGGTGGTGCCGTGCGAGAAGAGCACCACCTGATTGAGATCCACGCCCGCCGAATCAAGGCCTTTCACCACGCCGTCGATCGGATCCTTGGTCGACGCCGTTTTGGCGATCCGAATCTGACCCGTATCCTCGTCGAATATGCAGATGTCCGTGAATGTGCCGCCGATGTCTACGGCCACGCGTAAGTTAGCCACGTTGTCCTATCTCCTTTCCTGTCGTGGGCTCACCGGCTCATGCAGCGAGGCGTGAGCGTCGTGATCGACGCGAGTCGCAGGCCAGCGCTGGCGTGCTTCGCTGAACATGCTTCGCGGATGCGGATCGAGATCGCGGAGCCGATCGTTGCCGAGGATGCGTCCGTCGACGCGAGACGCCGGCATAACCCCGCCCGCGGTCGTGGTGAGAAAGACCTCGTCCGCTTCGCGCGTTTCTTTGACAGACGCTTTGCGGACTGCGACAGGCAGGCCAAGCGCGGCGCGCAAGTCGAGAACCGAGCGGCGCGGAATCTTCGAAGACGATCGCCGAGGCGGAACAACCGCACGCCCCAGACGCGAACGACATCGCAGGTTGCGTCCGAACGTCGGTAGCTTCGCTCGGTAATGGAACAGTAGCCTCGGCAATACGCATTAACGTTTGTCGATATACGCAACTCCGCCCACAGAAGAAGCATCTATACTCAAGAATGGATTTCCAATACTGGACTATCATCTCCTCATACATGCATGGATCGTGCCATGCCGAGGCCTGAAGGCTCAGCGGTCCGCCGAGAAGCATCGCGCGGTTTTGGCAGGGTCGTCAAATCAGATTGCCCCACCTCAAGTATAAGCAAAACAGATAGCAGTCCGGGCGCTTCCGGCAGGCGAAAGATGGAGCTTGGCGCGCCCGTCACGAACACGAGCGGGGTGGCTATTGCGGTGAAGCGCCGGCCAAAAGAAAGGTATCAGACGCCACGATCACCGGGGCGATAATTGATGGGACGACAATTGGTTGCGGAGAATCAGAAAACAGGCTAAGCTCGCGCTATGGACGATCCTTGCTTCCCACAGGCTAGACTCGTGGCTATCGCGACGGCGCCTCGAACGTCAGGGGCAAAAACGGCGTGAAAAATTTTTCCGCCGCTTATCCCGTGTAACCCATTGATAAGTCTCGATTCGGACGAGAGAATCCAAGGAAATCCAAGGAAATCCAACCCCCATATTCGGGGGTTCTCGCAGCGAAATAGCCAGGAGCCAAGAGAATCCAAACGAGCGGATCGCCCAAGGAATAGAGTTGTCGCGGGCGCGGAAGTCGAATGCGTCGATCAACCGCCTTGCTCGGCTCTTCCAGGAGAAGGTGGCCATTAGCGAGAGCGATGACGACATAGTCGGTGACGACGACGCCTGCCTGTCTCACCCCCGGGCACGAACCTCTATTCGGGGACGCGAACGTGCGGCTCCGCGATATACAGATGGGCTTCGGCCTTCGGGCTTTGCTCCCGCCATCTCACTCCGACATCGACTGGCCTCCGCTCGTGAAAGCGAGGCTCAGAAAGCCCATGAAGGCTGCCGACGAGGTCTGGAAGACGACGTTGGGCTGGCGCCGGCTCCGCGCCCAATAGCGCTCCGCCCTCGCGCTCGCTTCGTCGACTGTCAGCGTGACATAGGCATAGCGCGCCACGTCCGCGAGCCGGGTAATGGACGTCTTCAGCAGCGGATGTTCCGGCGCCGTCCAGAGACGCCGGCGCGAGCGCACGAGAATCTCGGATTGGAGGCGGTCTGCAGCGACCAGGTTTGAGACGAGCATGACTGCGAGGTCCAGCGAACCCTCGAGCAACGCCGGTTCGATCGCCGGCCGAGGCGACTCGAAAAGCTCGAGGGCAACCTGCGGATAGTTACGGCGAAACCGATCGTGATGCTGAGGCAGGAAATAGCCTGCCACTGTATAAGTGACGCCAACCCTGGCCGGGCCACTGATCAGTATCGGAGAGGCGCGCGGCATCCGCATCGCCTCGTTGACGCTCGCCATGATGTTGCGGGCGTGCTGCAGGAATTCGCGCCCCGCCCGCGGTGACGGAGACTCCGTTCGGGTTGCGGTCGAAGAGCTTGAGATCGAGGAACTGTTTCGAGCTGCTGAATTGCGGCCGTCACGGCTGGGTCCCGACGCGGAGGTGGTTGGAATTGGGTTGGCGTAGTCTCCGGGTTGCTCGACCCAAATGATTCCGGCGTTGGCGCGCCGGAACGGAGACCACGCCATGAGGAGAGATAGCACGAAGGAGGCGGCTGTCGCCGCCGAAGCTTTTCTTTTCGATGATTGGTTCGAGGCGATCGAGGACGGGGTCCGGGCTCGGGTGCGCGGCTTTATCGAGACGATGCTGGAGGCGGAACTTTCCGAGGCATTGTCGCGTCCGCGCTACGGTCGGCGCAGGCCGGGGGAGGACGAGGCGGCGCCGTCGGTTGTCGGCGTGCGCCATGGGCATCGCGAGCGGACGCTGGCGGCACGTTTGGCGGGCGCGTTTTTGCGGGCGCGTCTGGCAAGACGCGGATCGCCGTGCCGCGCGCGCGATTGATCGGCGAGGGCGGCAAGACGCGCGAATGGCGGAGCGGTTCGCTCCGCGCCTACCAGCGCCGCACCCAGGCCGCCGATGCCTTGATCGCCGGGGCTTATCTCGCAGGGACCAACACCCGCCGGGTGCGACGCGCGCTGAACGCGGTGTTTGCCGGGCCGGTTGGCAAGGACGTGGTCAGCCGCGTCTGGCGCAAGACGAAGGGCGACTGGAATGCGCGCTCGCTCGCCGAAGAGCCGATCGTGCGGCTGATCCTCGACGGGACGGTCGCACGTGTCCGGCTCGACGGACAGGCGACCTCGATCTCGTTGCTCGTCGCGCTCGGCGTGCGCGCCGACGGCCAGAAGATGCTGCTCGCGATCAAGAGCAAGGGCGGTGAGAGCGAGGCGGCCTCGACCGCCCAGAAGTAGCCCTCCTTGACGCGGCCTCGGCCCGGATCGAGCACCGGGGCCTTCGTCTCGTCGACCGCGATCTTGGCCGAGGTCAGGATGAGTTCGCGAAGGCGCTCAAAGACCGGCCGGAGTTCGGCGGCCGCGTAACCAACCCAGAAAGCCAGCGTCGAGCGCTTGATGTCGAGGCCCTGGGCGGCCAGCATCTGGGCCTGACGATAGAGCGGCAGATGCCAAGCGTATTTGGACACCAGCACGCAGGCGACCATCGCCTCGGTCGGTAGGCCGCCCTTGATCAGCCGCTCGGGCGCCGGCGCCTGAACCACGGCCTCCTCGCAGGCGCGGCACGCATATTTGGGGCGGTGCGTCACCAGCACCCGGAACTGCGCCGGGACCACGTCCAGCCGTTCCGAGACATCGGCGCCGATCGCATGCATCGGCGATCGGCAGCATGGGCAGTTCCAGTCCTCGGGCTCGATCGTGAGGTGAACGCGCGGAAGATGAGCGGGCAGCGCGCCGCGGCTCACCCAGCGCTTCTCGGCCCTCGCCGCGGCGGCTCCATTGTTCCGTTTCTCGTCCGCGGCTTCGCGGGCCGCGACCGCCTGCTCGACGTCTTCAAGCGCCAGGGCGAACTGGTCCGGATCGAGCTTCTCGGACTTGCGCCCGAACTGCATTCGTTGAAGCTGGCGCAGAAGATGCGCGAGGCGATCGTTCTGCCTGAGCGCCGCGTCGCGCTCGATGATCGCGGCGTCCCGCTCCGCGAGCGCCGCAGCCAGCCGCGCCTCAAGCGCGTCGATGTCGGGCGGGGGCTGATTTGCGGCGGCGCTCACGCCTGCAAAGAGAATCAGATTTGCGCGTGCTTGGGGAGAGAAATCAGCCGCTTCGCACAAGCTTCACGACGCCGCCTCCGGCGCTGCAATGTCGCGCGCGTGAAGACGCGACCAGTCCAGACCGTCCACGAGCGCGGCCAGTTGCGAGGCCGACAAACGCATCACGCCGTCGCTGATCGGCGGCCAGCGAAACGCCCCATCCTCGAGTTGTTTCCAGTACAAAATCAGGCCGGAGCCGTCCCAGGCCAAAATCTTCAACCGGTCCGCCCGTTTCGAACGGAAGACGAGGATCGTCCCCGAAAACGGATCGCGTTGAAGCTCGTCCTTCGCCAGCGCCGCCAGGCTGTCAGCGCCACGCCGGAAGTCGACAGGCTTCGTCGCCACCAGAAACCCGAACGCCCGCCGGAACCGAAATCACGTCGCGGCCTTCACCGCCCGCAGCACCTTCGTCAGCCTCGCCAGATCGGTTCCAGGTCCAACGCGCACCACGGCCGCGCCGAGCGCGATCTCGATCGTCCCGGTCACCGTTGGGCAGGACGGCGCCACGGGCGGCCCCGCGTGAGGCCCTCCTGTCTCCACAAGAACCGGCGCGAAGCTCATCTCGGCCGCGTCGTTGCTTTGACGCCGGGTCGAGCGCCGGCGCACGTCACGACGCCAGCCGAACAGCTGCGGCGGCGTCAGCCCATGCCGCCGCGCGACAGCCGACACTTCGTCCCCGCTCTCGTAACTCTCGCTGAGAATCCGCGCTTTCTGTTCGGCCGACCACACCCGCCGTCGGCCAGAGCCGGTGAAGACCTCAAGCCGACGAAGCGCCTCCCCCTTCGATTTGTGCAAAAGCTCAGTCTCCGACACCCGCCTAACTCGCTCTCGACTCAAGCCACGTCAGACTATCGACCCAGCACCACACCGCGGTAGGCGCGGTCTAACGACCGCTTACGACCGAGCGCATAGGCCAGCCTATAATCGGCGGCCGAGCACGTCGGCGCCCGGGGCAGCCCTCAGAATGATCTCCTGAGATGCGTGGAAACAATCTGGCGTGGCGTTTCACGGGATGTGATCCAGACGGCGCACTGACGTCCGTGGGTCACTCGAACAGGTTTCTCAAGTGATCGTTCAGGAAGCGGCCTGACGGGTCCATTTTGCGCCGAATTGCCTGGAAATCATGAAAGCGCGGATAAAGCGACGGCATGTCTTCCGCGCGATTGAAATGCAACTTGCCCCAATGCGGTCGCGCGCAATATTGCCGGAGGATCGCATCGACATCGAGGAGATAGCTCCAATAGTCGATCCCCGGCCCGCCAGAGACCGAGATCGTGACGCTGGCGCGCTCGTAATAAGGGCTCAGCATGCCCGAATTGTCAGCGACGAAACGATATTCCACCGGATAGATGCAATCCGTGTGCTTGGTTAGCATCAGCTCGCGGATTTGCCGCAGGGCCTCCTTGCCGTTTTCAACCGGTATCGCGTATTCGAGTTCGTGGAAGTTCGGGATGTATTCGATCGGGTAGATTTCGGAACTGTAGGCGACCCGCTCAAAATTCCTCTCGTTCGTGTAGGGCGGCTCGTCGGTGACGTTCATCACCTTCATCTCGCAAACGTCGTACTCGCGCTTGACCGAGGAGACAGCGGCGACGTCGGGAAGGCAGTAGAGGTGTCGGGACTCGGCGACTGGGCACCAGAAGAAACTGAAATGGCGGTTGTTCTTCGCCAGTTCGTCGTGCCTTTCCATGCAGGCCTCGAAATCCTCGCGCCACAGCGTCTCCTTAAGGTTGTACGCGGAGATCGCCTGCAATGTGATCGTCGACATCACCCCAAGCATGCCGATGGAAACTTGGGCCGCGGCCATCGTTTCGGGATCCCGATCGGCGTCGAGCTCGAACACCGACCCATCGGATTGAACCAGCCGCATGCCGACTGCCTGGGACGAAAGACAGCCGAGTGCGATCCCCGTGCCGTGCGTACCGGTCGACAGGGCGCCGGCGATCGCCTGGGTGTCGATATCGCCCTGATTGGCAAGCGACAGACCAATCTCCTTAAGAGCGCGGCCGATATCGCCAATCTTCGTGCCCGCCCGCACGACGACGCGTTTGCGATCAAGGTCGGCGCTGACGAGCCCGTGCATGTTCTTCAAGCTCAGCAGCAGGCCGCTCGTCGCTACTACCGGCGTGAAGGAATGGCCGGAACCGGCAATACGGACGGGCAGATTTTGCCGCGAGGCTTCCTGGACAAGCGCAGCCAATTCGTCTTCCGAACCAGGCTCCGCCCTGTGCCTCGCGATGAAGGATTGATTGCCAACCCAATTACGCCAATATCCGCCTGGGCCCAACCGCGCCGACGAAATCTGGCTGACACCAGTCATGCCGTGGCTCCCCGAGCGCTAGGCATCGCGCGTTCCTCAGCGCCTGCCGACAAGCGCCGAGAAGCGGCGCCAATCAGACAATCGGTATCAAGGAAGCGCCACTCTGAAAAGGAGTTGCTCCTAGGGTGCACGCTGGTCCGCCGAGTTCGCCTTCGATCGCCGGTCCTTTACGAGCTCGACAAGCTGCGGGAACAATCTTTGGGGCTGACCACAAAGGCTAGGAGTTCCTTTAGAGTCACGCCAGCAATCTGCAATCTGCAATCTGCAAGCTGATGCGGTTGCCGAGCATCGTTCGCGCAGGTCGGGCGTCAACCGTCCGTTCACGCTCCCGTCAAAAGTCGTATGGCAAGCCGGATCTCCCGGATGTCCTCAAGCACTCGCCGAAGCTCTTAATCGCGTGGGACGCGCATACTTCGATCCGTGGGATTGGTCCCGCACCGTCTTAAACTGGCGAAACCACCGCGTTCGATATCACGCGCATGGTCGCTTTCGTCCACGTCGTCAGCGTTGGAAGCATCGGAAAACCAACGCAAGTCCGCGTCCGACAATCGCTTGAACAGCGTATGGTTCGCAGATTACACCGTACTTGCCCGATCGGTTCGGTCCACGGCGTCGCGAATTTCCAAAGTCTCCGCAAGCTCCGGAGAACAAGGCCTAGCGAGGCCGCTGGACCAATTGAGATAAGCAATTAGGAATCAAAATGACGCCATCGACAATCCGCGACCGCCTTCCTTATAAGCCAATCGCGACACGCTCCAAGCTGCGTCTACCTGGAGACGCTCGGGTAGCCGTCTGGACAATCGTAAATGTGGAGAACTGGAGCCCTGATGATCCCATGCCGCGCGCGGTCCTGCCGCCTCCGATGGGCCAACCGCTGTTGCCCGACGTGCCAAACTGGGCTTGGCATGAATACGGCATGAGGGTTGGGTTCTGGCGGTTTCTGGAGGCCCTCGATGCGCGCGGTCTGAAGGCGAGCTTCGCGGTGAACGGCACAGCCTGTGCCCTGTACGAGGAAGCTTGTCGGGCAGCCTTCGCGGCCGGGTGGGATTTCGTCGGACACGGCTACGTCCAGCGGCCGATGCACAAGGTTGAAGATCAGCGATCCGCGATCCACGACACGATCGAGGCGATCAAGGCCATTACGGGCAAACCGCCACGAGGATGGGAAAGCCCCGGACTTACAGAAACCGCCGAAACACTGGATCATCTGGCGGAAGCCGGCATCGAATATGTCTGCGATCTCTGCATCGACGACCAGCCGGTCACGATCCAGGCGTCGCCACGCCCCATCGTGGCGATGCCCTACACGGTCGAGATCAACGATGTTGTGATCACCGCAGTTCAGGGCCATCGTTCCGACGAAATCTTCCTGCGTGGCGTCGACCATTTCGATCGCCTCTACAAGGAGGGAGCCAAGCAGCCTCGCGTGATGGCGATCTCGATTTATCCCTATCTCACGGGTGCGCCCCATCGGATCAAATACCTCGAGATGCTGTACGACCACATTCTCGCGCGTGATGGGGTCTTGATGTGGACGGGATCAGAGATCCTCGACTGGTATCGTGGCCAGATCGCGGGAGGCGGGGCCACAATATAACCCCCTTCCGTCGGACGTCGGTCTGAGATCGTCGCGCCTTACAGTTTCGAGCCAAGAGGGAGTCAAAGTCCCTTTCAAGCACCAGGTCCGTCGACACCAGCGTAAAGATCGCGCGGGGGGACTGCGTTGAGTTGTCGGATCCGTCATTGCTGCCCGTTCCAGAGATGGCGCTTTGCGCGGCCATCGCCCGGAGCCCCCTAGGGCATCAGCATGACCTCGGGCGTCGACGACGCTCGTCACCGCGCTGGAGTGAGCGGGAGACCCACAGAGCCGGATCGGGCCACGACAAGGAGCGCCGGTTAGACTAGATCATCACGTCGCCGCCGTTAGGCGAAAGCGTCTGTCCGACATAATACGAACCTGCTTCCGACGCGAGCAGAAGCGCCGTTGGCGCAATCTCGTTCACGAAGCCGAAACGACCGATCGGCAGTTGAGCCTGCTTCATCGCACGCCACCCATCACTGAGGCCCATCAGCATGTCCGTCTCGATCGGTCCCGGCGCGATCGAATTGACCGTGACGCCCTTTGGCGCCGCCTCATAAGACAGCGCTCGAGTAAATCCAACGATCGCCGCCTTGGCGGCGCAATAATGAGCCAGGTTCGGGGCGCCCTTGTAAGCGAGCTGGGACGAGAAATTGATGATCCGCCCCCAGCCGCGCTTCGTCATAGACCCGTAAAATCGTTGGGTGACCATGAAGGTGCCGCGCAGATGGACGCCGATCATCCTGTCGAAGGCCGAGACGGTAATGTCCTCGAATGGCAGATCGCCCCCGATGCCGGCGCAATTGACCAGGATGTCAACCGGCCCAAGCGCTTCCTCAGCCCATTGTCCGAGATGGTCCACATCCTCGTCCCGCGAAACGTCGCAGACGGTGTGCACAACCGGACGGCCGAGCGCAGCGAGGCGCTTTTCTGTCGCTTTCGCGTTTGCGTCGTCGCCGACCTGACAGAAACCGACCTTCGCCCCCTGCACAGCGAACAGCTCGACGATCGCTGCTCCGATGCCGCGGCTCCCGCCCGTGACCAAAGCAGTGCGACCGCTTAGACTGAAGGCGTTCATGTCGGTCGTCATAGCTTGTCCTCTCCCTGAGCTGTGAGCCAGGAGGCGTAGCGGGCGACCCCTTCCGGCAAGCTGACCTTCGGAGCAAATCCGAGATCGCGTTCAATGGCCGTGATGTCCATGGAATGATGGTAGTCATCCAGTGGGTCAGAGCCGGGGGCAACCGAGATGTCACCCTTGCCGAGTACTTTCGTCACGAGCGCGCCGAGTTCGCCAAGCGTGACGGTGACACCCCCCGTTGCGTTATAGACGGGAGCTGGACACCTAGGAGCGTCTAGCGCGGCCAAGAGCGCGTCGGCGGCGTCGTCCACATAGATAAACTGGCGAGGAAAATGCTGACCGAATGGAAGCCGAGTAGGCATGCCGGCCTGCGTGTTCTCGATCATGGTTCGAACTACGCAGTCCGTAGTCCGCCCTGGGCCGTAGACCCAGCTCAGGCGTATGGAGACGGCGTCCAGCCGATACTGGGTGCGATAACCCCGCGCCAGGGCTTCGCAGGCGACTTTCGTTGCTCCGTATACGCTCGACGGGCGCAGCGGCGTGTCTTCCGTAACTCCCGCCGGGCCGGCGGGAGGCGGGGTCGGCCCGTAGGCGCTTGCGGACGAGCAGAAGACGACGCGGCGTACGCCATGGATGCGGGCGAGTTCGAAGATGTTGGCGCTGCCGACGACATTAGCCTGAACAATGCCGAACGGGTTGTCGGTCATGACCATTGGGCCAGAAACCGCGCCACAATGGACGATCGCGTCGAACGCCCCCTTGCGCGCAACCGCATGCAGACGGTGAATGTCCGTAAGGTCGGCGTGTTCGACATCCGCCTGCCCTGGGCGCGCGATAATGTCGAGCCCCGTGACGCGCCTGCCCTGATCGCGGAGCCGTCTGGCGACGGTGCGTCCGATCAAACCCGCCGCCCCTGTGACGAGAATCGCTTGGCTTTTCACGATTCCAATCTTTCCGAATGAGAGCGCGGGGACGGGCTCGCCGTCCCAAGACGTTCAGCCAGGATTTGCCCTATGGCGAGAAGACGCCGGTCCGTCGACTGGCGCGCAACCAATTGTAGGCCGGTCGGCAGGCCGCGCGGCCCAGTACCGAATGGGATGGCGAGGCAGGGGACGCCCAGCGCGGACCACATCTTGTTGAACAGCGCATTGCCCGTGTAGCCGATCCCCTCCGGCGCCTCCCCGGTCGAAGCGAGCGTGAGGACGGCGTCGCAGCCGGCTTCGCGGATGCGCGCCTCGAATGCTCTGCGACACGACGCGACCCGCTGGTAAGCCTTCGCGCAGGCCTCGGCCGTAATCCCCCGCTGATTGGTGGCGATTGCGCGCAGGGAGGGGTGCATGCGCTCGCCGGCGTCCCGCGCCTCACCGCCGAACGAAGCAGCTCCCTCATGGTACATGATCGTTTCCTGCGCCTCCGTCAGGTCCTCGAATTCGGCGAGGACGAGGTCGAGCGTCGCAAAGTCCGCAGCAAACTGCTCGCTTCCGCATTCGAGAGCGAAACGCGCCTCTGGCGCAGCCTTGTCCCAGTGGGGTCCCCGCAGAACGCCGATGCGGAGCGCCGAGCATCGGGTTTTGTCGCCACCTCGGGGAAGGCCGAACGCCTCCGCAACGCGATCGAGGTCCGCGATCGAGCGAGCCATCCAACCGACGGTGTCGAGCGACGGCGCATACGCCTTCACGCCGTCAGTCGGCACAGCGCCGAAGGAAGGCTTGAACGCGAAAATGCCTGTAAACGCAGCAGGACGAATGAGGGAGCCTCCAGTCTGCGTTCCGAGCGTCACTGGCGCCATGCCATCCGCCACGGCGGCCGCGGATCCGGAGGACGAGCCCCCCGGCGTATGGTCGAGGCCGCGAGGATTGCGCGTCAGCGGCACCCGTCCCGCGGCGGCGAATTCAACCGTTTCGGTCTTCCCGATAATGACGGCGCCGGCTGCGCGGAGACGCCGAACGCAATGCGCGTCGGCAGTGGGCCGGAATCCCTCATAGAGCGGCGAGCCGTAGGCGGTCGGAAAATCCTGCGTGTCGATCACGTCCTTGACGCCTATCGGAACGCCATGCAGGGAACCGCCGCAATCGTTCGCGTCCGCCCTCCGCGCCTGGGCGAGGGCGGTTTCACGATCGAGAGCAGCCCAGGCGTGAATTACGGGCTCGCGAAGCGCGATGCGTTCGAGGCACGCTTCAGTCAGCGCAAGTGCGGTCAGCCTGCCGTCGCGGATGGCCGTGACCGCCTCGGAGGCGGTGAGTTCGCAAGCCGCCTTCAATGGACGGCCGCCGCGGTGTGCGGGGCCGCCGCTTCCACGGTCGGCGCGACTTCCGCGTCGATCGCAAGCTCCGCGGCGAGGAGTTTGCGCGTGTAGTCCTCCTGCGGCTTGACAAAGATCGTCTCGGTCGAGCCGTATTCGACAATCCGCCCATAGAGCATGACCGCAACATTGTGCGCTAGCGACCGCACCGAATTCAGGTCGTGTGTGATGAAGAGCGCGGCCATACCTCGCCGCGCCTGAAGATCGCGGATGAGATCGATGATCTGCGCCCGAACCCGAATGTCGAGCGCCGTCGTCGGTTCGTCGAATACGACGAGATCCGGATCGGTCGCCAAGGCGCGCGCCACGCCGACGCGCTTCTGCTCCCCCGCCGTCAGTTCATGCGGAAACGCATTGGCCAGGGAAGCCGGGAGATGCACGGCTTCGAGCAGGCTAGCGACTCGGCGACCCCGTTCGGCCCGCGTCATCGGGTCCAGCAGGCGAAACGCTTCGCCGACCAGATCGCTGACGCGCCAACGAGGATTGAGAGCGACATACGGCTCCTGAAACACCATCTGCAGACGTCGTCGAAACCGCCGAAACTGGCCCTGCGACAGATTCGAGATCGTCTCTCCATTGAACAGGATCCGCCCGCTGGTGAGGCTCGTCAGGCCGAGCAGGCACTGGCCAGCGGTGGTCTTGCCGGAGCCGCTTTCGCCGACAAGCGCGAGCGTCTCGCGCGGGCGGATCGAAAAGCTGGCCTTGTCGAGCGCCCGCACCTGGCGCGTGAACGGGCCGCCATAAACCTTGACGAGTTCCTGAGCCTCCAGGATGAAGCCTTCCCCCGTGGCGCGCAGTCCCGGCGCCGGAGTGGGACGTGCGCGCGCCGCCTCGACCAGCGCCTGGCTGTAGGGTTCGATCGGCGCCTTCAGGAAAGGCTCGACCTCGCGTATTTCGATCAGCGAGCCGTCCCGAATGACGGCGACGCGATCGCAGTAGTGACGGACGATTCCGAGATCGTGGGTAATCAGCATCACCGAAAGCTCACGCTCGCGACAGCGCTTCACGAGCATGTCCAACACCTGGACCTGAACGGTCGCGTCGAGGCCGAGCGTCGCGTCATCCGCGAGAAGAACCTGCGGGGCCCCGACGAGCGCCATCGCGATTACCACGCGCTGCGCCATGCCTCCGGAAAGCTCATGCGGATAGGCCCGCGCGCGCCCTTCCGGATCGGTGATGCCGACGTCGCGCAGGATATCGACTGCCCGGGCGGCGGCGTCCTTAGCCGAAACGGACTCGTGCGCGCGCAGCACGCGCGCGATCTGTTTTCCGACCGGCGTCACTGGATCGAGCAGGGCCTTTGCGCTTGTCCCGATCAACGCAATCCTGCCGCCGCGAAGGTGACGGCGCTCCTCGCCCTCGAACTCCGCGAGCGACCGTCCCTGCAACCGGACCTCGCCGCCGGTCATGGTGATTCCTGGGGGAAGGAGGCCAATCAGCGTGCGGGCGAGTATGGATTTTCCCATGCCCGTCTCGCCGACTACGCCGAGGATTTCGTTGGCGCGCAGCACGCAGCTCACGTTTCTCAGAACCGGCCGCCCGGCCGCCTCGGCGACGACGGTGACGTTCTCGACTTCGAGCACCGTTTGGGGATCAGGAGGCGACACTGCGGCGGCCTCCCTGAAGGCGAGGATCCAGCAGGTCGCGTAGCGCGTCCGCCAGCAGGGCGAAGGACAGGACGGAGAAGACGATGGCGAGCCCGGGAAAGAGCGCGATCCACCAGACGCCCAGGATCATCTGCTGGGCGCCGTTGCTTACCATCAGCCCCCATTCGGGAGACGGCATACGAACACCCGCCCCGATGAAAGAAAGGCCCGCCGTCAGAAGAATCGCCATCCCGATGGCGATCGACACCTGCACGATCACCGGCGTGATGGCGTTCGGGAGGATATGCCGGAACATGACGCCGAAGTCGTTCGCGCCGGCGCAACGCGCCGCGGCTATGAAAGGTCGCTCCCGCAACGACAGGACCTCGGCCCGCACGAGGCGGCCAAACATCGGAACGAACAGAAGCGTCAGCACGATCACCACGCTCCAGATTTCCTGCCCGAGAACGGCGACCAACGCCATCCCGAGAACGAAAATCGGAAAGGACTGCAGAAAATCAAAGATGCGCAGAAGCACGTTGCTGAGAAATCCTTTATAGTAACCGATCAGCAGACCGGCCGGCACGCCGATGGCGAGCGATACGCCGACCGCCACGAAGCTGATGAGGAGATTGACGCGGGTTGCGAAGACGACGCGCGAGAAAACATCCATCCCGAGTTCGTCCGTCCCAAACCAGTGCGCCGCGTCGGGGGGCAGCGTCGCGACCGTGGGATCGGCTGTCTCCGGGGGGAACGGCGCGATCTGAGGCGCGAACACGATCGCGACAACCTGGACGACGACGAGTAGGAGCCCGATCAGCGCGCCGGGCCTTTTGACGAGCGACGAGAGTGCGGCCCGTGCGATCATCCGAACCTCACACCTCGATCCGCGGGTCGGCGAGTTCATACAGGATGTCTGCTACCGTATAGACGATCAGAACGAAGGCCGACGCGACGAGAACGAAGCCCTGCACTGCGGCGTAGTCGCTGTTCACGACTGCCTGGACGGCATATTGCCCGAGGCCGCCCCATGCGAAAATCGTCTCCACCAGAACCGCGGCGCCGAGGAGGAATCCGGTGATGAAAGCAGTCTGGCTGATGATTGGCGGCAGCGCGTTGCGCAGCGCGGCGCGAATGATCTGTCGCTCGGGCACACCCGACATCCGCATCTGGGCGACGAAGTCGGAGCGGTAGGCGTCGCGGAAGGAAATCTGAGCCATTTTCATCAGCGCCGCGGCGTTGACGATCGCAATCGTCAGCACGGGAAGCACGAGACGCGCCGACGCCGACCAGAAAGCCGTCATGTGGCGCGCCAGGAGGCTGTCAACGGTAAAAAAGCCCGTGACCGTGGGTGGCGGGGTCACAAGCGCGTCAATGCGCCCGAAGGGAGCCGGCGCCCAGCCGAGCAGGTGGAACAGGAAGAAGACGAGCAGCAGCGCGACCCAGAAGTCCGGAATCGCGCCTGCCGCCAGGCCGTAGATGCGGCTCGCGCGATCCGCGACGCCGCCGGGCCGGACGACGGAGAGAACCGCCATCGTCACCGCGAAGGCGACCGTGAGGAGCATCGCGTAAACAATCAGTTCGAGCGTGGCCGGCGCCCTTTGGGCGAGGTCGACGAGAATCGGATTCGACGTGAAGGGCGAAGTTCCCAGGTCGCCGTGCAGCACCGAGACGAGATAGCGCTCCGCCTGCACCGGTAAAGTCTGGTCGAGCCCAAGCTTCTCTCGCATCAGTCGAATCGAATCTTCGGTCGCGAAATTGCCGAGGATGAGCCGCGCGGGATCGCCCGGCAGCAGTCGCACAAGCAGGAAGGCCACCAACGTAATACCCAGCATCTGCGGCACGATCATCAGACACCGCATCGCGACGATCCGCACAAGTCGCGGCAGGGCATGCCAGGCGGAGAACATCCGCATGCGTCGAGTCCCTCGAAGGCGGTTGGACTGCTGCTTCGGAAGCAAGCTTCGGACCACATGGGAGGTGGGCGCTGGTTCCAACGACCGGCGCCCCGGCGCCGACGTCACTTCTTGTAAAAGTCGTACCAGGCGTTGCCGTTCGGCGTGTACCAGGACATGCCCGCGACATCGCTGCGCGTGGCGAGCTGATAGCCCGGGTTGAAGAGGAAGACCCAGGGTGCATCTTCGACGATCAACTGCTGCGCCTTCTTCATGTCGGCGATGCGCGCCGGTTCATCGGTTGCGGTCAGGTTCTTGTCGATGAGCTTGTCGACCTCTTCGTTCTTGAACCGCGAATAGTCGACCATCGAATGGCTGTTCAGCCACAGGTTGGTAACGTACGCGGCGTCCGGAACGATCGCCATGTCGCGCAGGAAATACAGCGGTATCTGGCCCTTCGTGTATTTATCGACCAGAGTCGAGCTCGGCATTTTCTGCAGCTCGAGATCAATGCCCGCTTTGGCGAAATTAGTCTTGAGGATGACGGCGATCTGCTCCTCGATCTCGTCGCCCGTTCGGTAACCGACCGAGGTCTTGAAGCCCTTTTCAAGGCCGGCCTCCTTCAGGAGGGCCTTCGCCTTGTCGACGTCATAGGTGTACTTGAAGAACTCCGGATCATAGGCGGGATAGATTTCCGAGACCGGGCTCTTGGTTTCTCGGGCGGTGCCGAAATAGACGCTCTTCGAGATTTGATCGCGCGGCACGAGGTAGTTGAGGGCCTGCCGCACGCGGGGATCGATGAAGGGCGCCATCTGATTGTTAATGTCGACCCGGTGGATATAATTGCCGAACACCTTCCAGACCTTCACCCCCGGCGCATTCTGGAGCAGGTTCAGTTCGCGGGGCAGTAGCCATTCGGCGACATCGATCGATCCGGCTTGCAGCGCCGCCACCCTGTTGGCCGAAGCCGGCATCTCGCGGAAGAGAATCTTGTTGAGCTTCGCCGCGCCGCGATAATAGTTCGGATTGGCGTCGTAGACGACTTCCCGCCCTGGCGTGAAAGTGGTCACTTCATAGGGCGCAAAAGACGCTGTGTGCGTCGAGAGCCACGTCTGCGCATGCGGATCGGCGTCGGTTACATGCTTCTTTGCTTCGGTGGCGTCGATGATGCCGAGGTCGTTGTTGACCCAGAGGCGTTCGATCAACGGCGATGTTCCAGGAAGCGTGACCTTGACGGTATGGTCGTCGATCTTGCTGAAGGCCTTGTCGAAATCATCGATCTTCAGCATCTGGTGCATGTACCAGTAGAAGGTCCCCTTGATGTCCCAGCCGCGCTTGAACGTCCACATGACGTCGTCCGCGGTCAGCTCGTCGCCATTGGCGGCCTTGGCCTTCGCAAGATGGAAGGTGATCGAGGTGCGGTCCGGGGACACTTCCCAGCTTTCCGCGAGGGCTCCGGTCAGATGGTCGAAATCCTCGACCTGTATCCCGTCCTCATTCGGCTTCATCTTGTAAGCAAGGAGGCGCTCGTAGATGTTCTTGCGCGCCTCGTGCACCGCCTCGGTCGCGGGATATTCCAGTTCCAGAGACTCCGGGGTGCGGGGTCCCGCAACGATGAGGGTGGTCTTCGCGTCTTCCGCGAAGGCTGCGGTGGTAAGAATGGCCGAAGCGACGCCGATCAGCAGACACAAGGGGAAGCGTTTCATGTCAGACCCTCTCAGGTTCGTGCCTTCCCGCCTCTAACAGCGTGTTCCTTCCCGCGCGGAATTATGCCGCTCCGCCATAGCCTCCACCGCCGCCCGTTTCGATGATCAACACGTCACCTTTGAGCAGGGGAAGATTGTAAAACTTTGAAGGGCTTTTGAGCCCGAACAGTTCGCCGATTTCCCTGGTCTCGCCGCCGCGCCGAACCGACCACCGGTTCGGGGCGCCCGGCGAGCCGCCAGCCAGTCCCCAGGGCGCGATCCGGTGACGGTCGCCTAGTCCGGAGAGGTAGTGGTCTTCCAGCAGTCTGTATTCGTGCACCGTGCCCATACCACCGCGGTGAACGCCCGCGCCGCCCGATCCATCGCGCAGGCTGTAGCGCTCGACCAGAACCTGATACCTGTGCTCCCAGATCTCGATCGGCTGGTTGTGGGACGTCTCTCCCCAGAAATAGACCGCGTCATTGCCGTCGGCGGCGACCGTCGCGCCCTGGCCGCCTTCATAATAGTTGTACCAGACAGAATCCTCGCCGGTTTCTGGATTGCGCGAACGACCCGCGAGGTTGTTTCCAGACGCGTGACTGCCCGCGGCGACCCGTTCGGGGACGCGTTCGGCGAAAGCCTTGAGGATTGTTTCAGGAACCCGCTTCGCCATTTCGAACGTGCACCCATAGACGGGCGTCGGCCAGACGGCGTTGACGATCGATCCCTCCGGCGCGACGATCTCGATCAGATCGAAAATGCCAGCGTTAACCGGAGTCCGCGGATCGACGAGCGCGATGATCGCGGTATAGACCGCAGCTCTCGCCGAACTCAACGCGGCATTGACCGGGGTCGGCGCATGATCGGATGTGCCGGCAAAGTCGACGACAAAGCCCGATGCATGCTTGGTGACTTTGACCTTGATGGCGTAGCGCGCATCTGTCAGGCCGTCGTCCTCGATATAGTCGACCGCCTCGTAGGTCCCGTCCGGAATGTCACGCATGCGCGACAGAAAACGCTCGCGCGAATAGTCGATCGCCGCCTGCATGCCCGAAAGAACGCCCTCGAGGCCATAGCGGGTCGCGAGCTCGCGGATGCGGGTCTCGGCGATGGCGGTCGCCGAGATCTGGCTCATGAGGTCGCCCCAGTCGTCTTCCGGCAGGCGAACGTTCGCAAGGATGAAATCCCGCACCTCCTCGACGAGTTCGCCGCGGCGGTAAAGACGCGATAACGGGATGATGAGGCCGTCCTGAACGACGTGCGTCGAGGTGCCCGCACAGCCGCCGGCGCTCATACCGCCGATGTCGGTCCAATGGCCTATGTTGACCGCGTATCCCAGGTGAGCGCCGCCGTCGAACATCGGGCGGCAGACCACGACGTCGGACTGGTGCGTCGCAAGATAGGGGTTGTTCGTGATGAAGACGTCGCCGGGCTCGGGAGACGGAAATTTCGCCACGATCGCGCGCATCGCGCTGACCAGCGATCCGAGATGGACGCCGATGCCGCGCGATTGGATGACCATCCGCCCGGCGCGGTCGAACAGCGCGCAGGAAAAATCAAATCCTTCCGAGAACGTTGGCGAATAGGCAGTAAGGACTGTCGCCTGAATCATCTCTTCCGTCGTCGCAAAGAGGAAGTTTCGGATGATCTGCCGGGTGAAGGGATCGAGAGTCACTGCAGGCTCCCCGCCCGAGCGAGCGTCACGAGCAGGTTGGCGTACGGATCGACCAGGCCCCGCGCGCCGGCTGGGACGAAGAACGACGTATCAACCTCCTCGACCAGACACGGTCCTGAAACCTCCGCCCCGGGACTGAGATCGAGACGATTGAACACTGCGATCTCCTTGCCGATCCCCGGCATGGACGTCGTGCGGATCCGCTCCGCCGGTCGATCGGTGACTTTCTTCACCGCCTTCGCCTTCAGGGGTGGCAGCGCCGAAACCGCGGTGAGGCGGGCGGTGACGATGGCCGTCGCATGGCCGAGACGCGTGCCGTAAAGTTCGGCGTGCCGTGTTTCAAAGGCCTCGACGACCTCCGCACGAGTCCAGTCCGGCTCGATACGGACGTTGATCTCATGAGCCTGCTTCGCATATTTCATGTCGAGGCTATGCTCGAAGCTCGGCGCGGCTTCGCCGATCGCGGCCCGATTGTCGGCGACCTCTTCCGCCAGACCCGCGAAGACGTCAGCGAGATGCGTCCATTGCAGGCGGTCGCTTTCGCTCATGATGCTGCGCGAGCGTGAGATCTTGATGGGCGCGCTGACCATGCCGAAGGCGGAAAAGACGCTGGGCATCGTCGGCACGATGATTTCGGGGATACCAACCTCGGCCGCGAGCGCCGCCGCATGCTGGCCGCCAGCCCCGCCGAAGGGAACGAGCGCGAATTCGCGTGGATCTACCCCCTTCTCCACGGTCATTTGGCGGATTGCAGCGGCCATGCTCGCATTGACGACGCGGTATATACCGGCCGCCGCTTCTTCTACACTGACGCCGAAGTGATCCGCGATGACGCCAACCGCCTTTTCCGCAAGGTCGCGCCTTAGCGGCATGAGGCCGTCCGGCTTGATGAGCCCGAGGACCAGATTGGCGTCGGTGACGGTGCAGTCCTTGCCGCCGCGTCCGTAGCACGCAGGGCCCGGCTCGGCGCCCGCGCTCTGCGGTCCGACTCTCAACGCGCCGCCCTCATCGATCCAGACGACGGAGCCGCCTCCGGCGCCGATTGTCTTAATGTCGATCGTCGGCGCCTTAACTGGCAGGCCCCAGGAAATCTCGAAAGTATTCTTGACCTCGAAACGACCGTCGCGGATGACCGCGACGTCGAAACTTGTTCCGCCCATATCGACGGTAATGAGATTGTTCCGGCTGGTCAGCGCTCCAACAAAGGAGGCGCCGAGGACGCCGCCGGCCGGCCCCGAGACGCAGAGCGTGACGGGGCGCTCCGCGGCCTCCTTACCCGGCTGGATGCCGCCTTCCGAACTGAGATAGCTGACGACCGCTTCGCCGTTGACGCGATCGCGCAGCGCTGCAACATATTTGCGGACACGCGGCATCGAATAGACATTGACGACCGTCGTATTGGTGCGCTCGTACTCCCGTATCTCGCGGCAGATCGTGGACGAGATTGACAGCGGAAGATCCGGCGCGAGCTCGTGAACCACTTCTTCCACCACCCGCTCGTGGGCGTCGTTGCGATAGGCGTGCAAAAGGCTGACGGCGATCCCCTCGACCCCCCGGCTGAGCGCTTCGCGAACAACCCTTTTGATGTCGGCCCGATCGATCGGCCGAACCACGGCGCCCGAGGCGGCGAGCCGCTCGTCGACCTCGAAGCACAATTCTCGGGGAACCAATGGTTTCGGTTTTAGCCAGTCGAGTTCGTAGGGCAGGGGGCGCGTCGCTCGCATGATTTCGAGGACGTCACGGAAACCCTTCGTCGTTATGAGTGCGACCTTCGCTCCCGTCCGTTCGAGGATGAGATTGGTGACAATGGTCGTACCATGGACCAGCGCACGAACGTCCCGCAGGGCGACCCCGGCCTTGTTCAGGGCCTTCATGAACCCTTCCTCGGGCGCCGAGGGCACCGAAGGCGTCTTAGACCGCGAGACCTCGCCGGTGTCCTCGTCAAGAACGACGATATCGGTGAAGGTTCCGCCGATATCAATTCCAACCCGCTTCATCGTTCTCGCCTCAAGCCGCTGAGCGTCGGCGGTAAAACCGCTCAAAAACGTCGAGCGTCCGGTCGATGTCGCGTTCCGAATGCGCGCCGGAGACGAGAAGGCGCTGCGTGCGGCGTGGCTTGGAATAGAGGCCGTTGTCGAACAGGAAGGACGCAAGCTCTGCGGCGAAAGACATGTCGTGAAAGCGCCAGACGTCGCCGAAGGAAAGGATCGGCCGCTGACTGTGATGGATGGCGACGATCGAGCCGTAGACCGCGGCTCGCGCGGGAAAGCCGCAACGCGCGAAGATCTCGTTGAGGCCCTTGCCGAGCCGCGCGCCAAGCTTCCAGACATGCTTGAACACCTCCCCATCAGACAGGCGCTCGATCGTCGCGAGCGCCGCCGTGGCGGACGCCACGTTGCCGTTGTAGGTCCCTGAAAAGAAAGCCCGCCCCGCCGGCGCGAGACCTTCCATAACGCTACGGCGGCCACAGAGCGCGGCGATGGGATGGCCATTGGCCACGGCCTTGCCGAACGCCGCAAGATCCGGCGTAACGCCCGTCAGGCGCTGCGCGCCCCCGAGATCGTGGCGGAACCCGGTCAGGATCTCGTCGAAGATCAAGAGCCCGCCATGCTCCGTGCAGAGCGAGCGCAAGCGCTCGAGAAAGCCGGGTTCGGCCGCAATGCATCCCGTGAGCGGACCGTGCATGACGGGCTCGACGACCACCGCGGCGATCCGGTCGCCCTCGGCGGCAAACAGCTGCTCCACGGCGCCAACGTCATTGAAGTCGAGCACCCGGACAGCATCGACGGTATCCCGAGAGACACCCTCAGATTCCGCGATAGGCCGATAGCGCCCGCTGTTGTCCGCTGGTCCCGTATAGGAGGAAACGTTGAATAGCAGATCCTCGTGCCAGCCGTGATAGGAGCCGGCAAACTTGACAATCACACGCCGGCCCGTCGTTACGCGGGCAAGCCGCACCGCCATATAGATCACATCCGAGCCTGCGTTCAGAAACGCCGACATCTCTGCGCAGGGGATGATACGGGCGAGCGTTTCGCAGAGCTCGACCTCGACGTCGTTGGGCGCGCAGAACACGATCCCCTTGTCGCGGATGGCCTCCGAGACGCGCCGCTCCACATGGTCGTCGACGTGGCCCAGGATGCCAGGTCCGGCGCCATTCCAGTAGTCGATATAAGCATTGCCGTCCGCATCCCAGACATAAGCGCCTTTTCCGCGCGCTATGAAGTGGGGAAAGGGCGGGTAGTATTTCCCTTCGCCCTGGGAGCCCATCGGCGCGGTAAGCCTCGCCCGCTCCCATAGCGCGCGGGACTGGGCATTGGCGCCCGAAGGGGCGAAGGCGGGCGGGATGGAACTGCCGACAGACATTTGATTTCATATCAAATCCTGAACAAGACGCCTCGGCAACAGCAAATAATAGGCATGAATATGTATAGTGTGCCTGCTTTCAAAGCATACAGTACGATAAACGGTCACCGGCCGCGACGCCGGATCGCCCTTGTCGGAGCCTTCCGGTTGTGGCTTGTACGGGCGCGCAGTGGGACGATTCGCCATGATGTTCTCGAAGACCGATCACGCCTACGAGGTGTTGAGGCAGCAAATTCTGGACGGGCGTTTTCGGCCCGGCGAGAGGCTGCGCCTCAGTCACATAGCCCAGGCTCTCGAGCTGAGCGAGTTGCCTGTGCGCGAAGCGTTGCGCCTGCTGCAGCGTGACGGGCTCGTCGTAATCCATCTTCACCGCGGGGCGGAAGTCGCGAAACTCTCCTTCGAGGACGCTTGGGAGATCGAGGAAGTGCGGTTGCAACTCGAGGCTCAGGCTTGCATGTCGGCGGCGCCGCTGCATGATGTGGACTCGTGCGCGCGTCTGCGCTTGATCCTGTTGCAGATGTCCGACGCGCGGGACAGGCCGGTCGCCATCGCGCGTCTCAACAGAAATTTTCATACTGAGCTGATGTCGCTGGCGCCGAACGGCTTCCTCCGCGGCCACGTGCAGGAGCTTTGGGACCGAGCCTGGCAGCTCTCCTCCACCTCTTTCTTCGAGTTTATGCCGCGCCGCATCGATCGGCTCCCAATCGAGGGAGGAGTCATCGTCGACTGCATCGAAGCGATGGACTGGCCGCAGCTCGAACGTTTCCTCCGGTTCCGTATTGCCGATGTGACCGCCGCATGGCGCGAAGCGGTAGCTGCCTACGGCAAGCGAATCCTGCGCGAAGCTGAGGAGGCCCAGTCTGTCGGCGGAGGATGATGCCGGCGCCAGTGGTCCGCGATCTCGTCGCGCCGGCATAACCAAACCCCCGACGCACGCTCCACGTGGTCGAGAAAGCGCTCGAGTCCCCCGCCCTCGCCGCATGGCCCACGACGCGCGGGTGCAGACCGACGGACATCATCTTCGGGCTTTCGGCGCCTTCGCGCAGGAGCAGGTCGAAGGCGTCGCTCAGGAACTCGCAAAACTCCCGCCCCGTCGCGACCGCGCCACGCAGGAACTTCACGTCGTTGTTGGCGAGGCTGTAAGGTACGATGAGATGGGCTTGCTCATCGACCCTGAGCCAATACGGCAGCTCATCGTTGTAGGCATCGGAATCGTAGGTAAATCCGCGCTCCGCCACCAGGAGCCGGCGCGTGTTGACGCTGGGCCCATAGCGACAGTACCAGCCGCGGGGTCGACTTCCGATCGTTCGAGTTCAGGCTATCGACCGCGAGCGCAATCCGCTCCCGTTCCTGCGCCTCGTCCAGCCACTGATGCCGTTCCCACCGATAGCCATGACAACACACATCATAGCCTCCTTCGCGGATCGCGGCGGCGATCTCTTGGTTACGCTCGAGCGCGACGGCGCAGGTGAACATCGTGGCGGGAACGCGGCGGTCCTCGAGAATCCGCAACACACGCCAGAAGCCGACGCGGCTTCCGTATTCGTACATGGATTCCGCTGCGAGATCGCGGCCCCGAAACCCACCGCCTCCACCTTCGGTGAGTGCGGTTTCGCTCTCCGGATCGCCGTCACCGATCGACGGCTCCGAGCCCTCTTCGACATTAACGACGATGTTGAGCGCGAGTCTCGCGCCCCCGGGCCAACGCGGGTCGGGAGGCCGCCGGCCATAGCCGACGAAGTCACGTTCGAGGTCCGACATGGCCGTCTCCGCGCCGCGTCAGCCGCTGATCCGCCTGCGAGGGCCAGTGAACCACGCCTTCATGAGCAAGGATATGGTGTCGCTCCAGATATTTGCTCGGCAGGACTCGCCGGCGAGATACGGATGGATGGACTGGGTATGACGCGCGGCTGATCGACCTCTTCGACGCCGGCCCGGAAAATTTTGTCCAATGCATGGGCTGCACGGCCGCGATTTTGATGGACCATCAAATTGGAGGCGTCGTCACAAGGCTGACAGGCGTTCAGCGTCACTCGTGAAGCTTTGGTGGAATACGTCGCGCGATTGAAAGCTTCGGTCGGAGAGCTGAATAAGACTGGCTGGCCAGCAATAGAATTGTTCTCGGCTTCAGCCATGAGTTTGTGCCTATCTGACCGACTTCGGCGATCTAACATTCTCGGGTCCATAGATCGAAAATGTGACATCGGTTGAGCTTTCGGGAAAGCGCATGGCCTCCGCGTAGCCGAAGCGGGCGAGTAAAACGTCCAGCGCAGCGCGAGCTTGACGCTCCGGATTCTGATCGATCGTCAGCGCCATTGTGCCGTCAACGAGCAGGCGACGGGTCTGTTCGGTGAGCTCATGGCCGATGAAAACGACATCGCCGGTCCGCTGGGTATTGTGCAGGACTTGACTCACAACGAGATTGGCGTCGCTGGTATTGTAGATGCCGATGGCGTCCGCGCGTCCAAGCAGCGCCTCGGTCAGCAGGCGCTCGGACAGATCTGGCGCGTCTCGACCTTCCAGGATGCCGGCAACCGTGAGATCGGCTTTGTGCTCGCTCAGCCAGTCGCAGAATCCCCCGATGCGCTGCGCATGGGCCCTATAATCCAAGCAGTGGGTGAGAACGATCACGGCTCCCGGGCGGCGCGCCATCCGGGTCATGAAATAGGCGGCGGTGCGTCCCGCGCTGTAATGATCGATCCCGACATAGGCGAGCCGGGGCGAAGTCGGGAGGTCCGAGCAGAGCGTCACGACCGGCTTGCCCCCTGCCGTGATCGAAGTCACGGCGTCGATAACCGACGGCAGCTCCTGACCGTAAACGATGACAGCGTCCGCCCGCGTGGCGAGGATGCGCTCGGCCGCCAGTTGGGGCTTGGCCTCGTCGATGAAGCTGCGCTGCACGATGACAGATCGGTCGAGCGTCGAGGCGGCGTCGACGAAGGCGCGATTGAGTCGTTCGAACAAGGGCAGGTCCGGCCTCGTCAGGATCACCTCAAGGCGCAGCCCGCGGCGGTAGGCGGCTGGAAGCGACCGCGTGAGTTTGAGTTGCCGCGCAGCGTCGATGACCTTCCGCGTCATCTGCGGGGAGACATTTCCACGTTCGTTCAGAACGCGGTCGACGGTCGCGATCCCGACTCCCGCCAGGTCAGCGACCTGTGCGAGCCTCGCTCTCCCCCGAGCAGCTGGAATCTCACCCGCTGAAACTTGTGGGTCGCCAGGACGGTCGGGTCTCTTGCCCATTGGCCTCATTCTAGCATTTCGCACATAAGGACAAATGCTCGCGGATCGCTTTGGCGATTGTGATCGAATTCCATCAAAAGGCGCGAATCGGCTGACGAAGCGGTTGCGCGGCGCGATTTGGGCGCTGTAATTTCGGGATAAGTCGGGCGGTTCGGAAACGCTGCCGATCGCCGTCAGCTGAATCTCCGCAAACGAGAATAGATCGACCCTCGAGCGAACGACCAGGACCATCGGATGCGCGGCGCGAAGAGGAAGCGGGTCGTGGTCGTTGGCGGGGGGCAGGCCGGCGGCCGTCTAACCCAAATTCTGGGCGCGTATTCGCTCGATTTCGCGGTCACGCTGATCTGTCAGGAGCCTCACCCGCCTTATGAGCGGCCGCCACTGACCAAGGGAGTCCTGACCGGAAAGACGACGCGCGAGCAGTGTCTGATTTGGCGCGAAGACGACGACGCGTGGCGCAATGTCGAATTGCGCCACGGTGTCTCAGCCGAGGCCATCGATCGCGACGCCAAATCGGTCCGCCTCTCCGACGGCGCAAAGCTCAACTACGATACTCTGGTCCTGGCGACGGGCTCCTCGGTGCGGCGGTTTTCGGTCGAGGGAGCCGCGCTCAAAGGCGTCCACTGTCTCCGCAACATTGATGATTCGCTGGCGATCGCCGCGCGTTTCGCCCGCAGCAAGCATCTTGTGGTCGTGGGCGGCGGATTTATCGGCCTGGAGATCGCGGCCTCGGCGCGGGCGCAAGGGATCGATACGACTCTGATCGAAGCGTCCGACCGGCTACTGGCGCGGGTCGTACCCTCCATGGTTGCTGAGCAACTGGCCAAGCACCACCGGGCCGAGGGTGTGCGTATGCGCATGGGCGCAATGGTTGAGCGGTTCGTGTCAGGTCCCCGCGGCGCGTTGGGCGCGGTCCAGCTCTCGACCGGCGAGGTTCTGCCGTGCGACTTGGCCGTCATCGGGGTCGGCGTGAAGGCGAACAGCGCGCTGGCCGCCAGCGCTGGTCTGACGGTCGATGTCGGGGTTTGCGTCGACGCGTCGCTGCGTACAAGGGATCCGTCAATCTTCGCCTGTGGCGATGTCGCCACTTTCTGGCACCCGCTGTTCAATCAGCATGTGCGGGTCGAAGCTTGGCAGAACGCCGAGGATCATGCCCGAGTGATCGCCAAGGTGATCATGGGCGAAAAGGCGACCTGCGACACCGTGCCCTGGTTCTGGTCTGACCAGTACGATCTCTCGCTGCAGATCGCTGGTCTGCCTAGCCTAGGATCCTCGATGGCTGCGCGCATCATGGATGACGGCGCGGTAATCCTGTTCCATCTCACGCCGGGCGGGAAGATTGTCGGCGCGACCGGATTGGGGAGGGCCGAGTTGATCGGGCGCGATGTTCGCCTTGCTCAAATTCTTATCGCCGACCGGGCCCATCCCGATCCGGCCCTGCTCCGCGACCCCACGGTGCGGCTGAAATCGATCGTCAAACCGCTGGAGGCCAAGGGAACCACCGTCGCCGTCCTCTGATCGGCCGTTCCGGCTCTGGATGGCCCGCCCATGACGAGCCGCTACAAACGCGGATCGCCAACCCGAACAGACGTCGATGGAGTTTATCAAGATAGGTATGTCGCCACGCCTGCAAACGCCTAAAATGATGGTTCATCGCGGGACACGCTTACCGATCAAAGATTGACGCCTGCCGGGCGCCGAAGGGAGGAGTGAAATGCCTGACGCATGGGTTCGCCGAGATTACAGCCTTGTCGGGGACCAAGGTAAGCTCGCCATTGAACTTGGGTTGGCCAACGCGCAATGGTATGCCACGCCTATCCCCCGTGAGCGCCTCAAGGGGCTGATGAAGCGATCGGATGGACCGGCGATCCGCGACACGATCATCTGGTTCGCGGCTTTCGTGGTGACCGGCAGCGCTGGATATCTTCTATGGGGGACCTGGTGGGCTGTGCCCGCTTTCCTCGCGTATGGCGTCCTTTACGGATCCTCGACCGATTCACGCTGGCACGAATGCGGGCACGGCACCGCCTTCAAAACGCGCTGGATGAATGAGGTGGTCTATCAGATCGCCTGCTTCATGGTGCTGCGCGAGCCGACCGTCTGGCGCTGGAGCCATGCGCGGCATCATACCGACACGATCATCGTCGGCCGCGATCCTGAGGTGGTGGCGCCTCGACCCCCCATTTTGCTCGACATTTTCCTGATGTTCTTCGGCATCAAGCAAGCGCAGTCCTATATCTCGAAAGTCGCGCTTCACGCGATCGGCAGGCTGACCGCCGAGGAGGCGACCTTCATCCCCCAGTCGGAGCGGGGCAAGGTCTATTGGATCGCGCGCGCGCATATCCTGATCTATGTCGTCTTCATCGGTTGGGCCGTATCCATCCGAAGCATTCTGCCGCTCATGTTTGTCGGCTTGCCGTCGCTCTATGGCGCCTGGCATTACGTCGTTACGGCCCTGATGCAGCACCTCGGACTGGCGGAGGACGTGCTCGACCATCGCCTGAACGCCAGGACCGTCTATCTCAACCCGATCTCACGATTCATCTATTGGAACATGAACTATCATGTCGAGCACCACATGTTCCCAATGGTGCCATATCACGCGCTGCCAGCGCTGCACGAGGAGCTGAAGGCCGATCTGCCAAAGCCCTACAACGGCATCGTCGAAACCTATCGCGAAATCATCCCAACGCTGTTGCGTCAGCTTAAGGACCCGACCTATTTCGTGCAACGCGAGTTGCCGCCTTCCGCTCGGCCGTTCAAGCCAGCGACGCCGGCTTCTGTGGCCGCGGCGGAATAGATTGGAGCACGAAAGGCGGCGTCGGCGGGTCTCGGGTCAATCCAGTTTGATCAGCAGCATCTTGCCGTCGACCTTCATCGGATAGGTCTTGAGGTTCACGCATGCCGGCGCGCCCTTGGCGGCGCCCGTCCGGTAGTCGAACCGCCCATTATGCTTCGGGCACTCGACGATGTGATCCATCACCAGTCCATTGGCGAGGTGGGCATATTCGTGGGTGCAGATGCCGTCGGTCGCATAATGCTGGCCATCGGGCGCGCAATAGATGGCGAAGGTGCGGCCGCCGTGATCGAACCGCTTGACGTCTTCCCGCTCGATCTCGCCAACCGATCCGACCTCAACCCAGCCGTCCCCAGGCCGCGGTGCGTTCTTTTCCGATGCAGCCATGCGAAGACAATTCTCCACGAGTTGATAGCAATGGCTCCGACACGCCACTGAGAGAGGGGCTCAGGTCGGCCCGGCCCCCTTGGCCGTTGGCGCTCGCCTACAGATCCGTGAAGAAGACTTGCTGCATCGTCGCCCACCATTCGCCCGGCTTCCGAGTGGCGAGCGCTTCCTGGAGCGGCGTGCAAACCTCCCACCAGCGCTTCATGGCCGGGTGTGCGAGCATCTGCTTCGCGTCTGCGTCGAAATCGGCCCCGTGATATTCCCAGTAAGCGAACAACAGGTTTTCCGGTTCCTTGAGGAAGATCGAATAGTTGCGGATGTTGGCGTCATGGATGACCTGCAGGACCTCCGGCCAGACGGCCGCGTGAAGCCGATTGTATTCGGCGACCGCTCCCGATTTCAGCGAGATGACTTGACCCATTCGCTCCACCGCTTGCCTCCCTGGTCTTCCCGCGCTCGGAGTGTTCTTGCGAGCGTATCAAGAGATATCCGATCGTCCGCGCCGCCGCGAAGGTCTCGTTGATCTTATTCCATCAAGGATTCGATTGAGAGGTTGGCTGCGGAATTTACACTTCGCCGCGCCAGGTTCCGGCGTGGGGAAGAGAAGAGCGCAATTGGATGGAGGGGGTGGTTATTATCGGCGCCGGCCACGCGGGCGCCCAAGCTGCGAAGACATTGCGGCATGAAGGCTGGCGCGGAGCCATCACGTTACTCGGCGCCGAAACCGAGCCGCCCTATCAGCGACCGCCAATGTCCAAGGACATCTTGACTGGCGTCAAAACACTTTCGGATTGCCGCCTGTTCGAAACATCCTTTCTGGCGCGGCATGAAATCGAGCTGCGCCGCGGAACGCGCGCGGTGGCGATCGATCGGAAGACGCAACAGGTTTCTCTCGAAAACGGGAGTCGGCTCCCGTACGGTCGCCTTCTGTTGGCGACGGGGGCAGAACCGCGGCGGCTGACCATACCGGAAACTGGTCCCAACGATATTCGATATCTGCGTTCCGCCTCTGACGCGCGCGGGCTGGCGGACATCATACGCCGCCAGCGGCGTTTGATCGTCATCGGCGGCGGATTCATTGGTCTCGAGGTCGCCGCCGCAGCGGCGTCCGCCGGCTGCGAGGTGACCGTGATCGAAGCCGGCTCGCGCCTGGTCATGCGCTCGGTGCCCGCGGAGATCGAAAAGCTGCTCGCGGCGCGCCATCGCGCGGCGGGCGTGACCTTCCATCTCGACCGGCAAGCGACGGGCCTACGATGGACCCCCGATGGGGTCGACGTCGATCTGGACGACGGAACCCGACTGCATGGACACGCGATCCTCGCCGCGATCGGGGTCGCGCCGCGGGTCGAACTGGCGGCGGCGGCGGGTCTCGCCATCGATAACGGCATCGCTGTCGACGCGACTCTCCGGACCAGCGATCCGAATATCTTCGCCGCTGGCGATGCGAGCTCTTTTCCCCACAGGTTGTTCGGCTCGCGCATTCGGCTCGAGTGCTGGAAGAATGCCGAGGATCAAGGCGCCACTGCCGCTCGGAACATGCTTGGCGCCGGCGAAGACTATGGTGGCGCGCCTTGGCTGTGGTCCGACCAATACGAACTGAGCGTTCAGGTTGCTGGGCTGCTGTCTCCCATCGCGAGCCGTGTCATACGACAGGTTGAGGACGGCCTCCTCGTTTTCCACTTGCACAGCGATGGCAGGCTGGTCTGCGCAAGCGGCATCGGTTCCGAAGCGACCATCGGTCGCGATATCCGGGTCGCACAGTTGATAATCGAGCGCGAGCTCAGGCCCCGCGCCGAAGCCCTGGCCGACACAAACGTTAGACTGAAATCGCTGTTGGTGGCGAAAGCGGCCTAGCGCATGTTGCGCGAGAGGGCTCGGGCGCCAGATTTGATGGCAAACGATCATCAAACCGAATGGTGCAGCCGAGACAAACCCCTAGGATGACAAGAACAGAAAATGTGCAACGGCACAAGACAACTTGTCGAATGCCTGGACCACTAACATGAGCTAGATTGAAAACGGAGCGCTTCAACGCGATTGAGAAGCCGACCGCGAGATCGGCTCCGGCGAACAACATGGCGTCCGCGGATCGTCGCGTGAATTCACAGTGCGGACCTCGATTCGAGGTTCGCCAATCGGGGAGGGAGCAACATGAAACTGAGTTTAAAGTCCACACTCGCTTCGTTCGCGTTTTTCGGACTGATGGGGGGAGTCGCGCAGGCGGCGGATAGCCCGCGCATTACAATGATCATCTACACGTCACCGGGCGTGAACTTTTTCGATCCGCTCTTGAAGGGCGCCAACGACGCGGCCAAACAGCTGAATGTTGATCTCGACATCCAGTACGCGAACAATGATCAGGCGACGGAAAACAACATCATCCAGACTGCGATAGCCAACAAGGTCGACGGTATCGCGGCCATCATTTGGGACGACAACGCGTTCAACAAGAGCGTTTGCGATGCTACCAAGGCCGGTATCCCCGTGATCGCGTTCAACATCGACCATTCCCAGGGCGCGAAAGCCGGCAACTGCAGGCTCGCCTTCATCGGCCAGGATTTTCCGGAGACCGGATACTTGATCGGCAAGCGCATGATCGAGGCGGCCCATCTCAAGGCAGGCGATCTCGTTTTCACTCCGGTTGAATTTCCTGACGCCGTTTACGCGACGAAGCGGCACGAGGGCGTTCAAAAAGCGCTCGACGAAATCGGCGCCAAATCGGAAATGATCGGCACGGGCGGCGATCTGCCGCAGGTGCTCACCAAGGAGGTCCAGTACCTGATCGGACATCCGGAGGTGAAGGCGGTCATTGGCCTCGGCGCCCAGCCGATGATCGAGATCGTCCCTGCCATGAAGCAGGCTGGGGTTAAGGTGCCGGTTGGCGGGTTCGACCTGTCGAAGGAAATCCTGCAAGGTATCGAAGACGGCGACATCACCGCCACGGTTGATCAGCAACCTTATTCGCAAGGCTATTACGCGGTGGTCCAGCTGGCGCAGAAGATCCGTTACGGTCTCTATCCGTCGGACATGAACACCGGCGGCAACGGCATGGTCGACAAGACGAACTACAAGTTCGCGGCGACGCTCGCCGGCCAATATCGCTGAGTTTCCGTGAGTTTGCAGCCCAATGATATGGTGGGCGCCGACCAGCGCCTACCATATCGCCCAGACGGTTCTTCGGCGACGATGCCGACCAGCAGGTTTCCCCATTGGGCCCAGAGTTTCCGGCGCACGACTGACGCCAGCATTCTGGTCGTTTTCGTTGTCATCCAGATTGTCTGTGTCGCGGCGGCGCTGATCGCGCCGACCAGCTTCAGGTATCTTTCCGGGCCGAACATCTCGGTCATGCTGCAGGCGATCCCGTCCCTTGGGATTGTCGCGCTGGGTGTCGGGGTCCTGATGATCGCCGGGGAATTCGATTTGTCCGTGGGCACCGCCGCGACATTCGTCTCGGTGGTGGCGGCGATGTTGATGAACGATATGTCCGTGCCGGTTTGGATCGCGTCGGCAGTCGCGATCGTGCTGGGAACCTTGATCGGGACATTGAACGGGTTGATCACCCTGCAATTCGCGATGCCGTCCTTCATCGTCACGCTGGGCGGCCTGCTTTTCTGGCATGGGATGACGTTTCTGGTGCACGGCGCGCAGTCCATCGGCTTCAGGCCCGGCCCGGTCTTCCAATTCGTCTTCGGCGGAAATTTGGGCCTGGTCGGCACGAGCTTTCTTTGGTTGATCCTCTGCTGCGTTGGCTTCCATATCATCCTGCGTCATCACCGATTAGGGAATCGAGATCTTTGCGGTGGGCGGCAATCGCGATGCCGCGACCGCGATCGGCATCTCGCCGCGCAAGATCAAACTGATAGCGTTCAGCATCGCCGGTGCAATGGCCGCGTTCTCGGGGATCATCAGCGCCACGCGCGTCAACAGCATCAATCCCGCGCAGGGGCAGGGCGTTGAGCTGCAGGCCATCGCGGCCTGCGTGATCGGAGGTGTGGCGCTCACAGGCGGACGCGGCGGGATTTTAGGAATTTTCCTTGGCGCTTCCCTCATCTACACGATCCAGGACGTCCTCCTGCTGATGCGGGCGCCGGGATTTTATCTGGATATCTTCGTTGGCGCGTTGATCGTGATCGCGGTGATCTTCAATCAGGTTGCCGGCAACTGGTTTCGCCGATGAGTTGCCCTATTTATGAAGTCCGGGGCGTGTCGAAGCGTTATGGCAACGTCCAAGCGCTTTCGAATCTGAACTTCCATATCGGCGCCGGCGAAGTGGTCGGACTTCTCGGTGACAATGGAGCCGGCAAATCCACCCTGATCAAGCTGATGTCGGGAATTATTCGACTTGACGACGGCGAGATTCTCGTCGACGGCGCTCCGGCAATCGTGAAATCGCGGCGCGACAGCGAACATATCGGTATCGAGACGATCTATCAGGACACGGCCCTCGTCGACACGATGTCGATCGTCCGAAACATCTTCATGGGCCGCGAGATCACCAATCGGTGGGGCTTTCTCAACCATCGGCTGATGCGTGAGATTGCCACCGATGTGTTGCAAAGCGGCATCCACATCAGCGGCATCGACAGTCCTGACAAGGAAGTTGGCGATTTGTCAGGCGGCCAGAAGCAGGCGGTCGCCATTGCCCGCGCCGTCTATTTCAAGCGGCGCATCCTGCTGTTGGACGAGCCCACCAGCGCCCTTTCGGTGCGCGAGACGGAGGCGGTTCTCAACTACATCAAGCAGCTGCGCGCCGAGAACGTGTCCAGCGTGCTGGTGACCCACAACCTCTATCACGCCTATCAAGTGTGCGACCGGTTCGTGGTCATGAGCCATGGACAAAAAGTCTATGACGTGGCCAAGGCGGATACTTCTATCGAAGAGCTGACACGGCACGTCGTTCTCACCTAGGCCCGTCGCCCACGAAGGCTTCGTCACCATCGGCTGCTCAGGTCATCTCTTGGCCTCTCGCCTCCGATGCGTTGACACCCCGTGGTCAGGCTGACAATCTTATGTGCGCCCCGTTCAAAGGCTCGCTAAATGAAGACGGTAGCCGCCCTCGTGTCGCTGTTCTCATTGACGGCGGCGACTGCTTTATCGTCGCTCGGAGCGAGCGCTCAGTCCTCGAACTACCCGGGCGATCTCACGAAGGGTAAGCACCTTACGATCTACATCGAAGGATTAGCCGATCCGAGTTCCGGATTTTTCCGAGTGCTTAACAATGGCGCTCAGCAGGCCGGCAAGGATCTCGGGGTGGATGTGAAATATGTTTACCCGGCTAGCGTCGATCTTGCCTCCTACACGGAGAAGATCGAGGAAACGATCGCGGCCAAGCCTGACGGTATTCTGATCCTTGGAATTGGCGATCTCGACGCGGTGGCGAAGGAGGCCAAGGACAAGGGCGTCGCGGTGGCCTTCAATCCGGCGCCCAGCGCCAAAGACAAGCCGTTACGCGACCCCGATGACATTTACGTCTCGCGGGTTGGCGCCGACGAGTACGCAGCAGGCCAGATGGCGGCCAACCGCTTCGCCGAGAAGGGCGCGAAGTCGATGATCTGCGTGCAGGAGGAGGTTGGCGACGGCACCCAGACCGAACGCTGCGCCGGCATGGACCAGATCGCCAAGGCGAAAGGCGCCAAGTACGATCATGTCGCCGGCGATCCCGATCCGGGCAAGACCGCATCCATCGTCGAGGCTTATCTGCGCTCGCATCCCGATGTCGACGCCGTCGTCGCCACCGGGCAACCCGCAACAGCTGGCGTTGTCGCCGCCAAGCAGGCGGTCGGGCGGCCGTTGCAGACCGCGGGCTTCGACGTGAGCCCCGACATCGTCGGCATGATCCAGAAGGGCGATCTCGACTTTACGATGGATCAGCAGGGGTGGTGGCGCGGTTACATCTCTGTGCTCGAGCTCGTGCACTACATCAGGTACGGCCTCATCCAGTCGAACTACTTTCTGACCGGGCCGCAGATCGTCGACAAGACCAATGCTGACGCCGTCGCCAGTTTGGCGGCTGCGGGCGTTCGATGAGATCGACGAAGGGCGAGTCTCGACTGGCGGACTGACCACCAGGGAAGTTCGATGACCGAGGCAAACGCCACCGGCGCCCTAGGCCCCACCGGCTTACGCGGCGTGGTCCGCCGTTTGCTGCAGCGCCCCGAACTCGCCTCGCTCGGCGGACTCGCCGCCGCATTCGTCGTGTTCTCGATCCTGCGGCCGGATCTTTTCCTGACGCACGACAACGGCGTCAACGTCGCGAGCCTCGCCGCGCAATACGGAATTGTCGCCGTAGGCGTCACCTTGCTCATGATCGCCGGCCATTTCGACCTTTCGGTCGGCACGATCGTCGGTCTGACCGGCTGGGCAATGTACTATTTCGGGAACGTCCTTGGCCTGCCGCCGATCCTGACCATTCTGTGCACGCTCGCCTTTGGCGCGCTGCTCGGCGCCCTTAACGGCGTTATCCAGGTGCGCACCGGACTCCCCTCGTTCATCATCACTCTGTCCACTTCGCTGGTTTATCGCGGCCTCTTGACGATGTGCACCAGCGGCTTTCCGGTTGTGGTGAGGTTCCCCGCCTCCTATGCGCAGGCGGTCGCAGGCAAGCATCTGTTTGGCTACCGGATGTCGCTGCTTTGGTTCCTTGTGGTCGCAGCGCTAGCAACGCTGTTCTTGCTCCGCACTCGCATGGGAAACTGGACCTTCGCCATCGGGCAAAATCCGACCGCCGCCAAGAATTCTCGGTGTGCCGGTTGCTCGCACGACGGTGACGTTGTTCGCGCTGTCCGGCTTCACGTCGGGTGTCGCTGAAGTCGTTGTAGCCGTCCAATACTTCTCGATCGACGCCAACCGAGGCGTTGGCTGGGAGCTCATCGCCATTGCGATGACCGTCATCGGCGGCACGTTGCTGACAGGCGGTTATGGCAGCGTTCTGGGCACGGTGCTCGGCGCTCTCATGTACGCCATGGTCAATGCCGGGCTGCTGCTGGTGGGCCTCCAGGGCTATTGGGTCAACATTTTCCTCGGGATCGTCGTGCTCGTCGCGGTGTTGATCAACCGCCTTGTCATCGATCGCTTCGTGATGAGTCCCGACCGAGCCACGCTCGAACAACCAGTTATTGTTGCCGACGAGGGCCATTCCGGAGCTGAACTCGAAAGGCCTGATCGAAGGGCGAGCGCCGACCGACCCCGGCCGGTCGCGGGAGCAGCCAGGCCCGTCATTGCGCTGCGCGACGTCACGATGAGTTTCCAATCGGTGACGGCGCTGCGCAACATCTCGATCGAGGCCCATGTCGGCAAGGTGCTGGCGTTGCTCGGCGATAACGGCGCCGGCAAGAGCACGCTGATCAAAGTGCTTTCCGGCGTTTATCAGCCCACCTCTGGATCGGTCGAGGTCGATGGGCGTCGAGTTACGCTGCGAAGCGCCCACGATGCGCGTGCGGCCGGCATTTCGACCGTTTTTCAGGATTTGGCGGTCTGCGACCTCATGTCGATTGAGCGCAATATGGTGCTGGGCAATGAACCTGTTAGGCGCTTCGGTCCGTTGCGCATCTACGACGGGAAGAAGGCCGAACGCATCACGACCGACGCATTGGCCACGCTCGGCGTTGATCTGCGACGGCGGCTAAGCGACCCAGCCGCGACGCTGTCCGGCGGGCAGAAGCAAGCCGTCGCGATCGCCCGCGCCATCGTTTACGGATCGCGCTGCCTGATCCTCGACGAGCCGACGGCCGCCCTCGCCGTCCGCCAGACCCAGCAGGTGCTCGATCAGGTCCGCCGCGCTCGCGACGCCGGGCAAGCCGTGATCTTGATCATGCACAATCTCCAGCAAGCGCTGTCGGTCGCTGACGAGGTTGTCGTGCTTGCGCGCGGCCGCGTCATGGGTCGGTTCTCAAGCGCCGACGCAGACCTTGAACGGATAAATCAGCTCGTTGCGCAGGGCTGACCGCCAGAGCGGGCGCCAAGCTCGCTGCGACGCCTCGGACGCCGGCCGGATGGTCACCGGAACGATTCTCGTTGTCGACGGAGGATGGACTTCACAATGACCGCGATCATGAAGCTGACGACCGAAGGCTGCATTGCGACCTTCGACCCTGACGACGGCGGCCGGCTGACGTCGTTCCGCGTAGGCGATCGTGAACTCCTGGTCGCGCAGGGCAAAGACGTGTTCCACTTTGGCAGCTTCGTGATGGCGCCCTGGGTCGGCCGGTTGCGCGACGCGCGCCTGAATTACGGCGGCGACCAATACCGCTTCGCCGCCAACAGCGGCCCGCACGCCCTGCACGGGCTGGTTACGGAGCGGCCGTGGCGAGTGACCGGCGACGGCGAACTGAGCATCGAACTTGGCGAGCCTTGGCCTTGGCCGTGTCGAGTGGTCCAGCGCACCGAACTGAGCGCGCGTCGGGCGACGTTCCGCATCGAGGTGTATGCGCGCGAGGCCATGCCCGCTGCGGTCGGGTGGCATCCTTGGTTTGTCCGCCGCCTTGCCGGAGCGCCGACCTCCGCCGAGCTGGAATTGGACGTCCAGCCCGGCCTGATGTGGGCCAACGACTTCGACCGGCCTGCCCAGCGGCAAATTGACCGCGCCCGCGCCGAGGCCTTGGGATTACTGCTTCCGCGACCTGCGGGCCGATCCGATCGTGCGCTGGCCTGGCGAACTCGAAGCTCACCGTCAGTTCCGACTGTGAAGATTGGATCATCTATGACATGGAAGACGCCGGGCTGTGCGTCGAGCCGTGGACGGCGCCTGCCCAATTCTCTGAACATGCCAAATCCGCGGATCGTGACTCCCGACGCTCCGCTCATGGCGTCAATGACCTGGACCTGGCGATAGCTCGGCAACACGACTCTGCGAGGCACGATTCGGCGATCGCTCACCACAGCCTGCCGCGTGGGTCGCGCGGGCTGCGCGCCAAGCAGGAGTTGCTGCGGGACAAGCCGAGGACACTTTCGCTCATAGCGCCGGCGCCTCATGCCGTGACGACATGATTGAAATTGGTAGCCTGTGTCAGATCGGTAGGTCGAAAATAATCATAAGAACAAACAGTTATATGGAGCGGGCGAAGGGAATCGAACCCTCGTATGAAGCTTGGGAAGCTTCCGTTCTACCATTGAACTACGCCCGCTTAAGGTCTCCGTCGGCGAGAACTGCAGATGGCAGGAGAGGAGGGACTCGAACCCCCAACCCCCGGTTTTGGAGACCGGTGCTCTAACCAATTGAGCTACACTCCTACTAAGGGCCGTTCATGCCGCAACGCGCGCCCGGAAGCAAGGGTGGACGGTTCGACGGGTCGGCTTGACTTCGCCGCCTCCCGTCGCCAGTTATCCGCGCGGCCCACGCCTCCCCCGTGCGGTTCGCCGCAAGGATTTGATGCGCACCTATCTCAGCTTTGAAACGGCGGTCGCGGATATCGAGGCCCGTCTCGATGAAATGCGCGCCGTGGCGGAGAAAGGCGATTTGCCTGCGCTCGCCGAGGAACTCACCAAGCTTGAGGCCAGAGCCGAGAAGGCGCTAGCCGATCTCTACGCCGAACTCACGCCCTGGCAGAAGACGATGGTCGCGCGCGCGCAAGGCCGTCCGCGTTTCGGCGACTACGTCAAGGGGCTCATCACCGAGTTCACGCCGCTCGCCGGCGACCGCTATTTCGGCGAGGACGAAGCCATCGTCGGCGGCCTCGGAAGGTTCGAGGGCGAGTCGGTATGCCTCCTCGGCCAGGAGAAGGGCGACGACACGGCGAGCCGGGTGAGGCACAATTTCGGCATGGCGCGCCCGGAAGGCTATCGCAAGGCGACGCGCCTGATGCAGCTTGCCGACCGCTTCGGCCTGCCGGTGATCTCGCTCATCGACACCGCGGGCGCTTTTCCAGGCGTGGAAGCTGAGGAACGCGGCCAGGCCGAGGCCATCGCGCGCTCGATCGACGCCTGTCTCTCGATCGGCGTGCCGAACATCGGAATGGTGATCGGCGAGGGCGGTTCTGGCGGCGCGCTCGCCATCGCCGCCTGCAACACCGTGCTGATGCTCGAACATGCGATCTACACCGTGGCCTCGCCCGAAGCGGCCGCCTCGATCCTCTGGCGCGATTCCTCGCGCGCGCAGGAGGCGGCGACAGGCATGAAGATCACCGCCCAGGATCTGATCAAGTTTGGCCTGATCGACGGAATCGTTGCCGAGCCGCTGGGCGGCGCGCACCGCGATCCCGCCGCGACCATCGCCTCCGCCGGGCGCGCGCTCAGCGACGCGCTGAAATCGCTGCACAACCTGGGTCCGGACGAACTCCGCAACGCGCGGGCGGAGAAATTCTTGGCGATGGGGCGGAAGATTTAGCTCGCGCCCTCACCCTGAGCCCCTCTCCCAGAGGGAGAGGGGACGTCCAAAGAGGGAGGGGCGAGAAACGCAAGAGGGAGGCATCGCATGCTGCAGACGTGGCGCTGGTTCGGGCCGGACGATCCGGTCAGTCTCGACAATGTGCGTCAGGCCGGAGCGGTCGGAATCGTCAGCGCGCTCCATCACATGAACCAGGGCCAGGTTTGGAGCGAGGATGAAGTCGCGAAGCGCCGGGCCGAGATCGAAGCCGGCGGCCTCGTCTGGACGGTCAGCGAAAGCATCGGCGTCGGCGAGACAATCAAGACGCGCAGCGGCGACTACCGCGCCAGAATTGACAATTACAAGCAATCGATCCGCAACGCTTCGCGCGCGGGCGTGAAGGCTTTCTGCTACAACTTCATGGCCATCACCGACTGGACGCGGACGAATCTCAACTGGCCCCTTCCCAATGGCGGAACGGCTTTGCGCTTCGACGCGGTCGACTTCGCGGCTTACGACCTCTTCATCCTCAGGCGCGAGAACGCCGAAGGCGACTATTCTCCGGATCGCGTCGCCGCGGCGCGCGAACGCTTCGAGATGATGGCGCCGGCCGAAAAGGAAGAGCTTGAGCGGACATTGATCGACTGGCTGCCCGCGCGCGACTTCACTTACGATCGGGAAAGCTTCAGGCGTGTGCTGGCGACTTATAAGGATCTGACCGTCGAAGGCCTGCGCGCCAATCTGATCGAGTTTGTGAGCGAGATCGCCGCCGTCGCCGAGGAGGAGGGCGCGCGCCTCGCCATCCATCCCGACGATCCGGCGTTCCCGCTCTTTGGCCTGCCGAGGGTCATGTCGACGGCGAATGATTTTCGCAAGCTGTTCGCAGGCGCGCCGTCCGAGGCCAATGGCATGACGCTTTGCGCAGGCTCTCTCGGCTCGAATCCTCAGAACGATGTGGTCGCAATCGCGAACGAGTTTAGCCCGCGGGTGCATTTCGCTCATCTGCGCAACGTCAAGCGCGAGCCGGACGGCTCCTTCTTCGAAGCCGACCATCTCGCCGGCGAAACCGACATGGTTCGCCTGGTTGTGGCGTTGATGGCGGAAGAGGACCGCCGCCGCGCGGAGGGTCGCGCCGACGCCGAAATTCCGATGCGCCCTGACCACGGGCACTTGCTCGGCGACGACGGAGAGAAGCGGGTCAACCCCGGCTATTCGTTTATCGGGCGCCTCAAGGGACTGGCCGAACTGCGCGGCGTGATGCAAACGGTGGAGGCGTTCCGAACCGGGCGGGCGAGCTGAGTAGCTTCGGCGGCTGTATTCTTACGGGGATTGGCGTACAATGACCGCAGAAGGGGCACGTTCATGGAACGGAAGCTCGCCGCCATCCTTGCCGCCGACGTGGCCGGTTACAGCCGGTTGATGGAGCTAGACGAGGCGGGAACCTTCGAACGGCTCAGGACCCGTCGGACTGAAGTTGTTCGAGCCTGCGATCGCGGCTCATCGCGGCTTAATCTTCAAGCTAATGGGCGACGGCCTTCTCGCCGAGTTTGGGAGCGTGGTCGACGCGGTCCAATGCGCCGTCGACATCCAGCACGGAATGGCGGAGCGGAACGCAGGCCTTCCAGAGGATCACCGTATCGACGTGCGCATCGGCGTCAATCTCGGTGAGGTGATCGTCGAGGGGACGGATCGGCACGGCGAGGGCGTCAACATCGCCGCGCGACTTGAGCAGCTTGCCGATCCGGGCGGCGTCTGCGTTTCCGGCAAGGTGGCGAACGAGGTCGAGAAGAAGCTCGCGTTCGGCTTCGAGCCGATGGGGCAGCAGAAGGTCAAGAACATAAGCGAACCGATCCCAGTCTATCGCGTGAAGGTCGATGGCAGAGGCCCGCCGGCACAGCGCAAGAGCCCTAAGTCTGCCCTCAAGATGGGCGATGCCGATTACCGCCGCGATGGTTCTCCTGATCGGCGCTGTGTCTGCGACGTGGCACGGCTTCATGCGACCGCCAGCTTCCCGGGTGGCCGCCACCCATGTGCAGTCGATCGCGGTCCTGCCTTTCGATGACCTGAGCCCCGATAGAGCCTCGGCTACTTGGGCGACGGTGTAAGTGACGATATCATCACCATGTTGTCGCGTTTTCCCGAGCTCACCGTGGTCGCGCGCAATTCTTCGTTTGTCTACAAAGGCAAGCCTGTTGATGTGCGCCAAATCGGCCGCGACCTTGATGTCGGCTACGCGCTGGAAGGAAGCGTCCGAAAGGAGGCCGATCAGATTCGCGTCGTCGCCCAGCTCATCGACACTCAAACGGGCAAGCACGTTTGGGCGGAGCGCTACGACAAGGCTGGAACCGACCCACAGGTTCTACAAGACGAGGTGACCGGAAAGATTGTTGACGCGATTGCCGCTGACGCCGGCCAGATCAAGCGGGGCCAGTATCACGACGCTTGGGGCAAGGACACCGCCGAGCTTGGCGAATACGACTACTATCTTCGCGGTCACGATGTTTTTATGAACGCCAGCTCAAAGGCGGACAACGACCATGCCGGGCGCATCTGGGAAGAGGGGCTGGCAAAATATCCTGATTCGAGCCTGCTCAAGGTAAAGCTCGGATGGTATCACTTCAAAGCTGGTTGGCAGTGGTGGAGCGAAGATATACCGGCTGATTTCCGTGAGGCCGGGGAGCTTGCGAGGACTGTGCTTGCCAAGGAAGACCTCTCACCGCAGGTGAAGCGGCTCGCGCACTGGCTATTCGCCAAAGTGCTTATCACTGAGAGTGACTTCACCCGAGCGTTGAACGAAGCGGACACGGCAATTTCCTTAGCCCCGTACGATGCTGGCATGATCGGCGACCTGGCGGACGTGCCCATTGTGTCCGGCAAGCCGGACAAAGGCCTAGAATGGATCGGTTTTGCGGTGACCCGCGACCCAAAAGCGGCCATGGACATGAACTACAAGACGGGGTGGGCTCTCCGCCTGCTTGGGAAGTATGAGGATTCGCTCGCCGCCTTCAGGCAGGGCATCACTTTTGGCGACGCTCCGCTCAATATGGCTATCGATCTGGTTCGGCTGGGCCGGATGGACGAGGCCAAGGCGCAGGTGAAGCTGATGTTGGAGAAGAATGATCCGAAGTTCACTCAGGCAAAGTGGCGCCAAGGGTATTTCTACAGCGACCCGTCGATTGTAGAAGCCGAAGTCGCCGATCTGGCCAAGGCCGGCCTGGCGGAGAAATGAAGCGCTTTTGATCGCCAGCGCCGGTGCGCTGATCGATGATATGGATGCGCCGTACCAAGGTTTCATCGTCGTCTCCCCGCGGCCGATGCAGAGAGCGCTCGCCGAAATCAGCGCGTCGTAAAACGCTCCGGCGGCGCCCAAGCGAATTGAGCAGTCTGTGGGTCTCCGATTGGACCGAGGAGCGCGGGGAAGTCAGGGACGTCAGAGACGATTCGAATTGGCGGCATCGCGCTCAAGTTTCTTCAGACAAAGGAAGAGACCGCCGGCAGCCTCGATGCGTTCGAGATGACCGTCCAGCCGAACGCACGCATGCCCGTCGCCCATTATCACGAGAGCTGGGACGAAACCATTTATGGGCTGACCGGCGCCTCGACTTGGCGCGTCGATGGCCAGGACGTCGTGCTCGAGCCCGGCCAGTGTGTCTTCATCAAGCGCGGGATCGTTCACGCCTTCCGCAACGATGCGCAAGAGGCGGCGCGTTGCCTGTGCATCCTGACGCCCGGCGTGCTCGGACCCGGCTATTTCCGCGAGATTGCAGCCCTGCTCGCAGGCGGCGCGCCAGACCCGGCAAAGATGAAGGCGATCATGCTGCGGCACGGGCTCGTGCCCGCCCCGCAATAACAGGCTTCACATCCCGCCGAGATGCTCGGCGACGGAGTAGATATCCTTGTCGCCGCGGCCCGACAGGTTCAGCACCATCAGGTGGTCCTTCGGACGCTTCGGGCGCGAGCTCGATGATCTTGGCCAAGGCGTGCGCGGGCTCAAGCGCGGGAATAATGCCTTCGAGCTTCGAGCAGAGCTGGAAGGCGTTCAGCGCTTCCTTGTCGGTCGCCGCGAGATAGGTCACCCGGCCGACGTCGTTGAGCCAGGAGTGCTCGGGCCCGACGCCTGGATAGTCGAGGCCGGCGGAGATCGAATGGCCTTCGACAATCTGGCCGTCGTCGGTCTGCAACAGATAAGTGCGGTTGCCGTGCAGCACGCCGGGCCTGCCGCCATTGATCGAGGCGGCGTGGCCATTCGGGACGTTGAGCCCATGCCAGCCGCCTCAACCCCGAACATCTCGATCTCCGGCTCGTCGAGGAACGGGTAAAACAGGCCGATCGCGTTCGAGCCGCCGCCGATGCAGGCGACCAGACTGTCCGGCAGGCGGCCTTCGAGTTCGAGCATCTGCGTCCGCGTCTCCTCGCCGATCACGCACTGGAAGTCGCGCACCATGGCCGGATAGGGATGGGGGCCGGCGACGGTGCCGATGCAATAATAGGTCGTGCGCACATTGGTCACCCAGTCGCGGAGCGCCTCGTTCATGGCGTCCTTGAGGGTCTTCGCGCCCTGCTCCACGGGCCTCACTTCGGCGCCCAGCATCTTCATGCGAAAGACGTTCGGTTTCTGCCGCTCGACGTCGACCGCGCCCATATAGACGATGCACTCGAGACCGAAGCGCGCGCAGGCGGTCGCGGTCGCGACGCCATGCTGGCCCGCGCCGGTTTCGGCGATGATGCGCTTTTTGCCCATGCGGCGGGCGAGCAGGATCTGTCCGATCACGTTGTTGATCTTGTGCGCGCCGGTGTGGTTGAGCTCCTCGCGCTTGAAATAGATCTTGGCGCCGCCCAGGTGTTCGGTCAGCCGCTCGGCGAAATAGAGCGGGCTCGGGCGCCCGACATAGTGCTTGAGCAGATGGTTGAGTTCGGCCTTGAAAGCGGGATCGGCCTTCGCCTCCTCATAGGCTTTTTCGAGCGAGAGAATGAGCGGCATCAGCGTCTCGGGGACGAAGCGCCCGCCATAGATGCCGAAGCGGCCGCGCTCGTTCGGGCCCTCGCGATAGGAATTGGGCTTTTCGAGCTTGCTCATGTCATTCGACTCCGACCGCGTCGCGCGCGAACGCACGCCGGGCCGCCGCGACAAACGCCCTGATCTTGCCTGCGTCCTTGACGCCGGGCGCGCTCTCGACGCCGGAGGAGACGTCCACGCCTCGAGCGCCGCTCAGCGCGATCGCCGTCCCGACATTGTCGGGGTCGAGGCCTCCGGACAGCAGCCAAGGAACGCGGGCATGGAAATCTCGCGTCAGGCTCCAGTCGAATGGTCGGCCGTTGCCCCCTGGCAGCGCCGCGCCCTTGGGCGGCTTGGCGTCGATCAGCAGGTGATTGGCGACGTCTTCGTAGGCCTGCGCGGCGGCGAGGTCCTCGCGCGCCGCGACCCCGATCGCCTTCATTGTCGGACGGGCGCAAAGCTCGCCGATCTCTCTCACCCGCGCCGGACTTTCGCTCCCATGCGATTGCAGGAGGTCGGGCGACAGGGCGTCGACAATGCGCTTCAGCGTGTCATCGTCGGCGTCGACGCTGAGCGCGACGATTGTCGCCCGTCCCCGGGCTTGGCGCCCGAGAGCGCGCGCGGTCGCCCAATCGATGTGACGAGGACTTTTCGAGAAAAAAACGAAGCCGACCATGTCCGCGCCGGCTTCCAGCGCGACGTCGAGGGTGGCTTCCGTGGAAAGGCCGCAAATTTTGACAATGGGCGTCATCGGGCGCTTCTTTCGGTCAAAGCGCCCGCGCTGTCAAAGGAAAGCGGATGCGTGGCTCAGGGGTTGGGCGGCTCAATTGTGTTCCGGCTTAACCGCGCCGAGGTTGCGTTCCAGCTCGTTGATTTCGCCCTGCGCCGCGGCCCGCATCTTGGCCTCCGCGTCGCGATAAAGCGCGACGACTCTCCGCCCCTGGTCGGTCAGCGAAGCGCCGCCGCCCTTTGCCCCGCCGTGATGCGCCGAAACCACGGGCTCGGCGAAAAGCTGGTTCAGTTCGTCGACCAGGAGCCAGGCGCGGCGGTACGACATCTGGTGGGCGCGGCCGGCGGCCGAGATCGAGCCGGTCTTGTCGATCGATTCCAGGAGCGCGATCTTGCCCGCGCCCAAGCGGCGGCCAAGCTCGAAATCAAGCCGGATCGTCAAGCGCGTGGCCATTGCTCCCCATGCCTTATGTTTTCCCGCGGCTTTCTAGCCTGCGTGGGCGTATTCCCAATAGAGTTTCCGCGCGCGGCGGAAGAACGGCCCCGGCTGCAGATCGCGCCCGTCAATCCGTTTGACCGGCGTCACCTTGCCGTAGTTGCCGACGACGAAGATCTCGTCCGCCGCGTCGAAGTCGGCGAAACCGAGGGTCGCCTCCCGCGCGTCCACGCCGTCTTTCCGCAAAAGCGCCAGCACGCGCTGCCGGGTGACGCCATTGAGGAATGTCCCGTTGGCCATCGGTGTCATAACCTGCCCGTCCTTGGCCATGAACACGTTCGCCGTCGCCAGCTCCGCGACATTGCCCAGCATATCGCACATGAGGCAATTGTCGAAACCGCGCGCGCGAGCCTCGATCAGCGCTCGCGCGTTGTTGGGATAGAGGCAGCCGGCCTTGGCGTCGATCGGCATGGTGATTGCTAGCGGTTTGGCGAAGGGCGATCGGGTGATCGATACGCCAGTCAGCTGAGGCAGAGGCGCCTCGTACAAGCACAAGCAGAAGCGGGTCAACTCGGGGTCGGGCGAGACCGCGGAAGTCGGCGAATTGTGCTCGGCCCAGTACATCGGGCGGATATAGAGTTCGGCGCCGGGCTTGAACTTCTTCATCCCCTCGCGCGTGAGCTCGAGCATCGCCTCGACGGTCATGGTCGGCTTGAGGCACATGGCTTTGGCCGAGCGGTTCAGCCTCGCGCAATGCTGGTCGAGATCGGGCGTCACCCCTTCGAAGGCGCGCGCCCCGTCGAACACGCTCGTGCCCAGCCAGAAGGCGTGCGTCCGCGCCCCGACGATCGGATGGTTGCCTTCAAGCCATTCGCCATCGAGGAAGGTGAAGGTTTGCGACCAGGCGGACATCGCTTTTTGATCCACTACGCGGGTTGGAGGACCGAAAATAGGTCGGCGAAGCGTTCGGGCGCCACTCTAATGGGGTTTGGCCGGGCGGAGCCAGCGCGAACTGAATCCGTGCTCGGTCAGTCCACCGGGACGATTTCGGCACTCTCTGCCACTAGCCGCGCGGCCGCGTCGCCAACCCGAACGCCCCCGATCACGAGATCGGGCGCAATTTCGGCCAGCGGGCGCAGGACGAAGGCGCGGTTGAACAGTTCAGGATGGGGCAGGGTCAGCCGTTCCGTCTTGAGGGTGATGTTGTCGTAGGCGATGAGGTCGATGTCGATGACCCGCGGCCCCCATCGCTCCGTGGGCTCGCGGCCGAGTTCGACCTCGAGTCTTTTGACGCGTTCGAGCAGCGCCTCGGGCTTGAGGCTCGTCCGGCCTAGCGCGCAGGCGTTGACGAACCAGTCCTGGTCAGTCTTGCCCCAGGGCGCAGTGCGATAGAGGCGGGAGACTGCGGTCAGTTCGATCTCAGGCTCGCCCGCGATCGCGCGCAACGCCCGGCGCAGGCTCTTGGCTTTGTCGCCGACATTGCCGCCGAGCGCGAGGACGACGCGCGCTTTTCCGTCGCCCTCAGGCTTCGCCGGGAGCGGGGACGCGGCGGCGGCCTTGAGCGCCGTGAAGACGGCGAGCGCCGCGCGGTTTTCGACGACGTCGTGCACGCGCAACACCGAAGCTCCTCGCATGAGCGCGATCGTGTCGGCGGCGAGCGTGCCGGGGAGCCGCCGATCGACCTCCGCGTCAATGATCCCGCCGATGAACGACTTGCGGGAGAGCCCGACCAGGATCGGCGCTCCAAGTCTTCGGAAGCGATCGAGATTCCAGACGCAGGCATGGTTCTGCTGCCGCGTCTTGCCAAAGCCGACGCCGGGATCGAGCAAGATCCGGCCAAACGGCACGCCGGCGCCCGCGGCGAGGTTGAGCGAGCGCTCGAAGAAGCGCTCGACCTCGTCGAGAATGTCGATCGCCGGATCCGCCGCATCCCGGTTGTGCATGACGACCACCGCCGAGCCGGTCTCCGCCACAGCCTCCGCCATCCCGGGATCGCGCTGCAGGCCCCAAACGTCGTTGACGACACAGGCGCCGAGCCGCGTCGCCTCGCGCGCGACCTTGGCCTTGCTGGTGTCGATGGAGATGGCCACGTCAAGTTCGGCCAAAGCCTCGAGCGCCGGAACCACGCGCCTCAGCTCCTCGTCCTCAGGAACCGGAACGTGGCCCGGCCTTGTCGATTCGCCGCCGATATCGACGATTGCGGCGCCCTCGGCGACCATGGCCCTGGCGCGCGCGACGGCTGCGGCAAGGTCGGAATGGCGCCCGCCGTCGGAGAACGAATTCAGGCGTCACATTGAGAATGCCCATGAGCTGGGGCGACGTCCTCAGCTGGCTCAAGAATGTGTCGCGATGGATATTCCGACGATCGGCGCCCATGCGCGTCGGCTAAAGCCTCTTCGCCGGTTCTGCAACCGCCTTCCGAACGGCCGCGCCGAGGCGGCGCGTTTGGACAGAACCCGGCGCATAAGTTTTAGAACATAATGCATGTGTTATTTAGATCGCGCGTCCCATGAAATGGGCGATCGCGAGCGCGGAACTAAACGGGGTCTTAAGCCACTGAAACCATTAGGGCGTGCCGGTAAAATGGCGGCTAGGCAGGCGCGCCGCCAATTCCCCGCTGCCGTCTGAGGCGGGCCAATTCCACCGAGCCGCGACCCCCGCTCACGCGGCCAGAGCCGCTAAGATTCGCGCCCAGGAGCGCGCCCCCTTATGGAACGACGTCCGATCGTATTTCTCGTTGGGCGAGTGGATGCGGTCGTCGTCGAGCGCGAAGCCGACGAGCAGGCTGTCCAAATTGAGTTCGCGCTTGAACGACCCGACGATCGGGATCGACCCGCCGCTGCCAACCAGCGCCGCCGGCTTTTCCCATTCGACCTCCAAGGCGCGGCGAGCGATCCGTAACGCCTGGTTCTTGATCGGCAACGAAATGGCGGGGCTGCCCTGGTGGCTGATGAATTCGGCCTTCACGTCGGGGGGCAGCCGCGACGTCACGAAGGCGCGGAAGGCTTCGGCGATCCGCTCCGGGTTCTGCTTACTGACAAGCCGGCACGTGATCTTGGCGCTGGCCTTGGCCGGCAGGACGGTTTTCGTGCCCTCGCCGGTGTAGCCCCCCACGATTCCGTTGACCTCGCAAGTCGGCCGCGACCAGAGACTTTCGAGCGGCGAGCGGTCGCGCTCGCCCGCGGGCGTCGTCAGCCCGACGTCGCGCAGAAACGCCACAGAGTCGAAGTTGAGTTCGTGCCACTGGTCGGCGATTTCCTGCGGAAGCTCTTCGACCCCGTCGTAGAAGCCGGGGATGGCGACGGCGCCCGCATCGTCGTGCAACTCGCCCAGGATCTTCGACAGCACATGGATCGGATTGACGGCCAAGCCGCCGTAAAGTCCCGAGTGCAGATCACGATTGGCGCCGGTGAGGATGACCTCTTCGCCAACGATCCCCCGCAGCGCGACGGTAATCGCCGGCGTTGAGCGGTCCCACATGCCCGTGTCGCAAACAAGCGCGACATCGGCTTTCAGCTCTTTCGCGTTCTCAGAGAGAAAGGCCGGCAACGAAGGCGATCCGGTCTCCTCCTCGCCCTCGAACAGCACATTGATATGGCAGGGAGGGGCGCCGAACTGCCTGAAGGCGCGGCAGGCTTCGAGAAAGGTCATGAGCTGGCCTTTGTCGTCGCTGGCCCCGCGAGCCACGATCTCTTCGCCATGCGGCCCGGCCTCGAGCCTGGGCTCGAACGGCGGGTTTCGCCAAAGATTCAACGGATCGACCGGCTGAACGTCATAGTGGCCGTAGAACAGGACGCTCGGTGCTTCGCGGCGAGCCGCCGCAATGCGGCCGACGACCATCGGACGGCCCGCGGTTGGACGTTTCGACGCCTCGAATCCGAGGCCGCTGAGCTCTGTGACCAGCCAATCCGCGGCCCGCTCGCAATCGGCAAAATGCGCGGGCAGAGCGGAAATCGAGGGGATCGACAGAAAAGCGAACAGCCGATCGAGCGCGGTCTTTTGGCCAGCGTCGATGGCGGAAAGAACGTCGTCAATCGTGGCCATCTCACGCCTCCTGTCGCTCGTCGCGATGATCGGATCGTTTTTCCTACCACAGCGGCCAGAGTTCGTCGTCCCACTTCCGTCCTGTCAATAACGGAGCAGCCGAAGACCATCGAGCGTTGAGAGCAGCGGGCGTCACAGACGTCAACGCCGCCAAAAAATGGCGGCGTTGAGGGGTTGAAACCGCGAGCGCTTGAAGCAGTCAGAAAATCTGGCGGAAGATCACGTACAGCGTGCCGGACATGATCATCGCCGCCGGCAGGGTCAGCACCCAGGCAAGCGCGATGCTGCGGATGGTCGACCATTGCATGCCCGAGCCGTTGGCGACCATCGTCCCGGCGACGCCGGAGGACAGAACGTGGGTCGTCGACACCGGCAGGCCGAAGCCGTCCGCCGCGCCGATCGTCGCCGCCGCAACGATCTCCGCCGCCGCGCCCTGACCGTAGGTCAGGTGGGTCTTGCCGATCTTTTCGCCGACGGTGACGACGATGCGCTTCCAGCCCACCATCGTGCCAAGACCAAGCGCGATCGCGACGCAGATCTTGACCCATATCGGGATGAACTTGGTCGACAGATCGAGCTCCTTCTTGAAGCTGGCAATCTGACCCTTCTCCGTGGCCGACAGCTCGCTCTCCTTGTCCTTCGCCAAAACGCGGAAACCTTCCGAGGCGAGATACATGTCGTTGCGAAGGTTCTGCACCTTGTCGAACGGCGTCCTGGCGACCGAGCCGTATTGTTCGACCGAGTCGCTGATCTGCTTGGTCAGGACCGCGAGCGACGGATACGTGCCCTCGGAAATGGTATGGGAGTGGATGTAGTCCGTCACCGCCGGGCGAGGATCGCCGGTGATGGCGTATCCGGCGCCATGGGCTTCGACGATCTTCGAAGCGTTGTGCGCCGCGGATATGAACTGAGCGGCGTGGCCTTCGGGCGGAGCGCGATTGAGCGCGTAGGCTGTCGGCGCGACGCCGATCAGGATCAGCATGATCAGGCCCATGCCCTTCTGGCCGTCATTCGAGCCGTGGAAGAACGAGACCAGCGTGCAGGTGAGGATCAGCAGACCGCGGATCCAGGGCGATGGCGGCTTGTTGGTGGTCGGGGCGGTGTAAAGCTCCGGCACGCGGATGACAGCCTTCATCGCCAGCAACAGCAACGCCGAGAGGGCAAAGCCGAACAGCGGCGAGAACAGGAGCGCTTCGCCGACCTTGGCGACCTGGTCCCAGTCCACGCCAGCCGTGCCGTTCTGGCCCCGGATGATCGCGTTGGCGACGCCGACGCCGACGATCGAGCCGATCAGGGTATGCGAGCTCGAAGCGGGGATGCCGAGCCACCAGGTGCCAAGGTTCCAGATGATCGCGGAAATGAGCAGCGCGAACACCATTGCGTAGCCGGCGGCCGAGCCGACCTGAAGAATGAGCTCGACAGGCAGCAGCGAGACGACGCCGAAGGCCACCGCGCCGGTCGAAGCCAGCACGCCCAGCAGATTCCAGCACCCCGACCAGACAACCGCGACCTGCGCCGGCAAGGCGTGGGTGTAGATGACGGTGGCGACCGCGTTCGCGGTGTCGTGAAAGCCGTTGACGAATTCGAAGCCGAGCGCGATCAGCAGCGCGACGCCGAGCAGGATGAACGGCAGGATCGTTGTCGGTCCGCCGCCAGCGTCCGCAATGTCGGACCGGATCGAATACGCCATGTAGAACAGGCCAAGCGCCAGGACCGCGAGGATCCCGAGCGCAAATCGTGGGTCAACCGGAGTATTGAGATGCGGCTTGACCGGCCCTTCGGCGTGCGGGCCGAGTTCGAGCGTCGAATGCGGCGGACATGGGAGCTCCTTGGGCGTGCGTGCTCTTCTATCGCCACCGTCCATGACAGGAATGTGAAGGCCGCATGAGGGGCCGCATCGCTCTCACAAATCAGCGCCTCCGTTCGGCGTATAGGTATAAATACCTAGTTTGACCCAAATTAGCGGCTACTCCCAAGCAGGGCATTGCCAAACCGCCGCGAATAGGCAATTCTCGCGCAAAAAACGAGGGCGAAACGTCAAATGGCATTTTTATCAATTCTGGACCGAAGCCACACGATCGCCAAACCCGGTTTCAGTCGCTGGATGGTTCCCCCGGCGGCGTTGTGCATCCACCTTTGCATCGGCCAGGTCTACGCGTTCAGCGTTTTCAACTTGCCGATGACCAAGCTCATCGGCATCGCGAAATCTGGTCCCGACGACTGGAAGCTAACCGAACTCGGCTGGATCTTCTCGATTGCCATTTTCTTCCTCGGTTTTTCCGCCGCCTTCCTCGGTCGCTGGGTCGAGGAAGGGGGTCCGCGGCGCACGATGTTCACCGCCGCCCTGTGCTTCGGTGGCGGGTTTCTCCTCAGCGCCTTCGGGGTATCGGTCCATCAGCTCTGGATCGTTTATCTCGGCTACGGCGTGCTCGGCGGCATTGGCCTTGGACTGGGTTACATCTCGCCGGTGTCGACCTTGATCAAATGGTTTCCCGACCGGCCCGGCATGGCGACCGGGATGGCGATCATGGGATTCGGCGGCGGCGCGATGATCGCCTCGCCCCTGTCGGTCTGGCTTATGAGCCGTTTCTCGACGCCGGAACATGTCGGGGTCGCCGAAACCTTTGTGGTGCTCGGGCTCATCTATGCTGTCTTCATGTTGGTCGGCGCGGCGATCGTGCGCGTGCCGGCGCCGGGGTGGAAGCCTGAGGGGTTCGTTCCGCTAGCCCAGCCCAAGAAACTGGTCACCACCAGGGACGTCTACGTTTATCAGGCGCTGAAGACCCCGCAGTTCTGGCTGATCTGGATCGTGCTGTGCATGAACGTGACGGCGGGAATCGGCGTGCTCGGCCAGGCTTCGGCGATGAGCCAGGAAATGTTCCCAGGGAGGGTCACCGCCGCCGCCGCCGGCGGCTTCGTCGGGCTGCTCAGCATCTTCAACATGGCCGGACGTTTCTTCTGGGCCTCCACCTCGGATCACATCGGCCGCAAGAACACCTATTTCATGTTCTTCGTGCTCGGGATTGTGCTCTATACGCTCGTGCCCTATTTCGGCGGCCACGGCAATCTGCCGCTGTTCATTCTGTGCTTCCTCGTCATCATCAGCATGTATGGTGGCGGGTTCGCCACTGTGCCGGCCTATCTCAAGGACATGTTCGGCACGCGCTACGTCGGTGCGATTCACGGGTGGCTCATCACGGCGTGGTCGGTGGCGGGCGTGCTGGGCCCGGTTCTGGTCAACTACATCCGCCAATACCAAATCGACAGCGGGGTCCCGAAAGCGCAGGCGTATAATGTCACGATGTACATTATGGCCGGGCTTCTGGTCGTTGGCTTCATCGCCAATTTTCTGATCAAGGCGGTCGACGATCGGCACCATATGGACCTTGAGACGGTCGACGATCTGGTTGGAGTAGCTTGAGGGAGGCGAAAATGGGCTTTGACAAAAGTGGCGGCAGCGCGACCACCTCCCTCGAACTGTGGCTGGCATGGGGCTTCGTCGGTATCCCACTCCTCTGGGGCGTTTACGGAACCCTGCTCAACGCGATGAAGCTCTTTCAATAGCGCCGGTTTTTTCGGCCCCGAACGTCGACGGGAAGCTTCTAAATCAAGCGCGCGGGGACGCGTGCTTGAGGCAGATCGCCCGCGGGTGGATTATTCCCCTGATCGGGCGCCAGAAATCCGCTTGCATCAAGAAGGCGAACACGGCAGCCTTGACCCCAAGGGGCGGCATGGACGTCAAGATGAGCGCGAAGCTTAGTCGAGGCGAATCACGGTCCCGGGAGGATAAAATGGCGCCACACAAAACCATCGCATCGCGCTCAGTCGGCGTGCGCTGCGCGATCGGAGCGGCGGCTTCGGCCGTTCTCGCGTTCGCCCTCAGCCAACCCGTTTGGGCGGAAGACGCGCCGATCAAGATCGGCGTCATCGCGGAGGCGCAGGCGGTCGCGGGTCCTCGATCCCGCAAGCGGCGCAGATCGCCGCCGACGAGATCAACGCCAAGGGCGGCGTCGACGGGCGCAAGATCGAGATCGTGTCCTACGACAACCATTCGTCCTCGGCCGAGTCCGTTCGCGCATTCCAGCGCGCCGTCAACGAGGATCACGTCAACGCGGTGATCGGCAGCTACATCAGCGAGGTCGTGCTGGCGCTCGAACCGTGGGCCGGACGCCTCAAGACCGTCTTCATCACGCCGGGCGCTGCGTCCGACGTCATCACGCAAAACATCGCCAAGGACTACGAGCACAACAAATACACCTTCCACGGCTACCTGACCTCGGGCGCGCTGGCGAGGCTCACGTGCGACGCCGCCAAGGATATGCTGGTCGACGGCCTCAAGATGAAGACGGCGGTGATCATGAGCGAAGACGCCGCCTGGACGACGCCGCTCGACGCCGGCTACGAGGTCTGCCTGCCGAAGATCGGGCTGAAAGTGCTCGACCACATCCGCTTCTCGCCCGACACCACCGATTTCACCCCGATCTTCAACAAGATCGAGGGCCAGAAGCCGGACGTCATCATCACCGGCATTTCGCATGTCGGCACCCAGCCGACCGTGCAATGGAAGAGCCAGCAGGTGCCGATCCCGATGTTCGGCATCGCCTCGCAAGCGACCAACTCCACCTTCTGGAAGGACACCAACGGCGCGACCGAAGGCGTGATCTACCAGGGCGTCTCGGGTCCGGGCGTCGCGGTGACGCCGAAGACGCTGCCGTTCGTCGACGCGTTCGCGAAGAAATTCGGCAATACGCCTTCCTATTGCGGCTACACCGCTTACGACGACGTCTACATCATCGCCGACGCGATCAAGCGCGCGGGAAGCACCGACAGCGACAAGCTCGTCGATGCGATGGAGAAGACCGACTACGTCGGCACGATCGGCCGGGTCGAGTTCCTGCCGAAAGGCGACCCCCATGTGCATGGGCTGAAGACTGGCCAGGGCTTCATCACCGGCCTGATGCTGCAATGGCAGGACGGCAAGCAGGTCAACATGTGGCCGGCGGCGCTCGCCAACGGCAAGCTCGAATTCCCGTCTTTCGTCAAGATCGCCTCGGGCAAGTGACCGCAAGCGAACCCGCCGCCGTCCAACCTTAGCGCTGGAGGCGGCGGGACCGCTCGATGCTGTTCTGGCAGATCCTGATCGACGGCTTCGCGATCTCCTCGCTCTACGCCCTGGGCGCGACCGGCTTCACCCTGATTTTCGGCGTCACCGGGGTGCTCAACCTCTCGCATGGCGCGATCATGGTCGCCGCCGCGGTCGCCGCCTGGGCGGCTTCCGGAAATTTCGGGGCGGGCGCCTATCTCGGCGCCCTGTTCGGCGTCGTCGTCGCGCTCCTGCTGTCGCTCGCGACCTACTACCTCATCGTCCGGCGGCTGCAATTGTCGCGCGCGGTGCGCGAGGAGGAGAAGGAAATCTTCATCCTCACCGCGACGCTGCTCTGGGGCATCATGATCCAGGAGGCGATCGCCTATCTCTTCACCAACAACGCCAAGACTGTGCTGCCGATCGTCGACGGCGTGGTCACGATCTTAGGCGTGCGCACGCCCGCGAACGAGATCTTCACCGCGCTCGTCTGCTGGGCGACGATCGGGGCGCTTATGGCTGTTCGTCAACCGGACACAGGCCGGAAAGGCGGTGCTCGCCGCATCGATGAATCCGCGCGGCGTCACGCTGCTCGGCATTGAACTTTCGACCGTCTATGTCGGCGTGTGGGCGATCTATGGCGCGCTCGCCGGCGTCGCCGGCGTGCTGCTCGGCATGTTCCTCGGCGTCTCCTCGTATAGCGCGGGGCCTTTGACCGCGAGCGCGTTCTCGATCGTCGTCCTGGGCGGCCTTGGCAGCGTCTCCGGCTCGCTGATCGCGGCTTATGTCGTCGGCTATCTCGAGACGCTGACCGCCTATCTTATTTCGCCCGCCTATCGCGCCATTCCGGCGCTCCTGCTCCTGGTTGCGGTGATGTATGTGCGCCCGCGCGGCTTGTTGGGCAGGCGATAGATCATGGCCGCTCCGCGCGCTCCTCTCCCCGCCGGTCCTGATCAGCCTGATCGTCGTCCTCCTCGCCGCGACGCTGCCGCTCTATGTCTCGGGCTATGTGCTGGGGCTGCTCACCATCGCCTATTATTTCGGCGTGTTCTCGATGGCCTGGGACCTGTTGTTCGGCTTCGCCAATGAAGTGAACTTCGGCCCCTCGTTCCTGATCGGGCTTGGCGCCTATACCGCCGGCATCCTCGACAACCTCTACCAGCCGCCGATCGCGCTCTGCGTCGCAGCGGGCGTGCTCGCGGCGATGATCGGCGGGCTGGTGCTCGCGTTGCCGGCGCTGCGCGTGCGCGGTCCCTATTTCGGCCTCACCACGCTTGTCGCCGTGCTGATCTTGCAGAACTTCGTCGTCGTCGCCGCGGGCCTGACCGGGGGAGAGATCGGCCTCACGATCCCCGACGTCATTTCGATCGACGACAAGGTCAATTACTGGATCGCGCTCGGCTTCATGGCCGTGAGCGGCGCGATCCTCTATGGGCTCACGCGCTCGCCGGTCGGGCTCATCCTGCAGGCGAGCGGGCAGGACCCGGTGCAGGCGGGCGCGCTCGGGTTCAACGTCACCAAGCACAAGCTCGCGGCGTTCCTGGTCAGCGCGTTTTTCTCCGGGCTCGCCGGCGCGCTGATGGCGTTCTATCTCGGCACGGCGTCGGTGGGCACGTTCATCGACGTCACCGTCGGGGTGCAGGTGATCATCGGCGCCGTGCTGGGCGGACGGCGCACCATCCTCGGCGCGGTGCTGGGGGCGGTGTTTCTGGTCGCGCTCGGCGAGACGCTGAGGCCGCTCGGCGATCTCGCCACCTTCATCGTCTCGGCGGTCGCGCTCTTCGTCGTTCTCTTCTTCCCGGCCGGGCTGCTCGGCATGGTCAAGGGCGCGCGGGAGGCGACATGAGCGCGCCGCGCGGCCAAGCTTGAGGTCAGCGGCCTCCAGAAGCGGTTTGGCGGCCTCACGGCGGTGAGGGACGTCAGCTTCTCGGTTCACGCCGGAGAGATTCTCGGGCTCATCGGACCGAACGGATCGGGCAAGTCGACGGTGATGAAATCGATCCTCGGCGTCGAGCGCCCCGATGCGGGATCGGTCCGGGTCGACGCCCGTGAGGTCGCAGGCTGGCCGCCGCACCGGATCGCTCAGCTCGGCGTCGGCATGGTGTTCCAGCATTCGCGCCCGCTGCATCGGCAGACGGTGCTCGAGAACATCCTGCTTGGGCTTCTGCCCGACCGGTTGCTGGATCTTCTTCCCCGCGCCGCCGCGGACGCGCGGGCGCGCGCGATCGCCGAGCGGGTCGGGCTGGCGGGAGTGCTCAATCGGCGCCCCGCGACGCTGCCGTTCGCGGACTTGCGCAAGATCGAGATCGCCAAGGCGATCGCCCGCGACCCGCAGGTGGTGCTGATCGACGAGCCGTTCGCGGGCCTGACCGCGCGCGAGACTGCGTCCTTCGCCAAACTGATCACCGAAATGCGCGACGACGGCCGGGCGGTGCTCATCGTCGATCACAACGTGAAGAGCATGTCGGCGCTGGTCGACCGGGTCTACGCCATGAATGTCGGGGAGAAGATCGCCGAGGGCACGGTTGCGGAAGTGATGGCGAACGAGACCGTCCGCAAGGTCTATCTCGGCGGCGCGCTCACCACAGCGGCGCGCCCGGAAGCCTCGTTCGTCGACGCGCAAACGCCGTTCCTCGAGATTGAGAACCTGAGCGTCGTCTATGACAAGGCGCAGGCGTTGGAGGGCGTCTCGCTTCACGTGCATGAAGGGGAGTTTGTCGCGATCGTCGGACTGAACGGCGCCGGCAAGACGACTCTGTTCAACGCCGTCTCGGGCCTCGTCCCCTATGCGGGCGACATTCGCCGACAGGGCAAACCTTTGCGCGGTCGAACCGCGGCGACGATCGCGCGCGAAGGGATCGTGCAGTCGCCGGAGGGTCGCGAACTGTTCGGCTTGATGACGGTCGGCGAGAATCTGGACATGGGCGGGCATGGGCTCGGCGATAACGAGCGCGGCGAGCGCCGGGAGTGGCTGTTCAACCTGTTCCCGATCCTGAAAGAGCGCCAGCGCCAGACTGCGGCGACCCTGTCGGGCGGCGAGCAGCAAATGCTGACCATCGCGCGCGCATTGATGATGAAACCCGATCTCCTGATCCTCGATGAGCCGACGCTTGGCCTCGCTCCCGTCGTCATGGAGCAGATTTCAAAGGCGCTCGAGCGGCTGCGGCAGACGACTGAGATCACCGTGCTGCTCGGCGAGCAGAATGTTACTTTCGCCCTGCCTCATGCGGACCGCGTCTACGTGCTCGAGCATGGCCGGATCGTTTGGGAGGGGGAGCCTGGCCGCTTCGCGGCCGAAGCAGGGGCGATGTACCTGTGAGGGGGACACCTATTCAGCCGCGGCGTCGGGCGGCGTCCGCAAGCCCAAAGCCGCGCCTGCAGATCGCAACCGAGCGTCGAGCGTCGCAAGCGGCAGATCGCGACGCTGAGCAAGCTCAAGATAGCAGGCGTCGTAAACCCTGAGACCAAATCTGTCCGCCAGAGGGAGCGCGGAAGACCACACGCGCGCGTCGCACTCACTGTCGATCTCAATCGGCAGCAACCGCAGTTCAGCGAGAAAATCGTCGCGATAGCGCTGGTCGATTCGCTTGCGCCGGATTGCGGATTGGAAGCCGTTCGCGACTTCGAGGCGTCACAGCGGCGGCACGACAGCGCCGTCGCGGGTAACGGCGGCAAGGACGGAATCGACCGCCGGGCTTGCTTCGTCGTCGAAATACCAGGCCAGCGTCAGGGAAGCGTCGAGAATCAGACTCAGGTGCGCCCCTCCGCAATGAGATCGACAATCTTCACATCACCCAGCGTCACGCCGCGACGGCGGGCTCGGATCCGATCGGCCGCAGCGCTGGCGGCCTCGATGTTGAACGCGCCGCCTGGGGGCGCGAGATGCGCCACGACCTTGCCGCGTCGGGTGATCGCGACCGTTTCGCCCGCCTCGATCCAATCGAGAAGCTTCCCGAGTTTGTTCTTTGCTTCGAAGGCGCCAATTTCTCGCATGCGACTATCAAGCTAGATTGTAAGCTAGATGATAACTTAGGCGAATCGCGCCGGTGAGTGCATCTCGCGCAAACTGGCCTCACCGCCCTCGCGCCCAGCGCCAGATCGCCCATTGCCGCCGTAGGGGCGAGACCTCGCTCACGGCTTCGAACGGGCGTGCCGCGTTGCGGTCGAGCCGGTCGAGGTCGAGCCGCAAGGGCGCGAGCGGAATGAAGGCTGGCAGGATCGCAGGGCTTGAGGTTTTCAGCCGCCGCTCCGCCTCGGCCAGCTCGTCCCGCGCCAAGCCCCGCAGTTCGGCGCAAGCGGCAAGAACGCCGGGACTTGCCTGTCGTGCGTCGAAATCCGATGCGCTTGCGCCGTGGCGGCCGGCGACGTCGGTGGGGATGAGCGTCGGCGCCGATCCGGCCTTGAACGGCAGTTCTTTGATGAGGCGCGTCAGCGCTAGCGCCATGCCGGCGGGCGCTTGCGCGTCGGCCGGGTCGAGATCCCGTCCCCCAGCCGCGATGCGTGACGCCAGTCGCAGGCGCGCGCCCTCGCTCTCGTCAGCGAAGGCGCGAAAAGCCACGAGGTTGAAATCGTCCTGCGGCGCGATTGCCTGCAGGCGCGCGTCCAGCATCGCCTCGAGCCAGGCTTGGGGCAGGGCATAGGCGCCGATCGCCGCGCGCAAGGCGAGCGCGACCGGGTTGCCGGCGGCCTCGGCCTGGCGTTCGCCGGAGATGACTTCGCGCCACCAGGCAAGCCGGATCGCCACGAGATTGGGATCGCGCGCCCGCCTGAGCGCTTGACGGATTTCGGTGTCGAAACTCGCCAGGGCGAAGAGCGCGCCCTGCGCGCTTGCGCTTGCGTAGAGCGCGCCCAGCCATTGATCGCGCGCATGCTCGCGGGCGAGCGCGGCGCAATGCGCAGTGGCGTCCGCAGGCGGGTCGGCGCCCGGCGGCGGGCGCGCGGTCATGGCGCTGCGATCAGCGCCGCCGCGACGCGGCGGCCTTCCGACTGCATGACATTGTAGACCCGAAGGGCCGGGCCGGTCGCCATCGCCTCGAAGCGCAGACCCGCTTGGCCGAGGGCGGCGCGAACCGCTTTCGGGATCGGCGCCGAACTGCTCGCCCGTGCCGACTATGACAAACTCGATCGAGCCCGGGCTTTCCGCGGATTCGGTCAATAGTGGCGCGAGCGCGGCCGGGTCGAGATCATTGATGCTCGTCGCGTCGATCGGCTGCACGCCTTTCGGCGTCGCCAGGATCGCGCCCGCATGCGACATGCCGGCGAAAGCGAAGGCGCCTTGCCCGTAAGCGGCGATCGAATGGCTGCCGGGCGCGAATGCGGGCCTCGGCGCCGCCTCGGTCACGCCTTCTCCTTCGCCTTCACGTCTTTCACGTCCGCGCCGGCGTTTTCCTTTTCGCGCATCTTGTCGAAGGTGTCGGCGCGCACGCCCATGTAGATGAGCATTGGCGAGCAGATGAAGATCGACGAATAGGTGGCGACGAAAATGCCCCAGATCATCGCCGCCGAGAACGAGCGGATAACGTGGCCGCCCAGGAAGAACAGCGCGAGCAGCGCGAGAAAGACCGTCGTCGCCGTCATGATGGTGCGCGGCAGCACGGCGTTGATCGACATGTCGATGATCTCGGACGTCGACAGGCGCTTGTATTTGCGCATCACCTCGCGGATACGGTCGAGCACGACCACCGTCTCGTTGAGCGAGTAGCCGACGATGGTGAGAATCGCGGCGATCGAGGTCTGGTTGAACTCGAGCTGGGTGACGCAGAAAAAGCCGACGGTCAGCAGGAGGTCGTGCATCGTGCCGATGATCGCGCCGACCGCGAACTGCCACTCGAAGCGGAACCACAGATAGGTCAGGACCGCGAGGATGGCGACCACGACGCCGAGCGTTCCGCGCTGAACGAGCTCAGCCGAGACGGTCGGGCCGACCGAATCGACGCTGCGGAACTCATAGTCGGCGCCAAAGGCGTCCTTGATCTTGGCGATCGCGGTCTGCTGGCCGGCGTCGCCGCCTGGCTGGACGCCGAGACGCAGAAGCACGTCGGATTCGGCGCCGATCCGCTGCACTTCGACGGGGCCAACGCCAAGTCCCTCGCCCTTGGTGCGGATGTCGGCGACATTGGCGTCGCCGCTCTTGGCGCGCATGTCGACCTGGGTCCCGCCCGCAAAGTCGATACCGAAATTCATGCCCACGAACAGGAACAGGAGGACCGAGATGATCGACAATAGCGCCGACAGCGGATAGCTCACGCGGCGGAACCGCATGAAGCCGAATTTGGTGTTCTCGGGCGCGAGCCGAAGAAGTTTCATACCGAAAGTTCCGTTGTGCGCGTAGTTTCGCTCATATCGGCAGCGTCTTTCGGCCGCGCGCGGTGATACCAGAGCGCGATCATCATCCGCGTCATGGTGACCGCGGTGATGACCGAGGTCAGAATGCCCAAGCCCAGCGAGACGGCGAAGCCGCGCACCGCGCCCGAGCCGAACAGATAGAGGATCAGCGCCGCCACGAACATCGTGACGTTGGAATCGATGATGGTGGCGAACGCGCGCCGGAAGCCGGCGTCGAGCGCGGAAATCACCGAGCGGCCGAGATGCGCTTCCTCGCGGATGCGTTCGTAGATGAGGACGTTCGAATCGACCGCCATGCCGATGGTGAAGACGATGCCGGCGATGCCGGGCAGGGTCAGCGTCGCGCCGAGCAGGACCATCGAGGCGAAGATGAGGAGAATGTGCACCGCGAGCGCGAGATCGGCGAACACGCCGAAGATGCCGTAGGTCGCGATCATGTAGATGACGACCAGCGCCGCCCCGACAAAGGCCGCGCGTTTGCCGGCGTCGATCGAGTCCTGGCCGAGCCCCGGTCCGACCGTGCGCTCCTCGATCACCGTGAGTTTGGCCGGCAGCGCGCCGGCGCGCAACAGGATCGCGAGGCTCGAGGCCTCCTCGAGGCTGAAATTGCCGGTGATCTGGCCGGTGCCCCCGGTGATCGGCGAGCGAATGACCGGCGCCGAAATAACCTTGCCGTCGAGCACGATCGCGAACGGGCGCCCGACATTGGCCGACGTGACCTGGCCGAACTTCTGGCCGCCGCGCAGATTGAAGCGGAAGTTGACGTCCGGCTCGCCGGACTGCTGGTCGAAGCCCTGCTGCGCGTCGACGAGGTCCTCGCCGTCCACCATGACCCGCTTCTGCACCTGGATCGTTCCGCCGCCCTTCTGCATTGGCAGCGTCTCGGCCTCGTTCGGCGGATCGCCGGGATCGGCGACCAGGCGGAACTCGAGCTTGGCCGTCTGGCCGATCATGTTCTTGAGCGCCGTCGTATCCTGGCTGCCCGGCGCCTCGATCAGCACCCGGTTCGGGCCCTGTTGCTGGACAAGGGTTTCCTTGGTGCCCATCGCGTTGATGCGGCGGTTCAGCACCTCGATCGATTGCCCGACCGCGTGACGCACCTTGTCGGCGATTGCAGCGTCGGTCAGCGCCAACCGGACGCCGTCGGGGCTTTGCGTCACATCGAGCGTGCGGCCGTTTCCTCCCGCGAGCGCGCCTCCAATCGGCTGGCTCAGCGATTGGAGAAGGTCGAGCGCCCTGGCGCGTTCGGCCGGATCGGCGATGCGGACCACGACCGCTCGCGGCTCGACCCCGATGCCGCCGGATATCCCGATCTTGCCCTCACGCAGTTTCTGCCGCACGTCGTCGCGCAGCGCCTCGACCTGGCTCTTGATCACCGAAGGCGTGTCGACTTCCATCAACAGATAGGCGCCGCCCTGGAGGTCGAGGCCCAGCACGATCTGGCGCATCGGAATGAAGCTCGGGAATCGAGCCGCGAGCGCCTCGACCGCTTGAGAGGGCATGAAACTCGGCAGAATCACCAGAACCGCGGCCGCTACCAGCGCCAGGACCGAGGCCAATCTCCAGTTCGCGAAACGAAGCATCAGACTTTCAATTCTCAGGCAGGGGCTCAACTGGCCCAAAGCCGGGCGCGGCCTCAGGGGTTGGGCGCATCTTTCTTGGCCGGCAACGACTTGGCGGGAGGCGCCGCGTCCTTGACCGGTTCGCCCTTGGCGCGAACTTCGGCAATCCCGGAACGGGCCAGGCGCGTCCGCACGTTGGGAGCGATCTCGAACTCGACTTCGTTGTCGTCGACCGACTTGGTGACCTTGCCGATGAGACCCCCGGTGGTGACCACAACATCGCCGCGCCGCGCCGCCTGCACCATTTCGCGCTGGTCTTTCGCGCGTCGCTGCTGGGGCCGCCAGAGAACGAAATAGACGATCGCGATCATGGCCACGATCGGCACGAGCTGCACCAGCGTGTCGCTCGCCCCACCAAAGGGGCCGGCGCCGATGGCTTGCGCGTAGGCGGCTGTGATCAGCACGGGAATAGTGGCTCCAGCGACGCGAAACCCGCGCCGTTCATCGAGGGGTCATGAAAAGGCGTCGCATATATATCCGCGGGCCCCGCGAAAGCAACGGCCCCTGGCTGGGCGAAGCAGCCCGAGCAAAAAAGGGAACATGGGGTTGCTCGGGGCTAGCGGAACCCCGGTCGCTATTCGAGCTTCAGCTCGAAGAAGTTGGAATGAGCTTTTTGGCGGCCGCTTTTTTCCACGAATTGTGCGCCGGAAAGCAATTTCGGATTTTTTCCCCGTTATGAGCGGCCAAGTGAGGGAATTCGTGGACAAGAGGGCCGAAACGTGGCGCGTCGCCTTCCCAAGGCGGCGCGGACGTACTAAGCAGCGGCTGTTTTTTTGGCAGGGGTCAACTGGGGCGCACAATGAACAAGCAGATCGCTGAATTTATCGGGACCTTCGCGCTGGTGTTCTTCGGTTGCGGGGCGGCGGTTGTCGGCGGGATGGGGACGGGCGCAACGGCCGTTAATCTTCTCGGCATAGCGAGCGCGTTCGGCTTCGCCATTGTCGCCATGGCTTATGGCATCGGGCCGATCTCCGGTTGCCACGTCAATCCGGCGGTGAGCTTCGGGGTCTATGTCGCGGGCCGGATGAGCGTCGCCGAGATGGTCAGCTACTGGATCGCCCAAGTTTTGGGCGCCATCGTCGCCGCAATCGTGCTTTATCTCATCCTGTCCGGCAAGGCCCAGGGCTGGAACGGGGGACTCGGCCAGAACGGATGGGGCGCGGGCTATCTCGGCGAATACAACATGGTGTCCGCCTTCGTGTTCGAAGTGGTGGGGACGTTCCTCTTTCTGGTCTGCATTCTCGGCGTCACGCACCCGATCGCGCCGACCGGTTTCGCCGGTCTCGCCATCGGGCTGACGCTGGTGGTCATCCATTTGGTCGGCATCAACATCACCGGCACCTCGGTCAATCCGGCTCGCTCGATCGGTCCGGCGCTGGTCGGCATCGGTTCGAATCCGCACGCAGTCGCACAGCTCTGGCTCTTCATCATCGCCCCGCTCATCGGCGCCGGCGCTGCGGGCTTGTTGTTCCGCACTGGAGCCATGCTGGACGTTCCGAACAAGCCCTGAGCGAAGTGGTTTGGATGCGGCGGTTGCGGAATCCTACTGGGGAACCGCGGAGGAGGCCGCGCTTTTCCGCCCCATTCGGACGCGGGCCTGATCTAATTCTCAGGTCGCGTCCGACCGTCGGTCCGCCCCAACCCGGGCCGACGAACAAGCCTTAGTGCTTAGCGTCGCTCACGCCGCCTCGGACGTTGACTCGGGCGGCTTCGCGTCGCCCGAGGGCGGAGACTTCACGACCCCGGTCGTCTCGTTGACGATGACGCTCTTCCAGATGTTGTCGTTGGGCACGATCTTCGTGATCCCATCATCGGTGCGAATATAAGTGCTGAAGATGGTCACGTGCGTGACCTTGCCCTTGATGCCGCCGCCGACTTCGACGTCGTCGCCGACGTCGAACGGCTTGAACACCATGATGAGGAGGCCGCTGGCGAAATTGCTGAGCGTGCCCTGCAACGCGAAGGCGACGACGAAGCCGGCGGCGCCGATCACCGCGAGCAGCGGCGCCAGGTTCACCTCGAGCGCCGACAAGGCGAGGAGAAAACCGACTGCGATGATGACGCGCCCGGAGGACGAGATGATGAAGTCGCGCAAAAGGTGCGACGTCACGTGGTCCCGGCTCATGACCCGGCTCAGGATCATGCGCACGATCCTGGCGACAAGGATCGACCCGATAATGTAGGCGAGGAATGTTCCCACCTCGCGCGCCAGCCTGAGACCGCCCTCCTCAGAGGACAGCCAGCCGGAAATTCTCGCCAGAGTTGCGGTCCGGTCCGTGACGTCGATCTTGATGCCGCCGATCGAGGCGATGTACATGCGATAAGGTTTGCCGTCGCCGCCTTTCGCCTCAAGTTTGTCGAGGACGAGTTTCAGGCGGTCGGTCAGCCCGGTGCGTTCGCCCATCAATTGCGTGCTGTAGTCGACGAGTTGAACCTTGACGTCGGTCTTGGCGGCGGTCGCTTCGTCGGCCTTTTCAGCCAGCTTCTCGGCTTTTTTCGACGTATCGGCGACCGCGGCGGTCGCTGCTCCTGGCGCGGCTGCGGCCGCCGCTCTGGCCGCCGCTGGAGTGGATTCGGCCAGTGTTTTGATTTGGTCCGCGGCGGCGGCTTCCTTCTCGGTTGCAGCGACCACCTTCTCGACCTTTGCGGTGTCGCCAGTGCCCTCGGATTTCTTCGCCGCGGATTCGGCCGCTTTCTGCAGGACGTCCTTGTCGCTCGCCGCCGCCGGCACGACCTTCACGCCCGACGCCGGCGTGGCGGCATCAACAGTTGCGGCTGGCGGAGGGGCCGCGCCGGCTTGCTTGGCCATGGCGGCTGTCGTCGCCTCGGCCTTCTTGTCCTCCTTTGCGGTTTCCTTGCTTGCGGTCTTGACCGTCTGGGCCAGGTTTTTCTGCGCTTCCGCGAGGTGCTGGGCAGCCGCCTCCTTGTCCTTGTCGGAAGTGGCGGCTTTGACCTCATCAGTGGCTTTCGCCAGATCCGCCGCGGCCGTCTTCTGTTTCTCCAGTTGGGCGATTTCGCGGTTCTTGCGGCGAACATCGAGTTCAGCCACGGTGATCTCGCGCTCCTTGGCCCTCAGCAGCGAATACCAGCCCTTGGCTTCGGTCTCCGTCTCCTCCCTGGTCATCGGCGCCAACAGAAGCTCGAGATCGTCGAGCGCGATCTGAGGGTCCTTGGTGGTGACCGGCTCAGCCTCCTTGGCCGCCTTGGCGTCCGCAGCCGTAGCGGCGGGCGCGGTGTCCTCGGCGCGCGACGCCGACGGTGGTCCCACGCTGAGAGCAAATCCGAGCCCAGCGATCGCGATAAGCTGAATTAATCTTTTCTCTCCAATGAACACGGCGCGCTCCCAAATCCCAGTAATCCATTCGGTCCAGTATTTTCCTTGCCGCACGCAAACTCAAGCGCCGACCGCGGGATCTTTTCTCCGCAGTGTGACGGCGCGGACGCCGACGGGGGCGACGGACGCTGTTGCCGGCGCAAGTCGAGCCTGTCGAGATCATCCCCTCGAGCGTTCCGCCATGGGCCGGCTGTGCGGCGCCCGTCCTCGCCGTCTTCGCGCGCTGCACAACAGCTTTCGATTCCCGAAACTGTCCATGCCTGGACAATTGGAAGGCGCGGAGAAGCACTCCACGGCGAGGGAGACGCGCCGCTGACTAGCTCACGCTGGTCGTAGGCGCTAGGATGGACTTTAAATGAATTCGGCCGGGCATTCGCCGGCAATGAAGCGTCGGTGGCCACTTGACCTTGCCAGAGTGAGCGCGCCGCGCGAAAAGCGCGCCCATGCTGCATATCAGCGCCCTTACCTATCGCCTCGGCGAGCGCCTCCTGATCGACAACGCGACCGCCGCGCTGCCGTCTGGCGCGCATGTCGGGCTCGTCGGGCGCAACGGCGCCGGCAAGACCACGCTCTTCCGCATTCTCCGTGGCGAACTCGCGCCCGAGACCGGCGCGATCATGGTCCCCAAGGGAGCGCGCGTCGGCAGCGTCGACCAGGAGGCCCCGGCCGGCGCCGAAAGCCTCGTCGATTTCGTGCTCTCCGCCGACGTCGAGCGCGAGTCGCTGATGACTGAGGCGGAAACCGCGAACGATCCGGAACGCATCGCCGAGATCCACACGCGCCTCGTCGACATCGAAGCGCATAACGCCCCGGCGCGGGCGGCGCGGATCCTCCAAGGGCTCGGCTTCGACGAAGCCGCGCAAGCGCGGTCGCTTGGCGAATTTTCCGGCGGCTGGCGGATGCGCGTGGCCCTCGCCGCGGTGCTTTTCTCCGAGCCCGACATCTTGCTGCTCGACGAGCCGACCAACTATCTCGACCTCGAAGGCGTGCTCTGGCTCACCGACTATCTCAAGACCTGCCCGGCGACGATTCTGGTCATCAGCCATGACCGCGATCTGCTCGATGACGTCGCGCAACAGATCTTGCACCTCGACCGCGGAAAGCTGACCTTGTGGAGCGGCGGCTACTCGAGCTTCGAGCGCCAGCGCCACGAGCAGCAGATCCTCGCCGGTAAGGCGGCCAAGAAGCAGGAGGAGAAGCGCGCCCATCTGCAGGCTTTCGTCGACCGCTTTCGCGCCAAGGCGTCGAAGGCGGTGCAGGCCCAGTCGCGACTCAAGATGCTGGCCAAGATGGCGCCGATCGCGGCGATCGTCGACGACAGCGTGCAGCCGTTCAAGTGGCCCCCGGTCGTCAAACGCCTGAGTCCGCCGATCGTGACCATGGACAAGGTCAGCGCGGGCTATGATGGGCGCGCCGTCATCGCGCGCATCGACCTCTCGCTGGCTGACGACGACCGCATCGGCCTCCTTGGCCAGAACGGCAATGGCAAGTCGACCTTCGCCAAGCTCATCGCCGGCCGCCTCGAGCCAATGGCGGGCAAGATGACGCGCGCGAACCGGCTTCAGGTCGGCTATTTCGCCCAGCATCAGATCGACGAGCTCGAGCCAGGCGGCAGCGTCTATGATCATGTCGCCGAGCGCATGCGCGGAGAGGCCGTCTCCAAGATCCGCGGCCGCGCGGCGATGATCGGTTTCTCCGGCGCGCGCGCCGACACCAAAGTCGATTCCCTGTCCGGCGGCGAAAAGGCGCGCCTGATGATGGGCCTTGCCGCGTTCGACGGACCGCAGCTTCTCATCCTCGACGAGCCGACCAACCATCTCGACATCGACAGCCGGGGCGAATTGATCGAGGCGATCAACGATTATGAAGGCGCCTGCATCCTGGTCTCGCATGACCGGCGTCTGCTCGAGGCCACCGTCGACCGCTTGTGGCTGGCGGCGAACGAAACGGTGAAGCCGTTCGAAGGCGATCTCGCCGACTACAGCCGGTTCGTGCTCGGCGGCGCCGAGCGGCCGCAGCAAAGACAGAAACGCGAAACCCAGGCCGCCGCGGCGGCCAAGCCCAAGCGCGAGCTCACGCCGATCAGGCGCGAGATCGCCGCGCTGGAAGACAAAATGAGTCGCTTCCAGGACCTCCTGCGCCGGGTCGACGAGGCTTTGGCCAAAGCGAGCGCGCGCAACGGCGATGCGGTCAAGATCGCGGAATTGGCGGCGCAGCGGGCCGAGCTCGAGCGCGCCTTAGCCGCAACGGAACAGGCATGGTTCGAACTCACGGCCGAGGTCGAGCAGATATGATCGGAACGACGCTGCGCGCTCTGGCGGCGCTTCATATTGCTGCTCACGGCAGCCGCCGCATCTGCCGCTGAGCCTACGCCCTGGCCCGATAGCTTCATCGGCCGGCTCGAAGCGCTTGCGCTCATCGAGAGTCTCAACGCCGATCTTCTCGCCCATGACAGCGCGACGCTGACCCTCGAACGCTGGTGCGCCGACCACCGGCTGGCCGATCCCGCGCGTATCGTCGCCGAGCGGGTGAGCGGCGCAGACAAACCGGCAAGCGCCGAGGTGCGCGAGGCGCTGGACGTCAAGCCGGACGAGCCGCTGGGCTATCGCCGCGTTCGGCTCAAGTGCGGCGATCACGTGCTCTCCGAGGCTGACAATTGGTACGTCCCGGCGCGTCTCACACCCGAGATGAACCATGTGCTCGAGACCACCGACACGCCATTTGGCAGGGCGTGTGGCCGCGCTCCACTTCCGCCGCCATACGCTGTCTGCGGATTTATTGTGGCGCCCGCTGCGGAAGGGCTGGGAGATGGGCGCCGCGTCCGCTCCGCCGGAAGCCGGCGCGCTTGCCATACCCGACCACGTGCTCGAACATCGCGCGGTGCTGTCGACGCCGGACGGCGAGCCGTTCAGCGAGGTCGTGGAGACCTACACCGGCGAGGTCCTGGCCTTCCCGCCGCCGAAATGAGCGCGCCCCGCGCGATTGTTTCGGCGAGTGTCGAGCTTTAGCTTCCGGGGACGGTGTCGGCATTAGGCGGATACAGGAGCCAGCGATGGAGGAACGAGCCTCGACCACGTCCGACGAGCGTGTCGCAATCGAAATCACCGAAGGCGTCGCCGAGGTCACGCTCAATCGGCCCGACAAGCTCAACGCGCTCGATCCCGCGATGTTCGAGGCGATCATCGCCGCCGGCGAACGCCTCAGCCGAACCGCGGGCTTGCGCGCCATCGTGCTTGCCGGCGCCGGCAAAGGCTTTTGCGCTGGCCTCGATAAGGGAACATTTGCTTCACTCGTGGCGAAGGGCGCGCCGGCCCTGGGCGATCTCACGAAACGCACGCATGGGATCGCCAACGCCTTCCAGCAGGCGGCTTATGTCTGGCGCTTGGCTCCCGTTCCCGTCATTGCGGCGATCCATGGGGTCGCGCTGGGCGGCGGCTTTCAGATCGCGCTTGGCGCCGACATCCGCTATGTCGCGCCGGACGCGCGCCTTGCAATCATGGAAATCAAATGGGGCATCGTTCCCGACATGGGCGGGACCGCCCTCATGCGCGAACTCGCCCGTTCCGATGTGATCCGCGAGCTCGCCATGACCGGGCGCATCTTCTCGGGCACGGAGGCGTTCGCTTACGGCTTCGCCACCAGCCTGCACGCCGATCCGCTCGCCGCCGCGCGCTCGACCGCCAAGGAGATCGCCGCCCGCAACCCGGAGGCGGTGCGCGCCGTGAAGCGCCTCCTCAACGCAGCGAGCGATAACGATGCAGCTGCGATCCTGCTCGCCGAATTCGAAAGAGCAGGCGGCGCTGATCGGATCGCCAAATCAGATCGAGGCTGTGCGCGCGGGAATGGAAGGAAGGCCGGGACGCTTCGCGGACGCAGGATAGACAAGCACGCCGGGAGTTCAGGCCTCGTATTGTTCGTCGGTGACCTTCCCAATCCAGTTGGTCGGCGCCTCGTTTATGGCCACATGGGTCATGGCGACGGTCGGCGAAGCGCCGTGCCAGTGCTTCTCGCCTGGCGAGATCAAGACGACGTCGCCAGGACGAATCTCCTCGATCGGTCCGCCCTCGCTCTGAACGCGACCCGAGCCGGCGGTGACGATAAGAATCTGGCCCTTTGGATGGGTATGCCACGCAGTCCGAGCGCGGGGCTCGAAAGTGACGACTCTCCAATCCGCCCCCGCGGCCGGATTCGGCGCAGTCGGCCGATCGATGTGCACCGCGCCAGTGAAATTTGCGGCCGGTCCGGTCTCGCTCGAAACTTTTCGCTTGATCTCCACGCACTGTTCTCCGTTGTCGACCAGCCCGGCCCGGCATGCTCGCCGCCAGGCAATGTAAGCGCGCCTGAGCGTCGCGACTAGGCGCAATAATCCCGTGGGCTTGACGCTCTACGTCCGGGACTCGAGGCGCCTCGCCGTTCAAGCCGCACTTTCCTCGTGCGCTCGAACCGCGTACCGATGAACTCGCGTTTCCGAGCGCGGTCATAGAACGCCAAGCGGGAGAGGAAACCTCAATGTTTGTCGATGGCCTGTTTGCGGGCAAAAAAATCCTCGTCACCGGCGGCGGCACCGGGCTCGGCAAGGCGATGGCCGAGCGGTTTCTCGGGCTTGGCGCCGAGATCGCCATCTGCGGTCGGCGCAAGGGCGTTTGCGACGCGACCGCCGGGGAGCTCATGAAAGCGCATGGCGGGCGCGTCGCGAGCTACGGCGTCGACATCCGCGACGCCGCCGCGGTCGAGGCGATGATCGAGGAAATTTTCCGCGACGGCCCGCTCACCGGCCTCGTCAACAACGCCGCCGGCAATTTCATCTCGCGCACGGAGGACCTTTCGCCGCGCGGGTTCGACGCCATCGCCAATATCGTCATGCATGGCACGTTCTACGTGACCCAGGCGGTTGGAAAGCGCTGGATCGCCGCCAAGCAGAAGGGCAGCGTCGTCTCGATCGCGGTGACCTGGGTGCGCAACGGCGGCCCTTTCGTCGTGCCGTCGGCGATGAGCAAGGCGGCGATCCAGGCGATGACCATGTCGCTCGCGCAGGAATGGGGCCGCTATGGCATTCGCCTCAACGCCATCGCGCCGGGCGAAATCCCGACCGAGGGGATGAGCAAGCGCCTCATGCCCGGCGCCGAGCCCGGCGCGTCCGCCGCGCGCAATCCGATGGGTCGGGTCGGTCGGATGGAGGAATTGCAGAATCTCGCGACCTTCCTGATGTCGGATGGCTGCGAATGGCTGAGCGGCGAGACGATCGTGATGGATGGCGCCGAGGCGATGGCGACCGGCGGCAATTTCTATGAATTGCGCCGCTGGGGCGATGCCGAATGGAAAGCGGCGCGCGACGCCATCCAGGCGTTGAACGCACGCGACAAGGCCGCGCGCGGCTGACGCTTGCGATCACACGGAAGCGCCTCCATTCTCATGGGCGAAGCAGATTGGGGAGAACGCTTTGGGCAAGATACTGGTCATTGGGGCCGCGGGGCTGATCGGCAAGGAGGTCGTCAAGGCGCTGGGCGAAAACGAGTGCATCCGCGCGTCACGCAGTTCAGACGAACGCGTCGACATCTCGGATCCCAAATCGCTCGCCGCGCTGTTTGCCCGGATCGGGACGGTCGATGGAATCATCTGCACCGGCGGCGCCGCACGTTTCAAACCGTGGGGCCAGTTGACCGACGAGGACTGGACGTTCTCGCTCGCCAACAAATTGCTGGGCCAGGTCAACGTCGTCCGCTACGGACTGAAGTCTGTCAGGGCAGGCGGGGCGATTACGCTCACGACGGGTCTCGCGTCGCAATATCCCGCTCCGGGCAGCGCGATCATCACCACTGTCAATTCCGCGGTCGACGCCTTTGTCCGCGCGGTCGCCGCGGAGCCGTCGATTGCCATTCGGGTCAACACCGTCTCGCCGGGCTGGGTCTCGGAGACGTTGCAGGCGATGGGCCGCGATCCGTCGGGAGGAATCCCAGCCGCCGAGGTGGCCAAGATCACCGTCCGGCAGTTTCGCGAGGGCGCGACGGGCTCGGTGGTCCCGGCGGCGAAGGCCTGAAGAAGCCGGGTTTCCATAGGCCCATCACCAGAATTTCGACCCGGTTGATCGAGGCCTTACGCGTCAAGCCCCGCCGATCATCCATCGTTTTTTCGACGGGAGCCCGCGTCTCTCGGCTCTGCTTCGTTTTGCGCTTTGACAGGCCGCACACCCTCGCCTAGCCCTTTGGGTCATGGAACGGACGTGGATACATGGACCCCTGCCATCGCATTGGGCCGGCGAGTGGGCCGGGCCCGCCGCCGATTGGGCGGTTGTCGCCTTCGGCGTGTTTCTGTTCTGGATCTCGGAAAGCCACCCATCGCTGATGCCGGTCTGGGCGCCCTGGGATTTCTCGCCCCTGATCTATTTGGCGACGGCGCTCACGCTGCTCTGGTTCTTTCGCGGCGTCGCGATCGCGCCGCCGAAGGAGCGGCCGCCCATCTGGCGGCGCGCGCTTTTCGTGATCGGGCTCATCGGCGCCTACGCCGTGCTGCAGACGCGGTTCGAATATTGGTCGCAGCACATGTTTTTTCTGAACCGCATCCAGCACGTCGCGATGCATCATCTGAGTCCCTTCCTGATTGCGCTGAGCTGGGTCGGCGGCACGGTCAAGCGCGGCATGCCGCGCTGGGCGCGCCGTCTGGTCGAGAGCCGTTTCGCCGGCGCGGCGATCCATGTGTTGCAGCAGCCTTTGCTTGCGGCGTTCCTGTTCGTGGGACTGTTCTATTTTTGGCTGATTCCGGCTGTTCATTTTCGGGCGATGATCGACGCGCGGCTTTACGCGCTGATGAACTGGAGCATGGTTCTGGACGGAATCCTGTTTTGGTGCCTGGTTCTCGATCCGCGGCGGAAACCGCCTGCGCGCGTGTCCTTCGCTGGGCGGGCGGCCCTCTCGCTTGGCGTCATGTTCCCGCAGATCCTGATTGGCGCGGTCATTGTCTTCTCGTCACGCGACCTTTATCCCTATTACAATCTCTGCGGCCGTATTTTTCCCTCCATCAGCGCGCTCGACGATCAGCAGCTTGGCGGCCTCGTGATCTGGATTCCGCCCGCGATGATGAGCGTGGTGGGAGTGCTCGCGGTCATGAACGCGATGAGGCTCAATGATGAATTGATTGCGGAGACCGAGGAGAACGCCGCCACCCTCGCCGCGCTCTCCCGCCGCTGGACAGGCCTCTAGGCTCGCGCTTTGCGCTCTGGCGCTGGCGTCGTCATTTCCGGCGGCGCAGGCGGCGGAGCCGGGCCTCGCAATAAGCCAGCAGTGGCTGCGGCTGATCATCCCGTCGCGCCCGGCCGCCGGATATTTCGTCCTGTCAAACCCGACCGGCCGGATGCGCACGCTGGTCGGCGCCGCCTCGCCGGGATGCGGCCTCCTCATGATCCATCGCAGCGTCAACGACAACGGCCAGGAACGGATGGAGATGGTCGATAGCGTGGCCGTGCCGGCCCACGGCGAAGTCAAATTCGCGCCCGGCGGATACCACCTGATGTGCATGTCGCCGACCGCCGCTGCGGCGCGCGGACGCTCGGTTTCCGTCACCTTGCGTTTCCAGGACGGCGGGTCGCTCGTGGCGAGCTTTCCCGTGCGCGACGCAACTGGCGATTGAGCGCGTCCTCAGACGAACCTCATGAGCCAGGTGAATAGGCCGGGCGGATTGGGCTCATCGGCCAGACGGCGGATATCGGCCGTGACGCCGGCGACGTCGCCGGCCGCAGAGCCGAGCGAGGGAATGAGCAGGCGCGCCGCGCCCGAAGCGTCGAAGACATAGATCGCCGAGCCGTGCGTCACCTCATAAGGGCGCGTCCCGGTCGCGGGGGTCACGGAATAAGCGACCCGATAGCGGCGCGCCAGCGAGGCGATCTGATCCGGATCGCCGCGCAATCCGTCGATCTGCGGCGCGAAACTTTTCACATAGTCCGCCAGCACGGGAAGTGTATCGCGATCGGGGTCGACGGTCACGAAAAGGAGGCGCACGCGATCAGCGTCCGAACCAAGCCTCTTGAGAACGTCGGCGACATTGGCGAGCGTCGTCGGGCAGACGTCCGGGCAGAACGTGTAGCCGAAATAGAGCATGACAATGTCGCCGCGATAATCGGCTTCCGTCACCTGCCGCCGGTCCGAGGCTCGCGTCATGGCGAAATTGAGCGGCGGCGAATTGCCCGATATGTCGATGGCGCTCCGATCGCCGCCGCTCCGGCACCCGCCGATGAGCGCGGCGCCGAGCGCCGCGCCCGTCAGCGCGATCGCGCGTCGCCGGGTCGTCGAAGCGGCAAGGGGCGCGGCCGGGATGGATTCCTCAAATGACGCTCGCGAGCGCATGATGGGCTTCCGCATAATGGAAGAGCGCCGCCAGGGCCAGGACGCTCCGTTCAACCAAGCGCCGTTCAACACTCCGGCGCGCCGCGCGCGGCCTCTGCAAGCGAGGCCGCGAGGAAGGGCGCGAACGATCGCCAGATGTCGATATGGAAGGTCGCCTCGGCGCGGCGCCAGAGCACGATCTCCACTTTGTCGAACAGGGTGCGGGTCGCGAAGCCGACCGGAAACGCGCGAGGATCGAGATCGAGCGGACAGCCGGCGTTGAGGACGCGCGCCGCGGCTGGACCGCCGGCGATGAGGCCGATCTGCCGATGCGAGACGTCAACGAGGCTATGCGCGGTTCCGTCGAGAACCGATTCCAGCACGCCGCCGATCTCCGCGGCGTCAGCGCCGTCCGCGATCAGGAGCCATTCGTCCGGGCCGAGCCACAAGGCTGCGCGTTTTTCCCCTTCGCCCGCCGGACCGAGCCGAGAAGGCGGCTCGACGCCGAACGCCATGCCGCAGGCGACCCGCACCGCCTCGGCCCCGCGCAGGATGAATCGCGCCGCCGGCGGCGCTTCCGACAAAGTGAATCGCGGTCCCGCAGGAAAGGCAAAACCTTCGAGCGGCGAGCGGATTTTAAGCGCGGCGTCAGCCATTGAGCCGCGCTCCCTCTTTGTCATAAAAGACCGGGCTCACGACCGTCACGCTGACCGCGCCGCCCGGCATCGGGACATGGAGCTTCGAGCCCATGCGCGATCTGCCCGCGGCGACGAGGGCAAGCGCGATCGGACGGCCCAGCGTCGCGCTGCTGTAGGACGACGTGACGTGCCCGAGCGCAGACGAACCCGTCGGCGGACTCGCGCTTTCCGTCACTTGCGCGCCCTCCTCGAGCGCGATCGCCGGGTTGTCGGTCAGAAGCCCGACCAGTTGCTTGCGATTGGCCGCCAGCATATCGGGGCGCGTGAGCGATCTTTTGCCGACAAAGTCTTTCTTCGTCTTGCCGATCGCCCAGTCGAGGCCGAGGTCGGCGAGCGTCACCGTGCCGTCCGTCTCCTGGCCGACGATGACGTAGCCCTTCTCGGCGCGCATCACATGCATCGCCTCGGTGCCGTAAGCGCAGCCGCCGTGCTTTTGCACCTCGCGCCACGCCGCCTCCCAGACCGCGCGGCCGAAATGCGAAGGCACGTTGATCTCGTAGCCGAGCTCGCCGGTGAAGCTCACCCGCATGAGCCGGGCCGGAACGCCTGAGACGCGCGCCTCGCGCAGGCTCATATGCGGAAAGGCGGTGTCCGAAAGATCCACGCCTTCGACCAGCGGTGCGATTGTCTCCCGCGCGCGCGGTCCCTGCACGGCGATGGTCGCCCATTGCTCGGTGGTCGACGTGAGCCAGACCCTGAGATCGGGGAACTCGGTCTGGAGATAGTCCTCCATATGCGCGAGCACGCGTGGGCTCCCGCCGGTCGTCGTCGTCACGTGGAAACGGTCGGGCTTCAGGCGCGCGATCACGCCGTCGTCCATGAGGAAACCGGCTTCGCTCAGCATGAGGCCGTAGCGGCAGCGCCCGACCTCGAGCTTCTGGAAGGCGTTGGCGTACATGCGTTCGAGAAACGTCGCCGCATCGGGTCCGACGACTTCGATCTTGCCGAGCGTGGTGGCGTCGAACAGGCCGACGCTGGCGCGGGTCGTGCGGCATTCGCGCGCGACCGCGTCGTGCATCGATTTCGTCGCTCATCGGAAAATACCAGGCGCGTTTCCATGGGCCGACATCTTCAAACGCGGCGCCGTTCTCGGCCGCCCATTCGTGAATGGGCGTGCGGCGGATGGGATCGAACAGATCGCCGCGCGCGGGGCCGGCGAAGGCGCCGAAGCTGACCGGCGTATATGGCGGGCGGAAGGTGGTGAGACCCACCTCGGGGATCGGCTTCTTGAGCTGGGCCGAGGCGATCGCGAGTGCGTTGATGTTCGAGAGCTTGCCCTGGTCGGTCGCCATGCCGGTCGTGGTGTAGCGCTTGATGTGCTCGATCGAGCGCATGCCCTCCTGGACCGCCAGGCTCACATCCTTGGCGCAAACGTCGTTCTGGAAATCGACGAACGCCTTCGCGCGACGGTCCGCAGCGATGGGCGGGGCGGCGCTGATCGCTTTCTGCATTTGGGTGGAATTGATGCCGTTAGCATCCCCGCCCCCTCTTGTGGGGGCGGGTCGGGGTGGGGGGTCGCGCGGACGGTCGAGATTGTTGTCGAGTGCGCCGCCCGCTAATCCCGTAGGGCGGCCCGACCCCCCTCCTCGATCCTCCCCCACAAGGGGGGCGGAAGAAGGCTGTACTGGCCAAGGCGCGCCGCTCGCGATGTAGACCCGGGCTCCTGGCGCCGTGAACCCGGCTGCCGTCGCCGCCGCGCGTCCGGCCGCGTCGCCTTCCGCGAGGGCGCCCGCCAGATCGAAGGTCGCGTTGCAGGCGCCGGCCGATCGCTCGCGCTGCGCCGATGCTCCCGGCTTGAAGAGCTGCAGCGCCTCGTCGAAGACGAGCTTGCCGCGCGATTGCGAGAAGAGATGCACCGAGGGCGTCCATCCGCCCGACATGAGCAGCGCGTCGCAGGCGACTTTTCGCTCTCCGCCCTGATGCTTGATGCGAACCGCATTGACCCGCAGGCGACCGTCGACGCCGAGGATCTCGGCGCCGGCAATGATCTCGATGCCTGCGGCTCGCGCGGCATCCGCCAGCGGGCCTTTGGCTTCGGGGCGCAGATCGGCGATCAGTTCGACGCCCACGCCCGCCTTCTTGAGGTCGAGCGCGGCGCGGTAGGCGCTATCGTGCGCGGTCGTCACAACGACGCGGTCGCCGACCTTGGCGCCATACTGAAGGCAATAGCGCCGCGCGGAATCCGGCCAGCATTACCGCCGGGCGGTCATTATTCGCAAAGACGAGCGGGCGCTCGATCGCGCCGGTCGCCAGCACGACTTCGCGCGCACGCATCTGCCATAAGCGTTCGCGCGGCAAGTCGGGATCGGCGATGAGGTCGGGCTTCGGCGATGCGCTCGTTGAGCGCGACGAAATTCTGCGCGTAATAGCCGAACGCCTGCGTGCGCATCATCAACCGCACGTTGGGCGCCGACCGCAAAGCGGCGACCGTGTCCTCAAGCCACTTGCAGCGCGCTTTTGCCCTCGATCTCGGCCTCAGCCTCGGCGAGGAGCGAGCCGCCTAGCGCAGGATTTTCGTCGCAGACGACAACCCGCGCGCCGCTTTGGCTTGCGGCCAGCGCCGCCGCGAGACCCGCGGGCCCGGCGCCGATGATCAGCACGTCGCAATGATCGAAGGTGCGCTGATAGCGGTCAGGATCGGGCTCGCGCGGGGGCGCGCCCAGGCCTGCGGCGCGGCGGATCATGGGCTCGTAGATGCGAGCCCAGGCCCAATTCTTGCCGAGCAAATTCGGACCCATGAAGGTCTTGTAGTAGAAGCCGGCGCCGAACAAAGGCGAGGCCAGGTCGTTGACGGCGCCGAGGTCGAACTTGAGCGACGGCCAGCGATTTTGGCTCGAAGCCTTCAGTCCGTCATAAAGTTCGATCTGGGTCGCGCGCAGGTTCGGGGTCAATCGCCCGGGCCCGCGCGTGACGGTGACAAGCGCGTTCGGCTCCTCGGCGCCGGCCGACAAAATTCCGCGCGGCCGGTGATACTTGAACGAGCGCCCAACCAGATGCACGCCATTGGCGATGAGCGCGGAGGCAAGCGTGTCGCCGGCATAGCCCTGATAGTCGAGGCCGTCGAAAGTGAAGACGAGAGGACGCGAGCGGTCGATCGAACCGATGCCTGCGATACGAAACGGCTGGCTCATTCGCGCCGCTCAGCATGTTCGCCCGCGACATCCGGCCGCGGCTCGCCCGCTTTGTAAGTCGCAATGATCTTGTCGCTCAATGTGTCGCGCAGGCAATTGAAGAAGCGCCCGCAACCGAAGCGCATGGCGCCAGCGCTCGGCGAGCACGCCCTTCGGATTGGAGCGGAAATAAAGGAAGTTCGCCCACTCTTCATCGCTGAGCGGCGCTCGGATCGGCGGCCCGCGCAATATGCGCTTCGCCGCCGTAAGCGAACTCGATCTCCGGGCGCGCCATGTCGCAATAGGGGCAATCAATCAGAAGCATGGTGCCAACCGTGGCGCGAAGCGAGTTCGATCGGCGCCGCCCTCACCCCAGCCCTCTCCCCGAGGGAGAGGGGGCGCGGCGGCCCTCACCCCGACCCTCTCCCCGAGGGAGAGGGGGAGCATCGGCGCAGACGACCCCTTCTCCCTCGGGGAGAAGGTGGACCGGCGCGAGCCGGTCGGATGAGGGTTCGTAAAGCGAGCAGGTCAAGATCATCTGTATTCTAATGCGCGACCGCCGCCGCCGCGGCTTCGTCGATGAGCCGGCCGGAGCGAAAGCGTTGAAGCGTGAAGGGCGCGGCGAGCGGATGCGGCTCGCCCTTAGCGATCGTATGCGCGAACACATGGCCCGAGCCCGGCGTCGCCTTGAAGCCGCCGGTGCCCCAGCCGCAATTGACGAACAGTCCCGGCACCGGCGTTTTCGCGATGATCGGCGAGCGGTCCGGCGTCACGTCGACGATGCCGCCCCAGTTGCGCAGCATGCGCATGCGGCGCACCGGGGGAAAAAGTTCGCAGATCGCCTCGAGCGTATGGTTGGCGATGTGCAGGCCGCCGGTCTGCGAATAGGACATGTACGCATCGGTGCCGGCGCCGATGACGAGTTCGCCCTTGTCCGACTGCGACATGTAGGCGTGGATCGTGTTCGACATCACGACGCAGGGCATCATCGGCTTGACCGGCTCGGACACCAAAGCCTGCAAGGGATAGCTCTCGAGCGGCATGCGGACGCCCGCCATCGCCATCACGACCGATGTATGCCCGGCAGCCACGACGCCGATCTTTTTGGTCGCGATCGCGCCGCGCGTCGTCTCGACCCCTGAGACGGCGCCGGAGGCGTCGCGGCGGATCGCCGTCGCCTCGCAATTCTGGATAATGTCGATTCCGCGCGCCGACGCTGCGCGCGCATAGCCCCAGGCGACGGCGTCGTGCCGCGCCGTGCCGCCGCGCCGCTGCAACGCCGCGCCAATGATCGGATAGCGAACGTCGCGCGCGATGTTGAGGATCGGGCAGAAGGCCTTGGCCTCTTCCGGCGTCAGCCATTCGTTGTCGACGCCGGCCAGGCGATTGGCGTGCACGTGACGTTTTCCCACCTGAACGTCATGCGTGTTGTGCGCCAGCATCAGCACGCCGCGCGGCGAATACATAACGTTGTAATTGAGCTCCTGGGACAAGCCCTCCCACAGCTTCAGCGCGTGCTCATAGAGCGCCGCCGATTCCTCCCAGAGGTAGTTGGAGCGGATGATCGTGGTGTTGCGCCCGGTGTTGCCGCCGCCGAGCCAGCCCTTCTCCAGCACGGCGACGTTGCTGAGGCCGTGCTCCTTGGCGAGGTAATAGGCGGTCGCGAGCCCATGTCCGCCGGCGCCGATGATGACGGCGTCATAGGATCCCTTCGGTTCGGGGTTGCGCCATTGCTCCGGCCAGCCGGAATTGTGCTTGAGCGCCTGCAACGCCACATTGACAAAGGAAAATCGCACTTAAAGGCGCCCTTGGTGATTGCGGCCGGACGATTGCCCGCTTCGGCGCGCGATTGCGAGACTAATTTCGCGGCGGCGGCGAAACTTTGTTGCGCGGCGCTCGGGCGCGGATGTGCCGTAAGATCCGTAGAACAGAAGATGTAGATATATATTGAATTTTCAGAAGATTTTGTTATGATGCAGGGGTTGTGTCGAATCGGCTTTCCGCTGCCGATCGCTTCGCAATCATCGCTTGCTAATTTGAGGGATCTCGCCGCGTAAGATCACTCCCAGGGCGGGGCGTCGGAACGACTGCCACGTCAGTGACCTCATGCTGAGGGCCGCGTGCAAGCGCGGCGTCTCGAAGCATGTTCCAGCTCTTGCCCCGTCAGTGCGCGCGGGAGCGTCCTTCGAGGCCGCTTCGCGGCGCCTCAGGACGAGGTGATCTGGAGTTGCGCAAAAGCGCAGCTAACCACCTGAAATCATTGGCTGGCGTAAACTTGTGCGCCGGGGTTGAAGCGCCTCTACTTCGAGCAGCCGACGAGCTCCTTTTCCTCGATGGCGAACACTTTGCCCGCCTCGATCTGGACGCCCTTAGCCATGCATTGGCGTCCATCGGCGAGCTTCAACCGCGCGTCATAAGCGCCAGCCTTCACCCCGGTTACTTTCAGCCGCTCGTCATGATCGACCGTGCCATCGGGATCGTTCGGGGTTTGGTTCGGGCCGAAAGCGGATGTGCCGGCGGGCGCGAGCTCGAGCGACGTCACCGTTGACGCCGTCAGGTTCCAGAAGCGCGTGTCTTTCGCCACCGCGGGTTGGGCGAGAAGAAGATCGCGAGGACGCCAAGCAGAATTGCGCGTTTCATCATTCCCTCCCTCAGCCTTGGTCGCGCGCTAGGCTCAATGTGGGATGACCATGGCGCCCCAGGGGCGTTCGACACAACGCGCTAGGCTGCGTCTCGTATAGCGTCGCGCCGCCTGAACTCAAGCGCGCCGTCCTCGATCGCGCCAAACCGAAAGGCCATGACGTCGAGGGCATAGTTCTGGTTCAAGCGCCATGGCTTCTTCGTCCCCTGCTGGAAAAAAAGATGCTTGGCCCTCTCGATATAGCCCGAGGTGAGTGGCAGCGTCGGCCCGTCCGCAATCTTTGCGTCGCCTCGGCGCGGGGTGCAGATCGCGTAACCCCGGCGATCCATGTGGCTCAGCAGCCGGCAGATATATTCGGCGATCAGATCGGACTTGAGCGTCCAGGAGGCGTTGGTATAGCCAAAGATGGACGCCAGATTCGGAACGTCGCTGAACATCACGCCCTTATAAGCGAGCGTGCTCGCGATATCGACCGGCGCGCCGTCGACCTCGATGGCGACGCCGCCCATGAGCCGCACTTTAAGTCCGGTCGCGGCGACGATGAGGTCGGCTTCGATCTCCTGGCCCGAAGTGAGGCTGAGGCCCGTCTCGGTGAAGGTCTCGATCTCGCCATTGACGATCGAGGCCTTGCCCGCGCGCATGGCGGCGAACAGGTCACCGTCCGGGGCGATGCACATCCGCTGGTCCCAAGGATCGTATCGGGGGTTGAAATACTCGGCGGCGTCGAACCCTGGGCCAATCTCAGCCTGCGCGAGCTTCAGGATCTGCGCCCGCACCGCGGCCGGTTTGCGACGTGAAAGCCGGTAGAGGTACATCTGCAAGAGGATGTTCTTCCACCGCACCGCCGCGTGCGCGGCCCGCGTCGGCAGCCATCGTTTGAGCCGGTCGGCGATCGCCTCCTCGACCGGTCGCGTGACGACATAAGTCGGCGATCGTTGCAGCATGACGACCTGCGCAGCCTCCGCCGCCATCGCCGGAACGATCGTCACCGCCGTCGCGCCGCTGCCGATGACGACGACCCGCTTGCCGTCGTAGCGCAAATCGTCGGGCCATTTCTGCGGATGCAGAATGTGGCCGGCGAATCGCTCCATGCCGGGCCAGGCCGGCGTGTAGCCTTCCGCATATTCGTAATAGCCCGTGCACAGGAAGAGAAAGTTGCAGGAGAACCTGAGCTTCTCGCCGTTCGGGCCGTCAACGTCCAGCGCCCAGCGAGCGTCCTCGGACCGCCACGACGCCCGCACGACCTTGAGGCCGAAACGGATGTGGCGATCGACGCTATGGGCTTTCGCCGTTTCAGCGAGATAGCGCAGGATCGAGGGGCCGTCGGCGATCGCTGTCGAATCGTTCCACGGACGGAACGCATAGCCGAAGGTCGACATATCCGAGTCGGAACGAATGCCCGGATAGCGAAAAAGATCCCAGGTGCCCCCCATCGCGTTACGCGCTTCGAGGATGGCGAAGGTCGTCCCAGGCCGCTTTCGCACCAGATGGCAGGCTGCTCCGATTCCGGAGAGGCCGGCGCCGATGATGAGAACGTCGAAATGCGAACCCTCAGCGCTGACCGTCGAGGGATCGTCATCGATATGCGTCCCCAGGGTTCCATCGCTCATGCTGTCTCTCCGTTGGGGACAGCGACCTCCCGCGACGGCAATTCTATTTGAATTGACGCCCGCCTGCCACGGTTGAGCGGCAGTCACACTTTCATGCTAAGGGCCTGCCCATGAAGCCCTCATCCTTCCCCGCCTTCGCGATTTGCGGACTTGACGAACTCATCGGCCATCAGGGCCGGGGCGTCACCCATATCCTGTCGATTCTCGACCCTGAATGGCCGGATCCGGAAGCATTCCTGGCGTACGATCCGCACTTTCGCGCGACGCTGCGCTTTCACGATGCGATCGAGCCGGATCGAGACGTTCTATTGCCTCAGAAAGCAGACGTCGAAGCGATCCTGACCTTCGGCCGCGACGCGGCCGAAGCAGGGGGTCTCCTCATTCATTGCCATGCGGGAATCTCGCGCTCGACCGCGGCCACTCTCATGATCCTGGCGCAGGCTCATCCGCACGAAGCCGAGGATGAACTCGCCGAGCGACTGTTGACGACGAGGCCGCACGCGTGGCCGAATTCGCGGATGATCACCTTCGCCGACGAATTGCTCGATCGCCGCGGCCGGCTCTCCGCGGCGACCGCCGGCATCTACGCACGGCAACTCGTGAAACGCCCGGAACTCGCCGAAATCATGCGCCGAGGCAATCGCGCGCGCGAGGTCGAACTTGGCCTGAGCGCAAAGCAACCAGGCCCGTTGCAGCGGGCGGTGTAGGTCGTCTCGCGGCTCGCCGCGCGCGAGATCGAACGGCGCAATGCGTGAAGAGCGTTTACGTCTTGGGCGCCGCCGCGGGATTCCGCCACGGGCCGTCGGCGCCGATAAGCGCGTTCGCGGCCTCCGGTCCCCAGCTTCCGGGCTCATATTCCTGAACCGCCGGGGGATCTTTGAGGATCGGCTCCACAATGCGCCATTGGGCGTCGATTGTGTCCTCGCGCCCGAACAGCTCATTGTTGCCGCGCATCGCATCGCCGAGCAGGCGCTGATACGGCGGAATGTCCGACCCAGCGCGTTGCATCAGGGAGAGCTCGACATTGTCGCCAGTCATGCGTTCTCCGGGATGCTTCATCCGCAAACCCAAAGCAACGCCAACGTCCGGACTCAGCCGCGCGCGCAGGTAATCGGCTGACGGATCCATTTTCTCGCCGAATGTCGAACGGGGCGGCGACTTGAACTCGATCGTGACCTCGGCGGCGGTCAGCGGCAAGGATTTCCCGGCCCGGATGTAGATGGGCACGCCCGCCCATCGCCAGCTGTCCACGAACAGCTTCACCGCGACATAGGTTTCCGTCGTTAGAATCCGGACGCACGCCCTTGACCGCGAGATAGCCTTTATATTGCCCTCGCACCAGGCTCGCGGCGTCCAGCGGGCGAACAGCCTTCAACAGCGCCGCCTTCTGGTCTCGCTGCGCCTCGTGCTCTTCGCCGGTCGGGGCGTCCATCATCACGTTCGCAAGGACCTGTAGCATGTGGTTCTGGAGCACGTCGCGAAGGGCGCCGACGGCGTCGTAAAAACTCCCCCTGTCCTGAACGTCGAAAGCTTCCGCCATCGTGATCTGGATGCAGCGAACGTAATGGCGGTTCCAGAGCGGCTCGAAGATCGAATTGGCGAACCGCGTATAGAGGAATGTTCTGGACCGGCTCCTTGCCCAGATAATGGTCGATGCGAAAGATCGCCTCTTCGGGGAAATGCTCGAGCAGCGTGTGGTTGAGCGCCTGCGCCAATTCGCGATCGCGGCCAAAGGGTTTCTCGACGACGAGGCGCGCGTCGACGTTGAGACCGCTCTTCGCCAGCGCCGACACCACGACGCCAAAAAGGCTCGGGGGAATCGCCAGATAGTGCAGTGGCCGCCTGGCGCCGCCGAGCGCTTGCTTCAATTGCTCGAAAGTCTTGGGATCGTTGTAGTCCCCGTCGACATAGCGCAGAAGCTTCAAGAGCTTATCAAGCTTGGCCGCGTCGGCGCCGCCGTGCTTCTCGATGCTGTCCTTGGCTCGTCCCTTGAGCTGTTCGACCGTCCAGCCTGCCTTGGCGACGCCGACGATCGGCACATTGACGCCTTCCTCGTTGACGAGGCCCAGAAGCGCGGGGAAGATCTGCTTGAAAGCGAGATCGCCGGACGCGCCAAAGAACACCAAAGCGTCGGACTGGGCGGCCTCCATATGATCTCCTGTGGCGTTCCAATTGGGAAGTTCGGCCGATCGTCGTTGACGCCAGCTCGCTGCGCGGCGGCACTCTAATCACACTCTTATGGACATGGCCACTTGAAGCCTGTTGACGAGATCGCCCTCCACGACCTGCGCGTGATAGACCTCATAACAGAACCCATGATTTCACCCACGCTGGAGACGTAAGACATGGCAAAGATCGGTTTCATCGGACTTGGCATCATGGGCGCCCGATGGCCGGCCACCTCGTGGAAGGCGGTCATGAGCTCTTCGTTCATACCCGTCGCGCGCCGCCGAAGGAGCTGATCGACAAGGGCGCGGTCGCCTGCGCCAACGGCAAGGAGGTCGGCCGAGAAGGCCGAGGTGATCATCACCATGGTTCCCGACACGCCCGACGTCGAGACGGTGCTCTTTGGCGCCGGAGGCGTCGCGGAAGGACTTTCAAAGGGCAAGATCGTCGTCGACATGAGCTCGATCTCGCCGATCGCCACCAAGGAATTCGCCAAGAAGGTGAACGCGCTCGGCTGCGAATACCTCGACGCGCCGGTTTCCGGCGGCGAGGTCGGCGCCAAGGCGGCGAGCCTCACGATCATGGTTGGCGGCCCGGAGAGCGCGTTCGACAAGGTCAAGCCGATCTTCGCGCTCATGGGCAAGAACATCACCCTTGTCGGCGGCAATGGCGACGGGCAGACGACCAAGGTCGCAAACCAGATCATCGTCGCCCTGACGATCGAGGCTGTCGGCGAGGCGCTCGTCTTCGCCTCCAAAGCCGGCGCCGATCCGGCCCGCGTGCGGCAGGCGCTGATGGGCGGATTCGCCGCATCCCGCATCCTCGAGGTCCACGGCGAACGCATGATCAAGCGCAATTTCGAGCCGGGTTTTCGGATTGCGCTGCATCAGAAGGATCTAAACCTCGCGCTGCAGGGCGCGCGTTCGCTTGGCGTCAGCCTGCCGAATACAGCCACGTGCCAGGAGCTGTTCAACGCCGCCACGGCCGCAGGCGGCGCGGCATGGGATCATTCGGGCATGGCGCGCGTGCTCGAGGGGCTCGCCCACCACGAAATCGGCCAGGGAAAGCCGTCTGCCTGAGGCCCGGCCGATGAAAGAGCGGCAGTTGTTGCGGGACATGTTCGAGGCTGCGATCGCCGCGGCCTCTCCCGACAAGGCCGTGCCCACAAATCTCCCCGACCCGCCCGCAGGCCGCACGGTTGTTGTGGGCGCCGGCAAGGCCGCTGCCTCTATGGCCCGCGCGGTCGAGGCGCATTGGCCAGCTGACAAGCCTCTCTCCGGCCTGGTCGTCACGCGCTACGGCCATGGCGTCGGTCCCTTGAAACGGATCGAGGTCGTCGAGGCCGCTCATCCCATTCCCGACGCCGCGGGGCAAAACGCGGCCGGCCGCATTCTCGATCTCGTCAAGGGCCTCGGTCCTGACGACTTGGCGCTTTGCCTGATCTCGGGCGGGGGCTCTGCTCTGCTTTCCCTGCCGGCACCGGGAATCACGCTCGACGACAAGCAGGCCCTGAACAAAGCTCTGCTCAGGAGCGGCGCTAACATCAATGAGATCAATTGCGTTCGCAAACATCTGTCCGCGATCAAGGGCGGCCGGCTGGCGGTCGCGGCCGCGCCTGCGAGGATCGTGTCTTTGATCATTTCCGACGTTCCGGGCGACGATCCATCGGTGATCGCCTCCGGTCCGACGACGCCCGATACGACGACGCTCGCCGACGCCAAGGCCGTGTTGCGGCGCTATGGCATCGTCGCGCCTCCCTCGGTGCAGGCGCTTCTCGAGGATGGCAAGTCGGAAACGCCAAAGCCCGGCGACCCGGCCTTTGCGCGGAGCGAAACGCGCATCATCGCCGCTCCGCAAGCTTCGCTCGAGGCGGCGGCTGCGCTCGCGAGCCGGGCCGGCTATCGCCCGCTCATCCTCGGCGACGCGCTCGAGGGCGAGGCGACGGAAGTCGGGAAAGTGATGGCCGGAATTGCGCGCCAGGTCGCCGTCCATGGCCAGCCCGCTGCCGCTCCCTGCGTCCTCATCTCCGGCGGAGAAACCACGGTCACGGTCGCCGGAGGGGGCAGGGGAGGGCGGAATGTCGAATTCCTGCTGTCGCTGGCGGTCGAACTCGACGGCCGGCCCCGGATCTTCGCCATCGCCGGCGACACCGACGGAACGGACGGGGCCGAGGAGGTCGCCGGCGCGATCGTGACCCCCGACAGCCTCGCGCGCGCAAGTCAATTCGGCCTCAAGGCCAGAGCCTTGCTCGCCGACAATGACGCGCACAATTTCTTCCGCGCGCTTGGCGATCAGGTCATCACCGGGCCGACGCTGACCAATGTCAACGACTTCCGCGCCGTGCTCATCAACCCCGAATGAGCACTTGCTTACCCGCCGCGCGACAATATCTGTTCTTACGATGGTTTTTGTCCTTGGAGGCGCGCCATGATCGCCATGCCTGAACCCGATCGCGCCGTCCTTGGCCGCCGCGCCGAGATCGTCCAAGCGCTCCGGCGCCTCGTCCCGGGCGAGGGCGTCATCGACCATGAGAAGGAATTGCGCGCCTTTGAAAGTGACGGGCTCACCGCCTATCGCCAGCCGCCGATGGTCGCCGTCCTTCCGGAGACGACGGCGCAGGTCGTCGATGTGCTGCGCTATTGCGCCGCCAACAAAATCAAGGTCGTCCCGCGCGGCGCCGGAACCTCGCTCTCGGGCGGCGCCTTGCCGCTCGCCGACGGCGTTCTTCTCGGCATGGGCAAGTTCAACAAGATCCTCGACATCGATGTGGCCAACCGCTGCGTGGTCGCCCAGCCGGGCGTGACCAATCTTGGCATCACCCACGCCGTGCAGGGTCTGGGCCTTTACTATGCGCCTGACCCGTCGAGCCAGATCGCCTGCACGATCGGCGGCAATGTCGCCGAGAATTCCGGCGGGGTGCACTGCCTCAAATACGGGCTCACGACCAACAACGTCATCGGCATCGAAATGGTGACGATCGACGGCGAGATCGTGCGCCTCGGCGGCAAGCATTTCGATGCCGAGGGCTACGACCTCCTCGGCGTCATGGTCGGCTCCGAGGGCATGCTCGGCGTCGTCACCGAAGTCACCGTCCGGATCCTGCCGAAGCCTCCCGGCGCGCGCGCGCTTCTGATCGGTTTCTCAACCGTCGAGGGCGCGGGCGACTGCGTCGCCTATGTGATTGGCGGCGGGATCATTCCCGGCGGAATGGAAATCATGGATCGGCCGGCGGTCGCCGCGGCCGAAGCCTTCGTCCACGCCGGCTACCCGCTCGATTGCGAAGCGTTGCTGATCGTCGAACTCGACGGCTGCGAGGCCGAAGTGGATCATCTGATCGCCGAGGTCGAGGCCATCGCCGAGCGTCATGGAGCGACGAGCTGTCGAACCAGCCAGTCGGAAGCGGAGCGCCTGTTGTTCTGGGCCGGACGAAAGGCGGCTTTCCCGGCGGTTGGCCGAATCTCGCCGGATTATTACTGCATGGACGGAACAATCCCGCGCAGAGAGATCGGCCGCGTTCTTCAGCAGATGAAACAGATGGAGGCGCGCTTCGGGTTGCGCGTGGCCAACGTCTTCCACGCCGGCGACGGCAACCTTCATCCGCTCATTCTCTACGACGCCAACAAGCCGGGCGAACTCGACCGGGCGGAGGCGTTTGGCTCGGAAATCCTCAGGCTCTGCGTTCAGGTTGGCGGCGTTCTGACGGGCGAGCATGGGGTCGGCGTCGAGAAGCGCGATCTCATGGACACGATGTTCAACGAGATCGACCTCAATCAGCAGATGCGGCTGAAATGCGCCTTCGATTCGGACAGCCTGCTCAATCCAGGAAAGGTGTTTCCGCAGCTCTGCCGTTGCGCTGAACTCGGCCGCATGCATGTGCATGCGGGCAGGGTCGCGTTTCCCGACCTGCCGCGGTTCTGAGGACGATAGTGTCGCTGCTTGAACCGTCGGACGCCAAGCAAATCGCGGAAATGATTTCCTGGGTCGTCGCCGAGGGCGATACGCTCGAGATCGTCGCCGGCGGCACGAAGCGCGCGCTCGGCCGACCGATGAAGACCGATCACGTCCTCGACGTTTCGCGGCTCGCAGGTATCGTCGAATACGAGGCCGCCGAGCTTGTCTTGACCGCGCGCCCAAGCGAGCCTCTCGCCGCGATCAACGCCGAGCTTGCGAAGAAGCGCCAGATGCTGGCCTTCGAGCCGCCCGACTGGCGCGCCCTTCTCGGCTCTGAGGGTGAGCCAACGCTTGGCGGCGTGATCGCCTGCAATCTCGCCGGGCCGCGGCGCGTACGCGCAGGATCGGCGCGGGACTATATCCTCGGCTTTTCCGCCGTGAACGGCTTCGGCGAAATCTGGAAGGCTGGCGGCAAGGTCGTCAAGAACGTCACCGGCTATGACATGTGCAAGCTGCAGGCGGGCGCCTATGGCACGCTGTCGGCGCTGACCGAGGTCACCGTCAAAGTGATGCCGAAACCCGAGACAGCATGCACCATCGTCCTGCACGGCCTTGCCGATGGTGTTGCGATCCCGACGTTGGCGAATGCGCTGAACTCGCCCTTCGAGGTTTCCGGCGCCGCGCATTTGCCAGCCTCCGCGGCGCGCCGTTCGAAGGTGAGCGTTGTCGCGGCGGGCCTCGGCGCCGCGACGGCACTGCGCTTGGAGGGTCCGCGGCCGTCAGTCGTCTACCGGACCACAGCCCTCGAATCGCTGGTCGGCCGAGGCGCGCGTCTCAACGAGGCTGAGACAGAGGCCTTCTGGTCCGAAATCGGCGCCGTTCAGCCCTTTCTCGCACCAGGATCGCGCATCGTTTGGCGGCTCTGTCCGACGCCAAGCCAGGCGCCATCCGTCGCCCATTCGATTTTGTCCGCGCTGCAATCGGCGGAATTTTACTTCGATTGGGGCGGGGGATTGATCTGGTTGAGCCTTGATGCCGAAGAAGCAGGACCAGACGCCGGCGCCGGCATCGTTCGTCCGGTGGTCAAATCGGCGGGCGGACACGCCACCCTGGTCGTGGCGCCGGAAGCCGTTCGCGCCTCGGTGCCGGTATTCGAGCCCTTGAGCGCGGGCCTTGCTCAGCTGACCGCGCGCGTGAAAGGCGGATTTGACCCGCGCGGCGTCCTCAATCCGGGACGGATGCAGGAAGGTCCCTGATGCAGACGAATTTCACCGCCGCTCAACTCGCCGACCCGGACACTAGCGCCTCCGAAAAGATCCTGCGCGCCTGCGTGCATTGCGGGTTCTGCACCGCGACCTGCCCGACTTATGTGCTTCTCGGCGATGAGCTCGACAGCCCGAGGGGGCGCATCTACCTGATCAAGGACATGCTGGAGAACGACCGCCCGGCCACGCCCGAGGTGGTCAAGCATATCGACCGCTGCCTCTCGTGCCTGTCCTGCATGACGACCTGCCCATCGGGCGTGAACTACATGCACCTCGTCGATCACGGTCGACAGCACATCGAGAAGACGTACAAGCGGCCGTGGTTCGACAGGCTGTTGCGGCGCGCCTTCGGGATTGTGCTGCCGAACCCCAACTTGTTTCGCGCCTCGATGTGGCTGGCGCGCATTGGCGCGCCATTCGCCGGGCTGATGCCCGCGCAGCTGAAAGCAGCCCTCGCGCTCGTTCCCTCGAGGCTGCCGAGCGCTTCGCCTGCTGACAAGCCGCAGGTGTTCAAGAGCGAGGGCCAGCGGAACCGTCGCGTTGCGCTCCTCAACGGCTGCGCGCAACAAGTCCTCGCGCCGCAGATCAATGAGGCGACGATCAGGCTTCTGACGCGCCACGGCTGCGAAGTCGTCGTCGCCGCGGGCGCGGGATGCTGCGGCGCGCTCACCCACCACCTCGGACAGGACGCGCACGATTATGCCCGCGCCAACATTCTGGCCTGGACGAAGGAGATCGCGGGCGGCGGACTGGATGCGATCGTCATCAACGCATCGGGATGCGGCACCACGGTCAAGGACTATGGCTTCATGTTTCGCAACGATCCCGAACTCGCCGAGCCCGCTCGAATCGTTTCCTCGCTGACGCGAGACATCACGGAGCTCGTGAGCGAGATCGGGCTGCAAGCTCACGTCAATCCGACGGGGCAGCGCGTCGCTTACCATAGCGCCTGCTCGCTGCAGCACGGCCAGCAGATCCGCGAGCAGCCGAAGCGGCTCCTGAAGGAAGCGGGGTTCGTCGTGCTTGACCCGCCCGAGGGGCACTTGTGCTGCGGCTCGGCCGGCACCTACAACCTGCTGCAGCCGGAGATCGCGCGAAGGCTGCGTGACCGCAAGGTCGCGAACATCGGCGCGACCTCGCCCGATCTGATCGCCGCCGGCAACATCGGCTGCCTCACTCAGATCGCGAGCGGAACCAAGGTGCCCGTCGTCCACACGGTTGAACTTCTCGATTGGGCGACGGGCGGCCCGCGGCCGAAAGCGAGCGTCGCCTGACGCGCCCGGATCACGGCGCCGCGAGTGCCTAGGCCGGGCGCGATCTCATGCCTCGCGCATCAGCATCTCGGTTAGCGCGTCCGGCGCGAGTATCATGGCGTCGTGGCCGGTCATGAGTTCCAAATAGATCCAGTTGGGCTGCCCCTTCACCCATTGTCGCGCAGGCGCAATCGCCTGATAGGTCGGGTTCGTGCAGGCGATGTAGGTCGTCGGGCGGCCCGCTCCGAGAGGGCGCTTCAGCTCCATAATAGCCGGGGAACTCATTGAGATAGCTCTCGCGCACGCGCTCGTCCTGGCGGTAGAGCGTCGGCAAGCAGCCAGGCGGCAGTGGCAGTTTGATGACGAGCGAACCCATCGTCCCGGCTGGCACCGGCTTCGTCGCCTCGTCGACGACGCGAACGTCGTAGCCCGGCATCGGCACACTCGGCGAACCGAGCTTAATCGGGAGCATCCCCAGGCCGACCGGATTGGCCGCGATCGGCCAGCCGGTCTCGGTCTGCCACCAGTGATCGACCACCGGGACGCCCAACACCTTCTGGGCCCAGGCGACCGTGTCCGGATCGGCGCGCTCGCCCGCAAGGAACAGCGTCCGCAAGGAGCCGATGTCGTAGTCTCTGATGAGCCTGGCTTGTGGGTCCTCCTTGCGGACGGCGCGCAAGCCAGTCGGCGCGGTGAAGAACGCGGCGACCTTGTAATCCTCGATCACCCGCCAATAGGCGCCGGCGTCCGGTGTTCCAACCGGCTTGCCCTCGTACAGGACGCTGGCGCAGCCTCGCAGCAGCGGCCCGTAGACGATGTAGGAATGGCCGACGACCCAGCCGATGTCCGACCCGGTCCAAAAGGTCTCACCAGGCTTGACGTCGTAAATCGCCGACATCGACCATTTGAGCGCGACCAGACAGCCGCCGATGTCCCGCACCACGCCTTTCGGCGTTCCGGTGGTGCCGGAAGTGTAAAGAATGTAGAGCGGATCGGTCGCGGCGAGGTCGGCGCAGGGCGCCCGCTTGCCCGCCTTGCTGGCGGCGTCGACAAGGGCGGTCCAGTCGTGGTCTTGACCCTTGATCATCCGGGCTTCGACCTGCGGGCGCTGATAGACGACTGAGGCCGCTGGCTTGTGCCGGGCGAGCGTGATCGCAAGATCAAGGAGGGGCTTGTACTCGACGATCCGGCCCGGCTCGACGCCGCAGCTCGCGGTGAGAATCACCTTTGGCTCGGCGTCGTCAATCCGGGTCGCGAGCTCCTTGGCGGCGAAGCCGCCGAACACCACGGAATGAACGGCGCCGATCCGCGCGCAGGCGAGCATGGCCACGATCGCCTCGGGAATCATCGGCATGTAGATCAGCACCCGGTCGCCCGCCACAACTCCGAGCTCGTTGAGCACGGTGCCGAGCGTCGCCGTCTCGTCGAGAAGTTCGCGGTAAGTGAGGGCGCGTTTGGCCCCGGTGACAGGGCTGTCGTAGTAAAGCGCGACCTGATCGCCGCGGCCCGCCTCGACATGCCGATCGAGCGCGTTGAAGCAGGCGTTGCAGCGCGCGTCGGGAAACCAGCGGCCGTAGACGCCCGCGGCGGGATCGAAAATGCGCTTGGGCGCGCGAGTCCACGCGATCTCGCGCGCGGCCTCGGCCCAGAAGCCTTGCGGATCGGCGCGCCAGCGATCATAGGTCTGCCGATAGCCGCTGGTCATCGTTTCGCTCCCTCCGCCACCGAACTCCGGCGTGTCGTTGTCGCGGGCGAATTGTTGCGCCCCGGAGCGTCGGAACGCAACGTCGGCCGCACGTGGCGGCTGGGTCAATATCCGATCGGTCGGCGCTTGCAGGAAAAGACCGAATGTCGGGCGAAACGCAATTTTACCTTATGGCAATCCCGGCCGTGATCCTTCTTGGTCTGTCAAAAGGCGGGTTTTCGGGCTTGAGTTCGCTGGCGATGCCAATGATGTCGCTCGTCTCATCGCCGGTGAGGGCGGCGGCCATCGTATTGCCAATTCTCATCGTCCAGGACTGGGTCAGCGTTTGGGCGTTTCGGCGCGACTATTCGCTGCGGAACCTCGTCATCTTGACCCCCTCCGCGGTGATCGGGGTCACGCTTGGCTGGCTGCTTGCGGCGCGCGTCAGCGAGGATGTGGTGCGGCTTGCGATCGGCGTGATCTCAATCGCTTTCGTCGCCTATATGCTGATCCGGGACAGGCTGGGACGCGCTCCGGTCGAGAAGCCCGGCGTCCCGAGCGGAGTGCTATGGGGTTCGCTCTCAGGCTTCACGAGCTTCGTCAGCCATGCGGGGTCCCCGCCGTTCCAGGTCTATGTCATGCCGCAATATCTGGAGCCGCGAATATTCGCCGGCACGGCGACCATCTTCTTCGCCGCTGTCAACCTATTAAAACTTCCCGGCTATTTTCTCCTCGGGCAGCTTAGCCCCGACAACCTCGTCATGTCGGCCTGGCTGCTTCCAGTTGCGGTCTTGTCGACCTTCGCCGGCGTCTGGCTGGTCCGGCGGGTGTCCGCCGACCGGTTCTATGCCGTCATTCTCGCGCTGACCTTCCTTATCGGAGTGAAGTTGACCTATGACGCCGTCCGAGCTCTGGCTTGAGGGAGAAGGTTCTGGGCCGACGCGCATATCCGCCCCCAAAACCGGCTCAAACGAAGCGCCAATGAGCGCGGTTAAGCCAGCTGGCTCCGCCCATGGGCGCATCGCCGCGCAAATTCCTGCCTTCGCCGCGATTGGCTTTTTTGGTTATCTCGTCGACGCCGGGATCACCTATGTGTGCGCGAAATATCTCGGCATGTCGCCGGAACTCGCCCGACCGCCGGGCTTCATCATCGCCACGATCGTCAATTTCACCCTCAATCGGTCGATCACGTTCCGCAACTCGCGGGCGCCGCTCTTCCGCGCCTTCCTTCGCTATTGCGGCGTCGCCTCGGTCGGGCTCGCGGTCAATTATTCCGTCTATTCGGCCTGCGTCGCCTTGGCCCCCCGCATCGGAATCGCCGTGACGCCGGCAATCTTGCCGCTGTTCGTCGCCGCTGGCAGCGGGGCGGCGATGGTTCTGACCTTCCTGGGCTTTCGGTCCTTCGCTTTTCGATCGTAAGGGGCGCCGATGGTCTGGCCCAAAGCTTGCTGAAGCAGGCTATAATTGCCTCGAAGCGCCGTGGAGGCCCCTGCGAGATGTCTCTTTCGCCCTATGACCGCGACCTCGATCGCAATCCGGCCAATTTTCAGCCGCTAACGCCGCTGACCTTCCTCGAGCGCTCGGCCGCGGTGTTTCCGGATCGGCTGGCGATCGCTCACGGGGCCCTGCGCCGCAACTATCGCGAGTTCCACAGCCGAACGAAGAAGCTCGCCTCCGCGCTCGCCAAGCGAGGCTTCGTTCGCGGCGACACGGTCGCGGTCATGCTCGCCAACACGCCTGCGATGCTCGAATGTCATTATGGCGTCCCGATGTGCGGCGCGGTGCTCAACGCGCTCAATACCCGCCTGGATGCTGCCTCGATCGCCTTCATGCTCGATCACGGCGAGGCCAAAGCGCTCATCGTCGACCGTGAATTCTCCACGATCATCGGCGCGGCGCTCAAGCAGGCGAAGGCGCAGCCGCTGGTCATCGACTACGACGATCCCGAATACGATGGCCCGGGCGAACGTCTGGGAGGCCTCGACTACGAGGCGCTGATCAGCGAGGGCGACGAGGGTTATGAGAGAACGTCGCCGAGCGACGAATGGGATGCGATCGCGCTCAATTACACCTCGGGCACCACTGGCGATCCCAAGGGCGTCGTTTACCATCATCGCGGCGCCAACCTGCTTTCCGCGGGCAACATCCTGACTGCCGACGTCGGCCGGCATCCGGTCTATCTCTGGACGCTGCCGATGTTCCATTGCAACGGCTGGTGCTTCCCCTGGTCGGTCAGCGTGAAGGCGGGCGTGCATGTCTGCTTGCGCCAGGTGCGCGCCAAGCCGATCTTCGACCTCATCGCCGAGCATAAGGTGACCCACATGTGCGGGGCGCCGATCGTGATGTCGATCCTGCTCAACGCGAGCGACGACGAGAAGCGGCCACTGCCGCATATCGTTCGCTTCTTCACCGCTGCGGCGCCCCCGCCGGCCGCCGTGCTCCAGGCGATGGGTGAAGCCGGTTTCGAGGTGACGCATCTCTATGGCCTGACGGAGGTCTACGGGCCCGCCGTGGTCAACGACTGGAAGGACGAATGGAACGCCCTCGACGCCGAGGCGCAAGCGCATCTCAAGGCGCGACAGGGCGTTCGCTATCATGCGCTCGAGGCGCTTGACGTCATGGACCCCGAGACGATGCAATCGGTGCCCGCCGACGGAGAGACGATGGGCGAAGTGATGTTCCGCGGCAATGTGGTGATGAAAGGCTACCTCAAAAATAAAGAGGGGACGGAGAAGGCGCTGGCTGGCGGCTGGTTCCATTCCGGCGACCTTGGCGTCAAGCACAAGGACGGCTATGTGCAGCTGAGGGACCGGTCGAAGGACATCATCATTTCCGGCGGGGAAAACATTTCCTCAATCGAAGTCGAGGACGCTTTGTTCGCGCACCCGGGCGTCCAACTCGCCGCCGTGGTGGCGCGGCCGGATGACAAATGGGGCGAGACGCCGTGCGCGTTCGTCGAGATGAAGCCCGGCCACAGCGCGACCGCCGGGGAACTCATCGAATGGTGCCGGGCGCGCTTGGCGCGCTATAAGTGCCCGCGGTACGTCGTGTTCGCGGAAATTCCCAAGACGTCGACCGGCAAGGTGCAGAAGTTCGCGCTGCGCGAGCGGGCTAAGCTGATCGCGGCGGAACAGGTTTAGCTGATGCGTTCTGACGCCTGGCCGGAACATTGCCGCGCCGCGCTCGTCCGGTCGGTCGCCGCCGCGGCTGCGCAATTTCCCGGGCCCGGTGAAGAGGCGCCGAAGCGGGTCCATGACGTTCGGAAGACGCTGAAAGAAGCGCGCGCGATTGCGCGGCTTTTCCTCGATTGTGTGGGCGAGCCGGCTCGGGTGACGCTCACGACTCTGGCTGCGACGCGCCGCCAGATCGGCCGGACGCGAGATCTCGATGTCATGGCGCTCCGTGTGAAGCGCCTCGAGCCCCCGCCTGAGGTCTCCGAACCGCTGATGGCCGCTATCGCGCGCGAGCGGGAGGCCGCTCAGCGCGCTCGCCGGGGCCTTGCCGCCACAGCGCCACGGCCGCGGCTCAACGCGATTGTGAGGCGCGTCGAGGGATGGGACTTGAGCACTGTCGGGACGGGTGACATCGTCGCCGCGGTCGTCCGCACCTACCGGCAGGCGCGCAAGCGCGGGCGCCTCGCCTTCGACGGCGACGATCCGGTCGCGCTGCACGCCTTTCGCGCCCGCGTAGTCGACCTGCGCTACCAGCTCTCGCTGCTGTCCCGCGCGTGGCCGGAGGCCCTGAACGCCCAGGCTGAAGCGCTGAACGATCTTCGCGAGGCGCTCGGCGACTTCAACGATCTCCATGTGCTTGGAACGTTCGCGGCGGAATACGGCGAGTTGCCGCCGCAGGCCCTGGAAGACCTCGGCTCGCGCATGGCGGCGAAGCAAACTAAGCTCAGGCGGCGCGCCAATGTCGAGTTCGAGCGGCTGTTCGCCGAAACGCCGAACGCATTCGCGATCCGCATCGCGGCCTATCTCGATCACCCCGTGAAAGAGCCGGAGGTCGCGCAGGATGACCCTGCGGCAGCCAAGGCGGTGTCAGCAGCCTAACGAATCCGGTTCAGGATTCCGCTTCGGCATGACGCAAATGGCAACTCAATAAACTTAAATTGACAGGGGAAAAACTTTCGACCACGTTCCACCGCGCGCTCGGCTGAGCGTTTGGGATGACTTGCACAAGACGGCAACACCGGGAGGACGCTGGAGGGATACTCCCCCAAGCGCCGGTCTGTCGCGCGCAAGAAAGGGAGACTTGGATGAAAAAAACGTATTGGGCGGGGGTCGTCGTCCTCGCGGGAATGGCGCTGGGCGCTCAGGCGCATGCCGCCACCGTGCCCATCACATTCAGCGGCGGGGGCGTCAGCGGATCGCTTGTGATAACCTTCGGTCCTGGTACGGATTCGAAATATCCCACAACCGGCTTTGAGATAACCGACGTCAGCGGGACGTTCAGTGACACGAACAATGGCCTCAATATCGTCAACGTGTCCGTAACCTCGCTGGTGCCGATCAACCACGCCACGCCGCTCGATGTCCCACCGAATCTCCTGGCGCCGGACGACTTCAGCCACTTCGCGGTCGCCTCAGGCCTGGCGCCCGAGAGCAACGGGTTCCTGACCTATGACAATCTCTTCTGGCCCGGCGGAGCGCCGCCGACCGCGTCCGCCTTCGACGGACATGGCTCATTCCTGGATATCTACGGGCTCATGTTCAACATTGGCGATGGAAGGGTGGTCGATCTGTTTAGCAACGGCATAGGTTACGGCCCCCCGGGCGCTGTCTTCGGGGTTGCAGTCGCCACACCCGATACCGCACTGGACTATGTTTCGGCCGGCGTGACGGCGTCGACGCCCGAGCCCTCGACATGGGCGATGATGGTCCTTGGCTTCGCCGGCCTCGGCGTTGCCGGCTATCGCGCTTCGCGCAAGGCCGCCGCGATCGCCACCTGAGCGCAGCGTTACAAACCACAAAGAAAAGCCGCCCCTCGGGGCGGCTTTTTTGCTTGCCCCTCTCGCCGCCCGTCAGGCGGCCCCGCGCACGCCGAACAGAAGCGCAACGCCGAACGCCAGCACCGCGAGCGCAGCGGCGAACTCAAATCCCCTCGCGACCAGCGCCAGGCGCGAATTCTCTCCTGACGCAAGACGCACCGCGGTCGATTTGGCGAAGACGGCGACCCAGGCGAGGGCTCCGGTCGTCACCGCGGTGCCGATCGCCATCGCGAAGGCTGCGGCGACCCCGGCGGCGAACAGCCCTTGCGCCATTGCGAACACCAGCACCAGGATCGCGCCCGAGCACGGACGGGCGCCCGCGGCGATCACCGTTCCGGCCGCGGCCCGCCATGAAAACGGTCCGTTGAGCTGAGCGGGATCGGGCATATGCATGTGTCCGCAATCATCCGCCAGTTCGCCCAGCGCGTCGGGCGCCCCGGCGCGGTAAGCCGCGGCCGACAGGCTAAACGACGGTCGCTCCCATGCGACGCCAGCATAGGCCGGGGCGGAAGCCAGTGCGCGGCGGCGCTCCGTGCGCTCGTTCAGCGCGGCAAGGAGCGCTGCGCCCTTTCGCCAGACCAGCCAAGCGCCAATCGCAGCGACGCTGCAATAGCTCGCGAGCTCGATCCAGTCGGCGGCGTGGGACATTTGCGAAGCGGTCGCCTGAAAGACAAATCCGGCCGCGCCGACGAGCACGATCGCGATGACCGCCTGAAGCAGCGCCGCCATCAGCGCCATCAGCGCGCCGCGCTTCAGCGACGTTTCGTTGGCCAGCATGTAAGAGGCAAGGACCGCCTTGCCGTGCCCAGGACCAGCGGCGTGCACCACACCATAGGCGAGGCCGAGGCCGACGAGACCCCAGGCGGCGCTGGGATTGCCATTCAGCGCGTGCACCTTGGCGGCCATGAGGTGGGTGAGTGACGATTGCTCGCCCATGAGCCAGCCCGTGACGCCGCCTTCCCCGCCGCCCCCGCCCTCGCCGCCCGCCACAGCGAATGGCCGCTGCGAAAGCTGCGCCAGCGCGCCAACGGCCGACCCAGCCCAGGCTGCGCATCCGAGAGTGAACCGTCCGAGCGCGCCGCTCCTCATGGGCACGCGACGATGGCGGCGCTCGCCATTTTGAAACCGAAATTGGTTCCTGGCGCGAGGTTGGTGAAGAACGATTCCGACAGTTTCTGCTTGTCGTTCGCCTCGAGCGGCTTCGGCTTGGCGACATTCGCCGTGCATCCGGACGGCGCGGAGACGAGGCTCACTGGGTCTTTGTCGTCGAATTCGAAGTCGATGAAGAACTCAGGATCGGCCACCCGAAGCGTGAGAAACTTGGTGATGGGCGTCGGCGTCTTGAGCGGCAGGGTGACATGGAATTCTACCAGGTGGTCGGGCCGCTCCTGCATCCAGTAGTCAGTGACCGGATCGAAATCCATGGACTTGCCGCCGATCTTCAGCGTGGTGAAATAGCCGATCTCGGCCAGGCTGCCGGCGTTCTCCTTGGCGAGCGGGGCGAACTGCTCTTTTTTGACGAGTTGCCCGGCCGGCGCCAGGCCTTGGGTGGCGAAGGACGAATACATCTCATCGAAAACCCAGTCGTGAATCACCGCCGAAACCTTTCCGTCGGGCGTGAATGCGATCTGGCTTTTGACCGTGACCCACACATGCGGGTGCGCGCTGGCCGGCGCCGTAGCCGCAAGCCCAAACGCAAGTCCCACCGTCGCGCTCCGCCAATTCCGCTGTCGGCCGCCCATAGCGGAGCCTCCTTGCTGGCAAAGTGCGGCGACGAGATGGCGCGCGGGTTCAACCTTGGTTGAGCGAATCTTAACGCGTCATGGTTCAATGAATTTTAAGGCAATCGGCTCAAGTCTCGCGCCATGGCGCGTTGCGTTCCGCCTGCATTGCTCATCTCGATCGCGGCTTTGTGTCTCACGAGCTGCGGATTCCCTGGCCGCCCCGAGCGCCCGGTCTGGCGCGCGCAGGCTGAAAACGCGTGCTTCGCCCGCAAGCGGGTCACCCTCTCCGACACCATCGTCTCCGCGCCCGAGATCGAAGGCCCGGGCATCTGCGGCATGACTCGTCCGCTGAAAGTCTCGGCGGTCGATGACGGCGCGATCGCCATCGACAAGACGCTCACCATCGACTGTCCGATGATTCCGGCGCTGGAAGCCTGGCTGAACGCCATCGTCGAGCCTGACGCGCAGACCCGCTTCGGACAAAGGGTCGCGACCGTCAACGTCTTCGGCGCCTATAGCTGCCGGGGCATCGACAATATCGCGGGCGCGCGGCTCTCCGAGCACGCCTTCGGCAATGCGGTCGACGTTGCCGGCTTCACCCTCGCCGACGGCCGGCGCATCGACTTCGTCCACGACTGGAAGACGGCCGACAGCCAGGAAGCCGCATTCCTGCATGAGGTCCACGCGGGCGCGTGCCAGTATTTCACGACCGTCCTGGGCCCCGGCGCGGACGTCTTCCACTACAATCACATCCACCTCGATCTCGCCAATCACGGCTCGACCGACACCGGCCCGCGGCGCATCTGCAAGCCGACGCCGGCGCCCGACCTCTTGCCCGCGCCCGGGCCGCGCGACGGCCTGCCGCCCGCGCCCGAAATCGAGGAGCCGCTCGACATCGCGCACCTGAGCGCGCCGGGCGCCGCCGCTCCGCTTCCGGCGGACGATTCGCCTGGACCGGGTGACGGGCCCGACGCCACCTTGCCGCCGGCGCCGATGGGCGAGAGCGATCCCGCGCCGCCGATCCTGCCGGTCGGCGCCGGTCCAAGCGTCGATCCGAGCCCGACATCGTCGATCCGCGACCATGACAACTAGGGGACGCGACCGAGCGCAGCGGGCGGATTCATGAACCCATCGCTCGCCGAGTACCACGTGCCGGTGCGTCTGGATGTGCCCGAGATAGACGTGTGATCTGGACCGACGAACCGGACCCTCACGCCCCAGAGGGCGCGCGAGGCGTGGGCGAGATTGGCATTACCGGAGTGGGCGCCGCGGTCGCCAACGCCGTGTTCAAGGCCACGGGCAAACGCGTGCGCGACCTGCCGATCACGCTCGACAAGGCGATGTAGCGAAAAGTCGCCGCCCCTCCCACGGCGTCGGCGCGCGCGCCCTCAGCCGAGATTGGGCTGGGTGGCTTTGAAACTCGGCAAGGCTTGCATCTTCGTCCACCAGTCGGCAAAGCCAGGGACATTGAAAACCGCGTCCTTGTCGGGCGTGAGCGAGACGTAAAAGGCAATCGGCGCGAGATAGAAGTCGGCGAGGCTCAAGTCGCCGGCGATGAAGGGGGAAGTGCCCTTAGTCTTCATGGCGAGTTCGATCACCTTGCGGCCATTCTCAATTCCGCCCTTGCGCATCGCCTCGTTCTTCCCGCCGACGAAATCCGGAAACAGATGATAGGCGGCGACGCCACCGGTTAGGGCGCCGTAGCCATAGGAGTTGATAAGGCCGATGATCATGTCCATTCGCGCGCGATCCTTGGCCGCCGACGGGATCAGCGACTTGCCGGGGAGGACATCGTTGAGATAGCGCGCAATCGCAGTCGTCTCCAGAATGCGCATGCCGTCATGGTCGAGGACCGGGACCTTGCCGAACGGATGCCGCTCCATATGCTCAGGCGTTTTCGGATCACCCGCCAGCACATTCAACGGCACTTGCTTGAAGTCGGTCACGCCCTTTTCGGCCAGAACCATCTTGACCGTGCGGACGTACGTGGAGCCGTCAAAGCCCCAGAGAAGTCATATCCGACATGGTTGCGTCCTTCTCGTGCGTGTGCAGGCGAGAACGATACTAGATTGAAACGTCCGGACAGGCCAGCGGTTCAGCCGGCGTCCCCCGTCTTGGCTGCTTTCGGCTTCACGGCCTTCGTGGGCTTGCGGAGGTCGCGCAAGGTATCGTTTTGCGCGATCATCTGGCGGATCACCTCGACATTGGCGCGTGCGGCGTCCGGGGAAAGGTCGGTCCGGCCGACAGTTTCGGCGTCGCCGAATTTGCCTTCGAGAGCCAGCACAAGAGCCAGGTCGCCGCGCATGCGCGCGTCGGCTTTGCGACTGGCGACGGCCTGCCTCAGAGCGTCCTCAGCCGCGGGCAATTGCCTGGCCAGCGCCAGCGAGAGCCCCATGTTGGTGAGCACGCTGGGTTCCCCCGGCGCGATCTTGAGCGCCTCGTGATAGAATTGCATCGCCCCGGCATGGTCGCCCAGCCGATCGGCGACCGTCCCCTGCACCGACATGACGTCCCACCGCGGATCGTCAGGCGTATAGGCGTGGGAGAGAACGTCCTTGGCTTGGGTGAGTTGGCCGGCGTCGGCGAGCGCCTTGCCATATTCGCCCAGCACGTCGAAATCCTTAGGCGTCTTGATGGCCGCGGTCTGGATGACGGCGACGGCCTCGTTGTATCGGGTGAGCGCCCGCAACGCCCGCGCATATTCGATCGAAGCGGTCTTATCGCCCGGGTTCCGATCGTAGCGCTTGCCCAATTCATCGGCATAAGCCCTGAGCTTCGCGTCGTCCGTCGGCTGCGTCGCTGACGCCGGAATCGAGCCTGTGACGTCGCCGAAGTCCTGGCAGCCGGCGAGCGGCGCGGCGAAAGCCGCGAGCGCGGCTGCGAACACAGCGCGCAGGAGGGCGGGGCGGGACAACAAGCGCGGCATGAGAGCCCCCGGGGCGGACGGAAACGGCGTCTAGCGAGGGTCCGTCCCGAACCTTGCTCCAGGCTCCCCACACCGGAGGGGTTGGCGCCGACGAGCGAAAAAAGCACTTCCGCCTCGCCTCTGACGGGTTTCTTCGACGGTCAATTGACCCCTCGAGTTCGACGTCGCGGGGTTTATTGAGGGAGCCCCTCGATGGCGAAGGCTCGGAACTTCGCGTACTTGTCGCCGACCTTGCGCGCTTGCTTGAACTGATCCGAGTTGCGCCACGCCTGCGCCGCATCGAGGCTGTCGAACGCATTGATGGCGACGCGAGTCCCTGGCGGCGGCCCCTCATAGACAACGATATTTCGCCCGGCGGCGACGAGGCGGCCTCCCGACGCCTTGATCGAGGCCTGCACGAGAGGGACATACTCCTTTTGATATGCGTCCAAGTCGCTGATGCCGACTTCTGTCACGACATAAGCGGGCTCGCTGCCCGCGGCGTGGAGACCCTGAACAGCGGCCGCGCCGATCGCCAAACCCGCCAGCAAGGCAAGAGCCATCTGAGATCGAGTTGTCATCGCGTTCCTCCAGATTGGAGCCAACGCCACAGCCTATCCCGAGAACTTCCTGAATGACATTGGCAAATGAGGCCGCGCCCAAACTGGGCATCCGGGTGTTGTTGGTCGCGAAGCGAAGGAACGCTATTTCGACCAAGGAAACTCGAGATGCCGAAATTCGTGACGATTGGATATGGCGACCCGCAGGATATGAACGGACACCCAAAGATGTCCGCGATGCAGCTCACGCTCACGACGCGGAACTGAAACAGCGCGGAGCGTTGATCGGCGTCGCGGGCGCGCCGGTGCAAATGCGCAATCCACTGGCGGCTGGAGTCAAGACGGTGAACTCCGCCTTCGTGTCGTCCGCCTTGCCGGTCGCCGGATCGAGGCCGCCGATCTCGCGGAGACGATCAGGATCATTTCGAAAACGCCATGCGCGGTTGCCCATGTCGTCGTGGAAGTCTCGCCCCTGGAGCAGGCCGGCTAGGAGCGCCGAGCCGGCGCGGCGGCTTCGATTTGATCCTCACGTTTTTTGCGCGTTCACGACCCGGATGGGCTTGCCGGCTAAAAAAGCCTCGGCGTTCTCAACGCTCTGCGGATAAAACTGGCGCCATGTCTCCTCGACCCCGTAGCCGAGATGGGGCGTGAGCACGGTGTGGTCCGACGCCCGAAATGGATGGTCCTTCGGCAGCGGTTCTCTGTCGTAGACATCGAGCGCCGCGATGATCTTGCCGGCCTGAACGGCGGCGACGAGAGCGGCTTCGTCGATCAGCGGGCCTCGCGACGTATTGATCAGGATCGCGCCCGGTTTCATGCGGGCGATATCCTCGGCGCCGACGAGGCCGCGCGTGCGCGGCGACAGGACCATGTGCACGGAGATGACGTCGGCGCCGCTCATGAGATCCGATTTGCCGACGAGGACGGCGCCCGCCTCCTCGGCCTTGGCCGCGGTCAGGTTCGGGCTCCAGGCGATGACCTTCATATCGAGCGCGAGCGCGGAGCGGGCGAGACGCGCCCCAAGGCGGCCAGCACCGACAATACCGAGGGTTTTGCCGGCGAGGCCCATGCCCACGGGCACGCCAGATTGGAAACCGCCGGCGCGCATGGCCTTGTCGGCGGCGGGAATCGCGCGGGCGGCGGCGATCATCAGGCCAAGCGCGAGTTCTGCTGTCGCGTAGAGGGCCTCGCTGCGCGGCGTGTTGCAGACGATCACGCCCTGACGCGTGCAAGCCTCGACGTCCACCGTGGGGTTGGAAGGCCCTGTGATGCCGATCATGCGCACCTTGGGGAGCCGACGAATCAGGCTTTCAGGAAAAGCCGTGCGCTCGCGCATTGTCAGGATGATGTCGAAATCCGCCAGCGCCAGAGCCGCGTCGTCCTCGGAACCGAAAGCGTCCGCGAAAAAGATCAGCTCCGCGCGTGCGGCAAGTCGGGTCCAGTCGGCGCTGCTTTGCGCCACGCCCTGCCAATCATCGATGATCGCAATTCTCACGAATTTGTCTCCGGGGCGTTCGAATCCTGCCGCGCCTTGATCGCGAGCACAGAGAATGAAGCGGGCGCGCGTTGTTCATGAATTGGCCTGCTGTTACGAGGGCTTACCGACAGCGCGACGCCGAAGGCGGGACAATGAGCATATCCTTTGTTCACTCCAAAGGCGCGGATGCGCCAATCACAATCCCGGCAATCGGACTTGATCTCATGGTCCGCATGGCGCCCGAGGCGAGCGGCGGCGCATTCTCCATCATCGAAACCATCAACGCGCCGGGGAAGGGCCGCCGCAACACAAGCATCCCGAGGCGGAGATTTTTCGCGTCCTCGAAGGCCGATACCTCTACGAAATGGACGGTCGGCTTCTATGCGGACGCTGGCGTTGTGGTCAGCATTCCCGGCGGCGCGGGCCATGGGTTCGTGAATGTCACGGACAGGCCAGCGCGCCAGTACATTCTCATCGTTCCGGCTCTCGACGCCGCCGCCTTCTTCACAGAGCTTGCCGCCGTGATGCCAAACGGCGTGCCGGAGAAGGCTGCGCTCAACGGTTTCGGCGTGAAGTGGCGGGTGGAGTTTCTCGGGCCGCCGCTCAGCCTCGACGATCAGCCGACGGCGTGAGCTGGCGCGCCTTGTCGACAATGCGCACCGGAACCCTTTAGCGGGTCAGTTCGCACGCGAGCGCGAGCCCCACAGGGCCCGCGCCGACGATCAGTACGGACGGGTTCATTGGCGTTCTCCTGATCTCGCCACGCGTGCTCGGCGTTTTATTCGTACTGGCGAGAACGCCTCAAGAGGAGATCTCGGCCTGAGTTGCATCGCTATGCTGAGATGCGTTCACGCGTCTCAGCGCGGTTGAGGATAATCCAGAGCGCGGCCCGTGGAGAAAGAGAAGCGCCGGCGGCGGCATCGTCGCAAAGCGCGTTGAGTCGCGTTCGGGAATCCGCCAGCGCGCAAGCGTGGCGCCGGCGGGGCTCGAGATCGCCTTCAGGGTCGAGCCCGGCCGATCGACCACCACGATCGGCGCGAGATCGGCGATTGCGCGCCAGTGACCCCATAGATGGAACTGGCGAAGGTTGTCGGCGCCCATGATCCAGACGAAATGGACGCCCGGCGCGCGGCGCTTGAGCCCGAGAAGCGTGTCATAGGTGAAGCGCGAGCCGATCTGCGCCTCGATGTCGGTGACCACGACGCGAGGGCCGACGTCGAGCTTGCGCGCGGCGTCGATCCGGGCGTTGAGCGCCGCGAGCCCGGTCAGCGACTTCAGCGGATTTCCAGGCGTCACCAGCCACCAGACGCGGTCGAGCGAAAGCCTTCGCAGCGCAAGCCGGGTGATGAGCGCATGCCCCTCGTGTGGCGGGTTGAACGACCCGCCGAGCAGGCCAATGCGCATTCCCGGTGCGAAGGGCGGCAGGCGCGGAACGCCCGTCACGACGCCGCCTGCGCCGCGAGGAGCTCCGCCTGACGTTCGGCCGTAAGCCCGTCAATGATCTCGTCGAGACCCTCCCCTTCCATGATCCGGTCCAGCGAATAGAGGGTCAGGTTGATGCGATGGTCGGTCACCCGCCCTTGCGGGAAATTATAGGTTCGGATGCGCTGCGACCGGTCGCCGGAACCGACCTGGGAGCGCCGCTCCTGCGCCCGCTCGGCGTCGAGCTTCTGGTTCTTGGCATCGAGGATGCGCGAGCGCAAAAGGGCCATCGCCTTGGCGCGGTTGCGATGCTGCGAACGCTCCTCCTGCATCGCGACCACCACGCCGGTCGGCAGATGGGTGATGCGAATCGCCGATTCCGTTTTGTTGACATGCTGGCCGCCGGCGCCGCTCGAGCGCATCGTGTCGACCTTGAGATCGGCCTCGTTGATCTCGAAGTCCGCTTCCTCGGGGATCGGCATAATGGCGACTGTTGCGGCCGAGGTATGGATGCGCCCCTGGGTCTCGGTCGAGGGCACGCGTTGCACCCGGTGGACGCCGCTCTCGAACTTGAGCCGGGCGAAAACGCCGCGGCCGGAAACTTCGGCTACAATCTCCTTGAACCCTCCGGCCGTCCCCTCGCTCGACGACAGGACGTCGACCTTCCAGCGCTGCCGCTCGGCGTATTTGACGTACATGCGGAATAGGTCGCCGGCGAACAGGGCTGCTTCGTCTCCGCCGGTGCCCGCTCGGACTTCGATGATTGCGCTGCCCTCATCGGCGGCGTCCTTGGGCAGGAGGGCAATCTGGATCGCCTTGGACATTGCTTCCGCTTCGGTGTCGACGGCCGCAAGCTCGCCTTCGGCCATGGCGCGCATGTCGGAGTCGAGATCCGGCTCACGCAATAGCGCCATGAGGTCCGCGCGCTCCTTTTCTTTGGATTGGAAAGCCTCGATCGCCGCGACCACTGGCTCAAGCTCGTTGAGCTCGCGCGACAATGCGGAATATTGCGCTCCGGCCGCGCCCTCGGCCAGGCGAGCGGAGATTTCCTGATGACGGCGGAGGATGAGATCGAGATTGTCGTTGGCAGGCATTGTGTGAGCTCAAGAAGCGGAAGCGGCGAGTGTTAAGGACGCTCGCGTCGCTAGAGGCGCACTTGGAGGCGTTCCGCCAGCCGCTGGAGCGGCTCCCGCAAGGACGCGTCCTCGCGCCCTTTGGCCAGCATCGGCTCGACCTCGCGCTCCGCCTTGCCGATATCGAGCGACAGCGTCATCGCCTTGATCGGCCCGATCGAGGTCGCGGACATCGACAATTCGCGGTAGCCGATCGCCATCAGGGCCATCGCTTCGAGAGGCTGTCCGCCCATCTCCCCGCACAGGGTCACCGGCGTTCCGTGTCGCTGGCCCGCCTGCGCGATCGAGCGCAGCGCGCGCAAGAAGCCCACGCTCAACGGATCGAAGCGGTTGGCGACCCGGCGGTTGTCGCGGTCGACCGCGTAGAGATATTGCATCAGGTCGTTCGAGCCGACGGAAAGGAAATCCGCGGCGACGGCGATCTCGTCGAGCTGCCACAACAGCGACGGCACTTCGACCATCACGCCGAGACTGGACGTCCGCGGCAGTTCATGGCCGCGGCTTTGGCTCCAATTGAGTTCATGATCGAACATCGAGCGCGCGACTCTGTATTCATCGACGGTCGAAACCATCGGGGCCATGATCTTGAGATCGCGCCCCGCGGCGGCGCGGATGAAGGCGCGAAATTGCATCCGCAGCAGAGCCGGGCGGTCGAGCCCGATGCGCAGGGCGCGCCACCCGAGGGCCGGGTTTTGCTCGTCTGCGCCCTTCATATAGGGCAGGAGCTTGTCGCCGCCGATGTCGAGCGTGCGGAAAGTGACCGGCCGCTCGCCGGCGGCGTCGAGGATGGCGGTGTAGAGCTGCTGCTGTGCGGCGGGCCTCGGAAAACGCGCGGCGAGCATGAACTGCAATTCGGTGCGGAAGAGCCCGATCGACTGCGCCCCGGTTTCCGCCAGATGCGGCATGTCGACAAGCAGCCCGGCGTTCATATGCAGGCCGATTGACACCCCGTCGAGAGTGGCTGTCGGCGTATCGCGGAGCGCGCGATATTGCGCCTGGCGCCGGGCGCGCATGCGCGCCTTTTCGGCGTAAGCCGCTTCGACATCCGCCGGCGGGCGCAGATGGATCTCGCCCGCGTCGCCGTCGACGATGATCGCATCGCCGTGCTCGACGATTTCGGATATATTCGCGATATCGCTCACGGCGGGAACGCCGAGCGCGCGGGCGACGATGGCGATATGGCTCGAGGCGCCAGCCTCCTCCAGCACCAGACCGCGCAGCCGGGCGCGGTCGTAATCGAGCAGCGCCGCAGGGCTCATCGAGCGGGCGACTAGGATGGCGTTTTCCGGCAGCTCGTCGGGCAGCAGAACCAGGCTCTGGCCGGCGAGCTGATGCAAGAGGCGATTGGCGATGTCGGTCAGGTCGTGGAGCCGATCGCGCAGATAAGGATCCGTCTGGCGCTGCAGCTTGGCGCGGGCGTCGTTATGGACGCGCTCGACCGCGGCCTCAGCGGTGAGACCGGAACTCACCGCCTCACGCAGGCGGCGCAGCCAGCCGCGATCGTGCGCGATCATTCGGAAGGCCTCCAGGACGTCGCGGTGCTCGCCGCCGACGCCGTCGTCGTTGCGGTCGATCAGATCGTCGACCGAGGCGCGCATGGCGCTGATCGCCGTCTCGAGCCGAATGAGCTCCAATTCCACATCGTCGGCGACGATGGTGGACACCGTCACACGCGGCTGGTGCATCACCACATGCCCGAGCCCGAGCCCATCGGCGATGCCGACGCCTTTGAGCGACATTTGCCGGCGCACGGCGATCGGCGCGCCCTGGGCGGCTATCCCCTGCAATTCTCCGGACGCGATCATCTCGGCCAGCAGCATAGCGGTCGTCTGCAGCGCCTCGAGCTCTTCTTCCGAATAGGCGCGCCGCGCGCGGTTTTGCACCACCAGCACCCCGATCGTGGCGCCGCCGCGCAAGACCGGCACGCCGAGGAACGACTGGTAGATTTCCTCACCCGTCTCGGGTCTGTAGGAAAAGGCCGGGTGATGCTGCGCGTCGGACAGCGCCAGCGGCTCGGCGCTGGAGACGATCAAGCCGACAAGGCCCTCGCCTGGCCGCATCGTGGTCAGATGGACCGCTTCGCGGTTGAGGCCCTCGGTGGCGAACAGCTCCATCGCTCCGTCCGCGCGCACCACGTAGAGCGAGCACACCTCGGCCACCATGTTGGAGGCGATGAGGACGACGATCCGGTCCAGGCGCGCCTGGGCGGTGACGGGCTCCGCCATCACCTCCCGGAGCCGCCGCAACAATAGACGCGGTCCGCCCGGCGCGCGCATTAACACCGTCCTGTTACGTCACCGGCCGATGGGGTCGGCCGGGTGAGCCATGCAATGATCACGCCGGAGGAAAGCCGCGCCCCGGAATGCGTTTCCCACCCGTTTCCTCAATTAGCTAGCGGTATAGAAACGAAATGCGGGCGCGGCAAGGCCGGACTGGGCGCCGTTTATGGGAGAAGTCCTTCAGGGCGCCCTGAGGAGCGCCGAAGTCCTGGCAGCTCCGGTCGCGCGCGCCGCTAAAACCTCGTCGAGCCAGTCCGGCCGCATCTCGGGCACCGATGACAGAAGCAACTCGGTATAGGGATGATAGGGCGGCGAGAACACGGCGGCCGTATCGCCGCTCGCCACCATCTTTCCCTTCAGCATCACCGCAACCTTGTTGGCGATTCGCTTCACCGTTCCGAGATCATGGGTAATGAACAGATAGGCGACGCCCAGATCGTCCTGCAGCTTCTTCAGCAACCGGAGAATCTCTTCGCCCACGAGTTGATCGAGCGCCGAGGTCACCTCGTCGCAGATGATGAGATCAGGTTCGGCCGCCAGCGCCCGGGCGATCGACACCCGCTGCTTCTGCCCGCCGGACAATTCGCTGGTCTTCCGGGTGATGAAGGATTCCGGCAGATCCATCTGGCTCAACAGTTCCGCCACGCGCGCACACACTTCCCGCCGCGATCGATTGAAATAGAAGGCGACCGGCCTGCCGATCGTCTCGAGCAAGGTGTGCTGTGGATTGAGCGCAACGTCAGGCATCTGGTAGATCATTTGCACCCGGCGCAATTGGTCCCTGGTGCGGTCCTTAAGTCGCGGCGATAGGCTCGTCCCGTTGAAGCGCACATCGCCGGCGACCCGTGGCAACAGGCCCGTGACCACGCGCGCCAAAGTCGATTTCCCCGAGCCGGACTCGCCGACCACAGCCAGAGTGTCGCCTTTGCGCACTTCGAGGCTGACGTCGTCGATGACTTTGGGCTTGCCAGGATAGTCGGCGCTGACGTGATCGATGGCGAGGATCGGGACCGGGGCGACGACGGCGCCATCGGCGAAAGGGTGGCCTGCGACGCGTTCGCTCACCAGACGGCGCGTGTATTCCTCCTTCGGCTGTTGCAGGATTTGCCTTGAATTGCCGAATTCGACCATTTTGCCGCGCCTCAGCACCATGATGCGGTCGGCGATCTGGGCGACCACGGCGAGGTCGTGGGTGATGTACAGCGCCGCCGTGCCATGCTCGCGGATGAGCTTACGGAAAGCGGCGAGGCACTCGACCTAAGTCGTCACGTCAAGCGCGGTGGTCGGCTCGTCGAAGATGAGAATGTCGGGCTTGGCGACCATGGCCATCGCCGCCATCACGCGCTGGAGCTGTCCCCCGGAAACCTGATGCGGATAACGCGCGCCGATCGTCTCCGGGGTCGGCAGATCGAGCTGCTTGAACAGGCCGATCGCTTCCGCGCGCGCCTCCGCCGGCGACAACACGCTATGCCGCACCGCCGCTTCGCAGACCTGCTCCATCAGCGTATGGGCGGGGTTGAATGACGCCGCCGCGCTCTGGGCGATATAGGCGATCTTCGGGCCGCGGAGCTCGCGGCGCGCATTCGGGCTGATGGCGCGAATGTCCGTATCGCCGAAAATGATGTTGCCGCCGACGATATGGCAGTCGCGGCGCGTGTAGCCCATCGAGGCGAGGCCGATGGTCGACTTGCCGGCGCCGGATTCGCCGATAAGGCCGATCACCTCCCCGCGCCGCAATTGCAGCGACACGTCATCGACCAGAACCGGCCCCTCGCCAGCATCCGTGCGCACCGCAACGCGCATGCCGCGAATGTCGAGGATGATGGGGTTGTCGTCGGTCAGCGAAGCGTCCTCGCTCATGCGCCTTCTCCCTGGCCTCTGGAATGAATCGAGAGCATCCAATCGACGACGAAGTTCACGCCAATGGTCAGGATCGCGATCGCAGCCGCGGGATAGAGCGGCGCCGCGGAGCCGAAATTGATCATGTCCCGATAGTCTCTCACCATGCTGCCCCAGTCGGCGTCGGGGGGCTGAACGCCGAGCCCGAGGAAACTCAGCGCCGCGATGAAGAGAAATGTAAAACAAAAGCGTAGGCCGAACTCGGCCGTCAGGGGCGGGATTGCATTGGGCAGAACCTCGCGCGTGACAATCCACCACCATCCCTCGCCCCGCAGGCGAGCCGCCTCGACAAACTCCAGGCTGACGATATTCACCGCCACCGACCTCGCCAGCCGAAACACCTTGGTCGAATCGAGGATGGCGATCGTGATGATGAGCACGGGCAGCGACGTGCCAAGCACCGAGAGGATGACGAAGGCGAAGATAAGCGTGGGCATGGACAACAAAAGGTCGACGAGGCGCGACAGCGCCTGATCGATCCATCCGCCCGCGACCGCGGCGGCAAAGCCGGTGATGACGCCAATGAAGAATGAAAGAGCGGTGATGATCAGCGCAAGGCCGATCGACATGCGTGCGCCATAGATCAGACGGCTCACGATATCGCGCCCAAGGTTGTCAAGTCCAAGCCAATGCTGCGCATCGGAGTCCGCCCAGGCGTCTCCAAGCGGCGTCGCCTGGTCGAAGGGCGCAATCAGCGGCGCCAGGAGAGCGACGAGCAGGTTGATGACGACAATGACGATGCCGATCTGCGCGGTGACGCTCAATTTGTAGCCGCGGATACGCATGACGTGATCCCGATCAGCGCGGCTGGCGAAGCCGGGGATTGGACAGAATGGCGAGGATGTCGGCGATCATGTTGAGCAGAATGAAAGTCGCCGCGAAGATGAGCCCGCAGGCCTGGACGACGGGCACGTCATGCTTGGACACTTCGTCGACCATCAACTGGCCAAGGCCGGGATAGACAAACACGGTCTCAACCACGACAACGCCGACGATAAGATAGGCCAGGTTCAGGGCGACGACCGAAATGATCGGGGCGAGGGCGTTCGGCAGCGCGTGTCGAACGACGATGCGCGATTTTCTCAATCCCTTGAGAATGGCCATTTCGATGTAAGGGCTCGCCATGACCGAGAGCACCGAGGCGCGCGTCATCCGCATCATGTGGGCGACAATCACCAGGACCAGCGTCAGCATGGGCAGGAAGGTGTCGTAAAGCCGCTCGAGGAACGGCGTGTCGGACGAGACGCTCGCGAGCGAAGGGAACCAGCCGAGCTCGACCGCCACGTATTTGATGAGAAGATAGGCGAGGAAATATTCTGGCACGGAGATCGTCATCAGCGTCACGACGTTCACGAGCCGGTCGAAGATCCCGCCCTGCCAGATCGCGGCTAGCAGTCCAAGGCCGATCGCCAACGGGACGGCGACGATCGCCGCATAAGCCGCGAGGAACATCGTGTTGGCGAAGCGCGGCGCGATCTCCTGCAGGACGTCGCGCCCATTGGCGAGCGACTTGCCGAAATCGCCGTGCAGCGCCCCAAACAGCCATTGGAAGAAACGGATATAGGCGGGCTGATCGAGCCCGAGATCGAGCCGCATCTTGGCGAGCGTCTCGGGCGTCGCGGTGTTTTGCAGAATCGCGGAGGCGAGGTCGCCTGGCAGGATCTCCGTCCCGATGAAGATCAGCACCGACGCGGCGAACAGGGTGAGGATTCCGAGGCCGAGACGGTTGAGGACGAGCTTCAGCATGGGCGTCCTTTCTCCACCTCGATCTGGATTACGATCCTAGGGGCGCCGCGCGGGGTGCGAGAGCGCCCGCGCGGTCGATCACGACTTCAGCCAGGCGTCCTCCATGATCCAGCCGTTGTTCATGTCGTAGCCGCCATGGGGCGTGTGGCCGCCGACCTTCTGGTTATGCGCGTCGAGCCAGTCGCGGAACACGGGAATGAGCGCGCCGCCACGCTCGTTGAGGATCGTCTGCATCTCCCAGATGTAGGGCTTGCGCTTGGCATCGTCGGTTTCCGCCTTCGCGTCGGCGAGCAGTTTCTCGAATGGCGCGTCGTTCCAGTGCGTCTCGTTCCACGGGGCGCTCGCCTGGAAAGCGACGGCGAGCATCTGCGTCGCCGCCGGCCGTCCGCCCCAGTAGCTGCTGACGAAGGGCGCCTTGAGCCAGACGTTGTCGAAGTAGCCGTCGGCCGGCTCCTTCTTCACATCGACCTTGATTCCCGCTTTCGACGCGCTCGCCTGCAAGAGCGTGGCCTGATCGACCGCGCCGTTGAAGGCGGCGTCGGACGCCTGGAGGATGATCTTCGGATCGGCGACGCCCGCCTTCTTGAAATGGAAGGCGGCCTTTTCGGGATCGTATTTGCGCTGCGGCAGGTCCTTGTTGAAGTAGGGATCGGTCGGCGGAATCGGATGATCGTTGCCGGCCGTGCCATAGCCGCTGAACAAAGCCTTCAGCATCTGCTCGCGATCGGCGGCGAGCATGATCGCCATGCGAATATCGGGATTGTCGTAGGGTGGCTTGTCGACCTCCATCGCCAGGACCGAGAACCAGCCGCCCGGCGCGCGAACCACCTCGATCCTTGGAGTCTTGGACAGGAGAGCCACTGCCTTGTGATCGACGCGGTTGATCGCGTCGATCTGGCCCGAGATCAGCGCATTGAGACGCGCGGAGCCGTCGTTGATGACCGTGACGTCCACGCCGTCGAGGAGGCCTTTCCCCTCCTTCCAGTACGGCCGGACCTTTTTGACCCGGATCCGTACGCCCGGGTCAAAACTCTCAAGCACAAAAGCCCCTGTGCCGACCGGCTTCGCCCAATCCTTGAAGCCGTCCGGAACCATCATCAGGTGATAGTCCGTAAGGCCATAAGGAAAATCGGCGTCGGGGGCGGAGAGCGAAATCTGGATCTGGTGGTCGTTGAGCTTCTTGATGCCGGTGACGCCCTTCACCGAAGTCGCGCCGCCGGACTTCGTGTCGCCTCGGTGAAGGTTGAGCGAGTAGACCGCGTCGTCGGCATTGAATTCCTTGCCGTTCGAAAAGGTCACGCTCTTGCGCAGGTTCAGGATCCAGTCCTTGGCGCCGTTGGTCGCCTCCCAGCTCTCGGCCAGTTCCGGATGGGGTTTCCCGTCCTGACCCCATTCGGCGAGGCAGTTCCAGATCCCGTGATTGGAGTCGATCATCACGGAATTGGTCGTCGTGCGGAAATCGAGGCTATCGGTGGTGCTGCCCCCGGCGAGGCCGAGCTTCAGCACCCCGCCACTTTTTGGCGCATCGGCGGCAAACGCGCCGGCGCTCGCCAGCAGGGTTGAAATCGCGAGGCTCGAGGCGCCAAGCGCCGCTGCGCGGCCCATGAACTCGCGGCGCGAAATGGCCCCACTGATCAGGCACCCGTTCCAATAATCCAGTTCGCTCATCGGCTTGGATCCTCTTTAGCTGCGCCCTTTCCCCAAATCTCGACCGGCAGTTACTCCTCTGCTTTCTTTCCGCGACTTGGCGTCAGAAATCCCGGTTCTGTCAATCGCGGCGGTTGGCCAGAAGTTGCCCATGGTGAGTGGCGGCGAGGTGTGTAGGCGACAGTTCGCGAAAGCGATCGACTGCGTGCATTTCAGGCGATTTCCGCACGGCGCGGGCACAAGCCGACGCGGCCTCAACCCTGCTGATTTGCGCCTTTGAGCGATGCCGAACGGACTCCTCGCTCGCGTTGACTTGCGACGGAGCCACGATTAGGGGTTCGGCCTCGAGTTGCTTGGGCGAGCGCCCAGTACGGCAGGAGTTCTGGGGCGTATGAAGATCCTCGTGCCCGTCAAACGGGTGGTCGACTACAACATCAAGATCCGGCTCAGGTCCGATGGCTCCGGAGTCGAACTCGCCAACGTCAAAATGTCGATGAATCCGTTCGACGAAATCGCCGTCGAGGAAGCGCTGCGGCAGAAGGAAGCGGGCAAGGCGACCGAGGTGGTCATCGTCTCGATTGGCCCGCAGCAGGCTGGCGAAACCATTCGCACAGCGCTCGCCATGGGCGCCGATCGCGGCATTCTTATCAAAACCGAGGCGCTCGTCGAACCGCTGACGGTCGCCAAGCTGCTCAAGGGCGTCGTAGACGCCGAACAGCCGAGCCTTGTCATCATGGGCAAGCAGGCGATCGACGACGATTCGAACCAGACGGGACAGATGCTGGCGGCGCTGACCGGCTGGGGGCAGGGCACATTCGCCTCCAAGGTCGCCATCGGCGACGGCTCCGTCGAGGTCACGCGCGAGGTCGATGGCGGCATGCAGACCGTGTCGCTGAAGCTGCCGGCGATCGTCACCACCGACTTGCGCTTGAACGAGCCGCGTTACGCCTCGCTCCCCAACATCATGAAGGCGAAGAAGAAGCCGATCGAGGAGAAGACGGCGGCCGACTACGGGGTTGACGTTTCGCCCCGACTCAAGGTGCTGAAGACCGTCGAGCCCCCAGGGCGCAAGTCCGGAGTCAAGGTCAAATCGGTGGCGGAGCTGGTCGCCAAGCTGCACGACGAAGCCGGAGTGATTTGACGATGGCCACCCTTCTTCTGGCGGAAGTCGCGGGCGGGCAATTGAACGATGCGACCGCGCGCGCGCTGACCGCGGCCCTCGAGCTCAAGGCGCCCGTCGATGTTCTCGTCGTGGGCGCCAATGTTGGCGGCGCCGCAGAGGCGGCGGCCAAACTCCAAGGCGTGGCGAAAGTGCTGGTCGCCGACGATCCTCGCTACGAGCACGGCCTGGCGGAGCCGCTGGCGGCGCTCATCGTCGACCTCGCCGCCGGCTATGACGCCATCGTCGCGGCCTCGACCGCCAGCGCCAAGAATGTCGCGCCGCGGGTGGCGGCGCTCATCGACGTGATGCAGATTTCCGACATTATCAAGGTCGTCGGCCCCAAGACCTTCGAGCGGCCGATCTATGCCGGCAACGCCATCCAGACCGTCGAATCGACCGACCCGAAGGTCGTCGTCACCGTGCGCACAGCCTCTTTCGCCGCGACCGGCGAGGGCGGCTCGGCGCCGATCGAGACCGTCGCGGCCGCCGCCGATCCGGCACTGTCGTCCTTCGTCGGCGAGGCGCTCGCCAAGTCCGACCGGCCGGAACTGGCCTCGGCCAGGATCATCATCTCGGGCGGCCGGGCGATGCAGAAGGCGGAGAACTTCAAGACCTATATCGAGCCGGTCGCCGACAAGCTCGGCGCTGCGATGGGCGCGTCGCGCGCCGCGGTCGACGCCGGCTACGCGCCCAACGACTGGCAGGTCGGCCAGACCGGCAAGGTGGTGGCGCCGGAGCTCTATATCGCGGTCGGCATCTCGGGCGCGATCCAGCATCTGGCGGGGATGAAGGATTCCAAGGTCATCGTCGCCATCAACAAGGACGAGGAGGCGCCGATCTTCCAGGTCGCCGATTACGGCCTGGTCGCCGATCTCTATACCGCGTTGCCCGAGCTTGCCGCGGAACTCGCAAAGATCGGCCGCTAAGCTCCGGTGATGCAAAAATGCCAGCGTTCGACTGGACGCTTGTGACCGCTAGTCTATGATCGCGACGCGGCGCGGGCTGTTCGCTGGAAAAAGAAATGACATTCAATATCGAAACGGTTGGCGTCATCGGCGCTGGCCAGATGGGCGCCGGCATCGCCGAGGTCGCCGCTCAGGCAGGAATGACCGTCTCGCTCACCGACGTCGCCGAGGAGCGGATCAACGCGGCTCTCGCGACCATCAATGGCCATCTGTCGCGCCAAGTGGCCAAGGGACAGATGGGCGAGGAGGAGCGCAAAGCGATCCTCGATCGCATTCAGGTCGCGAGGACTCTCGACAAGCTCGGCGATTGCGATCTCGTGGTCGAGGCCGCCTCCGAGAACGAGGAGGTCAAGCGCAAGATTTTCATCGCGCTGCGCTCTTTTCTCAAGCCGGACGCGATCGTCGCGTCGAATACGTCCTCGATTTCGATCACGCGCCTCGCTTCGGTGACCGCCAATCCCGAGCGTTTCATTGGCATCCATTTCATGAATCCCGTGCCGCGGATGCAGCTGGTCGAGTTGATCCGGGGCATCGCCACCAAGGATGAGACGTTCGAGGCGGCGAAGAACTTCGTCGTTCGGCTCGGCAAGACGGCGACGATGTCCGAGGATTTCCCCGCTTTCATCGTCAACCGAATTCTCCTGCCGATGATCAATGAGGCGGTCTACACGCTCTACGAGGGCGTAGGCTCGGTCGAGGCGATCGACACCGCAATGCGGCTTGGCGCCAATCATCCGATGGGACCGCTGCAGCTTGCCGACTTCATCGGCCTCGACACCTGCCTCGCCGTCATGCAGGTGCTGCACGAGGGGCTCGCGGATTCCAAATATCGCCCCTGCCCGTTGCTGGTGAAATATGTCGAGGCCGGCTGGCTCGGCCGCAAGACCCAGCGCGGCTTCTACGACTACCGCGGCGAGCATCCCGTGCCGACGCGCTGAGAAGCGGCCTCCGCGGAGAAGTTTATCTCAGAGTCTTAGCGCCTCCTTTAGACAACTTTTCGCCATCGGGACGTCTGGTCTCGCTCTCCAGGATGATGTTTGTCTAAACACTCGAACCGGATCTTACCTAGGCGGCGCTTCCGAACAGGTAGATCGGGACGTGCTGGGCAGCCTCGCTGTCTTTCGAGATCAAGACGCCGGCTCCAGCCTCGTAGCGTTGGGCGCCGACATATTGGTCGTCCACGAGCGAGCAACCTTCCTCCTCGAAGCGATATCCATACCGTTCAGCGTCATGGACGAATTGCTGGGACAGGAGAATGTCGCCTGGCTTGGCGAGGGGCTCGATGCGCGCAGCGACGACGACGATGTCGGAAATTTCGGGGTGCTGCGCGCCTTCCAGCGCCGGATTGAATTTCCAGAATCCGCTATGCGCGCCCACTCTCATCTGCAGATTGTATCCGGAAGCCAGGAGTTGGGCGCTCAGTCCGCGCGCGGCGCGCAAGAGCCTGCCCGGGCTTCGATCAGCCAAGACCAGATGGTCGCCGGCGGACGTATTCGCGTAGTCCAAATCGCGCGTGAACTGCCGGAACAAATCACGCCAGTATTTGTCGAAGGTCTGCGACCTCCCGGCAATCTGAACCACGTTTTCCCGGTAGCCGCGAATATCGCCAACGGCCACGAACCGGATGCTTTCCTCGGGGCGCCATTCGAGCTCGTCGCCGATGACGTTGTGCTTGTTGAGTTCCTTAAGAAACCCGACATTCCGCCGGGTGATGAAATCGCTGAGCGAGGGATGGATGAGATAGGTCTCGGCGTGCGGCAAGACATGGATCTTGCCGAAGGCGATGTCACCGACCGGGGCGAACTTCTGCACGAGCCGGGCGGGATCGTCCCGGCTCTGCTGGACGATTCCGACCAGCCCCAATGCATAGAGGGCGCAGAATGGATGGCGCGCCGCCTCGGTTTCGATTTCGTATTGTCTCGCGGCGATGTCTGCATAGGCCTGGGACGCATCGACGACCTCGTCAACCGTCAGCACGTTGGATTTGATGATCTGGGGAAAGATTTCCGGATACAATCCGCTGAAAAACGGCGCCACCTCATTGAAGAGCGTCTCAACGCGCTCCGCCGCGGCCAAGTTGATCGCGTTGCGAATTTCCTGCTGGCTTCGTCTCTTGACGCCGATCAGGCTGATCTCCTTGCCGATCACGATCGCGTCGCGCGGCCTTAGCGAGCAATGGCGGGTCCAATAGTCGATCGCCCGCTCCTGCCGCGCGGTTCCCGCATTTGAAACGAATTCATTTTTCGGCCCAAGAAAACGCAACAATGGATCTTCGGCGGACCTGTCGACCAGATCGCTCTTTGCAGCGATCGCGATGTTGTTCTCGATGATTTGTTTGATGTCCTCGATTCTGTAGCGCAGCTCTCTTCGGAACGATCTCAGGTTGGAGAATTGCGGCTCGTTCTGAGCGGCATGCTGATAAGCCTCCTTTCTGATCGAGACGAAGATCCGCACATGGGGATTGATCCCATGCAGACGTCTCAGGGCGAGCCAAGCGCCGATCTGGCCCGCGTGCCAGATGCGGACAAACCGCTCGTGGACCTCGTTGCGGCGAAGATAAGAGAAATTGATGTAGTGGATGAGATATTCGTCGATGTTGTCGACGAATATGCCCGCCTGCTTGTGAATGGTCGCGAAGATCCGCGTCACCTGCTGCGCCGCCCGCATGATGAGAAAAATCTCGTTTCGCTGCGCCGCCAGGCAATCGTGCAGGATGTCGAACGGTCTGATGATGTGGGGGTGAGCTAGGATGTTCAGCAATGTTTGCGGTAAATCGTTCGACTTGAGCAAATCTTCGAGCTGTTGGTGAACGTCGCGATCGTCCTGGAATCCCTTGATCAGGCAGATCGAGAAGGCGATGTTCCACAGCGTCTCCCAATTGTCGCTGCTCTCCAGGACGTTGATGATTTCGTTGGGCAGGATCGGCGGCTTGTTACTCGGGCGATCAACGATTGGCGAGAATGGAAAGCAGCGGTAATCATTTTCCTGCAATGAAATGCGCTTGAGTTTGAGAACGAGGGTCTTCCCAAACCCCTTCGGCGCCACGAGGGCGTGAGAAGACAAATTGAGGTTGGACAGGAACTCTTCGACTTCCGTCGTTCGAAGCAAGACCGAGCTCTGCGAACTGCTTAAGTCTCTAAGCTCGGTCAGCTGTTGTGCGTCTTCTACCCACGCCGGCATCCCGGCCTCCGCAAAATCTATGTTTCGCCGCGAAGCGCGCGGCCGTTAGCGAATCCGGATGGTTGCCGTGAACAAAACTGAAATGCGGTCGAGTTTGGCGACCCCTAACGCTCCGTCAAGTCCGGGCGTCTCTGGCGCGTAATGCGCTCGGCCTCGGCGCGACGCCATGCGGCGATCTTGGCGTGGTCGCCCGAGAGGAGCACGTCGGGAATGGCGCGGCCCTCCCATTCGCGCGGGCGGGTATAGTGCGGATATTCCAGCAGCCCGCGCTCGAAGCTCTCCTCGGCGCCCGACTCCTCCTTGCCCATCACGCCGGGAATAAGCCGCACGCAGGCGTCGAGAATCGCGAGCGCGGCAATTTCACCCCCGGATAAAACATAATCGCCGATCGACATTTCGATCAGCCCGCGCGCTTCGATCACGCGCTCATCGACGCCCTCGAAGCGCGGACAGAGAATGACGAGGCCAGGCCCCGTCGCCCATTCGCGAGCTCGCGCCTGGCGGAAGGGCTCGCCGCGCGGGCTCATGATCAGGCGCGGCCTCGGATCATCCGAGGCCAGCGCCGCGTCGAGGCTTGCGGCGACGACGTCCGCCCGCATCACCATTCCCGGGCCGCCGCTGGCCGGCGTGTCGTCGACCGCCCGATGGCGGCCGAGCCCATGCGCGCGGATGTCGCGCGCCTCCAGCGACCACAAGCCGCGCGCCAGCGCTTCCCCAGCCAGCGATTGGCCAAGCGGGCCCGGGAACATGGCGGGAAACAGGGTTAGGATTGTGCAGGCGAACATTCGGCGACGCTTAGCGCGTTCGCCCGATCCCTGCCACCGATCGATTTTTCGAGGCTAGACCTGCATGATTGAGTTGAAATCGAAAGTCGCGCCGGGCGGGTTCTGCCCGACCCGCACCGTCTTGTCGTCGGGGAAATGATAGGGCGGCACCGGCAGGTTGTAGGGGGCGGGAACGCCCTGGAAGACGCGGCCGGCCAAGTCATATTTGGAGCCGTGGCACGGGCAGAAGAAGCCGCCGGGCCAATCGGGCGCTGGATCGGTCGCGCTCGGCTGCGGATCGAACAGCGGAATGCAGCCGAGATGCGTGCAGACCCCGACCAGCACGAGAATCTCGGGCTTGACCGACCGGCTCCAGTTGGCTGCGTAAGTCGGCTGCTGCATTTGCTCAGAGTTCGGGTCGCGCAACTGAGAAAGGAGTTTTGGATTTTTCAGTTCATCAAGCGCTGGCTGAGCGCGTTTGACGACGAACACAGGTCGGGACGCCCATAGCGTCACCATCCGCTGGCCCGGCTGGATCTGGCCGATGTCGATGTCGACCGGACCGGCTGCCGCGATCGTTGCGGCGTCGGGATTCATCTGGTCGATGAACGGCCAGAGGGTTGTCGCCACGCCGACCGTGGCCAGAGATCCGGTGGCCAGAAACAGGAAATCCCGCTTCGTAACCGAGGCGCCCCCGTGGCCGACCGAAGCCGTCTCGGAACTCATCGTCATACCGTGCGCCTCCAAAGCGGGCTTGGGATCCCAGAACCATCGGCGCCGGATGAACTCAACGGCGCGAGCGCCCTTTGTGTATCCGCCCCCTTCGCCCTTAGCAACACCCGTTCGCCTCCGACGCTAGTCGCCCTCGACTTCGCACGGGCGTTCGATAGGGCCCGGAAGGACGCCCGTCTATAGACGGGCTATGACGATCCGCCCGGCGTCGAAATCGATGCGCGGCGCGACGCTTTTGGTGAACGGCAGAAGCAGGGTTTCACCCCCGCCGACCAGCGCGATCTCGAGAACGTCGCCGGCGCCATGGTTCATGAGCGATACGACGCGGCCGAACGGCGCCCCTGCCGCGTCGACGGCTTCTAGCCCGACCAGGTCGTCATAGTAGAATTCGTCCTCGCTCGGCGGGGGCAACTGGTCACGGCGGGCGAAGATTTCCACGCCCTTCAAGGCCTCGGCCGCCTCACGAGTTGAAACGCCGGCGATCCGCGTCACCAGCATGTCGTCCTTCAGCAAGCGCAGGGATTCTAACGCGAACGCTCGTGTCCGGCCCTTGTTGGTCAGAGGCCCGTAGTCGCCGATGGCGCTCGGTTCGCCAGTCAGCGATTTGACCCGAACTTCCCCGCGCACACCCTGCGGCGCGCCGAATACGCCCATCAGGATGAGCCGGTCGGGCGCGCGCAAGTTGCGTCAGCAGCTTCAGGCCGCCGGCGCCGCCGCGGCCTTTTCGGCTGCGGCCGCCGCTGCTGCCGCGCGTTCCTGCGCCTTCTTCTTCGGCTGCGCCTTCTGCGGGTTGTTGTGCGCTTCGCGCTTGGCAAGGCCGAGGCCGTCGAGCAGACGCAGCACGCGGTCGGTGGGCTGCGCGCCCTTGACGAGCCACGCCTTCGCCTTCTCCTGATCGAGCACGACGCGGCTGGCGTCGTCCTTGGCTTTCAAGGGATCGAAGGTGCCGATCTTTTCGACAAAGCGGCCGTCGCGCGGCATGCGCGCGTCGGCGACCACGATGCGATAGAAGGGGCGCTTCTTTGTGCCGCCGCGGGAGAGGCGGATTTTCACTGACATGGGTGTTTTCCTTTCAGATCAGATGGGTTGTTGACGTCATTTCTTCTTGCCGAACGGATTGAAGCCGCCGCCCAGGCCGGGCAGCTTCGAGCCGCCGCCGAGACCGGGAAATTGCGGGGGCAGGTTGAAGGCGCCGGGCGGAGGCGCGGCGGGAATGCCCGGCGGCCCCGAAGGCGCCCCCGGAAGGCCGGCGCCGCCCAGCTGCTTCTGCATCGCTTCGATCTGTTCCTGCGACGGCATCGGCATGCCGCCGCCAAGGCCCATCATCTGCCCGAGCTTGCCCATCATGCCGCGCTTGGCGCCGCCACCGCCCATGGCCTTCATCATGTCGGCCATCTGGCGATGCTGCTTGAGCAGGCGGTTGACGTACTCGACCGTGACACCCGAGCCCGCCGCAATGCGCTTCTTGCGCGAGGCTTTGAGAAGGTCGGGGTTGCGGCGCTCCTGCGGAGTCATTGACGAAATAATGGCGCGCTGGCGCTTGACGAACTTGTCGTCGAGATTGGCGGAATTGAGTTGGTCTTTCATCTTGGCGACGCCGGGCAGCATGCCCATGATGCCGCCCATGCCGCCGAGCTTCTCGATCTGGCTCAATTGCTCAGAGAGGTCGTTGAGGTCGAAAACCCCTTTGCGCATCTTCTCGGCCATCTTGGCCGCCTGCGCCATGTCGATATTTTGCGCCGCCTTCTCGACCAGGCTGACGATGTCGCCCATGCCGAGGATGCGGTCGGCAAGACGCGCGGGATGGAAATCCTCGATCGCGTCCATCTTCTCGCCGACGCCAAGCAGCTTGATCGGCTTGCCGGTGACCGCGCGCATCGACAAAGCCGCGCCGCCGCGGCCGTCGCCGTCCATGCGGGTCAGCACGATGCCGGTCAGGCCAACCTGCTCGTTGAAGTTCTTGGCCAGATTGACGGCGTCCTGGCCGGTCAAGGCGTCGGCCACCAGGAGGATTTCGTGGGGCCGTGCGGCGTCGCGGATGTCCGCCATCTCCTGCATCAGCGGTTCGTCGACATGGGTGCGCCCGGCGGTGTCGAGGATCACGACATCGTAGCCTTGCAGGCGCGCGGCGCTCTCGGCGCGCTTGGCGATGGCGACCGGATCCTCGCCGAAGACGATCGGCAGGGTCGCGACGCCGACCTGCTGGCCCAGCACCGCGAGCTGCTCCTGCGCCGCCGGCCGCTTCACGTCGAGCGAGGCCAGCAGCACCTTATGCCTGTCGCGCTCGGTCAGGCGTTTGGCGATCTTCGCCGCCGTCGTCGTCTTGCCCGCGCCCTGCAGGCCGACCAGCATGATCGCCACGGGAGCCGGGGCGTTGAGATCGATCGCCTGCGAATCCGTGCCCAGCGTCTCGACCAGCGAATCGTGGACGATCTTGACCACCATCTGGCCGGGCTTGACCGACTTGATGACAGAAGCGCCAACCGCCTTGGTGCGGGTCCGGTCGACAAACGAGCGCACGACCTCGAGCGCGACGTCCGCCTCGAGCAACGCGCGGCGCACCTCGCGCATGGCGGCGTTGACGTCTTCCTCGGAGAGGGCGCCGCGGCCGGTGAGTTTATCCAGGATGCCGGAGAGCTTTTCGGACAGGCTCTCGAACATGGGTCACGCTCCTTTGATCAGGCGGCGAAGACGCTGAGCGGACAGATAAGGCGAGACACCCGTCATCCCAATCCGCTGAGCCACATCCGCGTTCGAGCCCAACGCCCATCGCGCCCGGGGGCGCAAAGCGCTGCCGGACGGGGACCGCTGGCCTCAGGGGACAGTCGGCTTGATCGACGAGGCCAAAACCTGACGAAGGCGCGGTTACTAGGCGCGTGGGGCGCGGATGTCAAACCTGCGCCGGATCCACTGTGGCTCGCTACGGGGTCGCGCCTGCCGCTTGCCATCGGTTCCCGCAGGCTGCAAGGCGAGCCTGAAGCCGCTCCGGAGACGACGAGATGGACAAGCGCCAACCCAGCCGCAACGCCGAACTCGGCCTTTCGACCCGCGCCATCCATCATGGCTACGACCCGGCGGAAGAGCATGGCGCGCTGACGCCGCCCATTTTCATGACCTCGACCTACGCCTTCGAAACCGCTGAGGCCGGCAGCGAATTGTTTCGCGGCGAGCGGGCCGGCTACATTTACGGGCGCACGCGCAACCCGACGCAGGCGCTGCTCGAGGCGCGGCTCGCCAGCCTCGAAGGCGGCGAAGCAGGGCTCGCGGTCGCCTCAGGCATGGCCGCAATCTCGGCCACGATGTGGACGCTCATCAGCGCGGGCGACAGCGTCGTCATCGACCGCATCCTCTATGGCAACACCTTCGCCTTTTTCACTAAGGGGCTGACCCGTTTCGGCGTCGATGTTCGGCTTGCCGACTTCACCGATCCGGACGCGCTGGCCCAGGCGCTGGCGGCCGAGGATAGGCTCAAGCTGGTTTATTTCGAGACGCCGGCGAATCCAAACTTGCGCATCATCGACATCGCCCGCGTCTCGTCGCTGGCCAAATCAGCCGGCGCGCTTTCGATCGTCGACAACACTTTCGCGACGCCGATTTTGCAAAACCCGCTCAAGCTCGGCGCCGACCTCGTCATTCACTCGGCAACGAAATATCTCGGCGGCCATGGCGATCTGCTCGGCGGCGCGGTCGTCGGATCGAGCGCGCTGATCGAGCAGATTCGCGGCGCGGGCTTAAGGTCGCTGACCGGCGCCACGCTCTCGCCGCTCAACGCTTTTTTGATCCTGCGAGGCCTGAAGACGCTGGAAGTGCGCATGGAGCGCCATTCGCGCTCCGCTCGGCAGATCGCCGAATTGCTCGAGCGTCATCCGCTCGTGTCCCATGTCGCTTATCCCGGCCTCAAGTCGTTTCCCCAATACGAGCTTACGCAACGCCAGATGAGGCAGCCAGGCGGGCTCGTTGCATTCGAGCTCGAGGGCGGCGTCGACGCCGGCATGGCCTTCATGAACCGGCTCGAACTGGTTGTGCGCGCAGTCAGCCTCGGCGACGCCGAGACGCTGGTTCAACACCCGGCCAGCATGACCCACGCGACCTATTCGGCCGAGGAGCGCAAGCGCCACGGCATCAGCGACAGTCTGCTTCGTTTGTCCGTCGGGCTCGAGAATGTCGAGGATCTCATGGCCGACATCGCTCAAGCGCTGGACCATGTCCACGCCTCGAAGGGCAAGGCTGGCTGAAACACGCGCGCCTGGGGACCTTGCTCCCAGTCGATCGGTTTGGGTTGTCTTGGCGCAGGGCCATTCGGCTGCAAACGCCCCCATTCATGAGGGTTGGATTATCTTGGATTTCCTTGGATTCTCTCGTCCGAAATCAAGCCCTTTCAATGGGTTACGCGCCATAAAGTGAGCAAAAGTTTTTCTCGGCCCTTTGTCCTGGGCATCGGCGGCGCCGGAACCGTGGCTGCCAATCTTGGCATGCGGAAGGGCAGGATTGTTCATCGGGCGAGCTTATTCTGGTTTCTGATTTTCTGCAACAGATTGTCGTCCGAGTCACCCTCCTCTCAGCCGTCTCAGTCCAAAGACAGCCTCCTCGACCATCGAGCGGCGGTGACGATCCCGCACATAGAACTCAAGACGCCGGCTACGGCCAAATCCTGTCCGGTGATTGCTTGAGGGTAAGTCCAGTCGCGTTCCGGCGTAATATCCAAATGGATATTTCGCAGTCGTGCGACGATCATGGCAAGTAACATTATGGTTACTCGATGTATTCATTCAAACACATTGCAATTACAATTGCCACTTCCCCAGTCGTGACTTTAAAATCGTTTCAATGTCGGGAAACGTTTCAATGCGGTCACGGGAAAAGCGCGACGCGCGTCTGACCCAGCCAATCTAACTTCACGGCAGCCGCTCTCGACTGGGAGGGAAGCATGATCACTCTGCATGTCAATGGCCAGGCGCAGTCATTCGACGGCGATCCGTCGATGCCCGTGCTTTGGTATCTACGCGACGTTCTCGGGCTCACCGGCACGAAGTTCGGCTGCGGTGTGGCCGCTTGCGGCGCTTGCACCATCCATCTCGACGGCGACGCCACCCGATCTTGTGTCACGGCGATGAGCGACGCGAACGGCAAGTCCGTCACCACCATCGAAGGCCTGGACCCGGAAGGCGACCATCCCGTGCAGAAGGCCTGGCGCGCGCTCAACGTGCCTCAGTGCGGCTATTGCCAGGCTGGCCAGATCATGCAGGCCGCCGCGCTTCTGAAGCAGACCCCGCACCCGACCGACGCCGACATCGACAACACGATGTACGGCAACATCTGCCGTTGCGGAACCTACGGCCGCATTCGCGCCGCCATCAAGCAAGCTGCGGGAGCGTGATCCCATGACCAAGCACATTCGCGAAATCATTTCGGTATCGGGCATCGAGAATGTCAGCCGGCGTGGCGTCCTCAAGGGCATCCTCTCGACAACGGGCCTCGTGCTCGCCGTGCACGTGATGCCGTCTGGTCCGGCACTGGCTGACGATGCCCCCAAGTGGGGCGCCCAAGGTATGCCGCACGGCACGGTGAACAATCCGCTGGCTTTCGTTTCGATTGCGCCCGACGGAACGGTCACCATCGTCTGCCATCGTTCTGACATGGGGCAGGGCGTGCGAACCGGCATGCCCCTGATCGTCGCCGACGAAATGGAGGCGGATTGGGCCAAGGTGAAAGTCGCCCAGGCGCCGGGCGACGAGGTCAAGTACGGCAATCAGGACACCGACGGCTCCCGTTCGACCCGGCATTTCTTCATGCCGATGCGGCAGGTGGGCGCCGCCGCCCGCATGATGCTCGAGGCGGCCGCCGCGAAACGTTGGGGCGTGGACGTCTCCGACGTGGAGGCGAAGAACCACGAGGTCATTCAGAAGTCTACGGGCAAGAAGCTCGGCTATGGAGACCTCGCCGCCGACGCCAGCACGATGGGTGTGCCGTCGAATGTCAGCCTCGCGAAGACGGGCGCCGCGACGCCTGTCAGCCTGCCCCTCAAAGACCCCTCCGAGTTCCGCTACATCGGCAAGGAAGGGACCAACATCGTCGATGGCTTCGACATCACCACCGGTCGTGCGATTTACGGCCAGGACGTCCGCTTGCCCGGGCAGAAATACGCCGTCATCGCGCGCCCGGCGGTGATGGGCGGCAAGGTCGTCTCGTATGACGCTGCGGACGCGAAAAAGGTCCCGGGCGTCCTCCAGATCGTCGAGATCCCCGCGCCCTCGTACCCCATGAAATTCCAGCCGTCAGGGGGCATCGCAATCATCGCCGACAACACCTGGGCAGCAATCCAGGGCCGCAACGCGCTGAAGATCAAATGGGACGACGGCCCGCACGGGACCTATAATTCGCAGGCCTATCGCGCGGCGATGGAAGCGACCGCCAAACAGCCTGGTAAGGTCTTGCGCAGCGACGGCGACTTCGCCGCGGCTTACGCAAGCGCGGACAAGAAGGTCGAGGCCGAGTACTACATTCCCCACAATGCGCACGCAACGATGGAGCCGCCCTCCGCCACCTGCCGGATCGTTGACGGCAAGGCCGAAGTCTGGACCAGCGTCCAGAGCCCGCAGGCCGCGCATGATCTGGTCGCCGCATATTTGGCGCTTCCGCCCGAAAACGTGACGGTCAACGTCACCCTTCTGGGCGGTGGTTTCGGCCGCAAGTCAAAGCCGGACTTCGCGGTCGAGGCGGCTTTGTGCTCAAAGGCGATGGGCGGCGCGCCGGTCAAGGTCGTGTGGACTCGCGAGGACGACATCCACAACGACTTCTATCATACCGTGTCGGTCGAACGTCTCGAGGCCGGGCTCGACAAGGATGGCCACGTCGTCGCATGGCGGCATAACAGCGTCGCGCCGACGATCTTTTCGCTCTTCGTGAGCGATCCGAAACATGAAGCGCCATTCGAGCAGGGCATGGGCCTCGTCGATATGCCCTTCGACGTCAAAAACGTCAGTATCGAGAACGGCGAGGCCGAGGCGCACACCAAGGTTGGGTGGTGGCGCTCTGTCTCCAATGTTCCGCATGGGTTCGCCGTTCAATCCTTCGTCGCCGAACTCGCTGCCGCCGCGGGCAAGGATCAGAAGGAGTTCCTGCTCGATCTGATCGGACCTCCTCGCATCCTCGACGTGCCGCAGAAGGTGAAGAGCTTCTGGGATTACGGCGAGAATCCGGAGGTCTACCCGATCGACACGGGCCGGCTGCGCAACGTTGTCGAACTGGTCACCGAAAAAGCGGGTTGGGGCAAGCGCGAAGTGCCGAAAGGTCACGGCCTTGGTCTCGCCGTCCACCGCAGCTTCGTGAGCTATGTGGCGGCGGTGATCGAGGCTGCGGTCGATGAGAAGGGCAACGTCACGGTGCCGCGGGTCGACATCGCCGTTGATTGCGGTCCGATCGTCAACCCGGATCGCGTCCGCTCTCAATTTGAGGGAGCGGTCGTCATGGGCCTTGGCGTGGGCCTGCTGAACGAAATCTCATTCAAAGACGGCAGGGTGCAGCAGGGCAACTATGACGACTACCAGGTGCTCAGGATCAGCGACGCGCCGCGTGAGACGCATGTTTATATCGTGCCGCGCGGCTACGATATGCACATGGGCGGCGTGGGCGAACCCGGCGTGCCGCCGGTCGCGCCCGCGCTCATGAATGCGATCTTTGCGGCGAGCGGCAAACGCATCCGCTCCCTGCCGCTCGGACAGCAGTTGGCAAGCAAGGCCTGAGCGGACGTGAAGGCGCGGGCCGGCGTTTTCCGGCCCGCCGCTATTCCGCGGCGTGGGCGGCCGGTTTTAGCGGCGCGTCCAGCGCCGCTCGTCAACCGGACGGAACTTGACGGCCGCCCATATCCCAAGCGCAACGAAAATGAGCAGCACGATCCCCTGGACGATCGCGAACGGTGGCTCGGACCCAGTCGGCGCGAGTTCATGAAGGGCCGGGATCTTCATAAATCCCTGCGCCACAGCTACGAACACATTGAGATAAAGCGCCGCGACCGCGCAGGCGACAAAGATCCATCGCCACGCTCCTCCGAGGCGAAAGCCGTAATAGGCGGCGACTGCGCCAATAAGCAGAATGAGCGAAAGCACGCCCACGGCGCGTGGCGGGTCGAAGCCGAACGGCGGCAGCGGGAAACCCGTCAGGCTCGTCAGGAACGTTGTGATGAGAAAGACGGCGATCGCCGTCCTGAAATTCCGACCAAGCAAAAGACCGTACAACATCACCAGGCCGGAAAGAATTCCGACCAGGCTTATCGCTACGTGGAATTGAAGCATTGCAGGCTCCCCAGCCTTGGCCGCAAGGCGAATCATCGGTTCGTCGCCCGCGTCTTACCCTAGCGGCAACTTCTTCCTTTTGCCGCCTTGCTACAATATCTATATGAGCGGCGGGCTCGCCCGCGGCTCCGTGCCGAAAGCGACGGCGCGAGCGCGGCAGCGCGATGCCGGGCTTCGCCGTCCGATCGTGACATTCATTCGAAGTCAAACCCGAAGGAAGCGGAGGCGCCATGGACCAGGTCGTCGCCAGTCCAACCCAGGCCGGCCATAACCGGCCCCGCAATCCGGGCGTGCCGCTGGCGCCGGATTGGTTCGAGAGCGTCGGCGTCAACGCGAGCGCGGTCGAGCGCCGCGCCGCGACTTTGACCACGCGCCGGTCAGTCAAGAAGGAATACCAGGCGGCATGGCTCTTGAAGGCCATGACCTGCATCGACCTGACCACGCTCTCCGGCGACGACACCCCGGGCCGCGTGCGCCGGCTCTGCGCCAAGGCGCGCCATCCGCTTGGCGAAGAGCTTCTCATTGCGCTCGATCTCGCCGACTTGGGCCTGACAGTGGCCGCGGTCTGCGTCTATCCGACCATGGTTGGGCCGGCGGTCAGGGCGCTCGAGGGCTCGGGGATTCCGGTCGCCTCCGTCGCGACGGGCTTTCCGGCCGGGCTCACCCCATTGAAGCAGCGCCTCGAGGAGATCCGCTATGCGGTCGGGGAGGGCGCGCGCGAGATCGACATCGTCATCACCCGCGCCCATGTGCTCAGCCGCGACTGGAACGCGCTCTACGACGAGGTCGCGGCGATGCGCGAGGCCTGCGGGCACGCGCATTTGAAGACGATCCTCGGCACAGGCGACTTGAAGACCCTGCGCAACGTCTATGCGGCCAGCATGGTGGCGATGCAGGCGGGCGCCGACTTCATCAAGACCTCCACAGGCAAGGAGGACGTCAACGCCACGCTTCCGGTAAGTCTGGTCATGCTCCGGGCGTTGCGCGACTATCGCGAGCGCTCCGGCGTCGACATCGGGTTCAAGCCGGCGGGCGGCCTGCGTACGGCCAAGGATGCGCTGGCCTGGCTCATCCTCATGAAGGAGGAGCTCGGTGTGCCGTGGATGCAGCCCGATCTTTTCCGCATCGGCGCGAGCGGCCTTCTGACCGACATCGAGCGTCAGCTCGACCATTACGCGACCGGGCGCTATTCGGCCGCCCATCGCCACGCAATGGCGTGAGGCAAACTCATGGGCGTGATCAAGGACATCCTGCGCACGATGGACTATGGCCCCTCGCCGGAAAGCAGCGAGCACGTCGGCGTTTGGTTGGAAGAGCACAAAAGCGGCTTCGGCCATTTCATCAACGGCGTCTTCACCAAACCCGGTGATCTGTTCGATGTCTTCAATCCCGCGAACGGCGAACGGATCGCGCGCGTTTCGCAAGGCTCTGCGAAGGACATCGATGCGGCGGTTGCGGCGGCGCGGAAGGCGCAACCGAAATGGGCGGCGCTTTCCGGGTTCGAGCGGTCGAAGCACATTTATGCCCTCGCGCGCCATGTGCAGAAGCGAGAGCGCTTCCTTTCGGTTCTGGAAACGATCGACAACGGCAAGCCGATTCGCGAGTCGCGCGACATCGACATTCCGCTGGTCGCCCGCCATTTCTACCATCACGCGGGCTGGGCCTCGCTGATCGAGAGCGAATTTCCCGGGACGAAGCCCGTCGGCGTGTGCGGGCAGATCATCCCGTGGAATTTTCCGCTGCTGATGCTCGCCTGGAAGATCGCGCCGGCGCTCGCGGCCGGCAATACGATTGTGCTGAAGCCGGCGGAGTTCACGCCCCTGACTGCGCTCGCCTTCGCCGCGATCTGCGTCGAGACGGGGCTGCCTCCGGGCGTCGTCAATATTGTCACCGGCGACGGGGCGACCGGCGCCGCGCTCGTCGCCCATGCGGGCGTGGACAAGATCGCCTTCACGGGCTCGACCGAAGTCGGACGCGCGATTCGCAAGGCGACGGCGGGCACAGGCAAGAAGCTCTCGCTCGAGCTCGGCGGCAAGTCGCCGTTCATCGTGTTCGAGGATGCGGATCTGGACAGCGCCGTCGAAGGCGTGGTCGACGCGATCTGGTTCAATCAGGGGCAGGTGTGCTGCGCGGGCTCGCGGCTCCTGGTCGCGGAAGGCGCCGCCGACGCCCTCTACGCCAAGCTCCGCGCCCGCATGGCCAACCTCACGATCGGCGATCCGCTCGACAAGTCGACCGATGTCGGCGCGATCGTGGCGCCGGTTCAGCTCGAGCGGATCCGTCGGCTCATGCGCCAGGGCGAGGCGGAAGGGCTCGAATTCTTTCGCGCCAACAATTCGCTGCCCGACCGAGGCTGTTTCTACCCCCCGACCCTGGTCACCGGCGTGGACCCGGCGTCCGTACTTGCGCGCGAGGAGATCTTCGGCCCGGTGCTGGTCGCGACGACCTTTCGCACGCCGGATGAAGCGGTCGCGCTCGCCAACAACACCCGCTACGGCCTCGCGGCGTCCGTCTGGACTGAGAACGTCAACCGCGCGTTTGAGGTCGCGGCACGCATCAAGGCTGGCGTCGTCTGGATCAATTCGACCAACATGTTCGACGCCGCCTCCGGCTTCGGCGGCTATAGGGAAAGCGGCTTTGGTCGCGAGGGCGGCCGCGAAGGCTTGTCCGAATACCGGATCGCCGACGAGCCCAAGAGCAAGATCAACACATCCCGTCCGCTGCGCCTCAACGCTTCGCCTGGCGTCAGTCCTGCCCGAAACGCCATCGACGAGGGCCCGGATCGCACCGCCAAGCTTTATATCGGCGGCAAGCAGGCGCGGCCCGATTCCGGTTACAGCTACGCCGTTCTCGATCCCGCAGGCCGCGAGGTCGGACTGGCCGGGCTCGGCAACCGCAAGGACATCCGCAACGCGGTCGAGGCCGCGGCGAAGGCTTCCTCCTGGGGAGCGGCGACGGCGCACAATCGCGCCCAGGTGCTCTACTATGTGGCCGAGAACCTGGCCGCCCGTGAAGACGAATTCGCGCGGCGCCTCAGCGCCATGACCGGAACCTCGACCCGTGCGGCGAAGGCCGAAGTCGACGCCTCGATCCGCCGCGCGTTCGTCTATGCCGGCTACGCCGACAAGTTCGACGGCGCCGTGCACGCGACGCGCTCGCGCTTTGTGACTTTGGCGATGAACGAGCCATGGGGTGTCATGGGCATTGTCTGCCCGAACGAGGCGCCGCTGCTCGCCTTTGTCTCGCTCGTCATGCCGGCGATCGCGATGGGCAATTGTGTCGTCGCGGTTCCCTCGGCGAGCCATCCCCTGAGCGCCACCGACTTCTATTCGGTGCTCGACACGTCCGATGTTCCCGCCGGCGTCGTCAACATCGTCACCGGGGAGGCGAACGTCCTGGCCAATACGCTGGCCGAGCACGACGGCGTCGATGCGCTCTGGTATGCCGGCGACATTGAGGACGCGGCTCAGGTCGAGGCGCTTTCCACCGGCAATCTGAAGGCGACCTGGACTTGCGGAGCGGCGATCGACTGGGCCGAGGCGCAAGGCCGCGAGTTCCTCCGCCGGGCGACCCAGGTCAAGAATATCTGGACACCCTACGGAGAGTAACGGCCTACCAGACTTTCGTCACTGTGGAGCCGTGGGCGCGGAACTGCTCGACAAGGCCGGTCTTGCCCGCGAGATGCAGCGCGCCAACGACTGGGCCGAGGCCCAGGGCGGCGCGTTCCTGCGCCCGGCAACTCAGGTCAAGACCATCTGGACGCCCTACGGGGAATAGAGCGGCCGGGGTTTCCCTCTCGTCATGAACCTCGCCGCTCGCCGTCCGGATTCCGGCGATCCCAGAAAATGAGTTTCGAACATATAAGACATTATTTACATGTTAAATACTATTGCCTCGAACGCCGAAGGCAAAAAAACCGGCGCGGAACTAAACGGGGTCGTAACCCACTGAGATCATGTGGGGGCGCCGGTAAAATGGCGGCTAGGGCGACGCGCCGTCCCCGCCAGCCAAGGCCCGCACGGCCTCACCCCGGCGGTCCTCCTCTCCGCCCAACGCGCCCGGACGACCCTCCGCCGATCGCGGTCAACGCGCCGCCGCGCCTACCACGCCTTGGTCACCGTATAGCCCATCGCGCGGAAGCGCTCGATCAGTCCGGTCTTGCCCGAGAGGTGGAGCGCGCCCACGGCGATGAACGCACCGCCGGAAGCCAGAAGCGGCGCAGCGCGCTCGGCCATGGTTGCGTTGCGACCCTGAAGCAGAGCGAGCATGAACTCATCCTGCGCCGCCCGCTCCGTGTCGCTCAGCCCACCCAAAGCGTCCGAGATCGCGAGGATTTCGGCTGGTCGGCTTTCCCGATAGAGCCTGAGCATCGTCGCATACAGATTGTCATTCAAGACTGGGTCTCGGGCAGCGAGCGTCAACAGCGTCGCGGCGACTTCAGGGCGCATATTGGCGATTGCCGCGAGCTGTTCCTCCGCCGTTTCAAGTCCGATCACCTTCACCCCCGAGTCTCTTGCCGTCTCAGCGAGAAACTGATCGACCTCGGGCAGATTGAGCGTTTCGCGCTCCGCTTCGCACTTGGGGAGCGCTGTCAGGATGGCGAGAAACCAGGGCTTCAAATGATGCGCGAATTCGGCGGGATAGCCGAGACCCGTGATCAGTGTCTCGATTTTCTGGCGGTCCTCGGGCGCGATGGCGCCCTCGAATGTGTCATGGTCGCGATCAAGCGCCTTGGCCAGCGTGGCGGCCGTGATGTTGGCTTTTTCGATCGTGTCGAATGGGCCGCCGAGTTCCGTCGCTACGATCTTGGCGCCCTTGATCGATTGCGCGGCGCGCCGCGCCACTTCGAGCGCGGACTCGTCGGTCGAATGAATGGTTCCGAAGAGAGTGGAGGGCGCGAGGCCAGGCTTCTCGATGCGCCAGAGCAATCCATCGCCGTTGACGAGATCGCCCGCTCGCGCCGTCTCGGCCGCGGCGCGCCCCTGAACCTGGGTGAGATCCGAGCCCTGACAGGGCTTAGGCGGCTCCGCATGCGCCGGGGAAAGCGCGACGCCGAAAACAAACGCGCAGGCGCTTAGCGCCGATCGCCATATGACGCTCACAGCTTTCTCAGCGCCACTTCTTCAATTCTGTGGCTCGCGCCCTTGGTCAGGAGCAAGTCGGCGCGCGGCCGGGTCGGCAGGATATTCTCGTGCAGGTTGACAAGATTGATGCGCCGCCAGATCGAGCGCGCCGTCGCCTCGGCTTCCGCATCGTTGAGGTCGGCGTATTGGCGGAAATAACTGCGCGGGTCGCGGAACGCCGTCGTCCGCAAGCTCATGAAGCGTTCGATGTACCATTGCTCCAGCAACGTGGTGTCGGCGTCCAGGAAGATCGAGAAGTCGAAGAAATCGGAGACGAACGGAATCTCCTTGCCGTCGCGGGGCAGCCGGTTCGGTAGCAGGACGTTGATGCCCTCGAAGATGAGAATGTCCGGCCGGTCGACGACGATCGATTCGCCTTTCACGATATCGTAGGTGATATGCGAATAGACCGGAGCCGCGACATTGTGCTGTCCCGCCTTCACCGCGGACAGAAAGCGCAGCACCGACGTCCCGTCGTAGCTTTCGGGAAAGCCCTTGCGATCCATGATGCCCAATCGGATCAGTTCCGCATTGGGACGCAAGAAGCCGTCGGTGGTGACGAGCTGCACCTGGGGCGTATTCGGCCAGCGGGTCAATAGCGCCTGCAGCACCCGCGCCGTCGTCGATTTGCCGGCAGCGACCGATCCGGCGATGCCGATGATGTAGGGGACTTTGCCGTCGGTCGCGCCGAGAAAGCGCTGCGTCGCCTTGAACAACCCTTGCGTCGCTGCGACGTAGAGCGCGAGCAGTCGCGACAGCGGCAGATAAATGGCGACGACCTCGTCGAGCGAGATCGGATCGTGCGTCGACTGCAGCTTGCGCAGGTCATCGATTGTCAGCGTGAGCTGGGTGTCGGCGCGCAGCTGCGCCCATTCGTCGCGGGTGAAGCGGCGAAAGGGGGATTCGAGCGATTGGAGCCCAACGCAATTCATCAGAAATCTCTCACTCGGGCCAGTCGGCCCTACTGGAGTGCGTTTTCACTTCGTTCGGGACGATTTTTCATGATGCCCGCTTTGTTTTGACCTTTTGCCCAATTCGTCCATCACCGACGACAGCGCGACTCCCCGCACGCGGAGAACGACGAGCAGGTGGTAGAGGACATCGGCCGCCTCGGCGCGAACGGCGGTCTCGTCCAGCGCCGCGGCCGCGATCGCGAATTCGATCGCTTCTTCGCCGAATTTGCGGGCGCAATGGGCCGCGCCCTTGTCCAGCAGACTGCGCGTATAGGAGGCCTCCGCGCTTGCCCCGGCGCGCCGGTCGATCGTCTGCGCGAGCTCATCGAGCGTGAACATCGCGCCTGCCCTGTCCTTCTCGCCCATCGCGCCTTTATCTCCTGCCGCGCCGGCCGCTGCAACAGGAGGCTGCGACGGTTCGCCGCGCGTCGCGCTTCTTGACTTGGCTCTCGCGGGGGCCATAAAGCATGCCGATCTTGAGGCGGGGGCGATTAGCTCAGCGGTAGAGCACTCCCTTCACACGGGAGGGGTCGCAGGTTCGATCCCTGCATCGCCCACCATCCAGTCTTGACAAACAGCGGTGGTTTCCGGATTTGAGGACACCGACGCCATTTCAGTGGCTTGCAGGGACTAGAATGCGGTCTGCGCTCGGGACTTAGCTGATTTGCACTCGCTGGGGAAACGCCCGCCAGTCTCTAGCGGCAAGATTCCGTTTCCCAAAGCGACTGATGCTCTCTTTCGAAAAGCCGCCGGATATGTTGAGCGGTGTTCCGATATTGCGATTTGGGTAAGAGTTGGCGGTCGCGACCTCTTAATTATCCATCAGCTCTAAGTCGGAAACTTGAGCCCCAGCGCGGTCGATTGGTGCGACCCGACCATCGGTAAATCCATCAAGCGCTTGGATCCGAACCCGCGCGGCAGGCGGCCTTCAATTGCTGCGGCGACGATGGGCGGGGCGACAAAGGCCAGCGACAACGTCATGCGGATTGAGCGTTCGCTCTTGCCCTCTCTTGCGGCGATCAACTCGGGGATCCATAACGAGGTCGTCCAGCCACCGATGAGCGTTGCGGAAGGATACGGCGAAGACCGCACGCGCGCGAACCCGCATTGGGCGGATAGTAGAGCGCGGCTCACCTTCGCCTTGGATGATCTCGCGGCGTTGGTAGGGAGATGGCGGCATCCAGGGAATAGTCAATGTTCGACCTAGGCCATCGACGGCAACGGACTCGCTGAGCCGGATCTCAATCTGCTTCGCGCCAATCGTGACTTGCTCGATCGCGTCGAGCACGTCCTCATGACTGGATAGCGCTTGGCATGGTTTCCCGGTCGAGCTGATTGTCACCCGGAAAGACCAAGAAGCGACAGAGCGCCGAAACCCTCGTTCGGACGTTTGGATGCGATGACGCTTTGGATCGCGTCGAACACCTGCTTCTCGATCTGAGCCGCAGGGACGCGCGTGATGGATCCGGCGTCCGAGTTGCGACCTTTGAGAATTGCTCGCGAAATGTAGTATGTGTTTCGGCGTGCAATTTTGACCCCCTAGGCGGGGGAATCGGCTTCCAAAATTGACCCCCTGGTTTTCGCTCTGTTCGGTTGCCCGCGTTTGTGTGACGCGGGCGGTGGGGATGCTGGTTGTGGAGACGATCGCCCGGATACGGCGCGAGCATTTGTCCAGAGGCAAGTCGATCAAGGAGATCGCCCGCGATCTGAAGATATCGCGCAATACGGTTCGGAAGATTCTACGCTCGGGCGAGACATCATTTTCCTACGAGCGAGAGGTCCAGCCACGCCCGAAGTTGGGACGCTGGAAGGCCGACATCGATCGGATGCTGACGAAGAACGCCGACGCGCCAGCGCGCGAACGTCTGACGCTGATCCGGCTATTCGAGGAGTTGCGGGCGGTGGGCTATGAAGGCGGCTACGACGCCGTCCGACGCTACGCCAAGATCTGGAGCCGCGAGCACTCGAGCCAGTCGGCTACCGCCTACGTTCCGCTGTCGTTTGCGCCGGGCGAGGCCTACCAGTTCGACTGGAATCACGAGATCGTCGTGATGAGCGGCGTGACAACGACCTTGAAGGTCGCGCATGTCCGCCTTTGCCACAGCCGCATGATGTTCGTACGCGCCTATCCGCGCGAGACCCAGGAAATGGTGTTCGACGCGCACGATCGGGCGTTCGCGTTCTTCAAGGGCGCCTGCACGCGCGGCGTCTACGATAACATGAAGACGGCAGTCGACACGATCTTCGTCGGCAAGGATCGGCAATACAATCGCCGCTTCCTGCAAATGTGTTCGCACCATCTCGTCGACCCTGTCGCCTGCACGCCGGCGTCAGGCTGGGAGAAAGGCCAGGTGGAGAACCAGGTCGGCCTTGTTCGCGAGCGCTTCTTCACGCCACGCCTGCGGTTCAAGACGTACGATGACTTGAACGCTTGGCTCATGGACAGGTGCATCGCCTACGCCAAGGCCCACCCGCACCCCGAAAGCCCCGAGCAGACCGTATGGGAGGTGTTCGAGGAAGAGCGGCCCAAGCTCATCGCCTATCGCGGTCGCTTCGACGGGTTCCATGCGCAACAAGCCTCGGTGTCGAAGACGTGCCTGGTGCGGTTCGACAACAATAAATACTCAGTGAGCGCCAGCGCAGTCGGTCGTCCAGTCGAGGTCCATGCCTACGCCGATCGCATCATCGTCCGCCAGGATGGGCGTATCGTCGCAGAGCATCCCCGCAACTACGGTCGCGGCGACACAGTCTACGATCCCTGGCACTATGTTCCGGTCCTGGCCCGTAAGCCTGGAGCCCTGCGCAACGGCGCTCCGTTCAAGGATTGGGTGCTGCCGACGGCGCTCGAGCGGGTTCGACGCAAGCTCGCCGAATCCGATGATGGCGATCGCCAGATGGTCGCCATCCTGGCCACCGTGCTCACCGATGGATTGCCGGCGGTGGAAGCCGCCTGCGCTCAGGCGATGTCGGAGGGCGTCCATTCGTCCGACGTGATCATCAACATCCTCGCGCGCCAACGTGATCCTGGACCTGTTGCGCCCGTCTTCACCCCGGATGCGCTGAGGCTCCGACATGCGCCGGTCGCTGACTGCGCGAGATACGACCAGCTCAGGAGGGCATGACTATGGAGAGAACTGAAGTCCTCGAAATGATGGGCGAACTGAAGCTCTATGGGATGAAAAGCGCATATGACGAGACGCTCGCCACCGCGCTCAAGCGTAAGCATGAGCCCCAGCAGCTGGTCGGCGATCTGCTCAAGGCCGAGATATCGGAAAAGCAGGCGCGTTCGATCCGATACCAGCTCACAACCGCCAAGCTGCCGCTAGCCAAGGATGTGAACGACTTTGCGTTCAAGGACACGCTGATCAATGAGAACCTGGTGCGCGATCTTGCCGGCGGCGTATTCGTTGCTCAGCAACGCAACATCGTCCTAGTTGGCGGAACCGGCACCGGCAAGACCCACTTGGCGATCGCGATCGCACGGAGCTGTATCCGCGCCGGATCGCGAGGCCGCTTCTTCAACACCGTCGATCTCGTCAACCGGCTAGAAGCCGAGGGTCGATCTGGCCGTCAAGGGCGGCTCGCCGATTATCTCACCCGGCTCGACTTCATCGTTCTCGACGAGCTCGGCTATCTTCCGTTTGCGCAGTCCGGCGGCCAGCTCCTGTTCCACTTGATCAGCCGTCTCTACGAACGCACGTCAATCATCGTCACAACAAATCTCGCCTTCGGTGAATGGCCCAGCGTCTTTGGCGACCCAAAGATGACCACCGCACTGCTCGACCGCCTCACGCATCACTGCGACATCGTCGAAACCGGCAACGAGAGTTGGCGCTTCAAGAACCGCGCCTGATCTTCAGCAAACGGCTCTTCACCGACCCGCGCTCGCCCCGGCTGCGCAATCCCGACCAGCTCCGCCGGGGCAAGCGCTGCCGTCAGTGCGACATCAGGGGGTCAATTTTGGACGCCGATCGGGGGTCAATTTTGTGAGCCGATTGACCGTAACCCTCCGGCGGCGGCCGCCTGTACTGGAGGGAGTGGTTACGGCGATAGTGCGACGGGGTGGGCACGAGGTAGTGCCCATCAACGATCATGGGCACTATCGATGAAGCCGGAACTGTCGGCGGGATCTTCGGAAGGGATCGGCGCGCGTCGGCGACGTTTCTGGTCGAGCGACGAGAAGCGTCGGATGGTCGCCGAGAGCCTGAAGCCTGGCGCGTCTGTGGCGATGGTTGCGCAGCGTTATGGCGTCAACGCCAATCTTCTGTTCACCTGGCGGCGTCAGGAGGCTGCCGCGGCGAACGGCTGCGCGGAGCCGGTGAAGCTCGTTCCAGTGACGGTTGCGGAGGCCGAGGCGCCGAGTGCCGCTTTTGTCGCGGCGCCAGAACCGATCGGGCGGATGGAGATCGTCCTCTCCGGCGGGGAGCGGATCATTGTCGGCGTGGACGTCGACGCGACGGCGCTGGCGCGCGTGGTCAGAACGTTGACGCGCCGATGATCCCGGTCCCCGCGGGCGTTCGGGTCTGGCTGGCGACGGGCCACACCGACATGCGGAAGGGCTTCGATGGGCTGGCGCTGATCGTGCAGGAGGCGCTGAAGCGCGATCCGCATTCGGGCCATCTGTTCGTGTTCCGCGGTCGCCGCGGCGATCTCATCAAGTGTCTCTGGCACGATGGTCAGGGTCTGTGTCTGTTTGCCAAGAGGCTTGAACGGGGTCGCTTTCTGTGGCCGTCGTCGGCCGATGGAACGGTGGCGATCTCGGCGGCGCAGCTCGGCTATCTGCTTGAGGGGATCGATTGGCGAATGCCGCAGAAAACCTGGCGTCCGACGGCGGCCGGATGAGGATTTTTGCTTACAAATCCGCACGCTTGTGATTCCCTTCGGATGTGACAGGGACAATTAATTCTCTCCCCTCCGACCTTGCTGCAGCGCATGCGATGATCCTCGCTGAACGGGCTGCGCGGCTTTGAGCGAAGCGCGAGCGGCGCACGCTGAAGCCGATCTGACGCATTCTCGCGCGACGGCGTCGAGCGCTGAGGCGTTGATTGCGAGACTGAAGCTGGAGATCGAAAAGCTTCGGCGCACGCTCTATGGCGTGAGCTCGGAACGCAAGGAGCGGCTTCTCGACCAACTGGAGATGCGGTTGGAAGACGCCGAGGCGGACGCGACGGAGGACGAACTCAAGTCGGAACGCTCCTCGTCGTCGACCATCGTCAAAACCTTCGAGCGCAGGCGGCCGGGGCGAAAAGCGTTCCCCGAGCATCTGCCGCGCGAGCGAGTTGTGATCGCGGCGCCGCTGAGCTGCCCCTGCTGCGGTTCGACGAAGCTGTCGAAGCTCGGCGAGGACGTCACGGAGACGCTCGAGGTTGTCCCCCGTCAATGGAAGGTGATCCAGACCGTTCGGGAGCGGTTCTCCTGCCGGCGGTGCGAGGCGATCACCCAGCCGCCGGCGCCGTTCCATGTCACGCCGCGCGGCTTTGCCGGCCCGAGCCTGTTGGCGATGATCCTGTTCGAGAAGTTCGGCCAGCATCAGCCTCTCAGCCGGCAGAGCGAGCGCTACGCCCGTGAAGGGATCGACCTCAGCCTGTCGACGCTCGCCGATCAGGTCGGCGCTTGCGCCGCGGCGCTGCGTCCGCTGTACGCTTT
>CAVPPX010000059.1:0-246753 GCA_963707355.1 uncultured Alphaproteobacteria bacterium | reverse complement strand
GGCGGCGCGGCTTGGCGCCGACGCGGCCTATTTTACTGGCATCGGCGCCGACCGTTTCGGCCAGGCGCTGACCGAGCTTTGGTCAACGAAGGCGTCGACGCGAGCCGGATCGTGGTCAACGGCGGCGCTCATACCGGGCTTTATTTCGTCACCCACAGCGACAAGGCCACGAGTTCTCTTATATGCGCGCAGGCTCGGCGGCGAGCCGCATCAGCGAAACCGACCTGCCGGTCGACCGCATCCGCGCGACCAAGTCCTGCACATTTCCGGGATCAGCCAGGCGATCTCTTCGTCCGCCACCGACGCCGCCTTCGCAGCCATCGACATCGCGCATGACGCTAAGCAGCTCGTCTCCTATGACCCGAATCTGAGGCTGAAGCTGTGGCCTTTGCGCCGCGCTCGGGCGATCATTCACGAGGCGATGCGGGCTTGCGACATCGCGCTGCCGGGGCTCGACGACGCGGAAGCGCTGACGGGCCTCAGAGATCCCGACGCCATCGCAAGTTTCTACCTCGACCTCGGCGCGCGCGTGGTCGTGGTGAAGATGGGCCGCGGCGGCGCGCTGGCGGCGACGGCCAAAGAGCGCGAGCGCATCTATTCGCATGGCGTCAAGGCGGTCGATGCGACCGGAGCGGGCGACTGCTTCGACGGCGCTTTCCTCGCGGAATATGTGCGGCACGGCGATCCGTTCGCCGCGGCGCGCTTCGCCAATGTGGCGGCGGCGCTCTCGACCTTGGGCTACGGCGCGGTCGCGCCGTTGCCGAGACGCGCCGACGTCGAAGCGGTGATGGCGGCGCGAACGCCGTGACGCCATTCTTTCCCAGTCCCTCCTTGGCGGCGGCCTATATCGTCGCCTGCTTCCTGCTCGCCGCGACGCCCGGCGCGGACATGGCGCTCTTTCTGTCGCGCACGCTTGCCGGCGGCAGGGCGCAAGGCTTCGCGGCGCAAGCGGGCGCGAATGTCGGGCTCGTCGTCCACACCTTCGCCGCTGCGCTCGGCTTGTCGGCGCTGCTCGCGGCCTCGGCCGAGGCCTACGAGGCGGTGAAGATCGGCGGCGCGCTCTATCTGCTGTGGCTTGCCTGGCGCGCGATCCGCCATGGCTCCGTGCTCAAGCTGACGACCGACGCCTCGGCGCGAGGAGGCTTGCGCGGCGCTTTTGCGAACGGTCTCCTCATCAACCTCACCAATCCGAAGATCGTGCTGTTCTTCGTGACCTTCCTGCCGCAGTTCATCAGCGCGAGCGATCCGCATGCGAGCATGAAGCTGTTCGTGTTGGGCTTCGGCTTCATCGCGATCACGACGCTGGTGAACGCGATCGTCGTGCTCGTGGCCGGCCACTTTGTCGCGGCGGCGAAGCGCAACCCGCGCGCGCTGCGGATCTTCGACTATGGCTTCGCTGCGCTCATGAGCGCCTTCGCGGGGCGTCTTCTCTGGAGCGAAACGAGATAGGAGCGCCGATCATGGACATCGAGCTTTCCGCGCCTCGCTTACCGCCGCCGAGCCGCCGCAAACTTTGAGCGAGGCCTTGCGCGCGCTTTGGCTCGACGCGCGGGGGAATTGGGACGGCGCGCATGACGCGGCCCAGGCCGACGAGGGCGGAGCGGGCGACTGGGTGCACGCCTATCTGCATCGCAAGGAGGGCGACGCCGGCAACGCCGCCTATTGGTATCGCCGCGCACGCAAGCCGGTCTGCAAAACTTCGCTCGACGAAGAATGGGCGGCGATCGCCGACGCGCTCCTGAAGGGCGAGGGCTTAGATCGTACCACCGCCGTCTATTTCGAGGCCGCGCGTTCGAAAAACGACGTGCTTCCGTTCGCGCTAGGGGGCGCCATGCGGGGAACCTTGTTCGCCCGGAGCCCCGATCGTTCGCCTCGATAGCCCGTCCAAGCCGGGCGTCCTTTGTCGCCCCATGGCTCCTCGCAATGACGTTTCGATCCCAAGGCCGATTGCTCCACCGGTAGTCACTGGTTCGATTCGGGGAGTTTGAGCCTATGCCTGTCATCGTCGCCTTCGGCGATTCCAACACCTGGGGTTACGATCCCGCAACCGGGGGACGATTTCCGCGCGCGCAGCGCTGGCCGAGCGTCTTGCAGCGCGAGCTCGGACCGGATTTTGAGGTGATCGCCGAGGGGCTCAACGGCCGCACGACGGTCCACGACGATCCGATCGAGCCCTATCGCTGCGGCGCGGATGCGCTCCCGCCCTGCCTCATGAGCCATGCGCCGGTCGACCTCTTGATCCTCGCGCTTGGCTGCAACGACTTGAAGAAGCGGTTCTCCGTTTCCGCCTTCGACATCGCGGAAGGCGCGGGCCGCCTCATCTTTCTCGCCCGCGCCTATGGGCAAGGCCCGAACGGCCGCCCGCCGAAAATCCTTTTGATCGCGCCGCCCCCGATCGCCAAGCTCACCGACTACGCGGAAATGTTCGAGGGCGGCCAGGAAAAGTCCGTTCTCCTCGGCCAGCGCTATCGGGATATCGCGGAACGCGAAGGCGTCGCGTTCCTGGACGCCGGCCAGGTCATCCGATGTTCGGATCTCGACGGCATCCACTACGAGGTCGATCAGCATGAATTGCTCGGCCGCGCTGTGGCGGAGGCGATTCGCGAAGCGCTCGCCCCTCCTGCGGTCTCCATAGAATAGGCCGATGATCGCCGCGCTGCCGCCACTGACCGGCGGAAGCGGGCTCTCTCCGAACACCGTTGCGCCGTCAAGCTTGTGCGGCTAATGCAAGCCGCAAAGCTTCCTCCGCCATGGACATTCCCCTTTGAGCGTCGATGCGGACACTGACGCGCTTGCCACGCGCGATCTTCTGCTCTCCGCCGCGCGCGAGGCCGGAGCGCTGGCGCTCGAATATTTCAATCCCGGCGCCCGAACCTCCGCTCACGTCGTGACCAAAGCCGGCGGATCGCCAGTCACGGACGCCGATCTTGCCGCGGATTCGCTTCTGAAGCGCCGCTTGCAGGAGGCGTTGCCCGACGCCGGCTGGCTCTCCGAGGAGACGGTCGACGATTTCGAGCGGCTTTCACGCCGCAGCCTCATCATCGTCGATCCGATCGACGGCACGCGCGCGTTCGTGACCGGCGATCCGCGCTGGGCGGTCTCGGTGGCGCTGGTCGTTGACGAGCGCCCGGTCGCGGGCGTGGTCTACGCGCCGGCCCTCGACGAGACCTATGCGGCGGCGCGTGGCGCGGGCGCAACGTTCAACGGCGCGACTCTCCCACCCACCGCCGGCTGGCCGCCGCGCGTCGCCGCCGGCCCCAAGCTCGTCATCGAGGCGATGGCGGGCGAGCTCGGCGCCTTGATCGAGATCGTTCCGCGTGTGCCCGCGCTCGCCTACCGAATGTGCCTGATGGCGCGCGGCGCGATCGATTTCGCGGTCTCGGCCGAAAACTCGAGTGACTGGGACATCGCCGCCGCCGATATCCTGCTCGAGGAATTGGGCGCGCGCCTCATCGACGCCTCGGGCGAGCGGCTCCGCTACAATTCCCGGCAGGTGCGCCGTGGCGCGCTCCTTGCTGCGTCGGACGCGGCGGCGCCCCGGCTCATCAAGGGGTTTCGCATCGCCACCGGCTCCCCGGCAAACTGACTGGCGGCGGTTTTCGGACGCTTGCGTTTTCACCGCCGCGAGGGCAAAGGGCCAACTCGCCGGGCCGCGGCTCTCCGCGCGCACCTCAAGGAAATGTGATCCATGACCCCTCCCGACGCGAAGGCCCAAGACGAGGCAAAGCCGCAGCGCCTGCACCTGGTGTTCGGCGGCGAATTGAAATCGCTGGAAAGCCACGAATTTCGTGATCCCGAGAAGCTCGACATCGTCGGCCTCTTCCCCGACTACGCCAGCGCCGAGCGCGCCTGGCGCGCCAAGGCGCAAGCGACCGTCGACCACGCGCAAACGCGCTATTACATCGTCCATCTGCATCGTCTGCTCGAGCCCGACCTGGTTCCTCCGACCCGGACGGCCTGAGCGCCGCATGGCGAGGCGAATAGGCAGATCGCAATGGGCGCAGGAGGCGATCGGCTTTGGGCTTGCGACCTACTTGTCGTTCGTTCGCACCACGAGCCGGTTCACCACGGTTCCCGACGACGTGGACGCCTATATCAAGGACGACCTGCCGCTCATCTCGGCAATGTGGCACGGCCAGCATTTGATGATGCCTTTCGCCCGGCCCGTGACCATGGATCGGCTCGCGGTCCTCATTTCCCGCCATGAAGACGCCGGCGCCCAGGCTTTAGCCGCCGAACGTCTCGGGATAACGCCGGTGCGCGGCTCGGGCGGGCCGGCCGATCGCAACTATTACAAGGGCGGCGCCCCGGCGATGCGCGAACTCCTGCGCCAGCTCGAATCCGGCTCATCGGTTGCGATGACCGCCGATGTGCCCAAGCAAGCGCGCGTTGCGGGAATGGGGATCGTGACGCTCGCCAAGCTCTCCGGACGACCGATCGTTCCGACCGCCGCGGTCATGAGCCGGCGTGTTCAGTTCAACTCCTGGGATCGCGCCTCGCTCGGACTGCCGTTCGGGCGCGCGATCATCGTCGTCGGCGACTTCATCCGCGTTTCGCCGACCGCGACTGAAGAGGAGATGGAGGCCGCGCGGCTCGCAGTCGAGCGCGGGCTCGACGAAGCGCACCGGCAAGGCTACGCCATGGTCGGCGCCAGCGACCCGGGCGCCGATCTCAGACCGCGATGACCGCTCCGCTCTCGCTCATTGGCTATCGATGGGCCTCGTTCCTGGCGACGCCGTTGGCCGGCCCGATGCTGGCGATGCGGCTCAGGCGCGGCAAGGAGGATTCGCGACGGGTGAACGAGCGCCGCGGCCTGACCAGCCTCGCCCGTCCGCCGGGCCCGCTCGTCTGGCTGCATGGCGCGAGCGTCGGCGAAGCGGGCGTGCTGCTGCCGTTCGTCGAGCGCATCACGCGCATGGGCGCGACCGCGCTCGTGACCACGACGACGGTGACCTCGGCCGCGATGCTCGCGCAACGCCTGCCGGCCGGCGCGCTGCATCAATATGCGCCGCTCGACAGTCCGGTGTTCGTGCGCCGGTTCATCAAGCGCTGGCGTCCCGACGCGGCGCTGGTGGCGGAAAGCGAACTCTGGCCCAATATGATCGTCGAACTGAAGCGTTCGAGATCGCGACTGGCGATGATCAATGGGCGGATCAGCGAGCGCTCGTTCCGCCGATGGGGGAGGGCGCCGCGCTTCATCGCCGCGCTCCTGGCGGAGTTCGACGTCTGCCTCGCGCGCAGCGAGGCGGACGGCGACCGGCTGTCGACGCTCGGCGCGCCGAACGTCCTGGTCGCCGGCGACATCAAGTTCGACGCGCCGACGCTGCCGGCCGACCGGCGCGAGCTCGCCGAGCTCGCGGGCCTCACCTCTGGGCGCCAGATGTGGATCGCCGCCTCGACCCACGAGGGCGAAGAGATGATCGCGGCGGCCGCGCACAAGCGCCTCGCCCAGGTGTTTCCCGACGCGCTGACCCTGATCGCGCCGCGCCATCCTGAACGGGGCGAGTGGATCTTGCGGCAATTGGAAGAGCAGGGCCTCAGCTGCGCGCTGCGCTCGCGCGGCGAGACGATCGGTCCGGGGACCGCGGTTTACATCTGCGACACGATCGGCGAGCTCGGGCTTTTCTATCGCCTGGCCGGGGTGGTGTTCGTCGGCAAGTCCTTCGTCGCCGGCGGCGGGCAAAATCCGATCGAGCCCGCGCGGCTCGCCTCGGCCATCCTGCACGGGCCGATGGTCGGGAATTTCGCCGACGCCTACGCGGCGCTCGACGAGGCCGGCGGCGCCTTGACCGTCACGCGCCCGGAGGACTTGGGAGAGACGCTGATCGCGCTGTTCGCCAATGCGGCGCGGCTGCGCGCCATGGCGCGCGCGGCCGGCGATACGGTCGAACGGCGGGCGGGGGCGGTCGACCGCTCGATGGGCGCGCTGAGGGCCCTGTTGCCGTCCGCCGGGGCGGGGCGGTGAAGGCCCCGCGCTTCTGGATGAAACCGAGACCAACCTTGCTTGCCCGCTTGCTCCAGCCGACCGGCTGGGCGTACGGACGGGCGACCGCGCAGCGCATGCGGGGGGTGGGCGAGCGCGCCGGCGCGCTGACGATTTGCGTCGGCAATTTCACGGTCGGCGGAGCCGGCAAGACCCCAACCGCGCTGGCGCTGGCGCGGATGCTGATCGCGGACGGCCGCCGCGTCGCCTTCCTGTCGCGCGGCTATGGCGGCGCCGAGCGCGCCGAGCCGTTGCTCGTCAATGCGGACAGCCATACTGCAGCCATGGTCGGCGACGAGCCCCTGCTGCTCGCCAGACTGGCGCAGTGCTGGGTCGGAACGGATCGGGTCAGAAGCGCGAGAAGCGCGGTCGAAGCCGGCGCCGATACGCTCATTCTCGACGACGGCCTGCAGAATCCGGGGCTCGCCAAGGACCTCGCCTTCGCGGTCGTGGATGGCGAAAGCGGCTTCGGCAACGGCCTCTGCATGCCGGCGGGTCCGCTGCGCGCGCCCGTTTCGGCGCAGCTGCCATTCGTGCAGGCGCTGATCGTGCTGGGCGGCGACGATGCGTCGGCGTCGCGGATCGCTACTTTGGCGCTGGACAAGCCGCTCATCCGCGCGAGCCTCGAGCCCGACGCGCTCGCCGCCGCGCCCCTGATCGGACGCGAGGTCGTCGCCTTCTCGGGCATCGCGCGGCCGGAGAAATTCTACGCGACGCTACGCCGGGTCGGGGCGCAGATCGTCGCCACGCGCGATTTCGCCGACCATCATCCCTACACACAGCGCGAGATCGAGGCGCTGATCGAGGAAGCGGGCCGGCGAGGCGCGCTTCTGGCGACGACCGAGAAGGACGCGGCGCGACTGACCGCCCGTCAGGCCCGCGCAATCGTGACCCTGCCGGTCACCCTGCGTTTCGAGGAGCCGGCGTCGGTCAGGCGCATCCTGCGCCAGGCTGTGGCAGGGTAGGGGACTTCTTGCTGTGTAGAATTGGACGGTTGAAAGCATGCGGGACACTGAGCCGGCTGTGCGAGAGCAGCTCGCCGCCAGACTAAGGCGGGAGACGCGGGGCGAGGTGCTGTTCTCGCGCGCCGATCGCGGCCGTTATGCGACCGACGCCTCCATTTACCAGATCGAGCCGGTCGGCGTTCTCGTGCCGCGCACGATCGAGGATGTCGCGACCGCGATGGCGATCGCGCGCGAGTGCGGCGTCCCGGTCCTGCCGCGCGGCGGCGGCACCAGCCAATGCGGCCAGACGGTCAATCGGGCCTTGGTCCTCGACTGCTCCAAATATCTTCGCAACCTGCTGGAGATCGATTCCGATCGGCGACGCGCAATTGTCGAGCCGGGCATGGTGCTCGGCCACCTCAACGCGGCCTTGAAGCCCCACGGCCTGTTCTTTCCGGTCGATCCGTCGACGCACGCGCGCTGCACCATCGGCGGCATGGCGGCCAACAATTCCTGCGGCGGGAAGTCGATCCGCTATGGCCTGATGGCCGACAATGTCGCGGCCATCGACGCCATCCTGGCCGACGGCGCGCGTTTCCGCTTCGGTCCCGATTGGCCCGGACAGGGGGCGACGAAACCAGAGGCCATCGGCGCGCTGATGGCCCGGCTGCAGACCTTGGGCCAGGATTTGGCGCCGGAGATCGCCGCCCGGTTTCCGAAAGTGCTGCGCCGGGTCGGCGGCTACAACATCGATGCGCTGACGCCGGCGGCGGCCGCCGAGGGCCGTGACAATCCGGCGAGGCTCCTGGTCGGTTCGGAAGGAACGCTCGCCTTTTCGGCCGCGATCGAACTCATCCTTCATCCCATCAAGCCCCGGAAAGTGGTTGGCATCTGCCAGTTTCCTTCGTTTCGGGCCGCGATGGAGGCGACGCGTCATATTGTCGCCCTCGACCCCGAGGCGGTGGAGCTGGTCGATCGCACGATGATCGACCTCGGCCGCGGCATCCCGATCTTCCGCGCCACGATTGACCGCATGGTGATCGGCGAGCCTGAGAGCCTGCTGATCGTCGAATTCCATGGGCTGGAGGACCAGCCGCTGTTGACCCAGCTCGCCCGGCTCGAGACGCTGATGGGCGATCTGGGCTTTCCGCATAGCGTGGTTCGCGCCACCGAGCCCGATTTCCAGGCGCGGATCGCCGAAGTCCGCGAGGCCGGCCTCAACATCATGATGTCGATGAAAGGCGACGGCAAGCCGATCTCCTTCATCGAGGACGCCGCCGTGCCTCTCGAGGACCTCGCGGATTATACCGAGCGACTGAACGGGGTCTTCGAGCGCCATGGCGCGCGCGGGACCTGGTATGCCCACGCCTCGGTCGGCTGCCTGCACGTGCGCCCGGTCCTCAACATGAAGGATCCGGCGGACGTCACGAGGATGCGCTCCATAGCCGAGGAATGTTTCGCTCTCGTCCGCCAATACAAGGGCTCGCACAGCGGCGAGCACGGCGACGGCATTGCGCGAAGCGAGTTCAACGAGCCGATGTTCGGCGCGCCCATCGCCCGCGCCTTCGAGGCGGTCAAGGACGCGTTCGACCCCAAAGGCTTGCTCAATCCCGGCCGGATCGTGCGCGCGCCACGTTTCGACGACCGGTCGCTGTTCCGCTACGGGCCCGACTATCGCCCCATCGAGGGCTTCACGCCCCAGCTCGACTGGTCGGACTATCCGGGGCCGCTCGGCGGCCTCATGGGCGCGGTCGAGATGTGCAACAACAACGGACAGTGCCGCAAGTTCGACGCCGGCGCGATGTGTCCGAGTTATCGGGCGACGCGCGACGAGCAGCATCTCGTTCGCGGCCGAGCCAATAGTCTTCGGCTCGCCCTCACCGGCCAGCTTGGCCAGGAGGGGTTGGCCTCGAGCGATGTCGCCGAGGCGCTCAAGCTCTGCGTCTCCTGCAAGGCCTGCCGGCGCGAGTGTCCGACCGGCGTCGACATGGCGAAGATGAAGATCGAGGCGACGGCGGCGCGCGCCGCTCGGCACGGGATCGCTTTACGCGAACGGATCGTCGCCGAACTGCCGCGCTACGCGCCGCTTGCCGCAACCTTCGCCGGCGCCGCCAATCTTCGCAACAAGGTCCCCGCGCTGCGCCGCCTGCTCGATCGACAATTGGGCTTTGCCGAAGAGCGCGACCTGCCGGCCTGGCGAACGGATAGTTTTCGCGACGAAGAGGCCTCGCCCTATGCCAGGTCGGGGAGCGCGATGCGCAACGTCGTGCTCTTCGCCGACACGTTCAACCGCTACTTCGAGCCCGACAATCTGCGCGCCGCGCTTCGCGTCATCGCGGCGGCTGGACGAAGGCCGTTGCTGCCGCGCAACGAGGGCCGTCCGCTCTGCTGCGGGCGGACCTATCTGGCGGCCGGCCTGATCGACAAGGCGCGCGCCGAGGCCCGGCGAACCTTGACCGCGCTCGCCGGCGACGCGCTCGTGGTGGGCCTCGAGCCCTCCTGCCTCATGACCTTGCGCGACGAATTCGTGTCCCTGCTGCCGGGAAGGGAAGCGAGAGCGCTCGCCAGCCGCGCGGTCACGTTCGGCGAGTGGATGACGCGCGAGACAATTTCGCTCAAGCTTCGCTCCGTTCCGACGAAGGCGCATGTCCACGGCCATTGCCATCAGAAGAGCTTCGGCGCGTTCGATACGACCCTGTCGGCGCTCCGCCAGGCGCCCGATCTGATCGTCGCGCCGATCATTTCGTCCTGTTGCGGCATGGCCGGCGCCTTCGGCTATCAGTCCGAGACGCAGGAGGTCTCGCGCGCCATGGCGGAGGCCGATCTCATGCCCGCCGTGCGCGAAGCCAAGCCTGAAGAGCTGATCGTCGCCGACGGGTTTTCGTGTCGCCATCAGATCGCCGCCCTCTCTGGACGGGCCGCCGTGCATTCGGTCCGCGTGCTGGCCGACGCGCTGCCATCCGGACTAATAGGCGACGACCGAGAAAGACGGGGTGCGGCTTAGCGCTCGTCAGGCCCGCGCTGTCGTGACGTTGCCGCTCACATTGCGTTTCGAGGAGCCGGCGTCCGGAACTGCGGCGGCGTAGGGGACTGTTTCCCGACGCCGACAGAAAACGACAGCCAATGGATCATTTTCGACTTTGAAAGGGCAATTAATGCAGATGAATTGACCCTCGCAAAGCGCATGAAACGGACATTGCAAGCTCGGCGATCGTCGAGCGCGACGCGCTCCCGCGACGAACGCGTTTCCACAATGGGCTCGTTCAGCACGACGACCGCCGCCTTAAGTTTCGCCGAAAGCGCTTCCGCGCCCGTACCGGAACCGCGGCCCCGGGTTCTTGTCGCGACCGGCTTGGCGGCCATGTGGGCGCCAGGTCAGTTGGCTCTTGCAGCGTTAGGCACTGGCGCTCCTGAAGGCGTCATGGCCGGGCTTGTCCCGGCTATCCACGAGAACATTGATCCATCAGGATAAGTATCTGATAAGAGGCATTATTGTTGACTAACAGAGAATATCGCGGCGGGGCGGCGTGGATGGCCGGCACAAGGCCGGCCATGACGATCCAAGGCTGGATTCCGAGACCAACAGCGAACGCTATAAGAGTTGTTCAGTTTGTTGACAAATCCAGAAAGATAGGATATATGTTTCTGCGGACGCCAATTGACGATCGACGGATGCCCGGTGCGAGAGAGGGTGGGAATGCGTCCAGGACCGGCGTTTGCGCACAACCTTCGACGCGAGTTTTGGGGACGGCGGATTTTTTTATTTTTTCCTTCGCAACTCATTGAAAAGCCCTGATTTGGCCAAAGGAATCCAAGGAAATCCAAGCTTTTTTCCTTGCTTTTATTTGGATTAACTTGCAGCCAGCTCGCGCGCGGGTTGCATTGTTGGGCTGAAAAGCGCGAATTCCGGTAGGGCAGGGGGCGAACGGCGAACGGGAGCCCGGCGGCGCCCGGGGCGCTTGGACCCGCCGCCGATCGATGCGGCGTCCAGGCTTGCCAGCGCCTCGAAACGCGCGCAAGTTTTCCTCTCAGCGGAACCCTCCGGCAGGCGCCGGATCAAATCCATCGGGAGGAGACGATGCTCGACAAGGCCCCCAATGCCCGTGTGACAGCCTTCCTCGGCAAGCTCGACGCCGCGCTGGCGGCCGGCGATGTCGACGCGGCGGTCGCCCTCTTCGGCGCCGAGAGCTACTGGCGCGATCTCGTCGCTTTCACCTGGAATATCAAGACGATGGAAGGGCGCGACCAGGTCCGCGACATGCTCGCCCATTGCCTCAAGCAGGTGAAGCCGCGCGACTGGCGGGTCGCCGACGGTGAGGTCGCGACCGAGGCGGACGGCGTGCTCGAATCCTGGATTTCGTTCGAGACCGAAATCGCGCGCGGCTACGGCCTCATCCGCATCAAGGACGGCCTGATCTGGACACTTCTGACCACGATGGCCGAGCTCAAGGGGCACGAGGAGAAGGCGGGCTTCACCCGCGCGCTCGGCGCGAGGCACGGGGTCAACCCCGGCGCCAAAACCTGGAAGGAATTGCGGGACGAAGAGGCTGAGAAGCTCGGCTATGAAACGCAGCCCTATGTGCTGATCGTCGGCGGCGGCCAGGGCGCCATCGGGCTCGGCGCGCGCTTGAGGCAACTCGGCGTACCCACGATTATCGTTGAGAAAAACGAGCGCGCGGGCGACTCCTGGCGCAAGCGCTACAAGTCGCTCTGCCTGCACGACCCCGTCTGGTACGACCATATGCCGTACCTCGATTTCCCGAAGAATTGGCCGGTCTTCTCGCCCAAGGACAAGATCGGCGATTGGCTGGAAATGTACGCCAAGGTGATGGAGCTGAATTACTGGACTAAGACGACGGCCAAGAGCGCGAAGTTCGATCCGAAGAAGAAGGAATGGACGGTCGTCGTCGATCGGGACGGCAAGAAGGTCACCCTGCGGCCCAAGCAACTCGTGTTTGCAACCGGCATGTCCTCGAAGCCAAATCTGCCGAACTTCAAGGGGATGGAGACCTTCAAGGGCGAGCAGCATCATTCGTCAGCCCATCCCGGACCCGATGCTTACAAGGGCAAGAAGGTGGTCGTCATCGGCTCCAACAATTCGGCGCACGACATTTGCGCTGCGCTGTACGAGGCGGGCGTCGACGTGACCATGGTGCAGCGGTCGAGCACGCATGTCTCGCGCTCGAATACCTTGATGGAGGTCACGCTTGGCGACCTTTATTCCGAGCGCGCCGTCAGCGGCGGCATGACGACGGCGAAGGCCGACCTGATCTTTGCCTCCTTGCCCTACGGCCTCCTCAGCTCATTGCAGAAGCCGGTCTACGACAAGATTCGCGAGATTGATGCGAAGTTCTACGCGGGCCTTGAAAAGGCGGGTTTCAAGGTCGACTTCGGTGACGATGAATCCGGCTTATTCCTGAAATATCTGCGCCGGGGATCTGGCTATTATATCGACGTCGGCGCGTCACAGCTCATCATCGACGGTAAGATCAAGCTGGTCTCCGGCCAGGTCGAGGAAATCACGCCGAAAGGCGTCAAGCTCACTGACGGCAGGGAAGTGCCGGCCGACGTGATCGTCTACGCGACGGGCTACAGCTCCATGAACGGCTGGGTGGCCGATATCTGCAGTCAGGAAATCGCTGACAAGGTCGGGAGAGTCTGGGGCCTCGGCTCAAACACCAAGAAGGATCCGGGACCCTGGGAGGGCGAGCTGCGCAATATGTGGAAGCCGACGAAACAGGAGGCCCTGTGGTTCCACGGCGGCAACCTGCACCAGTCCAGGCATTATTCGCAGTTCCTGGCGCTGCAGCTGAAAGCGCGCCTCGAGGGCCTCTCCACTCCGGTCTATGGGCTGCAGGAGGTCCATCACAAGGCGTGAAGTTGTCACGGCGAGGGGCCCGTGGCTTACGGCAGCCGCACGGTCGCCGTCGCCATGCAGGCGATTCCTTCGCCGCGCCCGGTAAAGCCGAGCCTTTCGCTGGTCGTCGCCTTGACGGCGACCCGGCCGATATCGAGGCCCGCGATCTCGGCGACACGCGCGCGCATCGCCTCGCGGTGCGGGCCGATCTTCGGCGCTTCGCAGATGAGCGTCGCGTCGAGGTGCACGATCGCGCCGCCGCGCGCGCGCACGCGTTCGGCCGCATGAGCGAGGAAAACTTTCGACGCCATTCCTTTCCACTGGGGATCGGTAGGTGGGAAATGCTGGCCGATGTCGCCCTCGGCAAGGGCGCCGTAGAGCGCGTCGGCAAGCGCGTGCAGGCCGACGTCGGCGTCGGAATGGCCGCTCAGCGCCGCCGAATGGGCGATGCGAAGGCCGCACAGCCACAGGTGGTCGCCGGGGGCGAAGGCGTGAACATCGAAGCCCTGGCCGACCCGCGTCTCGCCAAGGCTTAGGGTGAACCGCGCCTCCGCCGCTTCGAGATCCTGCATGGTGGTCACCTTGACGTTGGCGGGGTCGCCTTCGAACACATAGGCCGGCGCGCCCGCCCATTCCGCGACCGCGACGTCGTCTGTGAGGTCGCCGACGCCGGCGTCGGCGGCGCGCCGATGGGCCGCAAGAATGAGAGGGAAACGAAAGGCTTGCGGCGTTTGCACGGCTCTCAGCGCTGAGCGCGGCGGGGTCGCGAGGACTCGGCCGTCAACGTCGACCTGCTTGACAGTGTCGTTCATCGCCGTTCCGGGCGCCGCCGCCCCGTGACGCTCGGCGGCTTCGATCGCCCGCGCGATGAGGGCAGGGGAGGGGAAGGGCCGCACCGCATCGTGGATGAGCACGATATCCAGATCCGCTGCGGCGAGGGCCGCGAGCCCGGACAGGACGCTTTGCTGACGGGTCGCGCCCCCAATCGCCGGCGGCCCGAGCGCCGCTGCGGCGCCCGGCGCCAGATGCGCGACCGCCTGGCCATAAAGCGCCTGGTCGTCGGGCCGGATGACCACGGTTACGGCCGAGAACGGGAAGCTCGCGGCCAGCGCCTCGAGCGTATGCACGATCAGCGGACGGCCGGCACAAGTGAGATATTGCTTCGGCCGATCTGCGCCGAGCCTCACGCCCCTGCCGCCGGCGACGACCAGAAGCCCGACCTTATTCGATGACAATTGAGGGCTCCGACGATCCTTGGGACGGCTTTTCCCGCGCGGAAGCGGCTGCGTCAATGCGCGCCCGGCGCGTGCGGCGTCTTGACTTGGCTTTGGCGCCCGCCGATCAATTGCCGCGAAACCCTTCCGGAAACGAACCTGTGCCGCTGAAACTTATCCTCGCCAATAAAGCCTATTCGTCGTGGTCGCTGAGGCCCTGGATCCTGCTCGCGCAGCTGAAGATCCCGTTCGAGGAAGTGATTATTCCGATGGATCGGCCGGAAACCCGCGCGAGCATGCTTAAATTCGCGCCGACTGGAAAGTGTCCGTCACTCCAAGACGGCAAGATCGCGATTTGGGAGTTGCTCGCGATCATTGAGTATATTGCCGAGGCCTATCCCGCGAAGACAGTGTGGCCGAAAGGGAAAGCCGCCCGCGCTCATGCCCGTTCACTCGCCAGCGAAATGCATGCTGGCTTCGTCGCCCTGCGGCAAGCGTGCCCGACGAATTTCCGCCGGCCAGTCAAGGCGATCCCGCTCAGCGATGAGGTAAAGGCTGACGTCGCGCGCATCGAAGCCGCCTGGTCGCATGCGCGTGCGACCTTCGGCAGGGGCGGACCCTTTCTGTTCGGGCGTTTCTCCGCCGTCGACGCCATGTTCGCGCCGGTGGTGAACCGTTTCCATGTCTACGACATTCCGGTCTCGAAGCCCGCGCGCGACTATATGGAGATGATCATGGCTTTGCCAGCGTGGAAGGCCTGGATCACCGACGCTCATGCGGAGCCGTGGCGGATCGGACGCTATGACGCCATCTGAGTAGGCAAAGCCGTTGACAGCTCCGGTAAGGTCCTTCCGTAAAGTCTGGCGAAGGCCGGACTAGAGTAATATGTTGCAAATAAACAACATCTTGCATGCTCTTGCGGAAGCCAAGCATTCGCTAGATCAAATTATAGAATTGGCAATGGATTTAACCCCAGTGTCACGGGTGAACAACGACAACAATGTTGAAGACTTGTCCAAAGTCTGCGGCTGGGATTAAGGAACTAGAACGCAATGGCGCGACTAAAGAGCGCATTGACAATGATGAGCGGTGAGGGAGAAGCCAACGCTGCGGAATGGCGCCGGCTTATTGACGAACTCAACCAACGCCGGCGCGCCGCGGCAGAAGGTGGTTCAGCCAAGGCGCGCGAACGTCATGTCGGTCGTGGCAAGCTTCTCGCGCGCGAACGCGTCGCCGGCCTGGTCGATCCCGGTTCGCCCTTTCTGGAAATAGGCGCGCTCGCGGCTTTCGACATGTATGAGGGCGATGTCCACGGCGCAGGGCTGGTCGCGGGAATTGGCCTTGTCGAGGGCCGAGAGGCCATGATCATCGCCAACGACCCGACCATCAAGGGCGGCGCCTATTATCCGATGACGGTGAAGAAGCATTTGCGCGCGCAGGAGATCGCGGCGGAGAACCGCCTCCCCTGCGTTTATCTAGTCGACTTGGGCGGGGCCAATTTGCCTTACCAGGCCGACGTCTTCCCCGATCGCGACCATTTCGGGCGGATCTTCTTCAATCAGGCGCGCATGTCGTCGGCCGGCGTTCCTCAAATCGCGGTGGTCATGGGATCCTGCACCGCGGGCGGCGCCTATGTGCCGGCGATGTCGGACGAGACGATCATCGTCGACAAGCAAGGCACGATCTTTCTCGCTGGGCCACCGCTGGTCAAAGCAGCGACCGGCGAAACGGTGAGCGCGGAGGACCTCGGCGGCGGAGATATGCACACCCGCGTCTCGGGAGTTGCAGACACGCTGGCGCGTGACGATACACATGCGCTCGGGCTTGCCCGGCGCGCGGTCGCCAACCTCAACAGGGCGCCAAAGCGCTCGATCGATTGGGCGAAGCCGGTCGAGCCTTTGTATCCGGCCGAGGAGCTTGAACTGGTGGCGCCGGTCGACCTTCGCCAGCAGGTCGACGCGCACGAGATCATCGCCCGCATCGTCGATGGTTCGGAGTTCGACGAGTTCAAACCTCGCTATGGGGTCACGCTGATCACGGGATTCGCGCGCCTTTCGGGCATGCTCATCGGCGTCATCGCCAGCAATGGCGTGCTGTTTTCCGACAGCGCGCTGAAGGGGGCGCATTTCGTCGAGCTCTGCGTTCAACGCGACGTGCCGATATTGTTCCTGCAAAATATCTCCGGCTTCATGGTCGGACAGCGCTACGAGGCAGGCGGCATTGCCAAGGATGGCGCGAAGCTCGTCACGGCGGTGGCTTGCGCCAACGTGCCCAAGATCACGTTGATCGTGGGCGGCTCCTTCGGCGCCGGCAACTATGGCATGTGCGGTCGCGCCTATTCTCCTAGGTTTCTCTTCACGTGGCCGAATGCCCGCATCAGCGTGATGGGGGGCGAACAGGCGGCGAGCGTGCTCGCGACGATCCGGCGCGATGCTTTTGAAGCGGATGGACGCGAGTGGCCAAAAGCGGATGAGGAAGCGTTCAAGGCCCCGATTCGGGCCAAATATGAGGCCGAGGGATCGCCCTACCATGCGACGGCTCGTCTCTGGGACGACGGCATTGTAGCGCCTCGGGAAACGCGGCGCGTTCTGTCGCTGGCGTTTTCGGCCACGCTTAACGCTGGGGTCGAGCCGACCCGGTTCGGCGTCTTTCGCATGTAGTCTTGGGTGGGTAGGGGGAGCGTAAGAAACGAATGGGCGTGCCCAGTTTTCAGCAACTCATGTTGCCGGCGCTGCAAATGATTGGGCAGCGCTATGATGAAATTAGCATTTCGGGGTTGGAGGATGAAGTCAGCAAGGCGCTCAAGCTCTCTCTTGAGGAACGCCAGCTGAGGCTGCCGAGCGGTAATCAGACGCTGTTCGCCAACCGGCTCAACTGGGCCAGGTCCTACCTGTCCAAGGCCCGGCTGATCGAATTGCCCCGACGAGGCTATTGTCGCGCCACCGACAGAGGCCGTGAGCTCCTCGCCGAGGGCGTGGGTGCGATCGATCTCGGACTCTTGGAACGCTACCCGGAATTCGTCGCTTGGCGATCCCAGAGCAAGGGAGTGAGGCAGCGGAGGAAACCGAGTCGCGGGACGACGCGGAGGAATTGATCGCTTCGAGTTTCGAGCTCATCAACGCCGAACTGGCGCGCGACATTGTCGGGCGAGTGCATTCGTTCAGTCCGGCCTTCTTCGAGCGCCTCATTATCGACCTCTTGGTCCGGATGGGCTACGGCGGCGGACGAGTTGAGATGGGCAAGGCGCTTGGCCGGGTTGGCGACGGCGGCGTGGACGGCGTCATCAAGGAGGACGAGCTCGGTCTCGACGTCGTTTACGTCCAGGCCAAGCGGCTGGATCCTAATAAGGCCGTCCCCCTATCCGAAGTGCGCGATTTCGTGGGTGGCCTCGAAGGCCATCGGGCGAGCAAGGGGGTCCTGGTCACGACGTCGTACTTCCCCAGCAGCGCCTATGACTTTATCACGCGGGTCTCGAAGCGCGTCGTGCTGATTGACGGACAGGCGCTCGCCAATCTGATGATCCGGCATCGCGTGGGCGTTCGGGTCAAGGACGTCTACGAGGTGCGAAAGATCGACGACAGCTATTTTGCCGAATAGCGCGCCGACGTCGCGAGCAGCGGCCCTGGACATCGGTCCGCTCGCTCCGTTTGATGGAGTGGATGCCCCCTCCTGACGGCATCGCAATGTGCCAAGGTGGCGATGTTTGCGCATCCCACGAATGAAGAGGGCATCCATGGAAAAAGTTAGCATTATCGGTCTCGACCTTGCAAAGCGGAGCTTTCAGCTGCATGGAGCCCGTGCTGATGGCGGCGTGGCGTTCCGCAAGAAACTTTCGCGCGAAAAGGTCCTCCCTTTTCTGGCCGAGCACCCGCGCTGCGTCGTTGCTATGGAGGCCTGCGGGAGCGCCCATCATTGGGGACGCGCCATCGGCGCTTCAGGCCATGAAGTTCGGTTAATTCCACCTGCCTATGTCAAACCGTTCGTCAGGCGCCAGAAGAACGATGCGGCGGACGCAGAAGCCATTTGTGAGGCGGCAGTCCGGCCAACCATGCGCTTCGTGGCGGTCAAGACCGAGGAGCAGCAGGCGCGCGCCATGCTGTTTCGCACCCGTGATCTTCTGGTTCGCCAGCGCACGCAACTGATCAATGCCCTCCGCGGTCACATGACCGAGCATGGCGTCGTCGTCGCGCAGGGACCCGCGAACGTGAAGGGCCTTGCAGAGGCGATCGAGTCGGAAATGACGTCCCTGCCGCTTCTCGTCGTGGAGCTCTCTCGCGTCTTCCTCGACCAGATCGACGGGCTGTCGAAGACGATCGCCGAACTCGAGAAGGCGACGGTTCAGGAAGCCACGCGCGGAGCGGCGATGCGCCGCCTGCAAACCATGCCGGGCGTGGGACCGATCACCGCGATGGCGGTTGAGACTTTCGCGCCGCCGATGGCCGTCTTCAGTCGCGGCCGCGACTTTGCCGCCTGGCTCGGGCTTGTTCCCCGGCAACATTCGACGGGCGGCAAGCCGCTTCTCGGCAAGACCTCGAAGATGGGCCAGCGTGACATCCGGCGCCTGTTGATTATCGGCGCGATGGCCGTCATCCGCTCGGCCTCCCGAAAGGGAAGGGCAGAGGGAAGCTGGCTGCATCGCATGCTGGCGCGCAAGCCACGGATGGTGTTGGCGATCGCCCTCGCCAACAAAATGGCGCGCGCGATCTGGGCCATGCTGACGAGGGGCGAAGATTATCGGGTTCCTGCAGCTGCCGTGCGCTGATCCACGATCGGACACTGCGGCCAAGGGAACGTCGGGCACGTGAGGAGGTCGACGAACGGTAAGGGCAAATGATCGGTCAGATCCGGACCAGGAAATGCAATAAAACCCATCGAGCTCATAAGCTCGCCCGATTGATCTGCGCCTGGTCCGCGCATCTCCATACCGGCCCGCGGCACGTAACAGCCGCATCTGAGGCCTGATACATGACCGCACCCGATCACGTGACCAAGCCGATCAGAAACACCTTGCGCGAACGGGGGCATCCATACATGCCGGGCGTGGGACCGATCACCGCGATGGCGGTTGAGACTTTCGCGCCGCCGATGGCCGTCTTCAGTCGCGGCCGCGACTTTGCCGCCTGGCTCGGGCTTGTTCCCCGGCAACATTCGACGGGCGGCAAGCCGCTTCTCGGCAAGACCTCGAAGATGGGCCAGCGTGACATCCGGCGCCTGTTGATTATCGGCGCGATGGCCGTCATCCGCTCGGCCTCCCGAAAGGGAAGGGCAGAGGGAAGCTGGCTGCATCGCATGCTGGCGCGCAAGCCACGGATGGTGTTGGCGATCGCCCTCGCCAACAAAATGGCGCGCGCGATCTGGGCCATGCTGACGAGGGGCGAAGATTATCCGGGTTCCTGCAGCTGCCGTGCGCTGATCCACGATCGGACACTGCGGCCAAGGGAACGTCGGGCACGTGAGGAGGTCGACGAACGGTAAGGGCAAATGATCGGTCAGATCCGGACCAGGAAATGCAATAAAACCCATCGAGCTGAATAAGCTCGCCCATTGATCTGCGCCTGGTCCGCGCATCTCCATACCGGCCCGCGGCACGTAACAGCCGCATCTGAGGCCTGATACATGACCGCACCCGATCACGTGACCAAGCCGATCAGAAACACCTTGCGCGAACGGGGGCATCCATACATGCCGGGCGTGGGACCGATCACCGCGATGGCGGTTGAGACTTTCGCGCCGCCGATGGCCGTCTTCAGTCGCGGCCGCGATTTGCCGCCTGGCTTGGGCTTGTTTCCGGCAACATTCGACGGGCGGCAAGCCCCTTCTCGGCAAGACCTCGAAGACGGGCCAGCGTGACATCCGGCGCCTGTTGATTATCGGCGCGATGGCCGTCATCCGCTCGGCCTCCCGAAAGGGAAGGGCAGAGGGAAGCTGGCTGCATCGCATGCTGGCGCGCAAGCCACGGATGGTGTTGGCGATCGCCCTCGCCAACAAAATGGCGCGCGCGATCTGGGCCATGCTGACGAGGGGCGAAGATTATCGGGTTCCTGCAGCTGCCGTGCGCTGATCCACGATCGGACACTGCGGCCAAGGGAACGTCGGGCACGTGAGGAGGTCGACGAACGGTAAAGGCAAATGATCGGTCAGATCCGGACCAGGAAATGCAATAAAACCCATCGAGCTCATAAGCTCGCCCGATTGATCTGCGCCTGGTCCGCGCATCTCCATACCGGCGCGCGGCACTAACAGCCGCATCTGAGGCCTGATACATGACCGCACCCGATCACGTTACCAAGCCGATCAGAAACACCTTGCGCGAACGGGGGCATCCCACATGCCGGGCGTGGGACCGATCACCGCGATGGCGGTTGAGACTTTCGCGCCGCCGATGGCCGTCTTCAGTCGCGGCCGCGACTTTGCCGCCTGGCTCGGGCTTGTTCCCCGGCAACATTCAACGGCGGCAAGCCGCTTCTCGGCAGACCTCGAAGATGGGCCAGCGTGACATCCGGCGCCTGTTGATTATCGGCGCGATGGCCGTCATCCGCTCGGCCTCCCGAAAGGGAAGGGCAGAGGGAAGCTGGCTGCATCGCATACTGGCGCGCAAGCCACGGATGGTGTTGGCGATCGCACTCGCCAACAAAATGGCGCGCGCGATCTGGGCCATGCTGACGAGGGGCGAAGATTATCGGGTTCCTGCAGCTGCCGTGCGCTGATCCACGATCGGACACTGCGGCCAAGGGAACGTCGGGCACGTGAGGAGGTCGACGAACGGTAAGGGCAAATGATCGGTCAGATCCGGACGAGGAAATGCAATAAAACCCATCGAGCTCATAAGCTCGCCCGATTGATCTGCGCCTGGTCCGCGCATCTCCATACCGGCCCGCGGCACGTAACAGCCGCATCTGAGGCCTGATACATTACCGCACCCGATCACGTGACCAAGCCGATCAGAAACACCTTGCGCGAACGGGGGCATCCATACATGCCGGGCGCGGACCGATCACCGCGATGGCGGTTGAGACTTTCGCGCCGCCGATGGCCGTCTTCAGTCGCGGCCGCGACTTTGCCGCCTGGCTCGGGCTTGGCTCCGGCATCCTCGACGGGCGGCAAGCCGCTTCTCGGCAAGACCTCTAAGATGGGCCGAGCGCGCCGGCACCCGGTACTGTTGATTATCGGGGCGCCATGGCCGTCATCCGCTCGGCCTCCCGAAGGGAAGGGCAGAGGGAAGCTGGCTGCATCGCATGCTGGCGCGCAAGCCACGGATGGTGTTGGCGATCGCCCCTCGCCAACAAAATGGCGCGGCGTGATCTGGGCCATGCTGACGAGGGGCGAAGATTATCGGGTTCCTGCAGCTGCCGTGCGCCACCACTGATCGGACACTGCGGCCAAGGGAACGTCGGGCACGTGAGGAGGTCGACGAACGGTAGGAAATGATCGGTCAGATCCGGACCAGGAATGCAGAAAACCCATCGAACGCAAAGTCGCCCGATTGATCTGCGCCGTGTGGCATCTCCAGTACCGGCCGCGGCACGTAACAGCCGCATCTGAGGCCTGATACACTCACCGCACCGATTACGTGACCAAGCCGATCAAAACACCTTGCGCGAAACGGGGGCATCCATACATGCCGGGCGCGGGACGGATCACCGCGATGGCGGTTGAGACTTTCGCGCCGCCGATGGCCGTCTTCAGTTGCTGCGCCTACTTTGCCGCCTGGCTCGGGCTCTGTCTCCCGGTACATTTGACTGGGGGGCCGGCAGCTGCTTCTCGGCAAGACCTCACGAAGATGGGCCAGCGTGACATCCGGTCGTTGATTATCGGCGCGATGGCCGTCATCCGCTCGGCCTCCCGAAGGGAGGATAGGGAAGCTGGCTGCATCGCAGATGCCGCGCGCAAGCCACGGACGGCGTCGGCGATCGCCCTCGCCAGAAATGGCGCGCGCGATCTGGGCCAGACGCCGACGAGGGGCGAAGATTATCGGGTTCCTCGGCAGCCGCCTGTGCGCTGATCCACGATCTCGGACACTGCGGCCAAGGGAACGTCTGGGCACGTGAGGAGGTCGACGAACGGTAAGGGCAAATGATCGGTCAGTAACCCCGGACCAGGAAATGCAATAAAACCCATCGAGCTCTACAGCTCGCTGATTTGATCTGCGCCTGGTCCGCGCATCTCCATACCGGCCCGCGGCACGTAACAGCCGCATCTGAGGCCTGTATACATGACCGCACCCGATCACGTGACCAAGCCGATCAGAAACACCTTGCGCGAACGGGGCATCCATACAATCGGCTTTCTTATCGGGGCCGTTTCGCGGAAAAGCCCCCGCTTTTGAGCCTTGGATTTTCTCTTGATTTCCTTGGATTCTTGTCCGAATCGAGACTTATCAATGGGTTACGACGCTTGAGGCGGGAAAATTTTTTGCGCGCGCTTTTTCCCTGCGTTCTAGAGGCGCCGGGACGGGAGCCTGCGGTCGAGGCCATACAGAAGCGCAGGATTGCTCATCGGTCAAGCTTAAGCTGCTTTCTGATTTTCCGCAAGAGATTGTCGGCTCTTATAGCGTTAGCTGTGGGTTTGTTTAAGGTGGGTCGGACCGAGGGAGCGATTCGATGAAGGCTGAGGATTTTGCGGCTTGGCTGTCGGCGATTTCGGGGATGAACGAGGGGCAGCGCACGGAGGCGATCGCGGCGCTTGAGAAGGCGATCGCGGTCGGGACCGAGGGGGGAGCTTCGGCGAAGAAGGCCGGCCAGCGCAGCCGCCAAAAGGACGCGCTGGGAACGACCAGTCATCGAGCGCGTCGCGGCTCAGGGCTGTCCTCATTGCGCGGGACGCGAGGTCGTCGGTTGGGGCCGCTCGCACGGACTTTTGCGGTTTCGCTGCAAGAGCTGTGGGCGCACCTTCAATGCGCTGACCAAGACCCCGATGGCGCATCTGCGCAAGAAGGAGAATGGCTCGATCACGCCCGGGCGATGATCGAGGGCAAGAGCCTGGCCAAGACCGCGCAAGCGTGCGGCGTTCATCCGACGACGGCGTTCCGCTGGCGACATCGGTTTCTGCGCGCGCCTGCCGTCAACAAGCCGCGAAGCTTAAGCGGGATCGTCGAAGCGGACGAGACCTTCGTCCTCGATCCTTCAAGGGCCGCTGGTCCGATCTGCCGCGCGGGCCACGCAAACGAGGCGGCAAGGCCAGGCATCCGGGGCCCTATCAGGACAATATTCCCGTTCTCGTCGCCCGCGACCGGAAGGGCGCGACCTTCGACGCGGTCCTGCCTCAGGTCGACGGGGCTTCCATAGGAAGAGCGCTTGCCGGCGTGGTCACCCAGGACAACCATCTGATCGGCGACGGCGGCCGGCCAATCGCCGCCTTCGCCCGCAGAGCCGGGATTCCGTTCCACGCGGTGCTCGCGCCAGGAAAGCCAGCCCCACAAGCGCCCCATCTGCACATCAACAACGTCAACGCCTACCACGGCCGCCTCAAACAGTGGCTCAACCGCTTCAACGGCGTCGCCACCAAGAACCTGCCAAACTCTCTCGGCTGGCGCCGCGCTCTCGAAGCCTGGGGCGACAAACTCGAACCGCCAAACTGGATCAAAGGCGCAATCGGAAACGGACCATACCAACAGCTAACGCTATAAGGCCATATTGTCGGCTCTTATAGCGTTAGCGGTGGATCCTCAGCCGATCCGAGGTGATTTCAGAAATACGCGAACCCCTGTGTCATGGCCGGGCTTGACCAGGCCGTCCACGCAGCCTCTGCGTCATTTGCGAGCCATCTCCAATTTAAGTAACATTATCATTGCCTTGATTGCATGGTTCCGTGTTCTCGTGGATGGCCGGGTCAAGCCCGGCCATGACGAAAAACCGAAAGTTAGACGATGCGCAGTGGCCAGCAACAGCTAACGCTATAAGAGCCATATTGTCGTCCGAGCCCTTGCCTTTCGGCCGACGGACTCTGGTCGCCGCTCGATGATCGGCGAGCGCGCCTTGGTTCGAACATAGCGCGGCCTGGGCGATTGACGAATGCTTAGCGTGGATTCCGGACGCCGGCGAGCCCGCCGCGGCCCATCGTCAACATCAGAATAAGAGGGGCCAGCGGGCCCCCTCTGGGTCACGGCGAGCTGGGTTGCGTGCTCGGCGATCAGGCCGTCCGAGGGTCTCGAATGACCTTACCGTCCGCGCCAAGACGCTCGATTTCGACCTGCTGGCGCCGGAGTTTGTCGCGGATCGTCTCGACGTGGTCCGAGCCAATCTTCTTGAGCCCGACTTCCTCGACGACCCTCGCCGTCTTGTTGACCAGCGCGTGCTCGGCAGTCTCAATGATCTCGATCGTGCCGTCCGCCCAATCGATTTCGCCCACGAAAGTCGGATCGGAAACCGCCTTGCGCAGCACTTCCGCATGCTCTTCGTGGAGCGTTACGTCCTGAGCCACTTCGCGCTCGGTAACGAACCGCCGAACGCGCGTCCGACCCGTTTCGTGCATTTCCTTGCCGACTTCCAAGTGCTCCTCCGCGAGGCGCAGGACATCGGGTTGCGCAGCGGCAAGCTTGGGAGAAACGGCGACCTGTTGCTCGTCCGCGAGCGGGACGGCGGCAAGTTTCCTCTCGACCGCTTCGACATGCGCGGCCGGAGCGACGCCCGAAGTCACCGCACGGTCATGCACGTCGACTGGACGATGGATGTTGAGAACTGCCGACGCGTGCGCGACCTCGCTCTCGGGAACGCGAACCGAAATGACTACGCCCCCGTCTTCGACGGCTTGGCCGTAAATATTCGCCTCGTGCTCATGGACATCGGTGCCGAACAGGCGATGCCACAACCCGGCTTCTCTCACGCCAGGAGACGAGCTGGTTCGGCCCGCCTTGAGGCGAGATGAGTTAAACATGCTGATGTCGGAATTGGCGAACCCAGCGGCCTTAAGCGCCTTTACAGCCGCCTCAGCATGGGGTGGAGTGTCGTATACAGCAACCAAAGTCTCGTAAGCCATTTTGTACTCCCTAAAGTCAGACTGTTTGCTCTCCTTGGTCGACGCGTTGTCGACCACCTCACTCGCACTCTGAACGCGGGTAACGACTGCTTCTTGATAGCGAAGCGTGACAAGATCATGAAATTGTTCTGTAGTTTTTTGCCGCGTTATCCGGACTTCTTCTTTCAGTATCAAACGACGCTCGGTATGTAGGACTTCCTCTACAATAGGTACGACAATTGTTTCGCCCTCGTGCCGGACGGACGGCATCTCGAAAATGTGTCGGCCGATCGGAACGGTCTCAATTTCCGCGCTCTCTCTAAGAAGGGCTTCGTCGACCGCCACCTCTCGCGTATGCGTTTGCTTGCTGACGCGCAGACGACCTGTTTCGACAGCTTCCTTTCCAAAGGCAAGCTCCTCCGCGAGCAGAGTAAGCTTAGGAGTGTCAGTTGAATTGGTTGACGAATGCTCAGAGAACGAAAGCTCTCGCCCTCCGTCGTTCGGATCACTCACGACGGCAGCTCCGACATTTACGAACGATTTGCGCGAATAAGCTAGCCTGCTTGGCCGGTCGCAACTGTCGACCCCGCCACAACTAAGCGAACGATACTCCTATCCTTTGGCAATTCTATGACAGTATAAATTCAGCGGGATCGGCCGCGCGCGCTATTTCTTACCCGCGGAGGAGCCGCGCGCCATCATCCCGAGCGCGACCGCCAACAGGAACGCGGACAAGAGAGGCCGCTTCAGCGCCAGCGCCGGCGCGGTCTGCGCCAACAGCGATGCGAACTGGGGCGGATTGGGCGCGGGCGGGGGTGGCGCTGGCCGCCGGCGGACGACCACCGGCAACAGGGCGATGAGCCCGAGGACCAAGGCGACCGCCGCGACGAGCAGCGCGGCGGTTATTGGCCCATACAGCGACGTTAGCCAGTAGAACAGCGCGGCGAAAAGCGCGATCACCACGATGACGAAGAAGACTGCGGCGATGAGTTCAAACGCGGCCGGGATCGCAACCCGTTTCACCGCAGTTTGCACCTTCTCTTGCGCATATTGCTGCGCGAGACCCACAATGTTGTTTTGCATTCCGCCCTAACCGCGAGTGAGAAGCGCGAGGAGGAGCCCAGCCGAAAACGCGATACCGACCGCGGCCAGAGGGTTCTTCCGGACGGCGGCGCTCAAATTATCCGCCGCCTTGGACAGGTCCTCGTTGCCGGCGAGAAGTTCACGGCCGCCGCGGTACAGATTGGAGGCCGTTTCAGCGGCTCGGTCGCTCATTTCATCGAGGTTGGCTCCGGCAACGAGTCCCTTGGCGCTCTCCATCGCCCGTTGGGCATGTTTCGCCACGGCTGACACCGCCGAGGAGGCCTGATCCGCGGCCTTACCTTGCGCAGCGGCGCTGAGCTCGTCGAAGCTTTCCGAATCCTTAGTCATGGGCTCGCCTCCCTGTCCGCATTCCCGGCTGTGATCGTCATTAACGCGCCGCGTGCCCTCCCGTTCCGGCGCAGGCCCACGGCCCACATGCGACGCAAGTTCTTGCAGGGTCAGTGCACCGCGGTGAGCGTCAGGGTCGTGACTTCGGCGGCGAAATTGAGCCCAGTCTGACCTTGGATGGAAAGTGGCTGCAGCGAAAATGAGCGGCCGGTTCCTCCCACCAGGAGATTGGCGCCGACACCCGCGCCCGCGGTCGCCTCCGCGCCGACGCCGCCGTAGGTTCCCGCCAACGCCCCATGCGGGAATCCGGTGGAGGGGGCTAGAACGCCCCAAACCATGGTTCCTTGCTGCACCGCGCCAAGCGTAAGGCCGAATTTGTCGATGCGGCCGGTGTAGTTGTCGGGCGGTCCGCCGCTGGCGGGATCGAACGTGCAGGTCATCGTCTGTTGCTGCGAGATCAGCATGCCGATGCCGGCTGAGACGTCACAGGTGAGCGTTCCGACCTTCACCGACGATTGAGCGACCGCAGGAGCAGCGGCGAGCGCAGTCAAGGCAGCCGCGCCCAAAGATACGAGAAAACGGTTGGTCATTTTGAAACCCCTCCCTGAAAGCGCGTCGAAGCGCCCTATCCGACGAACCCCAGCTAACAGCAAGCGTAGCAGCGAAAGTCGGTTCCGTCCACGACGAGAGCGATCAGGTTGAGAGCACGCCGCTTGGGCGATGGTTCCGAAAACTCCACGCAGAGGCGGGCCCGATCCCGACGCGCAACGCGCCAAAATGCGTCCGGACTTCGGGGCGGGCGTGCGCCGCTCGCCATCCGAATGGGTGTTCGGTAGACAAGGGCGGTCGGAGTCTCGAATGTTCGCCAATGTCCTGATCGCCAATCGCGGCGAGATCGCCTGTCGCATTGTTCTGACCGCGCGACGGATGGGAATGCGATCGATCGCTCTCCACACGCCGGCTGACCGCGGGGCGCTGTTCACCCGCCTCGCCGACGAGGCGCACGAGATCGGCGATGGCGCGACCGGCTATCTCGATCAGGCCGCGATCATCGCGCTGGCGAAAAAGCTCGGCGCCGAATGCCTGCATCCGGGCTATGGGTTCCTGTCCGAGAATGCCGATTTCGCCGAGGCCTGCGCGAAGGCTGGCGTCGTCTTCGTCGGCCCCCCTCCCGAAGCGATGCGGACCATGGGCTTGAAAAGCTCGGCCAAGGCGCTGATGCAGCGGGCCGGCGTGCCGGTCGTGCCCGGCTATCACGGCGACAACCAGAGCCCGAAATTCCTGCGCGAGAAGGCCTATGAGATCGGCTATCCGGTGCTCATCAAGGCGATTGCAGGCGGGGGCGGGCGCGGAATGCGCCGCGTCGACGCCCATGTCGAATTCGACGCGGCTCTCGAGAGCGCAAGCCGCGAGGCTCAGGCCGCATTCGGCGACGGACGGGTGCTGATCGAAAAGTACATCGCCGCGCCCCGCCACATCGAATTGCAGGTGTTCGCCGACGCCCATGGAGGTTGCGTCCACCTCTACGAGCGCGACTGCTCGGCGCAGCGCCGGCATCAGAAGGTGGTCGAGGAATGCCCGGCGCCGGGACTGCCAGAGGAGACGCGCGCCGCCATGGCCAAAGCCGCGACCGAGGCGGCGCTGGCCGCGGGTTACGTCGGCGCGGGCACTGTCGAATTCATCGCCGACCCGTCACGTGGCCTGAAGGCCAGCGACTTCTATTTCCTCGAGATGAACACGAGGCTCCAGGTCGAGCATCCGGTGACCGAAGCGGTGACCGGCCTCGACCTGGTCGAATGGCAGTTCCGGGTGGCCGCCGGGGAGCCTCTGCCGCTCAAGCAGGACGAGATTGCGCGCGCCGGCGCGGCGATCGAAGCGCGCGTCTACGCCGAGGATCCGGAGCACAACTTTCTGCCTTCGGCCGGGACGATCCACGCCATGACCTTCACGGGTGAGGAGGGCGTTCGGGTCGACACCGGCTTCGAAGCCGGCGACAGCGTCACGTCCTATTACGATCCGATGATCGCCAAGGTGATCGTTCACGGAGCGACCCGCGCCGAAGCGTTGGCCGCGCTTGTGCGGGAGCTTGACGACGCCGTCATCATCGGGCCGAAGACCAATCTCGCTTTCCTGCGGAAGCTGTTGGGGAGCCCGGAGTTTGCGGCCGGGACGATCGACACCGGCTTCATCGACGCCAATCTCGGCCGGCTCGGGGCTGAGCCGCATCCGCCGAACAGGAAGGCTGTCCATGCCGCCGCACGGCTTCTCATCGACCGGCGCGACGAGACGAAGGCGTCGCGGCTCGACCCCTCCGACCCCTGGCGCGTCGCCAATTCCTTCGAGCTCATCGGTTCTCGCCGCCTCGCCCTCGACGTCACGGTCGATGGCGTCCCGATGCGGGTGCATCTCATCGAGGGGGTCAACGTGGATCCGGTCGAGAGGAACGAGGGCGGCGAGGCGCACGACAAGGTCACGCTCCATGAGGCCAATGGGGCCATGTACGCTTTCGCCGGCGGGCGGCAGGCGTTGGTCAAGCTCGTCGATCCGTTCGAGCAGGCCGAGGCCGGGGCGGAGGAGGGCGATTCCGCGATCCGCGCGCCGATGAACGGACGCCTCGCCGCTCTCGCCGTCGCCGACGGCGACACGGTCGGAGCGGGCCAGCGCCTCGCGGTGGTCGAGGCCATGAAGATGGAGCATGCACTGGCCGCCCCCTACGCGGGAATCGTGCGCGACCTTGAGGCGAAGGTGGGTGACCAGCTCGAAATGGGCGAGCGCATCATGTGGATCGAGAAGAAAGGGGAGCGCGACGGGCCAGCCAAAGGCGAGTGACCGGCCGATGGCGCGAGGCCAAGCTTCGGCGCCGGTTGCCCCGATGGCGCAAATAGGAGCCAGTAAACGTCAATAAACGCTAATAAACGTTAGTAAAAATGCTTGCATTTACTAGCGTTTATTTTTTCCAATCGGGACTTTTCAATGGGTTACGGCCAATTCAAACAAAAAAATCTCCTACAATCTCCAGTGTGTGCAAAACCTCGGTTGTCTTCCCTCGTCGTTGTGCCAGCCGGCCTTCCTCTTCGAGCAGATTGCAATTCCGCCAAATCGGGCGCTGTAGGCGCTGTCGCTGACCGCGCCGGCCTCGCTCGCCGAGCGAGGCCGGCTACAAGGGCCGGGTCGACACACATGCGATCTGCTCCGGGTTCCGACACTCGCCAAGCATAGCCGCGAGTTCTGACTTTTGCAATCCATTTCTTCAAGTCCGGTTTTCCCGATCACGCGGCTTGCCCGCCTCACCGACGATCCCATCACAAAGGACCGCCGACGCATCGAGCGCATGCTTGATCTGCGCGACGCGGTTTTGGCGAGAAAGCTGGGGGTGATCCTCGATCGTTCATCACCTCGGTTCAAGGCCTAACCACGCGCCAGACCCGGCAGAAGCGTCAACGCATTGTCGCGACCGATGGCGCGCAACTGCGCATCAGCCAAGCCCATCTGCGGCAGACTGTCGGCGGTTTCGCCGAGGGGGCGGTAAGGAAAATCGCTGCCAAACAAAATCTGGCTCGTCGGAACGTAGCTCATGAGCGCCGCTATAGCCGGGCGGTGGCCTCCGACGGCTATATCGTAGTAATGCCGCCTCAATTCGTAGTCGACGCCATTCGGCAGCTTCGCAAGGCTGTCTTTTGATCCATATTAACTCATGCGACCGGCGAGCACAGGCACCGTGCCGCCTGCATGGCAGAAGATGAAGCGAATGTCTCTGAACCGCGTGAGCGTGCCTGAAAACAATAGGCTGATCACTGTCCGCGTCGTATCTTGAGGAACCTCGTCCATGATGGGAGTGACGCCGGGCAACAAAGCTTTGCAGCAATTTGGCACGGTGGGGTGAACGAAAACCACAGCCTTGCGTCGATCCAATTCTTCAAAGACAGATTGATAGCCGGGGTCGCCGAGCCACTTGTCTCCATAGCTCGTCAGGAGACCCACACCGTCAGCTTTGAGTACGTCGAACACATATTCAATTTCTCGCAAACTTCCGTCAGCGTCGGGCAAGGGCAGGGCTGCGAACATCCCAAAGCGGCGCGGGTGGTTTCGCGCGAGATCGGCAGCGTAGTCGTTCACGCGCCTCGCGGTGCGGCGAGCCGCCTCAACGTCTCCAAACCAAACCCCCGGCGTTGAAAGCGAAAGAACAGCGGTCTCGACCCCATGCTCATTCATGGCGTCGAGGGTCTTGCGCGGTTCCCATTCGAGCCATACCGGGTTGATCCGGCCGCCAGGGCTCGTCGCCAATCGGTCCCGATTTTCCGCGAGGTAGAAAGGCGGCACGATGTGGTGATGGACATCAATCAACGGCTGTTTTGCAATGGGCGGCGCTTGCGCGAAAGCCCCACCCGCAGACGTGACGAGCGATGCGGTCGCGGTGAGTCCGACAGCGGCGAAGCCAGAAAGCACGCTGCGTCTGTCGACGACGCCGTCCGAAAAAATGTCGCTGCAGCACGAGCACCGGCTTGAGAGACGTCGGCCCAGACGATCGCGCATCACGATCCCCTAAGTTGGCGAAAGACGCACCGCGCGTAGCCAAATCCACCATCACGGGAAAGCCCGCATAGGGAGACGCGGTCATCGACAGCAAGCTATGTTAGGTTGACGGTATGCGCCACTCAAAAGGCGCACCCGCCTCACGCGGCGCGAGCGCGCAGCGGCTTCCGCCAAGCTTGAACCAAATCTCGCGCTTCCGCGCGCCTGAATGCGCCCTCTTGCGCAGGGACTGGCGCTAATTCATTTGAATTATTCCGCGATTGGATGCGGGTTTCGGCCTTCGCCGCAATTTCGCCACCGGCTTTTAGCCCGCCGAGACCTCGATCTCGTCGTAGCGGTTAACGCGGTAGACAAGATACGAGACCGCCCAGGCGGCGATGAACACGCCGACGATCAGATACCCGAGCATGCCGAAATTGTCATTGAGCGAGCCGATCGCGCCCCAGAAACCCCCGCCGTCGGTGAGGCCCAATTGATCCCCGATCAGATTGAGCGTCTCGAGGCCTCCGACGATCACTGCGACGACGACCGACACGGCGGTGATGGTGAGATTGTAATAGAGCTTGCGGATCGGTTTGATGAACGCCCAGCCATAGGCGCCGAGCATGAGAATGCTGTCGGTCGTGTCGATCAAGGTCATGCCGGCGGTGAACAAGGCCGGAAAGACCAGGATCGACCAGATCGACAGGCCTTGCGACGCCTGGGTCGCCGAGATGCCGAGGAGGCCCACTTCGGTCGCCGTGTCGAAGCCAAGCCCGAACAGGACGCCGAGCGGATACATGTGCCAGCTGCGCTCGACCAGGCGGAAAAAGCGACGGAACAGGCGTCCGAGCAGGCCGCGATTGGCGAGCATGAGATCGAGGTCTTCCTCGACAAACCGCCCGCCGCTCTTGACGGTCTGAAACGCCCGACACACCGAGGCGAGGACAATGATATTGGCGATCGCGATGGCGAACAGGAACAAGGCCGACACCAGAGTTCCCGACGACGCCGCCGACGCTCTTGAACGCGTCGAAACGACCTTGTAGACCCGGTCGTGGCGACGGCGATGGCGATCGTCAGCGCGACGACGATCGTCGAATGGCCGAGCGAGAAAAACAGTCCGACCGCCGACGGGCCGCCGGCCTTCCTGCATCAATTTGCGGGTCACATTGTCGATTGCGGCGATATGATCGGCGTCGAACGCGTGCCGTAAGCCAAAACTATAGGCGAGCGCGGCCGTGCCGAGGAGCACTGGATAATTGTGGAAGGCGACGATCGCCCAGAGCCATGCGGCGGCGTTGGAGACGATGAGGAGCAGGTAGACCGCGATGACTTTGCCCCGAACGGTGTCCTGCTTGTCGTTGAATAGGTTGGCTATTGTCGCGATCATCCAGACGCTCCCCGCTCACCGGGTGCAGACTATCGGAGCTTTTTAGCCGCGCCAATTGCTTTGGTCAGGCCCGTATCGCGAGTTTCAGGCGAAGTTCACTCGGTGAATGAAGCGGACGACATCTCCCGTCAGCGGGTCCCGTTACGGCCGCCGTTAATTTTATCTCAATGCGATTGGTCGAATGTTGCGCAAACCGTTGGGTCATCGGCGCGCCGCCGCTAGGGCATCCTTCCCGAGCCGCGCTCGAGGCGTCGAGACCAGGGGGCGGATATGCTTGCGTGGTTGCTTTGGCAACTGGAAAGGACCGAGCGCATACGCGCCGCTGCGTGCGCGCTCATGGATAAGTTTGGCGATGAGGCCTACGCGGAGGCGAGGCGCCGGGAACGTGAGGCCCGGCGCGACGAGATGGCGGGCGCCTGGAGACGCGTAGCCTTGGTCATCGCCCGCTGGACCCCCAGGCGCGTCGCGCCTGAAGCCGCGCCTCCGACAGTTCCCGAGCCTCATCCGCCGACCGAGATTGTTTCGGAGCCGTCGAGAACATTCCGGATCCAGTTTGTCTGCGGGACGGCCGATGAGGGCTCGACCAATCTAAGGGAGGAGCAGATCGAAGTGGCCGACGCGCCTGCCGCCATCATCGCCGCCGCCAACATAAAATGGCCGCCTCAGACGATCGGCGTGCGGATCCTCGATCGCGAAGGCCACGAAGTGTTCGCCCGGCAGAAAGCCAAGAGGGCGTAGGGCATAGCTCGGGCCGCCTCGCCATCTGCGATGGCCGCGTTCCAAGTAACAATTCGGAGGCGTCGTTCCGCGCGCCTAGGATCGATGAAAGGCCTTTGGAGCCCAGCTCTTCGCGCGACTGTGCGGCGGCCGAACCTTGGACCTTCGGCGGGTGTTGGCCGGACGCGATCGGGGAGGGAGCCGGGCAATTCTTGATGGGTGAAACGATCGAATTTCCTCGACGCCAGCCTCCCGGGCTCCACCATCTCGTGGTTGGCGATGCTCTCGTGACCGCGGTCAATGATGGGACCTTCCAGGCCTCGTTCGATCTCATCGTCGGGATCGACCGTTCCGAGTGCGAGCGGATCGAGAAAGCCGCCTTCCGACCCATTCCGCCAAAAATGACGATGAATGCATTCCTGGTGCAGATCGTGGGCCGGCGCATGCTGGTCGACACGGGCTGCGGGGTCAGTATGGGCCCGACGCTCGGAATGCTCACCGACAATCTGCATTCGATGGGGATCGAGCCGGACGACATCGACGCGGTCCTGATGACGCATCTTCATCCCGATCACGTGAACGGGCTCGTCGATGAGCATGGGCAAGCCGTCTTCCCGAAGGCGGAACTCGTGGTCAATGAGGCGGAATTGAATTTCTTCCGCGCTTCCAATTCGCCCGGCCGGTCGCCGCCGGAGACATTGGAGTTTTTCGAGGGCGCGCGGCTCGCCACCGCGCCCTACGCTGATCGTATCCGCACCATTCGCGACGGTTCCTTGTTTCCCGGTGTCACCGCTGATCACCCAGGCGGGGCACACGCCGGGCCAGACCGCCTGGCTGATCAGAATCGGGAAACGAAAACCGTCATGATCTGGGGCGACGTCGTGCATATGCCGACCCTGCAGATGGCGGCGCCTGAAGCCGGTACGGTGCTCGACATCGACCGCGGGCAAGCGATCGCGACGCGGAAACGCGCTCTGGACATGGCCGCGACGGACCGGATTCGCGTCGCCGGCACCCATTTCGACTTCCCCGCTATCGGCCATATCGAGCGCCGAACGACCGGCTTCGGGTTTGTGCCGGAGGTGTGGCGGGCTTTTGTCTGAGCGACGCCGGATGCGCTCAATGTTCAGTCCCCGGTTCTGCGCGGGCCACAAAAAATAAAACCACGGAGGCCGGTCGCCAGCCCGGCAGCCAAGCCTTCGCCATAAACGACAGCGACCGGCTTGACCTTGGCGATCGGCGAGGGAGGACACGAGTCGAGACGAGATCATCCGGATGATGGTCGGCCGCTCCATCGACCGGATTTGCGCGAGGGCATGGGTCTCCTCGGAACTGCCGGAGATTCCGGGTATGTCCGAACGAGACGGGCAGTCCGGCCCTTCGGCATTTTTCGCCTCGGGCTTGCGCTCCGGCTGAACGAGCCTGCGCTCGGCCAGAGCGGGGCCCGGTTCTCGATAGCTGGACGCTTCTTCACGACCCTCGGCGAGGTCAGCTTCCGATGGGCGGACGTCGAGACAATCGACCTTCGTTGAAGTCGCGGCCGGGCGAGCCTACCCCCCGAGATGTCCTTGTCGAGGGAGCTGATTTCAAGCAGGACGGAGCATCCTGAACGGAAATCACATCCATGAATTCAGGCGGCGTTGGGCGTGGCGAGATTTTATGAGAACGCACAACGAGTTCCACGTGGTGCGCGGCGCTCATAAGCTGTGGCGCTCTTTCGTCAGAGCGCACTGGGCGCGGCGATAGGAGCAAGCGCGGGTGCTTCAGTTTGTTCTCAGCGGCGTGTCGATAGGGGCGATCTACGGCCTTCTGGGACTGGCGCTCGCGCTCTCGTTCTACGTCACCCGCGTCATCAATTTCGCGCAGGGGCAAATGCTGACGGTCGCGATCGTCGTCGCGGCGTCGCTGTCGGAAGCAGGCTACAATCCGTGGATCGGCGTCGCGCTTGGCCCCATCGCTGCCTGTGCGATGGCGCCGTGTCCTACTTTGTCGCCGTAAGGCCGATCTTGAAGGCCGACCCATTCAGTTTCACCTGGATGGTGAGCACTTTGGGCTTCGGATTGGCTCTCGAGAATGCGATTGCCTATGTCGTCGGCCCTCGCTCTCGCGCCTTCCCGCCTCTCCTCAACGATATCGGCGTCCATCTCGGTGGCGCTCTACTGACCGCGCAGCAAATTCTTGCAATCGTGGTTGCGGCCGTCATCGTCGTCGCGCTGGAGCTTGTGCGGCGATGGACGTTGTTCGGCAAAGTTGGAATGGCGACTGCCTCCGACCCCGAAATGGCGGAGTGCATCGGCGCGAATACGATGATGGTCGCAGCCGCGACCTTCGCAATCTCAGGACTGATAGCGGGAATCGCCGGCGTTTTGATCGCCCCCCGCACCTTCGCCAATCCTTACCTGGGCGGCACATTCAACACTTTCGGCTTTGTCGCGATGATGATCGGCGGAGCCGAGAATCCGGCCTTTGCGATGGTTGGCGGCCTTCTGCTCGGCGTCCTGTCGGAGGGAGCGAACACCTATATCAATTCCCAGGCGTCGGACTGGTTTCCGTTTGTCATCCTTGTATTGGTTCTGCTGGTAAGTCCCAGGGGGATATTCAGCCTCAGAGCCGCCCCGTTCGCGCAGCTTCCGTTCCTGATCCAGCAGATCCCGCTCGCTCTCAAGGGCGCAAGCGAGCGGATCGCGTCCAGGAGCCTTCATCGGCGGATCTCCGCCGGACGCACGGATGAGACATCCCGTCTTTCGGGGGAGCCCCCTTCGAAACGATTGTCGCGATACGGGCTGATCGCTGCGATCCTGATCGCCTATCTCGTCGCGACATATTTCATCGCCTGGGCGGACTTGCAGGTCCAGGGCCTCATTCTCGTGGCGGCGATCTACGCGATCCTCGCCATATGCCTCGACGCGACCGCCGGCGTCCTCGGCCTCTATTCACTGGGCGTGGGCGGCTTCTTCGCCATTGGCGCGTATCTCACGACCATCTTGTCGACGATCTATGGGATGAACCTGTTCCTGCTCATTCCGATCGTTGTCATCACCACCGGACTGCTTGGGGTCATTCTCGGCGCCGCTTCGCTTCGGGTGAGCGGACTGCATTTCGCCATCACGACATTCATTTTCACTCTGGTCATCACGGTGCTGACGACCGACCTGCAAATCACGAATGGAATGCAGGGCCTGCTCGGGCCCAACTTCCCCGACCTGCCGGAGAGTCTTTCGCCGCTCGGACCGCCGATCGCGTGGTGCGTGATGCTGACGCTCATGGTTGTGATCTTTGTTGTGTGGAGCGTTCGGCGTTCGCTTCTTTATCCTGTGCTCCTAGCGATCAGGGACGCGGAACCTTTCGCCGAGGCTGCCGGCGTTCGCGCCGGGCCGGTGAAGGTCCTGGTGTTCGCGCTCGCCTCGGCGACGATCGGCTTCGCCGGCTGGCTGTTCTGCTTCCTCGGCGTCGTATCGCCCAGCCAGTTCAGTTGGTCGGTCTCGCTCAACGTCCTGATCATGATCCTGATCGGCGGGATCAACACCACGCTCGGTCCGATCATCGGAGCTGCGTTCGTCAGCATGTTCCCCGTGCTGGTTCACATCAATCCGTGGCTTCAGCAGGTGCTGTACGGCGTTCTGTCGATCATGGTGGTGACGATTGTCCCGGAGGGCGTCATTGGCGCTCTGAAACGCTCCTGGGCGCATCTGAGGCGAGCGTCGGGCGACGCCGTCACACTGGCGGGTTCGGATGCCGCGCCCGCCGAGGGCGCCATCGAGCGCAGCGCTCTTGTTCGGTTGTTTCCTGCGGTCGTCTCGGCGAACACGGATCCCGCGTCTTCGGCCCCATCGGCGCCGATCGTCGAATGTCGCGACATCACATTCCGCTATGGAACGGGGCCAAGCGTTCTGGGCAACGTGAGTGTTGAAGTCGCGGTCGGGACAATCCACGGGCTGATCGGTCCGAACGGATCCGGGAAAAGCACGCTCGCCAACATCATCGCTGGACGGCTGCGGCCGGTCTCGGGATCGATCTTCATCAAAGAGCGAAGGGTGGACGGCTTCGGACCCGCCGATCGCGCGCGGCTGGGCTTAAGACGCAGCTTTCAGGCCGCGCAACTGATCAAGGAACTGACGACGCGTCAGAACGTGCTGGTCGGCGGCTATGGCCTCACGGCGAACGTCGGCGCGCGCGCGGTCGTATGGCCGCTTCTGCAGTCCGCGCGCAGAGACACGGACCGCATGTCGGACCGAGCCGTGAGCGCTCTCCGGGCGGTCGGCGCAGGAGGCTGGACCGAGCGGCGCATTCGCGACGTGCCGCACGGGATCGAGCAACTGACGCAATTGGCGAGCGTCTGCGTGGCGAGCCCGGAGATCATCATTCTGGATGAACCAGCGACGGGGTTGACCTCTCGCGAGGTCGAGCATCTCGCCTGGATTTTGCGTGAGCTCAAGGGCCGCGGCCTGACGATGATCGTCATCGAACACCAGACGCGCTTCTTGTTTCCATTGTGCGACCTTGTCACCGTCTTGAACGCAGGGGAGGTCGTGCTGACCGGGACGCCCGACGAAGTGCGCTCGGATGCGGTCGTGAGAAAGGTGTATCTCGGCGAATGAGCGGGGTGGTTGCCCCGCGGAGGGATCGGAGCCCTTCCTGGCATAGGCGCAGACGCCCAAAACCAGATCGTCGCAATGGCAGAGGGAACGAACCGTCCGATCCGCAAAATAATGGCAAGATCATGAAGCGCCTTGCCGCGAGCCAACGGCCTCGCCTCGAACCGCGACAGAAAGAATGTTAGGCATGAGCCGCGCATGAAACGGTGCGCAAAGGGAGGCGCGTGATGAACGTCAGTCGATGGCGCTGTGGAGTTCTTTCGGTCTTGGCGGCCTGTTTGACAGGCCCCGTCATTGCGGCGCCAAGCGGCGATCCGATCCTTGTCGGCGTGATGGGCGGGACAACGGGCGCCTACGGAAACATTGGCACGCAAGCCCAGCAGGGCGCGCTGCTGGCGCAAGACAAGCTGATGTCCCAGGGCGGAATCCTCGGGCGTCCGGTCGTGGTCGAGGCGGTCAATGACAATGGCGACGGCACCCTCGCCGGTCAGTTGTTTCAGAAATTCGTCAGCAAGGGCGCCGTCGCGATCGTCGGCTCGCCGGACAATGGACCGGTCACGGCTCAGCTCGCCGACAGATATCACATCCTTGATATTGGCTTGGTGGATGGCGGAGGCTTGACGGTCTATCCGAACGGTCCCGACAAGCCGCCGCACGCTTGGGTGTTCCAATCCGGCGCCAACTCCTTTGCCTGGGGCGCGGCGCTAGGCGAATATGCGCTCAAGCACTGCTCGAAGGGCCTCGCGGTTTTGCATGACACCACCTCGTGGGGCATGGGCGGGTTCGCGGCGTTCAAGCTTGCCTACGAAAAGGCCGGCAAGAAACTCGCCCTCGATCGTCCAATCACCGAGAACTGGACGACCGGAGCCACAGCTCAGTTGGCGCCGGACCTTGAGGCGGTGAAAAATTCCGGAGCCGATTGCGTCGAGGTCTGGCTTTCGCCGCCCGACCAAGCCGCCTTCGCGCAAATGCTGAAAACGTCGGGAGAGCAGCTGCAGGTGCTCGGCGAGTTCGGACACCTGCTCCGACAACACGTTCTCAAACTTGGCCGGCCCTGCCGCCGACGGCGTCGTCTGCGCTTTCATAGCGGCCGAGCTGCATCCGAACGACTTGTACAAGGCGTTCGCCGAGGCCTACCGGAAGAAATACAACGAAGACCCGACGCAGTCGGCCGAGGTGAGCTATCAGGCTGTCATGACCCTCGCCCATGTCATCGAACAGACGAAGTCGACCGACCACGCCGTCCTGCGCGCCGCGTATGAAAAGCTGTCGGGCGTTCCAGGCATCGACGGCCCGGTGATTTTCTCGCCGACCCGCCATGCCTCGTTCACCGAGCAAGAGCTGACGCTGGTGAAATACGACGCCGCCAACAAGAAATGGGTCGAAATTCACCAGTGATGATTTCGCGAGCCATGAGGTCTTCATGATCTCATGGCTCTCTCGGGCGGGTGCGCGGTCCGGCGCCAAACCGGCTCGATACAACTCCAGTTCAACAGCATTCAGAAATGAGCGGGCGCCCATAGTGAGCCATTTGGACATTCGCGATTTAAGGCTGTCGCGCATCGTCGAGGACGAGCCGGTCGTGAAGCGCTCGAGCGGATTTCGCTTCACGGAAGGTCCCGTTTGGCGCGCTCACGACGGCGTGCTCATCTTCAGCGATATTCCGGGCGACCGCCTGTACAGCTTCGAACCCGAGCCTGACCGGGTCGAGATTTTTCGCGCGCCCAGCAACAAAACCAACGGCAATTGCCTCGACCGCGAGGGCCGGCTCGTCAGTTGCGAACACGCGACAAGCCGGGTCGTCCGGCAGGAGCCGGATGGTCGCATGACGATTCTGGCCAGCCACTATGACGGCCTCGAGCTCAACAGTCCGAACGACATCGTCGTGGATTCCTCGGGTCGTCTTTATTTCACCGACCCGCCCTATGGTCGCCACGCGGGCGAGGGCTCGTTGCTCGGAGTGGGAATCCCGCGCGAGGAACAGCAGCCGGTTCGGGGCGTCTATCGACTTGATCCCCGCGACGGCGCAATCATCCGACTGGTCGAGGATTTTGAAGGGCCAAACGGCTTGTGTCTCGCTGAGGGCGGCGCGGTTCTCTTCGTCAACGACACGGCGAAGATGCACATCCGCCGGTTCGCGGTGCGGGAAGCGAGTGTATCGGGGGGCGAGGTCTGGGCCGTCCTCGAAGGCCACGAGCCTGGAGTGCCGGATGGCATGAAAGTCGACGCCGAAGGCAATCTGTTCTGCACCGGCCCTGGCGGGATTCATGTCTTCGCGCCGAACGGTCAGATACTCGGCGTGATCCGTGTCCCGGAGGTGACCGGAAACTTCAACTGGGGCGACGGCGACAGGAGGACGCTCTACATCTGCGCCACCTCGTCGCTCTATAGCTGCCGAACGCTCGTCCCGGGGCCGGCAGCCGTGTAGGCTCGAAGCTCGATCGGGCAGCCGCGGATTTGGCCTGTGCCGCTTCGCAAAGGCAAGTGGGAGAGCCGCGCTGAACCACCAGCCTCGACTTCCGGAAGCTGCCCCCGCGCCCTTCTTCGTACGGCGCGCGTCCTATCCCTGGCTCGTCGTCGGTTCGGCGTGCGTGGGCGGCTTCATGGGGCAATTGGACGCCAGCATCGTCCAGCTTGCCATGCCCTCGCTCGAGACCGCGTTTGACGCCTCGCTCAACGCGGTCAGCTGGGTGGCAGTCGGTTACATGCTGGCCGTCGCATGCGCGTTGCCCATCTTCGCGCGGTTAGCCGAGATCGCCGGACGCAAGTCCATTTTTCTGAGTGGTTTCGCGAGTTTTGCGGTCCTGTCGACGCTGTGCGGACTCGCGCCGACGCTCGGGTCGATAATCGTTCTTCGCGTGCTTCAGGGGATCGGCGGAGCCATGGCCGGGGCAAATAGCGTCGTCATCCTGGTGACGGCCGCTGGCCGGGAACGGCGCGGCAAGGCGCTCGGAATCATGGCGGCCACCCAGGCGGTCGGCTTCGCCATCGGACCGACAGCGGGTGGCGTCCTGCTCGGAACGCTCGGCTGGCGCTGGATATTCTGGGTCAATGTGCCTCTTTCAATCCTGGCGTTCGTTCTGTCGTGGCTCATTGTGCCGAAAACCACCGAGTTTGCTGGCGACAGCCGCTTCGACTGGCTCGGCGCGATGCTTCTCGTCCCAGGGCTCGCAACGTTGCTCGTCGTGATCGCCCAATCTCACGCTTGGGGATTTTCGCCGGCGCTCGTCGCTTGCCTCATAGCCGCCCCTATCCTGCTCGCCGCCTTCGTCTGGCATGAAACGCGGGCGCCAGCGCCGCTCGTGGATCTCCATCTATTCCGCTCTCGCTCGTTCGCGGCGGGAACAATTGGAGTTCTTTTCTCCTATGCGATGCTTTTCGGGATGTTCTTCGCGATGTCCTACGCTTTCGTGCGCGGATACCACGACCTGCCAATGGTTGCCGGGCTGCGCCTTACCATTGTTCCGATCGCGCTTGGGATCGTCGCTCCTTTCGCCGGCGCGGTTTCGGATCGCTATTCGAAGCTTGTCTTGGTGTCCGGCCCGGTGCTGTGTGGCCTGTCCGCGCTGGCGTTGATACCGGCGCTGTCGGGTGCGTCAGATAGTCTGTTGATCATAATGATCGGTCTCGGGGTCTATGGGATTGGGCTGGGCGTCTTTATCGCATCGAACAACAGCGAGACGATGGGTGCGGCGCCGATGGAGAAATCGGCCACCGCGGGCGGTCTGCTCAACCTGCTGCGCATTCTCGGCGGGGCCGTCGGCGTAGCCGCGTCCGCGACCGTGCTTGCCTGGCGCCTCGACGCGGCGGTCGGAACGCAAGTCCGCACAAGCGAGGCGCCACAGTCGGCGCTGCTCGCGGCAGTCGAGGCGGTGTTGGTTCTCCTGGCTATTTTCGCGGCCATCGGCGCGGGAACGGCGCTAGTCCGGGACGGGCCACGGGCGGCTCATCCAGCAAAATGATGATTGAATGCGCAGCGCGAGATTTGGCGTGCCGCGGTGACTCGACTTGCGCTCGCAGGAGCCGCTGAAGCGGAAGTCGCGACGATCACCGGGCACGCGCTTCGAGATGTCCGATCGATCCTCGATACCAATTATCTCCACCGCGACCCGGCCTTCGGTCGCGCCGCTATTCACAGGGTCGAAAGAGGAACAAAAATTCCCAACTGAAATGCCAACCGCTCCAACCGCGAAGAGCGCAATCGTAAAAAGCGGTGTAAACTCAAATGGCTGGGGGACCTGGATTCGAACCAAGATTGACGGAGTCAGAGTCCGCTGTTCTACCGTTGAACTATCCCCCAACGGCCGCCTCAAGGCGCGTTTTCGCGCGTCGGCGTGGCGCGTCAATAGCGAAGCGGAGCGGGCGGCGCAAGCGCCTCGGAACGGGGTCCGCGCCGTTCAATCCCCGCCGGCGATCTCGCGAGCGTGCCAAGATGTGGCGCGCGGCCGCGCGGCTTAGACCTGCTCCACCGCCACCACCCCGGGCGCGGCCTTGAGCGCGCCGGCGATCGCCGCGCTCACCGAATAGCGGCCGGGCAGGCGGATTTCGACCTCGCCGTCCTGTGGCCCGAGGATCAAGACCAGCGACACCTCGCCCTCGCCGGGCGCGGTCAAGCGCCGCTCGATCGATTCGAGCGGCGCTTCGTCGCGCACGAACACCCTGAGACCCTTTTGGACCTTGGCGGCGGCTTCGGTGAGCCGCTCGACGTTGACGATGCGCGCGCGCACATCCTCGCCTTCGACGGCCGCCTGCAGGGTCACCAGGACGTCTGCGCCTTTCTCGAGCAGATCGCGGAACTGGCTCAAGCCCTCCTGGAACATGATCGCTTCATAAGTTCCGGAGGGATCGGAGAGCTGCACGATGCCGATCTTGCCACCGTTCCTCGTCCGCCGTTCATAACGGTCGAGCACGCTCGCGCCTAGTCGTGCGGTCGAGGCGCCGTTGCGCACCGCTCGCGCAAACTCTGCCCAGCGCGTGGCCCTCAAACGCTTGAGCGCCGCGTCGAAGACTTCGAGCGGATGGCCGGAGAGGAAGAAGCCGACGGCGTCGAACTCGCGCCTGAGCCGCTCCGATTCGGGCCATGGCGCGGCGCTCGCCCTGACCGGCGCCGCCTCCGTTTCTCCGAACAGCGCGTTTTGTCCGGCGGCTTTCTGCATCACTTCGCGATTGGCGATCGCCAGCATCGGCTCGATCGCCGCGAAGGCCGCCGCCCGATTGGGCTCCAGGCAATCGAAGGCGCCCGCCGCTGCGAGGCTCTCCAGCGCCTTCTTGTTGACGGCGCGAGGATCGAGCCGCGCCGCCATATCGCCGAGCGAAGCGAACGGCGCGCGACCGGCGCGCGTCGACCAGCGCCTCGGCCTGCGCTTCGCCAACGCCCTTGATTGCGCTCAGCGCGTAATGGATCGGTCGGCGCTCCGGCCTCCGTTCGCACGTCGAAATCGACCAGGAATTCGTTGACCGACGGCGCCATCACCTTGATGCCAAAGCGCTGCGCCTCAGTGCGGAATTCGGCGAGCTTGTCGGTGTTGCCCTTATCGAGCGTCATTGAGGCGGCAAGGAATTCAGCTGGGTGGTTGGCCTTGAACCAGCCTGTCCAATAGGCGATCAACGCATAGGCCGCGGCGTGACTCTTGTTGAAGCCGTAGTCGGCGAATTTGGCGAGGAGATCGAAGATCTCGTCCGCCTTGGAGCGCGTCAGGCCGCGCTCGACCGCGCCATCGACGAAGCGGGCGCGCTGCGCGTCCATCTCCTTCTTGATCTTCTTGCCCATCGCGCGGCGCAGCATATCGGCTTCGCCGAGCGAATAGCCCGACAGCGTCTGCGCGATCTGCATCACCTGTTCCTGATAGATGATGACGCCATGGGTCTCGCGCAGGATAGGCTCGATCATCGGGTGGATGGTGTCGGGCTTCTCCTGTCCGAGCTTGCGGGCGCAATAGGTCGGAATGTTCGCCATCGGGCCCGGGCGATAGAGCGCGACCAGGGCGATGAGGTCCTCGAACCGGTCGGCCCGCATGTCGACGAGCGCCTTGCGCATGCCGCCGCTTTCCACCTGGAACACGCCGACCGTCTCGCCGCGCCCGAGCATCGCGTAGGTCTTAGAATCGTCGAGCGGGATCTTGCCAAGGTCGATCATTTCGCCGCGGCGAGCGATGAGATCGACCGCCCGCTTAAGAACGGTCAGCGTCTTCAGCCCCAAGAAGTCGAACTTCACCAGGCCGGCCTGCTCGACCCATTTCATGTTGAACTGGGTCGCCGGCATCGCCGATTTGGGATCGCGGTAAAGCGGCGCGAGCTCGATCAGCGGCCGATCGCCGATGACGACGCCGGCGGCGTGGGTCGAGGCGTTGGAATAAAGCCCCTCGAGCCGTTCGGCGATCGCCAGCATCCTGGCGACCTTCTCGTCCGCCTTCGCCGCCTCCTGCAGCCGCGTTTCGTCCGCCACCGCCTGCTTGAGACTGACCGGATGGGCTGGATTCTGGGGCACGAGCTTGGCGAGCTTGTCGACCTGGCCGAGCGGCATTTCAAGCACCCGGCCGACGTTGCGCAGGACGCCGCGCGCCAGGAACGAACCGAAGGTGATGATTTGCGCGACGCGGTCGGCGCCATAGCGATCGCGCACGTAAGCGATCACTTCATCGCGTCGATCCTGACAGAAGTCGATGTCGAAATCAGGCATCGAGATGCGTTCGGGATTGAGGAATCGCTCGAACAGGAGGCCAAACCGCAGCGGATCGAGATCGGTGATGGTGAGCGCCCAGGCGACGACCGAGCCTGCGCCCGAACCGCGCCCCGGACCGACGGGGATGCCTTGCGCCTTCGCCCATTTGATGAAGTCGGCGACGATCAGGAAATAGCCGGCGAACTTCATGTTCACGATGACGTCGAGCTCGAAGGCGAGGCGCTTTGAATAGTCCTCTTCGGTGTGTCCCGGGGTCAGCCCATGCGCGGCGAGGCGCGCGCTCAAGCCCTCGCTCGCCTGCCGCCGAAGCTCGTTCTCCTCGTCAAGAGCAGCGCCGCCAACGACCGAAAAACGGGGCAGGATCGGCTTTCGCGTCGTTGGCCGATAGGCGCAGCGCATCGCGATCTCGACGCTGGCCTCCGTCGCCTCGGGGAGATCTGCGAACAATTCGGTCATTTGCGCGCGCGTCTTGAACCGATGCTCGGGCGACAGGCGCCGGCGGTCGGACATCGACACCACCGCGCCTTCCGCGACGCACAGGAGTGCGTCATGGGCTTCGTAGTCCGAAAGCCCGGCGAAATAAGGCTCGTTGGCCGCGACCAGGGGCAAGCCGGCCCGGTCGGCGAGAGCGATGAGGTCAGGCTCGGTTGCCCGCTCGCTGTCGAGCCCGTGACGCTGGATCTCGACATAGAGCCTTGACCCGAAGGCGTCAGCCAGGCGCTTGAGCCGGCTTTCGGCCAGGTCGCCAAGTCCGGCTCTCAGCGCCCGGTCGATCGGCCCGGCGGGGCCGCCGGTCAGCGCGATGAGGCCTTGGGCGTCTTCCAGCGCCGTGAAGGGAAGATGTGCTTCGTCGCCATCCTTGGGATCGAGCCAGAGCGCCGAGGCGAGGCGCATCAGATGTTGGTAGCCGGTCTCGTTCTGCGCCAGGAGAACAATCGACGCCCGGGCATTGTCCCGCTCGACGCCCCGCCAGAAGGCGGGCGCCGCGTCGGCGAAATCGACCATCATCTGCGCGCCGATGATCGGCTGCACCCCGCTCTTGGCGAGCTTCTCCGAAAATTCGAGCGCGCCGAAGAGGTTGTTGGTGTCGGTGATCGCCAAGGCCGGCATCGCGTCGGCCTGGGCGAGCTTGGCCAGCGTCTCGACGGTCAGCGCCCCCTCGCGCAGGGAATAGGCGCTGTGCACGTGCAAATGCACGAAACCGACCGCCTCGATGACAGACGAATCCATGGCTGGGTTGTCGCAAGCCGCGGCGCGCACGTCGAGAGCGGGTGGGGCAGGGCCTGTGGATGACGCCCACCCTTTCCCGCCTCACGAACCGATGGCGCGGGCGATGAACGCAATCATGACGAGAAACGCTCCAAGGGCGGCGATCTCCGCAATGTCACGCAGCGCATAAGAGGCGATGGGATACATTTTCCGGCTCCTCGATCAGGGTAAGTTCACTCTATGTTCTCTTATTGTTCGAGTTCAACTCGACCGACGAGGCGCATCGTCCGAACTAGGACACTTGGTTAACGTAAGGGAAGGAGTTGCCCCAACGCGACGGCTCTAAAGCTGGGGGCTGCTTTTTCGCGCGGTGCGCGTTTGCAAGAGCAATTGCATTTCGCTCGTACTGGGATCGTCATTGCGAGCGGAGCGAAGCAATCCAGGGGATGAAGGGCCAGGCCGGCGGTTCTGGATCGCTGCGTCGCTTCCATTCAAACGCCCGCTGGCTCTAATGGCGACGCGCCCATCAGAGCACGCGCGAGTCCCTCACGACTTGCGTTTTGCCGTCTTCACCGGCCCCGAGTTCGAGCTCGGGATAGTGGCGGAAAATGCCTGACGTGTTGAACGCAATGCGTCGGTCCGAGACGAGATAGGCGGCCACGTTTTTTTGCGCCGCGACCGATTTCGCAAGCGCCGCGAGCGCGGGATAAAGCTTGCCCGCGTCTGCGAAAGCGTGGGGGAAGGCGTAAGCCGAGCCTTCCCAAATCTGAAACAGCGATAAATCGACGGTAGTGAGTTTGTCGCCCACAATGTGCGCCGATCCCGCCGGGTTATTGCTCAGGACCTGCTCGAAATAGCCGAAATATTTCGGCACGCGATGCTGAAGGAAGGCCGAGGTGCGCGCCTTGGCCTCTCTCTTCTGGTCCTCGTAGTAAAGGTCCGTCGCGATCGGATGATGTGTGTCGTGAACCTCGGCCATGAAATCGGTGGTCGTGAGCTGCAGTCCGTTGGCGAAGATGCGACCTGCCTCATCCTTCGGCGCGAGCCCGAGCTTGGGGCCGAGATAGTGGAGAATGTTGGCGACATGCGAGACGACAATCTCGCCGTCGCGCAGGAACGGGGGCGCGAAAGGGGTCTGCGGCGCGCCGCCTTCGAGCATCGCCGTCATGCCCTTTACGCCGCGCCCCGCCGCGCGCTCCCTCGCGACATCGACATAAGGGGCGCCCACCGCCTCGAGCGCGAGGCGCACAAACTCGCCGCGCCCCTGAATGCCGGGCCAATAGTAGAGCTCATAGGGCATAGGAAATCCTCATTCGAGGGCGAGCGCGACGAGGTCGCTGGAGGCCGATGCCCGCCCAGCGCTCAAGGCTTGCCGGCTTCAGGCGGGTCGATCTGCGGCCGCATGTGGTCGGCGGCTTTGACATAGCGCCGCGCGAAGTCGAGGAGCTCGCCGTCGGTCGGATGGTCCGCTTTCTCGATGCCCTCGACATGTGACCGGATCGCGGGATGCTTCGCGGTGAGAAATTTGGCGAAGAAGTCCTTCTCCTGCGCCGGGCCAACAATCAGGATCGCGCGGGCGTCGGCGATCGCTTTCGCGACATCCTCGAAGAACGACTTGTTCTCCTCAGTCCTGTGACCGGTCCGCTTCTCATGGGCGTGAATGTCGCGAACGAAGTGATCCCGGATCAATGTCTTGTCCGCCTCTTCGACGTTGAAGTGAAGAACGCGCGCCCGTTTGTGATCGATCCAGACGACGGCATGATAATGATCGGCCATGGCGAGCTCCTTGCGAGGATGAGCGTTTGACCCTACCGCGCTCGATGAGGCTGCGCTATGACGCGCTTCATGCGGAAAGATGGCAACGCCACGACGGCCGCCGCTCCCCCCGACAAGGCGGCGTCTTATGAGATCGGCGAGGACGAAGCTGGCATGCGGCTTGACCGCTGGCTGCACCGGCGGTTTCCCGACGTCGCGAACTCGCATCTGATGCGGATCGTGCGCAAGGGCGAGGTGCGCGTCTCGGGCAAGCGAGCGGATATTTCGACGAGGCTTGCGAGCGGCGAAAGCGTGCGTGTGCCGCCGCTCAAGATCGCCCCTCAACAAGCGTCCGCCGTCAAGCGCGCCAATCCGGGCGACGCCGAAGCCATTCGCGCGATGACGTTGTTCGAGGATCGCGACGTGCTTGTGCTCAACAAGCCCTACGGTCTCGCCGTGCAGGGCGGTTCGGGGACCACGCACCATATCGATGGCATGCTTCAGGCGCTCGCCGACAAAGAAGGCAATCGGCCCGTCCTCGTTCATCGGCTGGACCGCGACACATCGGGCGTGTTGTTGATCGCCAAGTCGCGCAAAATGGCGGCGGAGCTTGGCGAGATCTTCCGCTCGCGACGGGCGAAGAAGATCTACTGGGCGCTGGTCGAAGGCGTCCCGAAGCCGGCGCAGGGGCGCATCTCGATGTTTCTCGCCAAAGGCGAGGGCATGGGGGCGCGCGCCGTCAAACAGGAGGGCAGGGCGGATCTCGAACGGATGCGCGTCGCCAAGCACGGCGACCCCGACGCTCAGCATTCGCTCACCCTCTATGCGGTCGTCGACAAGGTCACGCCGCGCCTGGCGTGGCTGTCGATGCGCCCGGTCACCGGGCGCACGCATCAGCTGCGCGCCCATTGCGAGGCGATCGGCCATCCGATCGTCGGCGATCCGAAATACAACCGAAAGGCCGCGAATGACCCGGCCCGTAGCGATCCGCTGCGTGCTGTTCCGCCGGGGCTCGAACCCAAGCTGCATCTTCTGGCGCGCCGGCTGGTCCTGCCGCATCCGCGCAGCGGAACCATTGACGTGACGGCGCCGCTTCCCGAGCACATGAAAAAAAGCTTCGCCATGTTCGGATTCGACGAGACCGACCGGGATCCGATCGAGGACGCGCCGGATGAGTGAGCCCTCATCGCCAACCCCTCAGTCGGGCACGGCCGAGGGCAGCAAGGACCCGATGCGAGCCGCGCAGGCGAACATGCGGCCCCCGCCGGTCGGTCGCTTCTACAAGGCCGTCGAAGTGCGCGAAGCGGACGGCAGGCACGCGCTCCTGCTCGACGGCCGCGGAGCGCGCACGCCTGGCCGCAATCCGATCGCCGCCGTGAGCCGGGCGCTCATGCTCAAGGTTGCGGAGGAATGGGAGCGGCAGCGTGAGACGATCGTCCCGGCGGAAATGCCGCTGACGCGGCTCCTCAACTCGGCGATCGACGGCGTCGCGCATACGATGGCCGAAACGCGGGCCGACATTCTGGGCTACGCCGGCTCCGACCTCCTCTGCTACCGCGCCGAGGAGCCGGACACGCTGGTTGCGCGGCAGGCGCACGCCTTCGATCCTGTTTTGTGCTGGGCGGCGGAGTCGCTCGAGGCGCGCTTGAAGGTGACAAATGGCGTGATGCATATCGCGCAGCCGCCCGAGGCGCTGGCGGCGATTGGCGCAGCGCTCGACGCGTACGACGATCCCATTGCGCTTGCCGCGCTCAGCGTGATGACGACGCTGACCGGCTCGGCGCTGCTGGCGCTCGCCGTCGCGCACGGATTTCTCTCTGCCGAAGCCGCGTGGCAAGCGGCTCATGTCGACGAGGACTTCCAGGCCGAGCGGTGGGGCGCGGATGCGGAGGCCACGGCGCGTCGGGAGGCGCGCTGGCGCGAGTTCGAGGCGGCCGCAGTCGCGGTGAGCCTCGCAGCCATTCGTGATCCGAGGCGAGCGCGCCTTTGAGCAAATCGGGCGGGGTCAGCTGGCGATCCCGCACAGTAGCGTACTCACATCGGAAAGGCGCGTTGACCGCTCTGGATGGTGATCCATTTGAGTTCGGTCATCTCTTCCATCGAGAAGCGCCCGCCCTCACGCCCGGAACCGCTGTTCTTGACGCCGCCGAACGGCGCGTGCGGCTCGTCCGACACCGTGCAATCGTTGAGATGCACCATCCCCAATTCGAGGCTGAAGGCGAGCTCCATCGCTTTCTGCATGTCGTTGGTGATGACGCCGGCGGACAGGCCGTAGTCGGTGTCGTTGGCGATTTCGAGCGCTTCCTTGTGGTCGCGGACCTTGATGATCGACGTGATGGGCCCGAAACTCTCCTCCCGGAAGATGCGCATCTCCCGCGTCACGCCGCTGAGCACCGTCGGCCAATAGTACTGGGCCTCGTGCTTGGCCCCGCACAACAATTTCGCCCCCTTGTCGACGGCGTCCTCGACGTGGCCGTCGATCACGGCGCATTGGGTTCCTCGGATCAGGGGACCGATGACGGTGTCAGGCTCGCGCGGATCGCCGACCTTCAGGCTCTTCGCCACCGGGACGAAACGCTCGCAGAAGGCGTCGAAAATGGGCTCCTCGACCAGGATGCGCGAGTTCGCCATGCAGACTTGGCCCTGATGGAAGAAGATGCCGAACGCGGCCGCGCGCACGGCGTAGTCGACATCGGCGTCGCCAAGAACGATCAGCGGGCTCTTTCCGCCCATTTCGAGCGTGAAGCGTTTGAGCGTCTTCGCCGCCTCGACCGCGAGATGGCGACCGGTCTGGGTCGAGCCTGTGAAGGTGATCATCCGCACCCGGGGGTCGGCGAAAATGGCCGCGCCAACTTCCGACGCAAGGCCGGGGACGACACTGAGGAGGCCGGGCGGCAGGCCCGCCTCGTCGAACACTTCTGCGATCTTGAGCCCGGTCACGGGGGTAAGCTCCGAGGGCTTCAGAATGAAGCCGTTGCCTGCGGCGAGCGCCAAAACCACCTTCTTCATGGCGAGAAGGAAGGGCGCGTTGAAAGGCGCGATGCCGGCGATCACGCCGAGCGGTTGGCGCACCGTAAATCCAAACTGGCCGGGCGCCGTGAGCGGCATCGTTTCGCCCGGCGACTGGCGCATCTCCGCAGCCGCGGTCCTCAGGAGATCGAAGCAAAAGCCGACTTCGAAGCCGGCCTTGCCCGCGATCGATCCGGACTCCTGAATGAGGACGTCGACAATTTCGTTGGTTTTGGCGGCCAGCACGTCAGCGGCGCGGAAGAATATCGATTCGCGCGCGGACACCGGCGTCGCCGCCCAGGCCTTGTAGGCGCTGTGCGCGGCGGAGATGGCCAGTTCGGTTTCCGCCGCCCCGGCCTGCTGGACCTTGGCGAACAATTCCCCCGTCGCGGGATTCCTGCTCTCTGCGGCTTCGTTGCGCGAGGAGCGGACCCATTGTCCCCCGACATAAAGATTATAATTCGGGACGCCATCAATCAGTTCGAAGGCGGCTGACATTCGCATCTCCCCGGTTCGTGCGTTTCGTTATATCCGCTCTCATACGACGAGGGCGCGACTTCGCCAAGAGGAGTTGCCCTGCGCGGGCGTTTCGGATCCCGATGTCGGACGCGGTAGCTCGGCGCCGCTCTTCGGAAGCCTGCGGTCGATTCAGGCATCGCCGATCAGGCGGATCGCGCCTTCCGGGCACGCGACCACGCACAGGCCGCAGGCGAGACAGAGGTCGGCTCGGGGCGTGTAGGCCGTCTTCATTCCGTGAACCCTCACTTTCAGTCGGGAGAGCCAAGGAAGGGCGCGATAGTCCGATTGCGCGATGGGCTCCACTTCGAAAACGTCGTAGGGGCACACTGCCACGCAGTCGCCCTTCGCCTCGCACCGGGCATGGTCGACGACGGGCGCATAGGCTGCAGGCGCGGCCTTGCACGCCTTACCGGGGCGGTTCCGATTGGCCGCGGCGCGCCGCACCTTCGCTGCGATCGTTCGCTTCGAGGGCAGATCGAAGAGAGGATCCGCCATTCACTCGACCTTGACGGCGAGTTCGGTTCCGCCCTTGAGCGGCAGAGTGATCGACAGGAACCCGTTCGCCGGGTCGCGGATGAATTCCAGAAAGTCGGGCTCGGCGTTGTCGTTCATGACGTAGCCGCCGATCTCGAGCTGCGGCGCGACAATCTCGATGACCTCGCGCGCCAGCGACGCACCGCTTGCGATCGGCCAGCCGTCGATCAGGGCGAAGTCCACACGGCCGCCCAGATGACGCAACGTCTCCCGGGCGTCGCCCTGGCGGATCTCGGCGTAATCCTCGAGGCCAGCTTTGGCGAGGTTTCGCCGGGCTGCGTCCGCCTTGGCGGGAACGAGTTCCGAGCCGATCACAAGCCCGCCGCCATTGTCGCGCATGGCGGCGGCGAGGGTAGAGCGTCGACATTCCAACTGACGTGGCGAACTCCACCACCCGCCGGGCGAACTGCGCGCGGCACAGCAGGTAGATCAGTTCGCCCTGCTCCGGGAAGATGGAGAAGCCGTAGTCCGCATAATTGGCGGGGTCGCGGTCGGGATGCCGGCGCGGACCGCCATCCTCCGGGTAGCGGGCCGCGGCGCAGAGATCGCCGATAACGGCGCGCACGCGAGGGTCATGGATTGGACCGCGGACGGGCCGCTGGCAAACGTGTCGAAGAGCATCTCGAGCTCCTATTGCTGGGGTTTGCCGCCGCCCAGGATCTCGGCGGCGGCGCGGGTCAGAATCTCCGCGATTCGGCGGGCCTCGTCGGGCGCCAAGCCGCGCTTTTGAAACAGGGCGTGCTTGAGCGCGTGGCGAGCTCGACGCAGATCATCGGAGGCCCCCGGATCGATTTCGTCGAAGCCAGCGAAAGCCTCCCGCACCTGGTCCATGCGGCCGCCGATCCGGCTCAGCGCGGCCAAGATCGCCTCCGCCTCCGCGCGGTTGGCTTGCAGTCGTGCGCGGCCGACGTCGGTGAGGCTGTAGAGTTCTGCGGTTGCCCTGCGGTTCGACGGCGGCCTCGCCCGCTTCCTCAAGATAGGTGAGGGCGGGATAAATGACGCCGGGACTCGGCGAATAGAACCCGCCCGATCGCCCTTCGAGCGCCTTGATCAAATCGTAACCATGGCCCGGACGTTCTTCCAGCAGCGCCAGGATGATCAGCTGTAGGTCGGCCGAGGAAAGCTTGCGGCCGCCTGGAAAGCCGCCGCCGTCGCCAAAGCCCCAAAATACGCCGCCCCCGCCCCATCCGTGACGCCCGCCGCGCCGGCCGATCGCGAAAAGCGAATGCCTGCCGTCATGATAATCACGAAACATATCTTACGATACCTCTTGCGATGAAGTTTGTTAAGCGCAGCTGGCTGTGGGCCGTGGCCGAGCGGTCCAAAACCCGGAAACAGAGAAATAAGTTGTCGATTCCAGAAATCTCAACTATGATTGTGACATCACCGCCAAAGCCGAGACCCTACGTTCAAACCTTTCCGCGCAAACCTTTCCGCGCGTATGGGACCGTTGGCGAGCTTCGGGGTTGCTGTTGAAAAAACAGCAAAAGTTGCGCGCAAAAGAGCAGTTAAGCCCATGAAATCATTCGCGCGCGTAAACTTGTGCGCGAACGCTTATCAGGAGGCGTTTGTTCGTCGGAGCCGCGCGTCGGCTTCGATCTCGACCTTCATTTCCGGCTTTAGGAGCGCCGAGACGACGACGATCGTGCCAGCGGGGCGGATCGCGCCGAAGACCTCGCCCTGCACCGTGACAACCGGCTCGCAATAGGAGACGTCGGTGACGAAGGTGCGCAAGCGCACGATGTCGGCGAGCTCGCCGCCGGCCTCCTTCATCACCTTGGCGAAGGTCGCATAGATGTTGCGGGTCTGCTCGGCGACGTCGTCGGGCATCGCCATTTTCGCGTAATCGTATCCGGTCGTGCCGGCGATATGAACCTCATCGCCCACGACGACGGCACGCGAATAGCCGTGCGCCTTCTCGAACGGCGAGCCCGAGGAAATCAGCTTACCGTGGCTCATGCGAACTCCATCATGACAGCGTCGACCGCGAGCGAATCGCCTTCCTTGCACAGGATCGCCTTCACGGTCGCGTCGCGCTCGGCGGTCAGCACGTTCTCCATTTTCATCGCCTCGACGATGCAGAGCTGCTCTCCGGCCTTGACCTCCTGCCCAGCCTTGACCGCGATCGCCTTGACGAGGCCTGGCATCGGACACAGCAGATAGCGCGAGCCGTCGGCGTCCTTGTGCTCGATCATCAGCGCCGCGAGCTGAGCCTCGCGACGGGTGTAGACGCGCGCGTGGACGGCGACACCGGCATGAGAGAGCGCATAGCCGTTGAGGATCGGGCGGGCCTGCACGGCGATGTCGGCGCCGTCGATGGTTCCACGCCACAATGGGTCGCCCGGCTTCCAGTCCGAATGCGCCTCAATCTTGCGGCCATCCGCGAACACGATCGCGACGCCAATCATTCGGGGCTCGATCTCGAGTTCGACCCGGGCCTTGCCCATCGCGACCACCCGCTTGAGCTCGAAGCGCACCTGCTCCGGCTCGCGCAACTGCCCGGAAATATGCCGTTTTCGCAGGTTGTGTGTATGGTCGATCATCGCCGCGGCCACAACCAGACGGCGCTCCGTCTCGCCCTCGGCGACAAGCGGATGAAATCCGTCGGGAAATTCCTCGGCGATGAAGCCGGTCGAGAGCCGACCCTCGCGCCAGCGCGGATGCTGCATCAGCGCCGACAGAAAAGGGATGTTGTGGCGGATGCCGTCGATGACGAAGGCGTCGAGCGCGGTCGCTTGTGCGTCGATCGCGCCGAGCCGGTCGGGCGCATGGGTGACGAGCTTGGCGATCATCGGATCGTAGTGGATCGAGATCTCCCCGCCCTCGAACACGCCGGTGTCGTTGCGCACCGTGACGCCGTCGTGCGTCCCTTCGGCGGGCGTGCGATAGCGCGTGAGCCGTCCGGTCGACGGCAGGAAGCCACGCGTCGGATCCTCGGCGTAAACCCGGCTCTCCACCGCCCAGCCCGTCAGCTTCACGTCCGCCTGCTTCAAGCGCAAAGGTTCGCCCGCGGCGCTGCGGATCATCTCTTCGACCAGATCGACGCCGGTCACGAGTTCGGTCACTGGATGCTCGACTTGCAGGCGGGTGTTCATCTCGAGGAAATAGAAGCTGCGGTCTTGGCCCGCGACGAACTCGACCGTGCCGGCGGAATCATATTGCACCGCCTTGGCGAGCGCGACCGCCTGCTCGCCCATCTGCTTGCGCGTTTGTGCATCGAGCAGCGGCGAGGGCGCTTCTTCGATCACCTTCTGGTTGCGGCGCTGGATCGAACACTCTCGCTCGCCGAGATAGATGACATTGCCGTGCTTGTCGCCCAGCACCTGAATCTCGACATGACGTGGATTGACGATGAACTTTTCGACGAACACCCGGTCGTCGCCGAAGGAGGACTTCGCCTCCGAGCGCGCGCGGGCGAAACCTTCCGCGACCTCTTTGCGGGAATGGGCGATCCGCATCCCCTTGCCGCCGCCGCCGGCGGAGGCCTTGATCATCACCGGATAGCCGATCTCGTCGGCGATCTCCGCTGCGCGTTCCGGCGTTTCGATCACGCCGAGATAGCCGGGGACGGTCGAGACCCTGGCCGCGTTGGCGAATTTCTTCGATTCGATCTTGTCGCCCATCGCCTCGATGGCTTTGGGATTGGGGCCGATGAAGACGATCCCGGCCTCGGCCAGGGCATACGCGAACGCCGCGCGTTCGGAGAGGAAGCCATAGCCCGGATGGACCGCCTCGGCGCCTGTCTTGAGGCAGGCGGCGACGATCGTGTCGATGGCGAGATAGGACTGGGCCGCGGCGGGCGGCCCTATCGGGACCGCTTCATCCGCCATCTCGACATGCAGCGCATCCTTGTCCGCTTCGGAATAGACCGCGACGGTCCTGATGCCCATGCGGCGCGCCGTTTTGGTGATTCGGCAGGCGATCTCGCCGCGGTTGGCGATCAGGATTGTCTTGAACATCGCGCCCTTGCGGGGAAAGCGCCCCGCTTTCCTTCAACTGTCATGTCTAGGGGAACGACGGAATGGGTAAACAACGCAAGAGCGCTCGCCCTTGGGCCCGAGGGAGCGCGGCGGCCGGCCAGTTTCAGGAGCAGACTTCGACCTCTCGCCACGCGTTCTTAAGTCGCGCGCGGGTGAAGTAGCAGCCATAAGTTGGCCTGGGATCCGGCCAGGCGAATGGCGGTCCGGGCCACGGAAAGCCGCTGAAACCAAAATAGCCGGGGCCGACCTTCCAATCGACCCGCTCGGGCGGGTAGCCGTAGGGCTGAGCTTGGGCCGCGCCCGGCTGGCCAAGGGCGCCGAGTCCGAAAAGAGCGACGATAGCCAGCGATGCTGCAGCTTTGGTCATGGCCGAAACCCCTCGATCGCGGGCCCAGCGCCTTGGCGCCTCACGGGCCGCTGCAATCCGATAGCGCGCGGCTTCAGCGGCTGCAAGGCGCTTGGCCGGCCAGGGAAGAGCGCTGGAGGAGCTATCGGGCGGTTGCGCGCAGCGCGGCTTCGGCGCCGGCCCCCCGCGCGGCGGCTCGCTCCTTGACCGCGGCCACGAACCAGTCGGGCGCGCGATGCGCCTCGGCGCAGACATTGACCAGCGCGGCCAGGGCTTCGACCGACTTGCAATCGTCGACATGGGCCAGAAGCCAGACGGCCCGTTCGTCGCTGACCACGCCCACCGGCTCAGCCTGCCGGACAACGTGCTCGGCGATCATGTCGACAAAAAACTCTTTCCACTCAGGCGCATTATCCATCTCGGCGCGGACGACGGCGAACAGCTCGTCCGCCGATTCGCGCGAGACTTCGCGACTCGCGAACACTTCCCGCTTCAGCCAGGCGACGTCCTGCGCCGTCACACGGCGGCCGAGAATCATCGCGCTGATGATCGTCCGGCTCCTGTCGATCGCGAAAGCCATCATACGCACCTGCACTCTCTCCGGTCCGACGGCGCCGCCGCCGGGTCTGGATACGGAGAGACCCTGCGCCTGAATATTTTCCCGGAGGTGAATCCGGGCGTAACGTGATGAAGAGCGTGTTGTCACAGTTAAGCTTCAGCAAAGGCGCATGGTTTCACGAAGATGAAAGTCGGGTTAACAAACCATCAAGGAAGTCCTCACGCCCTTGTCATGGGACCTCCACGCGGCGCCGATCGAGCGTTCGCGTTGTCCCGGAACGCATGGTGAGGAGATTCGTTCCATGAAAACAACGCGTTCGACAATGGCACTGGCGACCGCGCTGACTTCGGCGCCGTTCATCGGCGGCAGCTTTGCCGTGGCGGACGATTCCGCTCAACGGGAAGAGCATGGTCGCTTCAGTCCGAGGATTCGCGCGGCCTTCCTTGACGCGCGCATCGCCGCGATGGAGGCCGGCCTCCGAACTCAACGCCGAACAGGAAAAGAATTGGGCCCCGCTCAAATCGGCGATGCGCGATCTCGCCAAGCAAAAAGCCGAGCGCTTCGCCGCCTGGAAAGAACGCCGCGACGACAATCGGGATCGGGACGCGGAAGTCAGCCCGGTCGACCGCCTCGCCCGCGCGCTGGCGCGCGCCGAACTGCAAAAGCTGGCCGCGGCCGCGAAGCCCCTCTACGACAGCCTGCACGATGGCCAGAAGCGCCGGTTCGCGGTGCTTTTCCGTGCGCCGATGGATCGCGGCCAGGGGCGTCATTGGCGCCGTGACGGCTAAGCGTCGCTCGGCGGGTCGGATCTCTCTGTCGCCGCAGGAGCCACGCGGCAGGTTGTCTGGCAGGCAATCTTACCCGCGGGGATATGGCGGGGCGCAGCCGTTTATGTCACAATTGAAGGCCCGGCCGCTGGCCACAGGAGGAAAACCATGGCGAAGGGACAAATGCGAAACAACAAGGAATCCAAAAAGCCGAAATCCGACAAGCCGAAGAGTTCGGTGTCCGAATACAAGAAGTCTCAAGGCGCGAGCGGCCAGGCGCTGAATCAGCCGGCCAAGAAATCCTGAGGGGATTCGGCGGATAGCAGCCTCGTATCGCCGTTGCGAGGTGGAAGAGCGTCCGCGCACCTCACAGCGGAATGTTGTCGTGTTTCTTCCAGGGGTTCTCGAGCTTCTTGTTGCGGAGCATGGCGAGCGCGCGTGACAGGCGCTTTCGGGTCGCGTGCGGCATGATCACTTCATCGATGTAGCCGCGCTCGGCGGCGACGAAGGGCGACAGGAACGCGTCCTCGTATTCCTTTGTTCTTTCAGCAATCCTGGCAGGATTGTTGATGTCAGACCTGAAGATGATTTCGACCGCGCCCTTGGCGCCCATGACCGCAATTTGCGCGGTTGGCCAGGCAAGATTGATGTCGCCGCGCAGGTGCTTGGAGGCCATGACGTCATAGGCGCCGCCGAACGCCTTGCGGGTGATGATCGTGACCTTGGGCACCGTCGCTTCGGCATAGGCGAACAGGAGCTTCGCGCCGTGCTTGATGAGGCCGCCGTATTCCTGCGCCGTGCCGGGCAGAAAGCCGGGCACGTCGACGAAGGTGATGATCGGAATGTTGAAGCAGTCGCAGAAGCGCACGAAGCGCGCGCCCTTTCGCGACGCGTCGGAATCGAGGACGCCGGCGAGCGCCAGCGGCTGGTTGGCGACGATCCCGACCGTCGCGCCGCCGATGCGCGCAAAGCCGGTGACGATGTTCTTGGCGTGCGCTTCCTGGATCTCGAAGAAATCACCCTCGTCCGCAACTTTCAGGATCAGCTCCTTGATATCGTAGGGTTTATTGGGATTGTCCGGAATTAGCGTGTCGAGCGAAGAATCGGTCCGGTCGGGATCGTCGAAGCTCGGCAGCGCAGGTGATCGTTCGAGGTTGGATGCGGGCAGGAAATCGATCAGCCGGCGCATCTGCAACAGCGCCTCGACGTCGTTGTCGTAAGCCTGGTCGGCGATGGAGGAACGGGTGGTGTGCACCTGCGCCCCGCCCAGTTCCTCGGCGGTCACGGTTTCGTTGGTCACCGTTTTCACCACGTCCGGGCCGGTGACGAACATGTAGCTCGTGTTGCGCACCATGAAGATGAAATCGGTCATCGCCGGCGAATAGACGTCGCCGCCGGCGCACGGGACCCATGATCACCGAGATCTGGGGGATGACGCCCGAGGCGAGCACGTTGCGCTGGAACACCTCGCCATAGCCGCCGAGCGCCGCGACGCCTTCCTGGATGCGTGCGCCGCCGGCGTCGAACAGGCCGACGATGGGCGCGCGATTCTTGAGCGCCATGTCCTGGATCTTGGTGATCTTCTGCGCATGCGTCTCGCTAAGCGAGCCGCCGAACACCGTGAAATCCTTGGCGAACACGAACACGGTGCGGCCGTTGACCGTGCCCCAGCCGGTCACCACCCCGTCGCCCGGAATCTTGGTCGCCGCCATCCCGAAGTCGTCACAGCGATGCTCGACGAACATGTCGAACTCTTCGAACGAATCGTGATCGAGGAGGAGTTCGATGCGCTCGCGCGCGGTCAGCTTGCCCTTGGCGTGCTGCGCGGCGATGCGCTCCTTGCCGCCGCCGAGACGGGCGCGCTCGCGGCGGGCGTCGAGGCGGGCGAGCATGGGCTTCATCAGTGGCTCCGGGGCGTTGGGTTGCTTCGGGCGGAGCGTAGCACGACCAGCCCGTCGCCCGCGCTCAGGCGCTCTTGCTCAAGCAGGGGCCTTCTTCGACCACAGAGCGCACCAGCCAGTCGGCGCGATCTCGCCGTCGACGAGCTTGCAGCCGTTGGGGGCCATGAAGAAGTTGCAGCCGTCGCACTGCTTTCCGTCCTTTGGAGTGGCCTGATAATGGACCGCAGCCTGCGCGATCTTGGCCTGCGCCTGGCCGCCCGTCAGCGCGAGCAGGGGAGCAGAGCCGGCGGCGGCAAGAAGGACAGTGCGGCGGCTGACGCCGGATGTGTTGCAAGTCTCGCGCATGAGCGCCTCCTCTGTCGATGACCCGTCAAGCGGGGCTGGCCGACCCCGGCGCTCCGCCCAGTTTAGAAACATTCTAAACTCGATTTAGAGTGATTCTAAACTGGCGCGCAGTCAATCGGTTTGGGCCGGCCGCCGTCCTCGTTCTGAACCGGCCGCTTTGGCGGCCATGGACCTCATGCCTCGAGGAGCCTGCGGAGCAGGCGTCTCGAAGGAATACTTCCGTGCCGCCTTGGATCGAGCGCTTCTGGAGCGTCCTTCGAGACGCGCCTCCGGCGCTCCTCAAGACGAGGCGAAGGGGGCGATTTCGCGGGAGAGCCACCTCGCCGTGGGTAGCGAACGCCCTTAGCGAAAGCTGCCCAGCATACCGACAAAGTCGCGTCCGAGCGCGTTGGATAGGTTCTGGTGGCAGGCCATGCAGCTTGACGGCGCGTCCTGGAAGTAGGTCTCGATCGTCGTGTTGACCAGGTTTTCATGTGGCGCGTCCGCCGACTCGTAGTTCTCGCGCGGCGCGTCCGCCGAAAGCGGCTGGCCGGGAAAATAGGCGCCGTCATTCTGCGGGCTTGGGGAGCCGGGAATCGTCGGCCATTGGCTCGCGACCAGCATGTAATGCTCCCACACGGTCCCCTTGATTCCCGGAAGCGCCCAGTAGGCGCGGTTCATCGCCATGGTTTGGCCATGGATCGGATGGCGCCGCACCACCTGCATGGGCGTGGGGTCGAGCTTGGGCGGGTGATCCATGCTGACTGGTAAGGTGTCGGGCAAGCCGAATGTCGGCCAAAGGCCAAGCTTGGGCTTCGAGGCGTCGAAATAGGAATAGGGCGCGCCCGAGTCCTTGGCGTCGGGCTCGCGCGCCTCGCCCTCGCCGGCCGGAGGCACATTGTCGATGTGCTCGAACGTGCTCCATAGGCCTTGCGGCCGGTCCTTGGTGCGGATCACGATGTGCAGGCCGACCAGCGCCACGTCGCTTTTCGAGCAGACGGTGCGTCCAGCGGCGAGCGTCTTGGCGACGTCGACGATATTGGCGTTCTCGACCACGTAATAGCGCGCTCTCACCGCCGGCGTGTCCGCCGCATTGAGAGGACGCCATGCGGCTTTGACTGCGATCGAGCCGCCGGGCAATTCCGCCGGGTGGGCCGGATCGGGCAAGCTCGCGCCCAGGCTCCAGCCATGAGCTGCAAGCGCCGAATATTCGGGTTCGTTGAGGCGTCCTTCGTAGCGCGTATAGGTGTGGTTTTGCGCGACCAGCGGATTAGCGCCGATTCCGGGCAAGAAAGCGGACTGGTTGAAATCCATGAAGGGTGTGAAGGTCGCGAGCGTCTTCGTGCGATTGCCGACATCCGCTCCGCAGGGGTTCGCTGCGTCGTAGGTCGTCCAGGGTTTCGGCGCACTCGGGCGCCCGTCCGGAGCGACCTGGAACAGTTCGTAACGCGCCTTGAAGGTCTCCCAGACGCGCGGGCCCGGACCGCCGAGCGTCTTGGCGCGGTCGGGTTCGCCGCGATGAGCGGGATCGGTGAGCGAGGGCCAGTTGAGCGCGATGAAGGCCCGCCAAGCGAAATTGTCGAAGCCGGGGTAGGGGTCGGGCTTGATCGCAGGCGCATCCCCGATGCGGTCGGGCGACACGGTCGGCGTAACATCTTGAGCGGCGGCCGGGGTGAAGAAAAGAGGCGCAACCAGCGCAGCGAGAGCCACGCAGAGGAGAAACCTCACGTCACGAACCTCATCCAGAGGAGCGAGGCGCAGCCTCGCGTCTCGAAGGATGCTCCAGAGAGAGCGACGCCGGCCCGGCGCACGCTGAAGCGCCCTTCGGGGCGCCTCGGGGCGAGGGGGGAGATTGAGAATTACAAAGGAAACACCAGCGCGGCGTTTCCCACGGCTCCACATTCGCATTCCGGCCCGAGCGTTTACGCAATCGGCCTTGCCGGCCAAGGGGCCACGCAAGGCAAAGGCATAATACCTCAAGCGGTGCTTTCATTCGCTGCCTGCGTCAGCCGCGCGAGACTCGGTCATTGCGCCGCCTGCCGGCTCGCGAACGTGCGCCGGCGGCTCCGCAGGAACGCCAGGATGGGCAGCGGCCCGATGAGCAACACCCAGGTCGCAGGCTCCGGAACGGGCGCCGCGGTGAAGACCTCAAGCGCGACCAGGTTGGAGATATAACGTCCCCCCGCCAAATCGCCGGGCACGACGATGCGCGCAAATCCGTCCTCGCCGTCCGGGCCAAGCTGGCCGTCTGTATCCGCGTAGGCGACCAGGTCCGGCTGATCGCCAAACATCGGATCGATCTCGCCGAGGGAAAAAATCGCCGCATAGCCATCGCCGCCGATCGCCTCGACATATTGCCTTAAGACGTCGTTCTTGACGTCCGGGTCCGTAATCAGCCCGGCGTCGTTGAGCAGCGTCCACAAGGAAACGCCGGTGTAAGTATCCGTGACCGGCGTCCCGCTGGCCTTGTAAGTCGCTGTCAGCGTCATGGACTGATTCAAGGACGCCAATGTTTCGGCAGTGTATGCGCCCGGATTCTGAACGCCGCTCAGCGTGAACTCGGTCGACACGGCGCCCGGGCCTTCGGCCGGGACCGGCGCCTTACCGACAGTGACGTCGACGAGATTGGACACATAGCGTCCGCCCGCCGTATCGCCGGGACGACGGTCCTCGCAAATCCGTCCGCGCCGCCCGGGCCGAGCTGGCCGCCCGTATCGGAATAGGCGACCAGATCCGGCGCCGTAGAACTGCCGCCGAACATCGGGTTGAGCTCGCCGCCCGAGAAACCGCCTCGTAGCCGTCGCTGCCGACCGCCACGACATAGTTGAGAAGGCTGCTGTTCTTGACCCCCGGGATCGGCTTGATCCCCCCGGCCGAGCCCAGCAGCGTCCAAAGCGTCGTCCCGGCGTAGGTGTCCGTGACCGGGCCTCGCGCCCGCTTTATAGGTCGCGGTCTCGGTCGTTGCGGGCAACGCGGACAGGCTGGATAGGGTGTCGACGCCCGGCGTCACGACGTCCCCGTTCAGGTCGAATTGGGACGAGGGTCCCGCCGCGATGGCTGCGCCCGTCATTCCAGTGAGGCCGATGAAGGTCAGCGCCGCGAGCGAGCTGAGATGACGACTGTTGAGCATTGATATCTCCCCATGTCTTCGAGGCCGAGCGGCCGCCGCGGCGCACGATATATCTGCTCACATATATCGACAAAGCCGGTCATTGAAACCACATGAACCCGAGATTGTTCTTCTCTGCAGATTTGTGGAGCGGGGATGTCTTACCTATTGTTGGGCTTCCTCGGCCGCCTGTTACTTATGCCGGCGAACAGGGCAGCGAAGGAAACTGATGATCGAGGTTGATCTGACGGCCGCGGCGTTCGAGCTGGTTCGGGACGGCGTGACCGCGAAGTCCAGAAAAAGTGGCATCTACAAGGTGTTGATGCCAAAAAACCTGGCCGCCAAGCTGGACGCAGCCCGCGTGTCCGGCGAGGGCATGAGCGACGTGATCCTGCGCTTGGCCAGGGAGGCGAAGACTCCACCGAAACCCTGTCCCTTGCGCTAGACGGTTCCGCCCTCGCGCCGTCGTCCGCCGCTCGCTTTCGCTCAGCCTCTGTGATAGGCCGCGCCGATAATGAGCGACATCTTTCAGGAAGTTGACGAGGAAGTCCGGCGCGACAAGGCGGCGGAATTCTGGAAGAAATACCAGAATCAGATCCTGGCCGCCGCCGTGCTGATCGTGCTCGCCTCGGCCGGCTTTCGCTATTGGCAATATGAGCGCGAAAGGGCGACGCAAGCGGCCGGCGACCAGTTCCAAGAGGCGCTGACCGCGCTCGAGGGCGGCAAGTTCGACGAAGCCAAGGCGGGTCTCGACAAGATCGCGAGCCCAGGGGCCGAGCGGCTATCGGGCGCTTGCGCAAATGACCGTCGCCGGCGCCGAGGCGAGCCAAGGACCCGCAAGGCGCGATCGGGGCCTTCGACGCCATTTCCGGCGACGCCGCGATCGATCCGCTGCTGCGCGACAGCGCTCGCCTGCGCGCCGCGCTCCTGCGCGTGGATATGCCCGCCGAGCAGCAGAAGGGCGAAGCGGCGCTGACCGCGCTTTCGGCCGCAGACGGACCCTATCGGCGCCTCGCGGCCCTTGCGCTCGGCGCGCTCGCGCTCGAACGCAAGGATTATGACGACGCCTCGAAGCAATTCGATCTCGTGCTCGGCGATCCCGAAGTGTCGCCCGGCGAGCGAGAAGCGGCGAGCCGCTGGCTCGGCCTGATCGCCTCGAACCGATCGGCGGCGGCGAAGTAACGGCGGCGTCTGCGGCGCGGCTTACAATATAGCGCCAAAGCACGCTGCGTGATCGCAGCGCCATCCGCACCTCGTCCTGAGGCGCCGCGAAGCGGCCTCGAAGGGCGGGCAAGTTCGCAGGATCGCTCGGCGCCAGCTGGACCATCCTTCGAGGGCCCCGCTTCCGCAGGGCCACCTCAGGATGAGGCCGTCCGCTGGAATCGATATGAGCGCCAAGGTCGCGATCATCGGCCGGCCCAACGTCGGCAAGTCGACGCTGTTCAACCGCCTGGTTGGGCGCAGGCTCGCGCTTGTTGACGACGAGCCGGGCGTCACCCGCGATCGCCGCGAGGGCGAGGGCAGACTGGCGGACCTTTCTTTCACCATCGTCGACACCGCCGGCCTCGAGGAAGGCGATCCCGAAACGCTCGCCGGGCGCATGCGCGCGCAGACGGAAGCGGCGCTTATCGATTGCGACGCGATCCTGTTCGTGGTCGACGCGCGCACCGGGCTCACTTCCGCCGACCAGCATTTCGCGCAAGCGGTACGCCGCGCCGGCAAGCCGATCATCGTCATCGCCAACAAGGCGGAAAGCACCGCGGGGAAGGCGGGCGTCTACGAGGTGTTTGGTCTCGGCCTTGGCGAGCCGATCGCCTTCTCCGCCGAGCATGGCGAGGGCCTTAGCGAACTCTACGACGCGCTGGTCGAAGTCCTGCCGGCCGCGGCGCGACTCGATCCGGACGAGGAGAGCGAGGCCGAGCCGCTGGTCCTGGGCGAAGAAGAGGACGGCAGCGAGCTCGATCTGGCGAAGCCCCTTCGCATCGCCGTGCTTGGGCGCCCGAACGCCGGCAAGTCGACGCTCATCAACCACATCCTCGGCCAGGATCGCCTGCTGGTTGGCCCCGAGCCCGGCATCACCCGCGATTCGATCGGTCTCGACGCCGAGTGGAACGGGCGCAAGCTCAGGATTTTCGACACCGCCGGCTTGCGCCGGAAGTCGCGGATCGTCGAGAAGGTGGAAAAGCTCGCTGTCGCGGATGCGCTGCGCGCGGTGCGCTTCGCCGAGGTCGTGGTGCTCCTGCTCGACGCCACGATACCCTTCGAAAGGCAGGACCTCACGCTCGCCGATCTCGTCGAGAAGGAGGGCAGGGCGCTGGTCATCGGCCTCAACAAATGGGATTTAGTCGACAATAAGAGCGATAAGGCGCGTGAATTGCGCGAGGAAGCCGACCGGCTCCTGCCGCAGCTGCGCGGAACGCGCGTCATCCCGCTTTCCGGCCTGACCGGCGCGCATGTCGACCGACTGATGGAGGCGATCATGGCGACGGACGCGATCTGGAACATTCGCATCTCCACCGGCCGGCTCAATCGCTGGCTCGGGCCCGTCATCGACGGCACGCCGCCGCCGGCTGTCTCGGGCCGCCGCGTCAAGATCCGCTACATGACCCAGCCCAAGGCGCGCCCGCCGTATTTCGTGCTGTTCGGCAACTCGGTCGACAAGATTCCCGAGAGCTACAAGCGCTACCTCGTCAATGGCCTGCGCGAGACCTTCGGCCTCATCGGCGTGCCGATCCGCCTGTCGATGCGCCCTGGGAGCGACAACCCCTACGCGCCGAAGAGACGGAAGGGCTAGCAACGATGGAACGCAGCGAACGCAAGGCCGCCGTCTCGGCCTACAAGGAGCGCAAGCCCGTCGCCGGCGTCTATGCGATCCGGTGCGCGACGACCGGCGGGAAATGGATCGGCGCGGCGCCCGATCTTTCCACGATCTGGACCCGCCGCTCGTTCGCGCTGCGGCAAGGCATTGAGACGAACCGGGCGCTCCAGTCCGCCTGGAACGTTCATGGGCCCGAAACTTTCGCCTTCAGGATCCTCGAGGAGATCGATCTAGAGCAACTTCTTTATGGGCGAGCGCGCGCTCAAGGAGCGGGTTCAGCATTGGCGTGAGGTGCTGGGCGCGGACGCGATCTGACGTTTCCGCGGGCGCCTGCTCGATCAGGCGGTTTCAGGCGGATCGGCCGAAAGAACGGAGACCGCGGCGAACCGCGTTTTGACATCCGGAAGCGGTCGGCCAGTTGGCGTCCGACGCCGCCGTGGCGGAGCTGGGCGAACTCTGGGTTGAAGGCGCGACGTTTGACCGCCCCGCGGGCCGACCCTACATAACCTCTCATGACCCGGCTCATCAACCTGACCGAACCGCGAGCGAGCGTGAGCCTGCGCCACCCCGAGAAGGCGCACCGGCCGGATCAGCCGGTCGCCCGCAAGCCGCCCTGGATCCGCGTGCGCGCTCCCGGCTCGCCGGTGTTCTCCGAGACGTTGAGCCTGGTTCGCGAATTCAAGCTCGCAACTGTCTGCGAGGAGGCGCGCTGTCCCAACATCGGCGAATGCTGGGACAAGCGCCACGCGACCTTCATGATCATGGGCGACACCTGCACCCGCGCCTGCGCCTTCTGCAATGTGCGCACGGGCCTGCCGGGCGCGCTCGACGAGGACGAGCCCGCGCGCGTCGGCGACGCGGTCGCCAAGCTTGATCTCAAGCATGTCGTCGTGACCTCGGTCGACCGCGACGATCTGGCCGATGGCGGAGCGCGGCATTTCGCGCGCACCATCGCCGCCATCCGCCGCGCCGCCCCTCAAACGACGGTCGAAGTGCTGACGCCGGACTTCCTGCGCAAGGACGGGGCGCTCGAGGCGGTCGTCGCGGCGAAGCCGGACGTGTTCAACCACAACCTCGAGACCGTGCCGTCGAAATATCTAACCGTCAGACCGGGCGCGCGCTATTTCGCTTCGCTGAGGCTGCTCGAGCGGGCCAAGGAGCTGGACCCTTCGCTGTTCACCAAATCGGGCATGATGGTCGGGCTTGGCGAACAGCGCAACGAAGTGCTGCAGGTGATGGACGACATGCGCGCGGCCAAGGTGGATTTCCTCACCATCGGCCAATATCTGCAGCCGACGCCGAAGCATCACGCGGTCGAGCGGTTCGTCCCGCCGGAGGAATTCGCCGATTATGCGACGATCGGCGCGGCCAAGGGCTTCCTGCTCGTCTCGTCGTCGCCGCTCACCCGCTCCTCGCACCACGCCGGCGACGATTTCGCCAAGCTTCGCGCGGCACGAACGGCGCAGTTGAAGGCGGATATCGGCGTTGACCCATCCCCGATGAGGCTGTAGGCACGGGGCGCACGCCTTTGGGCGCTTCGGGCGAGCGCGTAGCTCAATAGGTAGAGCATCTGACTTTTAATCAGAGGGTCGTGGGTTCGATTCCCACCGCGCTCACCAATTAAATCATGCTGTTAGCACTGCTTGTTTTATGACTTTTCGCGCCGAGAAGGCGAGAAGGAACCGCTGAGAGAGGGTGGCTGCCCTCTCGTCAGCGGCGAGGGTCGGATCGGGAGTACGCTGACCGTTTGACGGGTCGAGCTAGAGTTTGATCGCCCTCGTCTTTTCCTTTGGCCTGAACGGATACCCGGGGGCGAGCCCCGAATGACAAGCAGAGGCGGGAAAAGATGAACAACGATACCATTGGCGTCGATGTGTCGAAAGACCATCTCGACGCCCATCGACTGGCCGACGGCGCCGCGCGGCGGTTCGCCAATGACAAGGGAGGCCACAAAGCGCTCATCAAATGGCTGGCGCAGACGCCTTTATATCGGGTCGTGTTCGAACCAACTGGACCCTATCATCGCGCCGTCGAACGCGCGCTGGGCATCGCTGGCGTTCCGTTCGTCAAGGTCAATCCGCGTCAGGCGCGCCGCTTCGCCGAGGCGACCGGCAAGCTGGCGAAGACCGATCGCCTGGACGTGGCGATTCTGGCTCGTATGGGCGCCTTGCTGGAATTGCAGGCGCGCCCGGCTACAAGCGAGATCCTGCTCGAACTGAAGGAGCTTTACGTCGCTCGCGAGGCCCTGGTGAAGGATCGAACCGCGGCCAAGAACCGCGGAAAGGTTCTGACGCTCTCGCTGTTGAAACGTCAGAACGCTCAGCGCCTCGAACAGATCGATCGGCAGATGGCCACTGTCGAAGCGGCGATCCTCCAGATCATCGAAGCCGACGCGAGCCTCGCTGATCGCTTCGCCATCCTCACCAGCATTCCCGGCGTATCCACCATCACCGCCTTTGCCTTGCTGATCGCAAGGCCCGAGCTCGGCGCCCTCGAAGCCGGCCAGGCCGCCAACCTCGCAGGCCTCGCGCCGATCGCCCGACAGTCAGGGCGCTGGGCCGGTCGCTCATTCATTCGCGCCGCGCGCGCCGACGTCCGTCAAGCGCTCTACATGCCCGCCCTCGTCGCCGCACGCTTCAACCCGGACATGAAGGCCAAATACGCTCACCTCATCGAAACCGGAAAGCCGGCAAAGGTCGCCTTGACCGCAATCATGCGAAAGCTCGTCGTCCTCGCAAACGCCCTCCTGAAGGCCAATCGCCCTTGGACGCCAAAAATCGCTTGATCGATACGGATACTTGTCGGGGATTCGATGAATGCGAGATTGACGGTTGCGGGCTGACTTATGTGCGGATGTCTCCAAGCAATCGGACAATTGAGATCCCGCATGGATTAGGACGCTGGTACTCTCGATTTTATGGGGTTGGACGACGGGCAACTCCACGTCCGCAGCAGCAATTGCATCATGTCCAGTCGGTCCTCGCCATTTGCGATGGCCTCATTCCGACTAACAACTCGATAGCGTCGATGCGCGAGCCTAGGATCGAAAAAAGCTTTGGAGCCGCGTCGGCTGCGCGAGCGTGGCGGACGGTTGGACCTGCACCATCAATCTGATTTTACCAACGGGATGTCAGAAGATCGGGGGCCAGCGCTCGTCTGCTATGGGCTATCGCGCCCGACCGAGTTCGAAAACATCAGCTTTGAGCCGCGCAAGGACGAAATTCTGCTCTTCCACGGCCTTGTTGGGACTGGCGGAAGCACGGTCCTGCAGGCGCTCACTGTGGTGACCAAACGAAGTCGTAGCGCAATCACGCTGGCAGCCAAGACCGTGGCGCCGAAATCGTCAGCCGATCCGATCAAGCTCGGTATCGTCTATGTTGCCTCCCTATCCACGTCCCATCATAGCCCTCACAATCGGCGTGAGCATGGGCGTGGCGCGCTCGGTGGGCGCGTGGCCTGGCTCTTCGGCGTACCGCATATGGCCGTGACGCTCGGCACGCTCGCCATTTCGTCGATCTCCACCTGATATTATTCGGCACACAAAGATGGCTATGTTGCACTTCATGTCGCCCATCTTGTATACATGATGCGGGCGAAAAAATGCGGGCCGATGGTTCGGCTCGCTCGAAGGGGGAGAGGCCATCGTTCGCAGCCAGGTTGCACGGCCGCGCTCAACTCCACGAAATCGACCAAGTCCGGCCCCCGGGCCGGGACTGGCTGCGCGGGGTTCGGCCCGGCCGGGGCGGGGACATGATCCGGCGTTCGGCACGCGGGGCGCCGCGCGAGGTTTGCTGTCATTACGATCAACAGGAAGGGTGAGGGTTATGGGACGTTTGGACGGCAAGGTCGCAGTCATCACTGGCGGCGCCGGGGGTTTTGGCAGGGGCGCCTGCGAACTGTGGGCGAAGGAGGGTGCGAAGATTTTGACCTGCGATGTCAAGGTCGCAGAGGGCGAGGCCGTGGCGAAGGAAATCCGCTCGAACGGCGGCGAGATCGTCTTCATTCCCGCCGATGTGTCGAAGACGGAGGACGCGACGAGGATCGTCGCCAAAACGATCGAGACCTATGGCGCCCTGGACATCCTCTACAATAACGCTGGCATTCTCGGACCTCGCGGCGTCGAGATTGCCGACTTCACCGAGGAGGACGCGCGGCGTCTGTGGGAGATCAACTTCATGGGGGTGTTCCTGCCGACGAAATTCGCCTTGCCTGAGATGGTCAAGCGCGGCGGCGGGTCGATCATCAGCACAGGGTCCGAAAGCGCCTTTCGCGGCAACGGCGGCTTTTGCGTCTACGGCCCAACCAAGATCGCTGTGATGAATTTTTCCATGGTGATCGCGATGGAATACGCCGACCGCGGCATCCGCTCAAACACGGTCAGCCCTGGAGCGGCCCGGACGCCCATGCACAACGATCTCTATGACGGCAAGAGCGATCTCATGGAGAGAGTGGAAGCGATGATTCCGCTGAAGCGCGCCGCGATGCCGGACGATGTGGCGAAAGCCGCGCTATTCTACGCTTCCGACGACTCGAAATACATCACTGGCACCAACCTTGTGGTCGACGGCGGCTGGCTGGCAAAAGGCTACTTCTGAACCAGAAGGTCTGGGACGCGGGATTTCCTCTGCGTCCCAACGCTCTCTTCATCAAGCGACAGAGGATGGGTCAAAGCCTCGATGCCGACAGCCGCATTAGAAGCTGCCGAGAGCCCGGCCCTATCGCTCCTCTCCATGTCCAAGAGCTTTGGTCCGACCAAGGCGCTGGAGCACGTCGATCTTCTTCTGCGTCGGGGTGAAGTCGTTGCGCTCCTGGGCGCGAATGGCGCCGGAAAGTCGACGCTGGCAAAAATCGCCTCAGGCGTAGTCGAGCCCGATCACGGACAAATATCGATCAACGGGCGGCCGGTTCGCTTTTCGTCGCCTAGAAGCGCTCGTGAGAGCGGTGTGGTCACCGTTCACCAGGCCACGGATCAACTGGGCGTCGCCGGCATCAGCGTCGCGCAGAATTTGCTTCTGGATGAGCTCTGCGGCGGCTCCTTCTCAACCTTCGCCGGGACGCGCGAGATCAGGCGAAGGGCGGCAGAAGTCGCGGCGCATATAGGCTTGGACCTTCCGCTCGACGAGGATTACGGGGCGTTTGGGCCGGCGCAGCGCCAGCTCATCGCCATTGCACGGGCAATCGCTGCAAAGGCCTCCGTGCTGATCCTCGACGAGCCGACCGCGAGCCTCGGCGCAGCGGAGGCTGACCGCCTGTTCGAAGTGGTTGATCGACTGCGCTCCCAGGGCGTGGCGATCCTCTACATATCCCATCGAATGGGCGACATCCGGCGACTGGCGGATCGTGTGGTCGTATTGCGTAACGGGCGGCAGGTCTTTGAGCAGCGCCGGCCTCTCGATCTTGCAGCGGCTATTCGACAAATGGTCGGTCGCGACCTCGGCGAAGCCTTGACCGGCCGACCGGCAGGGCCTTCGGGCGAGCGCATCCTGCGCCTTGATCAAGTTCAACTGCGCGCCGACAGCCGGCCGTTCGATTTGGAAATTCGCGCGGGCGAGATCATCGCGGTGACCGGGGCGCTAGGCTCGGGCAAAAGCAACCTTTTGGGCGCTCTGTTCGGTCTCCGCCCGTTCGTGTCCGGACGCGCGACGCTCGGAGGCGCCGACTGGCGCCCCAGCGGACCGGCGGAGGCGATCGAGGGTGGGGTTTTTCTCGCCGGCGAAGATCGATGGCGAAGTTCGCTCCTGCCGCCGGACACGCCGGGCGGCGACATCGCTGGGACCATCGCTTTGCCGCACAGGCGCAAATGGTTTCCAAGCGGCGTGATCTTCCGGCAGCGTGAACGCGCAGTCGCGCAGCGCGCGATCGAGGAATTGAGAATCCGCTGCGACGGGCCGGGCGACACACTGGACCGGCTATCGGGCGGCAATCAGCAGAAGGTGGTGATTGGCCGTTGGCAGGCCGCGCCGTGCCGCGTCTTCCTGGCCGACGAACCGTTCCAGGGCGTCGATATCGGCTCGCGCCGCGATCTCATCGACGCCATTCGCTCCCGCCAGGGCGCCGCCGCCACGCTCATCGCCACAAGCGACGTTGAGGAGGCGATCGAGGCCGCCGACCGAATTGCGGTGATGCGCAATCACGCGATCGTCGGTGTGCATGATTTACGCCAGGAGAAGTCCAATTCGCTCCTGGCTTCTCTGGGCATTCTCGAGGCGTCGGAAGCCAATGCCGCGGAGCCTCAGCATGGCTGAAGGTCGAAGCGCCGAGGAGACGGGATTGGCGCCGGCGAAAGCGTCTTCAAGCTTGGGCAGACAGCCGTTCGTCCGTTGGATTCGCCGATACGCCATCTTCCTCATACTTGCAGCGCTCATCGTATTGTTCGAGACGCAACAGCCGGCCTTCCTGCGCGTCGACAATCTGTTCAGCGTTCTGCAAGCCGTGTCCGTCGTGGCCTTGCTCGGCGTCGGAGTCACGATCACGCTCGCCGTCAATGGCTTCGACTTGTCGGTGGGCAGCACGGCCGTGCTTTGCCTCATGCTGTCCAGCTTTGCGATGGTCGTGTTCCAGTTCAACGCGGCGGAGACCATTGCTCTTACCCTCGCGATCGGCGCGGTCATCGGGCTTGCGAACGGGTTCCTTATCGTCTCGCTCAAAATCCCAGACTTGCTGGCGACGCTTGGCATGATGTTCCTGCTCTCCGGACTCACTTTGATACCCAGCGGGGGCCGCTCGATCACGACCGGGCTCGTTCTGCCGAATGGCGTGTCGGCAAATGGGCGCTTCGATCCGAACTTTCTGTATGTCGGCAGGCATCGTGTTTGGGACCTGGCGCCGCTCCCCGTCATTGTCGTCGCTTTGATTGCCCTCATCACCTGGTTCGTCATGGAGCGCACCCGGTGGGGGAGAGTGTTCTACGCGGTCGGCGGCAATGAGGCGGCGGCCTATCTGGCGGGAGCGCCGACGAAGAACTATCGCGTCGCGGCATATGTCATCTCGGGTGTTCTCGGCGCGCTTGGCGGTGTCTTCACAGCTGCACGTATCGGCCGAGGCGAAGTTTTCGCTGGGTCTTCGATGCTGCTCGACAGCGTGGCGGCGGCTTTGATCGGTTACGCCGTTCTCGATCAGCGACGACCCAACGTCGGCGGCACGGTGATGGGCGCGGTCTTTGTCGGCATTTTATTAAATGGTCTCACCATGCTGAACGCGCCTTATTACGCTCAGGACTTCGTGAAGGGCGTGGTGCTTGTCGGCGCGCTCGCCGTGACCTTCGGAATCGGACGAAGACGATAACTGACAATTGGAAAGGGAGTGAAACATGGGAAAGCTCAAAACTTGGTTCGCGGGCGTTGCGCTCGCCGCAATGGTTTCGGCCACGTCGCTCGCCGCGGGAATTCCTGGCGCCCCGCCGCCGTTCGACAAGAACGGGATGAAGCTTGCGCTCGTCAGTTACATCTCGGTCGGGGATTATTTCGAGGCCTATGAGGCAGGCGTCGCCGCGCAGGCTAAAGCTGCGGGCATCGAACTGCACATCTTTCAGGGCAAGGAGAACGCTGCCGAGATGCGCGAGCAGATCGAGCAGGCGATCAGTCTCGGGGTCAATGGCATTCTCATCGACCACGGGCCGCCTGAAGCGGTGAAGGACGTCATTCAGGAGGCGCTCGACAAGGGCATCAAGGTCGTTCTCAAGGAGACGAGCGTCGACAACCCGAAGGTCCCGCAGATCTCGCAGAACGATCATGAAATGGCGCGCCTCGTTCTCGAACAGGCGCTGAAGGATAACGGCGCATCGTTCAAGGCGGGCTACATCTACGTGCCCGGCTTCAATCCGACCGACCTCCGCAACGATATCTGGGAGAAGGTCAAGAAGGCCAATCCGGGCATTGAGGAACAGGCGCGGTGGGGCGCAATCGATTCGACAATCGCAGCGACCGTCGGCAATCAGACCTCCGCAGCGTTGCGGTCCCATCCAGACATCAGCGTCGTTTTCGCTCCCTTTGACGAATATGCGCGCGGCGTGAAGATGGGGGCCACGGAGGCTGGGGTCGCCGACAAGATCAGGATCTACAGCATCGACATTTCGACCTCCGACATACAGGAAATGCGGGAGGAGGGGAGCCCGTGGAAGGCGACGGCCGCGGTTGACGCCTTTGCGATCGGAGAAGTTTCGCTTCGCGCGTTGGCGCTTCTGGTGGCGGGTCAGGATCCCGGCCATGTCATCGAGGCCAAGCCCGTTCTCATCACCCAGGACTACCTCAACAAGAACGACATTAAGACGCTTGCCGAGTTGAAAGCAAAAATGCCGGAGCTCGCGCGCATCAATGTTGCGACCGCGCCATGGCTGCCCGAGCCGAAGTAAGTCGCAATCCACTCACACGCGCGGCCCGCCGAAGGCTCGGCGCGATGGAAAGGCAGCCTGCGGAGCGCAGGCCGCCTTTCCCCGCCCAGCGGCGCAGAGTCTGGTCGAGAGCAACCGGCGGCGCTGATGTCATGCGGGCTTCGGTTGATAAGATCGTGCTCGGCCTTCTCGAGGGGCGGCGAACCGCCCGGCCGAGGGCCGGACGTTTGGTAAGAAACATCGACAATTTCTTGCCAAGTCGGTTGGCGCTTGGTATTGTTTTTCAGAAACCTGACAAGCCCGACTCACGGACGCACGACGCGGGGCTTTGGCGTTAAGGACAGGGAGCGGCTCGCAAAAAGCACCGCAAGCCATTGAAATCGCTCAAAACGGACTCGTTAATATCCGCCGATCCGCGGTAGGAAGGGAAATCGATCCGTCGAATTCCGCATCAGCCGCTTAGCTGGCCGTCGGGCGGGGTAAGCAAGTTTGCTTGGCGGACCAACGCAAACTTGCTTAGATTCCTTTCATTTCGCAGGATTTTGAGCCGAAAACCGGCATCCACTTTTCGGTAATCCGCCTAGGTTGATGAAGGGAGGATTTGAAAGCTTACCGCCAGAACCGCTTGCTGGCGATGCGAGCGCCCTCGGCCAGCGCCGCGAATTTCGCCCAGACAATGTCCGGTTCGACCGCGGCCTGGCCGACCCAGGTTCCATACCCGCAATCGCTTCCCGCGATCACGTTCTCGCGGCCAACGAGTTTCGCGTAATTGCTGATCCGGTTGGCGATGACCTCGGGATGTTCGATGAAGTTCGACTTCGATTTCGAGGACGCCCGGGATCAGGACCTTGCCGTCCGGCAGCTTTGTCGTTTCGAACACCGCATATTCGTGCGCATGGCGCGGATTGGCGGCTTCGAGGGAGAGTGCCATGGGCTTAGCCGTAAACACGACGTCGATGATATCCGACAGGGGAACGTCGCAATGGTGCGGACCTTCGTAATTGCCCCAGCAGAGGTGCATGCGGACCCGGTCCGCTGGGATGCTGGCGAGCGCGGCGTTGAGCGCCTCGACATGTTCGCCAGCGCGCTTGCGAAACTCCTTCAGTTCCAGGTTGGCGTATTGGATGTGCCTGCCCATCGCGAGGTCGGGGCAATCGATTTGAAGGTCGAAGCCCGCCGCGACGATCGCCTCGTATTCAGGCTTCATCGCCGCTGAGATCGCCTCGAGATACGCGGTCTCGCTCGGATAGTAGTCGTTGTGAAAGAAGAGCGAGATGACACCCGGCGATGCGGCGGTCATGAACGGACGCTGTCCATTTGCTTCGCCTGCCGCCGCCTTGAGGTTGTCGACGTCGCGCCTCACGGCGTCGGGGTCAGCGACGGCAATCGGGCCGTTGCAGGCGGGCGTCCTGCGCCGCGACCGTCCGGGGTCGCCGAACACGCGCTTGGCCATGCTCGGAAACTCGACGAGATCCTGATAGACGAAACTGTTGCCCGCGCCGCCGAAGCCCGCCAGGCGATCTTTGACGTAAGTTGCGTAGCTCGGTTTCGACATCTCTCCGTCGTTGACGATGTCGATGCCGGCCTTTCGCTGCCTGCCGACGACCTCACCGACTGAACTCCTGATGCGCGCCTCCAGCGCGTCCTTGTCTACCGGCTTTCCCTCCTCTTTCGCATACATCATCTCGATCAGGTCGTCCGGACGCGGCAAGCTTCCAACATGCGTGGTCAGAAAGCGGTCGACGCTATTGGGCATATTCATTCCCTTGTGGTCGCGATGTCTGGCGAAGCTGGCCTGTTGGGCTTCGAGATCGGATCGTCCGTTCGCCCTGCCAATTGCCGGATCGAGGCGATGAGGTCGGCGAACCGATCACCCTGAACAATGACATGGCTGCGCAGCAACGTCTGCGCCTCGGTGGGATTGCGGTCCAGGATCGCCCTGACGACAGACTCGTGCTCGGCAAAGGACGTGCCCAGCCTGCCGGGAAAACGAAGCTGCAGACGGCGGTAAGGCTTCAGGCGTCGGCGAAGGGCGCCGCATTGCTCCAAGAGGAAGTGACTGTGACTGCCAAGATAAATGGCGTCATGGAAGACCTCATTGCGATAGTAGTAGCCGTCCGGATCGGACGCGGCCACCGCGCTTCGGCAGGATTCGTGCGACTTGAGCAGGCGCTCGCGGTCCTCGTCGTTCGCACGGCGGGCGGCGAGTCTCCCGGCCATTCCTTCCAGCTCGGCCATCACCTCGAACATCTCGACGACCTGCTCCGCCGAATGGGCCGCGACAATCGTTCCGCGCCGCGGACGCGAAACGACGAGGCCGGAAGCGGCGAGTTGCAGTAAGGCCTCCCGCACGGGGGTTCGAGAGACGCGGTACCGCGCCGCAAGTGTGAGTTCATCGAGCCGGTCGCCCGGCCGAAACATGCCTTGAGTGATCTCTTCTTCGATGACGTCGCGAAGCCGCTGGGCGGCGTTGGGAGCAGTCATGGACTGTGTTTCTCAGTTGGGGGCGGAATTCTCAGGTTGGGCAGTCGGGCTCCCGGCCCGCTGACCATTGATCAGATGCAGCGTGGGTGGCCGCATCGGCGCGCCGCCATTTGGATCTGCGTTTTCCGCGAGGCGTTGCGCCGCGTCGTCCGGCCGGCCGGCTGTTTTGGAGGGTCATGTCGTTTCCTAGGCGCGCGCAGCCACCTGTCCAGGCGCTTTGAGATTATGCTAGCGCACTGCCACAGCTATTTCGTACATCAGGAAGCGAAAAAAGAAAACAGGCTAAGGAGCAATTGCATGCGTGACTACCATTCATGTATACAGACAGGGTAGGTAACGGCTGGACATAATCCGCAAGACAGGGCGTCGACTTGGAGAAAAAGAATGCATCATAGATTATATGCCGCGGCGGCACGCCGAGGACGCCTAAGTCCGCGCTTCTAGCTGCCCGGGTCCAGGCGTCTTTGGCAGTAACATGATCCAGCCGCGCAGTGGGCGACAAATTGGCTCCCGCAAACTCCTCGCCGCTCGAAAGCGGCCAACCGTCATCTCAAGACAAGCGCAGGAAAAAGCGCAATGACAAAGAAGGTCGTCGCCATCGTCGGCGCATTGGATACCAAGGGCGCCGAATACGCCTTCCTCAAGCAACAGATCGAAGATCAGGGCGTCGGAACCCTGATGATCGACGTCGGCATATTTGGCGAGCCGCCCTTCGCCCCGGACATTTCGGCAGCGGAGGTCGCGACGGCGGGGGGCGCCGACCGGGCCGCTCTTGCTGCAGCCAATGATCGTGGCGACGCCGTCCGCGCGATGGCCGTGGGCGCGGCGATTATCCTCAAACGTCTTTACGACGAGGGCCGCGTGCATGGCGCGATCGCTATGGGCGGTGGCGGCGGAACGACGCTGGGATCGATCGCGATGCAGCCGCTGCCGGTCGGAGCGCCGAAGCTCATCGTCTCGACGGTCGCCTCCGGCGACACCAGCGCCTATGTCGGGGTCAAGGACATCGCCATGATGCCCGCAATCGTCGACGTCGCTGGAGTCAATCGCCTCTCCTCCAAGATCATCGCCAATGCGGCCGGCGCCATCGCCGGCATGGTGAAGATCGAGCATCAGGAGAGCTCCGACGCCAAGCCAATGATCGCGGCGACGATGTTTGGCGTGACCACTGCGGGCGTCACCAAAGCCCGGGAAATCATCGAGAAGACTGGCTATGAAGTGCTCGTTTTCCACGCCGTCGGCAGCGGCGGGCGCACGATGGAGGAACTGATTCGCGCGGGCTTCATCGCGGGCGTCCTCGACCTCACGACAACGGAGCTCGCGGACGAGCTGGCGGGCGGTGTCTTGAGCGCCGGACCCAATCGGCTTGAAGCGGCAGGCGAGATCGGCGTGCCGCAGGTCGTCTCCCTCGGCGCCCTCGATATGGTCAATTTCGGCGCGCGCGAGACTGTTCCGTCCAGATATTCGGAGCGCAAGTTCTACGCCCACAATCCGCTCGTGACCTTGATGCGCACCACCCGCGAGGAGAACGCCGAGCTAGGTCGGATCATCGCCGCGAAGCTCAGCAAGGCGAAAGGGCCGACGGTGCTGATGATCCCCAACAAGGGCGTCTCCGCCATCGACGTCGAGGGCAAGCCCTTCCACGATGCCGAGGCTGACGAAGCGCTGTTCGCCGCACTCAGGAAGAATATCACTCCGAACGTCACGCTGGTCGAGCTGGACGCCGACATCAACAGCGATGCATTCGCGACCGAGGCGGCCAACCGCCTTCTTGCGTTCGTTAAGAAGTAGAGCGGCGATGAAATATTCCCGGAGAGAGGTCCGCGAGCGCCTGAAGAAAACGCTCGAGGCTGGTCGACCTGTGATTGGCGCCGGCGCCGGCATCGGCCTTTCGGCGAAGTTCGCCGAAAGGGGCGGGGCGGACCTCGTCATCATCTACAATTCCGGACGATATCGGATGACGGGTTATTCCTCGCTGTGCGGCTACCTGCCGATCGGCGACGCCAACGCCATCGTCAAAGAAATGGGAGAACGGGAAGTCCTGCCCGTCGCTCGCGATACCCCGGTGATCGCGGGCGTGTTTGCAGCTGATCCGACTCGCGAGATGCCGCATTTTCTGCGCGAGCTCCTCGAGCTCGGTTTTTCCGGCGTCATTAATTTTCCCTCGATCGCCTGGGTCGAGGGTGAATTGCGCGCGGGCCTCGAATTGTCGGGTCTCGGATTTCAGCGCGAAGTCGACATGATCGGAATCGCGGGGGAAGCTGGACTGTTCACCCTCGCCTACGTGTTCACGCCGGATGAGGCGATCGCGATGGCGAAGGTCGGGGTGGACGGCATCGTCGCCCATATGGGCAACACCGTTAGCGGCTCCGTCGGACAACCGCACGCAATTGCACTCGAAGCCGCGGCGGAGCTGACGCAGAAAATCGCGGACGCGGCGCGCAAGGAAAACCGCGAGATCATCGCGCTTTGCCACGGCGGTCCCATCGCCGTTCCATCGGACTTCGCCTTCATGCTCGAGCACACAGACGTTGAAGGATTTGTCGGCGCCTCGAGCATGGAGCGCCTACCGGTGGAGATCGCGATCGAATCGACGACGAAGGCGTTCAAGGCGCTCCCCGTCAAAGGCCGGAGAGTTCCATTGTCGCCGTAAAGGCTCGGTTAGTTGGACGTGCGCGCCTGCGGCATGACGCGCCGGCAAGCACGGGCGCCATCGTTTCAAGAGGAAAAAAGCAGGTGAAGGAACTCAGGTTCGCCCAAATCGGCTCCGGCTTGATGGGCAAGGCATACGCTCCCGCCTTGGCGCAGATTCCGATGTGGTACTGGCCGCCGGCGGCTATGCCGCGCCGCACCTTGATGGTCGACATCGACGAAAAGAGCGCGCGCGATAACGCCGCCCGCTACGGCTACGACCGATGGGGCGTGGGCTGGCAGGCGGCGGTCCAAGACCCGGATGTCGATGTCATCCTGATCCTCGTTCCAAACAACCTGCACAAGGAGATCGTTCTCGCCGCGGCAGCCGCCGGCAAGCACATTTGCTGCGAAAAGCCGCTGGCGATGGACGCGCGCGAGGCGAAGGCAATGTACGACGCTGTCGAAAAGGCTGGCGTCAGGCATCAGACGGCGTTCAATTGGCGTTTCTGCCCCGCCGTGCAGACTGCAAAGAAGATGGTCGCGGACGGCGCCCTCGGCCGGATCTACGATTTCCGTGGCTGGTGGCTGGCGGACTGGCCGATGGACCCGGATATTCCTCTGACCTGGCGCTTTCAGAAAGCGCTCGCCGGCACAGGTTCGCTTGGCGACATCGGCAGTCACGTGATCGATCTCGGTCGCTTTCTTGTCGGCGAGATTTCCGAGGTCTGTGGCCTGGCGGACACCTACATCAAGGAGCGGACGATCGTCTCCGCCTTCGCTCCGCCCGCGGGCGCGGTGGTCGGCTCGAACTTGAAAAAAGGTCCAGTCGACGTCGACGACAACGCCGCCTTCATCATGCGCTTCGAGAGCGGCGCTTACGGCTTCATTGAGGCGACCCATTTCAGCGCCGGGCGCAAGAACTCATTCGGCTTCGAGCTGCATGGCGAGAAGGGCACGCTCTACTTCGACTGGCTGCGCATGAACGAGCTGCAATATTACAACCGCGATGATCCGGTCGATCGCGAAGGCTTCCGCACCATCGTCATGGGGCCGATGCATCCCTATGGTGAGGCGTTCTGGCCGGTGCAGGGCTATGGGCTGGGTTACACAGAGACCAAGATCCTCCAGCTCAATGATTTCATTCAGGCGATCGCGACGAATGCGCGCCCGCAGACGGACTTCTACGACGGCTGGAAGACGCTCCAGGTCGTCGACGCGGTCGTCAAATCGATCGACGATCATGGCTGGGTGCGGGTCGACTCGATCGCATGAAGAGCACGTTCCGCGACGGTCCTGGAGCATCGCGCGTCGCGATGCCGACGTTCCGAAAAAGAGGGGGCGGCGAATGGCGACACGTATATGATTTGTGCAGCTCGCGTTGAGCGATCGTGGTTTTGGAGGTTACGTCCGGCAGGACCTGCCTTCAAGGCTTGGATACAGATTGCGGCGCCTCGATCGCTCGCGGCGCCGCGGGAGAGAACGCAAAATAGCCAACGCAAGTTGGAGGAGAGGGAGAGGTCAATGATAGTCAAAATTTTGCTAGCGGGAGTTTGTCTGCTGAGCCTGTCGGGCTCAGCTTTCGCGCAAGATAAACCGGCGAGCATTTCCGATTCCGAGTGGACGCGCATCAAGCCGCTGATCGATCCGGCAGGAGTGAGCTGGAATCCATATAGAGGCATGGCGGTGAAGAAGGACGGGTCGCCTTACCGCGTGCTCTACCTTCCGGTCTGGATGGGCGACGATTATCAGGTCGTCGCGGCCAATTTGGCTAGGTATCAATTGGAGCAGGCCGGGGCGAAGTTCACGCTCGTCTCGGCGGAATTCGACGCCCAGAAGGAAGCTCACGCCATCGAGGACGCGATCGCGACCAAGGGCTATGACGCGATCATCATGCAGCCCATGGATCCGGGCGCGTTAGCCGCGACGATCGACAAAGCGGTCGCCGCGGGCATCGATGTCTATGACTGGGTGATCCCAGCCAAGACAGACAAGTTGACCGGTTTCGCCGGCTATATTGCCGACGCGATGGACGGGAACGGGCAGATCGGCCAGATTTTCACTGAGAAGGCCAAGGCCGCCGGCGCGACGCCCGAGAAGCCGTATCGCGCCCTCGAGATCTGGGGGATTCGCGCCGCGCCGATCTGCCAGGACAGGCACAACGGCATGATGAAGGGCATCGGCGACAACAAGGCGATCCAAATCGTCGAATTGGTCGACACCGCTGGGCAGCCAGAGGCTGAAGTCAAAGCAATCCAGGACGGGTTTGCTCGCTACCCTGACATCCAGGCGATCTATCCACAATTTGGGGACGCCGGCGCAATCATCGAGGGCCTGCGATCGGTCGGGAGGCTGGCGCCCAAGGGCGATCCGAAGCACGTCGTCGTGATCTTGCAGGACATCGACAAGGCGATGCTTGCCCCGCTCAAGGACGGCACGTTCGACTACACGATCTCCAACAATCCGTGGCACCAGATGGATGTCGCGCTGAAGCAGTTCATGTGGCACACGGTGCTCAAGCAGGACCTGGCCGCAGGCGATGCGAATTCCGGGAACGTCAAGCTGCCGAAGTGGGTGCAACTGCCGATGCCGCTTCTGACTGGGGAAACGATCGACACGCAAAAGGCCCACATGTGGGGTGGAACGATTGCGTTCACCGAGATGCCGCTTGGGAAGTGGGCGGACTGGCCGGTTCTCGACACGAAATCGATCGGGTTGCCAACGCCTACGATCGAGGACCGCAAGAAGCTTCTGAACTACTAGCCACGGGTCCGACGGCGCGGCGGCTTTGACAAAGCGGCCGTCCGCGACATCGGCGCTACCGCGACAGCACCGGCGTGGGGGAGCCGGATCGGGAACGCCCGCGGCAGCCAATCGGTCGAGGAAGGGCTCTTGAACGACATTGCGCTCAGTATGGTCGGCATCAGCAAGTCGTTTGGCGACGTCACCGTTCTGAACGACGTCAGCCTTGAATTGCGCGCGGGAGAGGTCCACGCGCTGCTTGGCGAAAACGGAGCGGGCAAGAGTTCGCTCATGAAGATCCTGATGGGTGTCCACCAGCCTAGTCGCGGTCAGCTCATTCTAGGCAGTCGCCCGGTCCGGTTCGCCAACCCGGCCGACGCCCAGCGGAACCGGGTGTCGATGGTCTATCAGGAGTTCGGCCTCGTGCCGACGCTCAGTGTCACCGAGAACATTTTTCTCGGTCGCCTGCCAATGCGTTTCGGAAGGATCGATTGGCCGCGCGCGCGAGCGGAGGCGGCCGCCCTGTTGGCGCGGATCGGCAGCCGGGTCAGTTGCGCGGCGATCGTCGGCGATTTGAAGGTGGCCGATCAGCAAGAGGTCGAGATCGCGCGGGCGCTCTCCTACGATCCGCTGGTTTTCATTATGGACGAACCCTCGTCGGCGCTCTCGCGCGTCGAGGTCGAGAATCTCTATGGCCTGGTTCGCGTCCTGAAGAAGAGCGGCATTGCAATCGTCTACATCACGCACAAACTGGACGAGGTGTTCGCGCTCGCCAATCAAGTCACGATCCTGCGCGACGGCAAGGTGGCGGGAACGTTCGCCATTCGTGATCTCGACATGAAGACGCTTGTGGAAAGCATGACGGGCAAGCCCGTCAGCGCGGACGCGATCCGGGAAAGCGCGGAAGCTTCGAACGTGGGAAATGTTATCGAGCTTGAGGAGTTCGCCGCCGAGCGCATGTTCAGCGCGGTGAATTTCGCCGTGGGCAGGGGCAGCGTCGTTGGCGTGGCCGGCGTGATCGGCGCGGGGAAGAGTGAGCTTGCCCGCGCTATCGTCGGCGCGCTGCCCAACGACGCCGACATTCGCGGCAAAATGATTTTTCAGGGGGCGGCGGTCGATCCAAAAACCATGACGCCCAACAAGGCGCGGCGGCTTGGAATTCGGATTTGTGAGTGAAGACCGCCAAGCGGAAGGCATTGTTCAAGGGCACTCGGTGCAGTTCAATATCGTGTTGCCTGCCCTCAATCGTGTGTCGGCCGGATTCCTGACTGCCGTCGGGGCCGCGCGACAGCTTGCGCTTTTGATCATGGATGTCGTCGGCTTGCGGCCGCGCGAGCCGGCGAAGCTCATCGGGCTCCTGAGCGGTGGGAACCAGCAGAAGGTCGTCATTGGCAAATGGCTCGCGGCGCAGTCGAAGTTCCTCATCCTCGACGAGCCGACGCGCGGCATCGACGTGACCGCGCGCCAGGAAATCTACGACGTCATCAGGCGGCAGGCGCGCGACGACGGCGTCGGCGTCCTCCTGCTGTCATCCGACATGCGCGAGATTCTCGTCGCGTCCGACCGCATCCTGATCATGATCCAGGGCCGGATCACGCGCGAGGTCGCTCCCCATGAAGTCACGGAACGTGAGCTCCTCGATATGATCATGCCGGTCGGCGTGCGGTCCGGGGAGCCTGTCTCAGATGTTTTGGCTGACATGCAATGATTGGACGCCTGCTTCGCAACGACGACGTGCTTCGGCTGATCGTGCTCGTGGCTCTCGTCATTATGTTCGGCCTGCTGACCAACGGCGTGACCTATAGCCCGCTCGGTTTACGGAACATCCTCCAACAAAGCGCGATTGTCGGCATCGCCGCGATTGGGCAAGGGTTCGTGATCCTTACCGGCGCGATCGATGTGTCGCTCTACGGAACAGGCATGCTCGTCAGCGTGGTTGGCGCGTCGGCATTGACGAGTCGGTTCGACCTCAACCTATTCGGAGGCGATCCAAGCTCGATTTGGACCGGCGCTGGCATCATGTTGGCGGTAGGCGCGATGATGGGGGCCGTGAACGGCGTCCTTGTGGCCTGGGCGCGGATACCCTCTCTGGTCGTTACCTTAGGGGTCTGGCAGATCGGCGTCGGCCTTGCTCAGCTCATTGGCGGTGGGTACACGATCACCGATCTCACGCCGGACTTCGGCGTTTTCGGGCAATCGTCGGTCGCAGGCGTCCCGATCCCGATCGTCGAGATGCTCGTTCTGTTCCTGGTCGCGGCGTATGTTCTGCACCACACATCCTTCGGGCGATCGATCTACGCGGTCGGCGGGAACGCGGCGAGCGCCTACCTCTCCGGCATCAAGGTGCAGCGAATCCAGTTTGCGGTGTTTGTGATCTCGGGAATCATGGTCTCGCTCGCCGCAATCTCGATCACTTCTCGCATGATGGCGGCGTCGGCGCGGACGCTGACTGGCTTGCAGATCGACACCGTTGCCGCCGTGACGGTCGGAGGCGTCAGTATTTTTGGCGGCAAAGGTACGATTCTCGGCGTCCTCATCGGCACCCTCATCCTTGCCGTCATCGACAGCGGGCTCGGAGCCATCGGCGCGACAACCGCGGTCCAGAACACGGTCAAGGGGGCCATCATCATCGTCGCCGCTTCGATCGAGTATTTTAGACCACGCTTGCGGCTCAAGACGACGGCGGCATGACGATGGGCGCGAAGCGTGAGGAGATCGCCTCGGCTCGCGTGAGGATCGTGCCGCGCGGGCTCCCTGTGAGCGAGGACGCGCTGCGCTGCCTTGTTCTCGTCGCCCTCATCGTCTGCTTTGCGTTTGCGACACGAGGCGCGACTATCAGCGGCGCAAATATCGCCAATGTGCTGCTTCAGTCAGCGATCACCGGGATCGCCGCCTGTGGCCAGGCGCTGGTGGTCCTGACCGCCGGCCTTGACCTTTCCGTCAGCGGCGTTGTGGCGTTGTCGATGATGATTGGCGGCAGCCTCATCACGATACCGGTCTCGCCGTTCATCGCTTTACCAGCGATGATCCTGGTTGCGGCTGCTTTCGGATTTGTGAACGGCTTTATTGTCGCGCGCTTCCGGCTGCCGGCCCTGGTGGTCACTCTGGGAAGCTGGCAGATCGGCAACGGCCTTGCCTATCAGGTCACCGGAAAAGGCTTCGTCGATCACATCCCCTTGAACATCGCAGCGATCGGGCAGGGCCAGATCCTCGCAGTCCCAATTCCCGTCATTGTCTTCTTCGCGATCGTGGCGTTGAGCTACTTCCTCCTGCATCGAACGCCTTTCGGCGCCGAGGTCTATGCAGTCGGCGGCAACCCCAAAGCTGCATTCATCAGCGGTGTGCCGGTCCAGCGCGTTCGGATCATGGTGTTCGCAATCGCCGGCCTGCTTTACGGCGTCGGCGCCGTCATCAGCATGTCGAGCTACCTGAGCGCGACGATGGCGCAGACGACCGGCCTTGAGCTGTCGACGATCTCGGCGGTCGCGATCGGCGGGGTGAGCCTCGCCGGCGGCAAGGGCACGATGATCGGCGTGCTTTTCGGGACACTGATCATCGGCGTGGTCGACAACGGCCTCAGCATCATGGGGGTGGGGCCGGCCTATCAGGCGATCGCCAAGGGCGCGATCATCATTGCCGCGGTCGGGCTTGATTCTCTCCGAAGATCGTCCCGCCAGTAGGCGCAGTTTGCAAAGCAACGGCTGGTCAGCGCCGTCCGGGGAGGAGCTCGTACCGTTCGATGACTACGGTCGGCGACGTTTGGGTCACGCGGATCCACAGCGACCAGGTCGAGGCGGTGCTCGCGCTCCGCTCCGCCAGAAAGCCGCCCCCATCCGTCAAATTCAAGAGAAGTGTGATCGGTATAGGGTTCAGGCTCGGGGGAGGAGGCAGAGGCTCGATGTCGACAGCAAAGTCATCGGCTTGCGCATGTGCCAATACATGTTCCCGGCAAACCCTACTTTATGCTGCCCACAGTCAGGCCGCCGACGAGCCACCGCTGGGCGAACAAGGCGATCAGATAGACGGGGACGATGCCGGTGATCGAGGCCACCGCCATCTGACCGAAGTTGACCAGTCTCTCGCCTTGGAAGAGGGCGATGGCCACAGGCAGGGTGCGGCTTGACGGATCATTGCTGAACGACGAAGCGAGCAGAAATTCGTCAAAGGCGAGAATTCCACAGATAAGCGCGGTCGCCGCGAGACCCGGCGCAATCATCGGCGCGATGATGCGCCCGACCACCGTGATGTGGCCCGCGCCATCCAGCCACGCGGCTTCGTCGATCTCGGGCGGCAATCTCCGGACGAAGCCGGAAAGAAGCCAGAAGGCGACAGGCAGGTTGCCAAGACCATTGACGAGGACGAGGCCGGTCAGGGTGTTGAGGAGTCCAACGCGCCGCAAAAGCAGAAAAAGCGGTATCAGCGCGACGACCGGTGGCGCGACATAGGTTGCGAGTGTGAAGGCCGGCAGGAAGCGGCCGCCGATCTTGAGCCTTACCATCGCGTACGTCGCGGGAAAGGCGAATGCCACAGTCAAGATCGCGCTGAAGACCGCAACGGACACCGAGTTGAACAGGTAGCGAACGAGCGGGATGATCTGAAAAGTGTCCCGCCAATTGTCGAGTGTGGGTCGCCCCGGCAGGAAATGTCCTGAGAGGGCCTGGTCGGGCGACTTGAACGACACCGAGATGAGAAACGCGATCGGCAGCACGAAGAAGGCGATGACAAGGGCCGCGCCGCAATAGGTCACGAACCAGCCTAGCGGCCTCTTCCTCGACTCGCGCGCTTCCATCATCCCGCATGAGCCTCGCTATAGCGATGGAGCCAGGTGAGCGGCAGGGTCACGAGGCTCACCAGAATGGCGAAGATGATCGTCTGGGCCGAGGCAAGGCCGATGTCGAATTGCGCTAGTGCGGTTCGCCAGACCTGAAACGCGGCCACGGTCGTGTCGAAACCTGGGCCACCGAAAGTGAGTCCGTAGACGAGGTCGAAGAGCTTGAAGGCGATGACGACGCGCAGAAGAAGGATCGCGAGCAGCGTCGGCGCGAGTATCGGCAGCGTGATGTGCCACAGGATGTTGGAAGACGAGGCGCCGTCGACGCGCGCCGCCTCGACAACATCCTCGGGCAGCCCTTGCAGCGCGGCATAGGAGAGAATCGCGACGAACGGCGTCCATTGCCAGATGTCAGCGACGGCGATCGAGAGAAACGCCCACGGCATCGTGCCGAGAAATGAAATCGGCTGGTCGAGCAGGCCAGTCCTCAGAAGAACCCCATCGAGCAGGCCTCCGGCAGGCGCAAGAATGAGCTTCCAGGCGGTCGCGACCATCAACGGCGGCGTCATCAAGGGCAACAAGATGATGCCGCGTATCCATCCCGCGCCGCGCAGACTCGAATGCAGGAGAAGAGCGACGGAGAATCCGAGCGTCATCTCGATCAGCGGAACTGGAATAGCGAAGATCATCGTTCGCACGAGCGCGGCGCGAAATGTCTCGTCGCGCGCGAGCGCGAGATAATTCACCGCGACCGGCCACTTTTGAAACGGCCGGCCGAGGCTGCTCTTCGAGAACGAAAGCGCGAGAACGTCGATGAAGGGGTAGACGGCGAAGACCGCCAAGCCCACCACCAACGGCGCCACCAGAAGCCAAACGACAGTCCGCGATCCACTGATCAAAGCCCGCGGCGGATCGCGAACGACGTCCGCATTATCCGGCAAGCAACTCGACCCACATCGCTTGCGTGTCTCTCATTGCCTTTTCCGGCGTCTTCGATTTGTCGAGAACAAGCGCCAGCTGATCCGCCCAGCCCTGCAACATCTTAGCCGCCTGGGCGCCGTTCGGCCAGACGAGCGCCCCATTCAGGGCCTGCTGCGCAGCGGCCTGCACTTTCGGCGCCGCCTTCTTGTATTGCTCGCTTTCGAGCGTCGACTTGTAGACCGGATCGATGCCGGTTCCAGGGGTCACCATCTGGCTGAGATTCATTCCCGGGCTGCAGCCGAACTTAACCAATTCCCACGCGGCGTCGGGATTCTTTGAGCCGGCCGAAATCGCCAAGCCGAAGCCAGCGTTGAGCGAAGCGCGGTGCTTGGTATTCGACCCGCCGACGGGCATCTGCGTGACGTCCCACTTGTCGATGATTTGCGACACTTTCGGATCCTGGGCGTTGACGCCAAGGTCCGTCCAGAACTCGATCATCGCCGCTTTGCCCGAGAGGAACGCCGGCAGGCCCTGCTCAAAGCCGGTCTCGAGCGGAGTCGGGAAAGCGTAGGGTGAGACGTCGAGCATCGCTTGCGCCGAGGCGATGCTGACGTCGCTGTCGAGCAAGGGCTTGCCGTTTGCGTCGAGGAACGCACCGCCGAAGCCGCAGAGCCGGTTGGCGTAGCTGCAGCCGATCTGGAAGGGCTCCTTGCGGCCGAGCATGACCGTTCCGAAAATGCCATTTCCCTTCTCTGCTTCCGTGACGGTCTTTGCGGCTGCCAGATATTCGTCCCAGGTTTCGGGCGCCTTGAGGCCGTGCCGACCGAGAATCTCGGTGTTGTAGAACAGCACATGCGTGTCGCCATCATACGGCAGGCCCCAGCGCTTGCCCTCCGCGAGCGTGTAAGGATCCCAGAGAATGGGCAGGAACGCGCTCCCGTCGATCTCTTTTGCGATGCAACTCGTGACGTCGACGATCATGCCGTCATGCGCAAACGCGCCGAGCAGGCCGTACCAATAGTCGACGACGTCAAAGACATTGGCGCCGGACTGCACGTCGAGCGTAACCTTCTCGAGGATCTGGTCGTTCGGCACCGCGATGACGTTCACCTTGGCCCCGGTCGCTTTCTCGAAGGCTTCCCCAACCATGCGCCCGCCGACGACATGCGGCTGGATCACCATGAGGTTGAGACTCACGCCAGAGAGATTGGGCGCGGCGCGCGCCCCCCAGGGCCCCAGGCCGGCGACCGCGCCGGCCGAAGCGCTTCCGGCAAGAAACCGGCGCCGCGTCAGCGAACCGGGAAGTCCCATCGATCTTAAAAGGCTCATCGCAGTGCGCTCCCTCCGGCCATCGTGATTCAGATCCGATCGTCCGACACCCGCAATCAGCGTCGAGGGGAGAAATTGCCTTAGCGTCTCGGGGGCATCAATGCGACGCCGGAACTGGATGCCAAATATCACGTATGTGAATGGCCTCGTCTCGTGGATTCGCGCCAGCGAATAGAAGGGTGTTGCCAATTTGTCTTCCATCCTCGCGGGCCTGTTTTCCACTTCTGTGCCGGACGGCAGGGCGGTGATGTCGCCGATCTGAGCTTGCCGGTGGTTCTGGCCGGGCTTTTGCTCGCGGTAGCGAGTGGCGGCCTCGCCGGAGCGGTGAACGGTTTCCTGATTACGCGCCTCAAGATCTCGCCCATTGGGCACGATTGGCCGTACCCCACTGGATGGTCCTACAGCAACGCGATTCCGAGGATTGCGGAAGTGGCCTCATAGGCTCCTGGAGAATGACCGCTTGCGCGGATTGTTGCGCTTGCCAGTGGCGTTCGGCGCCCGTAATGTTTGCGTACAAATGACCGCGCCGAATTGCTGAAGAGATCGTCACGAGCGCGAGGCGAGATTTCCTATGGCCCACGACGAACCGGCCGCCTCTGGCGCACCCACGAAGCTCGCGATCAAGAACGTCGGGCTTATGCTCAGCGGTGACCTCGAGAAGCCAATTCTCGACGCGGACGCAATCGTCGCTGTCGACGGCCGCATCACGGCAATCGGGCGCGCTTCGGACCTCGATCTTTCCGGCGCTACGACGACGATCGACGCGCATGGCGTCGCGCTCGCGCCCGGCCTGATCGACAGCCACGTCCATCCGGTCGCCGGTGATTGGACCCCGCGGCAGAGCCAGCTCAACTGGATCGATTCCTGCCTGCATGGCGGCGTCACCACGATGGTTTCCGCGGGCGAAGTTCACACGCCCGGTCGGCCGCGCGACATCGTCGGACTGAAGGCGATGGCGATCACTGCGCAGCGCTGCTTTTCGAACTTTCGCGCCAGCGGCGTGAAGGTGCACGCCGGCGCGCCGGTGATCGAGCCTGGAATGGAGGAGCATGATTTCGAGGAGCTTGCCTCCGCCGGCGTCCGCTTCCTCGGTGAGGTGGGGCTGGGAGGCGTCAAAGATGGGCCGACGGCGCGCAAGATGGTCGCTTGGGCGCGCAAATACGGCGTCAACAGCACGATTCATACCGGCGGTCCGTCGATCCCAGGCTCCGGGCTCATCGACAAGGACATCGTGCTCGAGGCGGACACCGACGTGATCGGCCACATCAACGGCGGCCACACGGCGCTGCCCGACGATCAGATCGTCTGCCTGTGCGAGGGCTGCAAACGTGGTCTCGAACTCGTGCACAACGGCAACGAACGCGCGGCGCTTCTGACTTTGCGCACCGCCAAAGAGCTCAGCGAATTGAACCGCGTCATCCTGGGCACCGACGCCCCGGCCGGCTCGGGCGTTCAGCCGCTCGGCATCCTGCGGATGGTCACGCTGCTCGCTTCGCTCGGCGAGGTTCCCGCGGAGGTCGCGTTCTGCTTTGCGACGGGCAACACGGCTCGCATGCGGGCGCTCGATTGCGGGCTTATTGAAGTCGGGCGCGCCGCCGATTTCGTCTTCATGGATCGCGCGCAGCATTCGGCCGGCAAGACGCTTCTGGAGAGCGTGCGGCTCGGCGACCTCCCGGGGGTTGGCATGACTGTGATCGACGGAATCGTGCGCTCCCACCGCAGCCGCAACACGCCGCCCGCGGAGAAGGCGCCGGCGATCATTGCTTAGACCAGAGCGCTCTGGCCTCGGGTGTGACCCGCTCCGCTGAGCCAAAAGCGGGCGGCATGGGGAGAGCCCGTCCTTGACGGGGATTCCGCCTTAACCGCCTTTTTAGTTCCGCGCCCTCATGTTTTCAGTGAGTTACGACCCCTTTTAGTTCCGTCCTCGAAAATGGGGAGCGCCCGGGCTCTTTATCCACTATAACAACAGAATATACATGTATGTCAGCGGCACCTCCGTCTAAAAGCCGCTCGCCGTCGTGACGGGATCTCCACCTTATCGTCCGAGGATCAAGCCATCCGCCGTAGCAACGCGACCAGCGTCGAACGCTCGTCCCCGTTCAGCGGCCCAAGCGTTTCTTCTGTGATGCGCGCCGCGATCGGCGCGGCGCGATCGTAGAGATCCGAGCCCGTGGGCGTCAGCGCCACAACGAGACGACGACCGTCGCGCGGATCTGGACGGACCGTGGTGAAGCCGCGCGCTGTCAGGCGGTCGATGACTCCCTTGATTGTCGCGGCATCCATCGCGGTCAGGCGGCCAAGATGATTCTGCGAACAATCGCCGACTTCCCTCAACTTGGCGAGCGCGGCCCATTGGGTCGGCGTGAGGTCCTCGATCATCTTGGCGGCGAAAATCGTGGTGTGACGTTGCTGCGCCTGACGCAGCGCAAAACCGACTTGTTCGTCGAGGACGTAACGCTCCTCCCGATCGCGGCGGCCTTGAATGGCGGGGCTTTTCATTTGCTCACCGGGTATCACAGCGACGGGGACGCCGCCAGCTGACCTCAAATTGCGAGATAAGCGTCGCGCACGTCAGGCCGAGCATCGAACTCGGCCATGGTTCCGCCAAAGCGGATCGCGCCTTTTTCGATGACATAGACGCGCTCGGCGACGAGGCGGGCGAAAGCGATGTTCTGTTCGCTGACGAAGAGGCCCAGGCCTTCGCGCTTCATTTCGCGAATGGCTTCGATCATCTGTTCGACGATGCGGGGGGCAAGGCCCTCGGAGGGCTCGTCGAGCAGTGAGAAGCGAAGGATTGCCCATCAGCGTACGCGCGATGGTGAGCATCTGCTGCTCCCCGCCCGACATGTGTGCGCCATCGCGCCCGCGCAATTCGCGCAAATTCGGGAAGATGGCGAAGAGCCGCTCCAGCGTCCAGGTGGGAGCGTTTGGTCGCGGCGGCTGGCGGCCGACCTGCAGGTTTTCCTCGACCGTCAGATCGGAGAAGATGCGGCGGTCCTCGGGCACATAGCCAAGGCCGCGCCGTACGATCTCGTAAGTTGGACATTTCGAAATGTCCTCGCCGTCGAAGGCGATCGCGCCGCTGCGTCGGGCGATGAGCCCCAGGATCGAGCGAAACGTGGTTGATTTGCCCGCGCCGTTGCGGCCGAGCAGCGCGACGGCCTCGCCGGCCCCGACGTGAAGCGACACATCGAACAGAACCTGCGCTTGGCCATAGGCCGCGTCGAGGCTTGCGACTGAGAGCTTGGCCGCGTTCAACGATGAGCCCCGTAAAGCGAGCCGGCCCCAAGATAGACTGCCTGAACCTCGGCGTTGGCGCGAACGGACGCAGGCGAGCCCTCGGCGATCAACGTCCCGCGGTCAAGCACAAGCACCCGGTCGGCATGACCGAAGACGACGTCCATATCGTGCTCGGTGAAGAGGACGCCGATCGTGCGTTCGCGGGCGATGCGAGCCGTGAGGCCCATCAGGGCGAGGCGCTCCCGGGGCGCCATGCCGGCGGCCGGTTCGTCCATCAGCAGCAATTTCGGGTTATTCGCGAGCGCGATGGCGAACTCGAGCCGCTTGAGGTCGCCATAGGCGAGTTCACCGCAGCTGCGTTGCGCCTGGTCGGCCATGCCGACGAGATCGAGCAGGCGCTCCGCTTCGGCCACGTGGTAGCGCGCCGCCCAACGGAGCGCCGGCCAGCGGCGCGGATGGCAAGAGAGCAGCGCCATCTGGACATTCTCCGCGACCGTCATCGAGGCGAAAGTCGCGGCGACCTGGAACGTTCGCCCAACGCCGAGCCGCCAGATGTCACCCGGCGCCATGCCCGCGGTGCTCCTCCCGAAGATCGTGATGCGGCCAGTCGTCGGCGCGAGCTGGCCGTCGATCATGGCGAAGCAGGTGCTCTTGCCGGCGCCGTTCGGCCCGATGAGCGCAAGGATCTCGCCCGCTTCGAGCGCGAAGCTCACATCGCGGACCGCCTGGAAGCCGGAATACGACTTGCCGAGCTTCTCCGCGACGAGAATGCTCATCAGCTTTCGCCAAGCAGGCGAGAGGGCGTCCGCGCGCTTCGCCAGGCTTCGAACGCGCCAACAACGCCCTTGGGAAACAGGACGACGAGCAGGATAATGAGGGCGCCAAGGACCAGCTTGGAATAATCAGTGTGGCTGATCACCCAGATCGACAGCGACCGATAGATCGCCGCGCCGACGACGCCGCCCGACACCGTGCCGACGCCGCCGAGCAGGACCATGACGAGCCCGTCGATCGACAGCGAAATCGAGATGTTGTCTGGAAACACGCTGCCCTTGAGAAAGGCGTAGAGCGCGCCGGCCAACGCCGCGAACGCGCCGGCAATGACAAATCCCATCCATTGCACGCGCCACCGCACGATGCCGATCGTCTCCGCGCGCAACGTCGAGTCGCGTAGGGCCCGCAGGGCATAACCGAATGGCGAGAAGGTGATCGCCCGCAAGAGCCCGATGGCGCCCGCGCTTAAGCCAAGCGTCAGCCAATAAAAGCGCGCGGGCGAGGCCGCCCAGGCGCTCGGCCAGACGCCGATGATGCCGTTGTCGCCGCCCGTCACATCGGTCCATTGATAGGCGATCGACCAGGCGATCTGGGCGAAGGCAAGCGTCAGCATGGCGAAATAGACGCCGGAAAGGCGGACGCAGAACCAGCCGAAGACGAGCGCGCCGGCGAGCCCAAGAAGCATTCCAGCGGGGATCGACGTCGCCATGCCGAACCCGAACGCCTTCAGCGCGATCGCCGCGCCATAGGAGCCGAGACCGAAATAGGCGGCGTGACCGAAGGAGGCGAGACCGCCGTCCGCGAGCAGAAAGTGGAGGCTCGCCGCGTAGAGCATGAAAATGAGCACTTCCGTCGCGACGCCAAGAAAATAATTGCCCGCGACGAGGGGCAGAAGCGCGGCGGCCGCCAAGGCGAGAACGACAAGCAGCCGGGCTCGCGCGCCGAATGGGCGCCAGCGGGAAAAGACCGCGCCGCCTGCGGTCCGTGCGGCCGCCTCCGCGCGTCCGAGCAGTCCCCACGGTCGCACGATCAGCACGATCGCCATCACCAAAAAGACGAGGACGATCGAGATCTTCGGAAAGACGAGGATGCCAAAGGCGTTGAGCTCGGAGACGATGATCGCCGCGAGGAAAGTGCCCAGCACGCTGCCGAGACCCCCGATCACGACGACGACCAGCGCCTCGGTGATCACTTGCACGTCCATCGTGTGGTTGGCGGCCTCCCGGGGCAATTCAAGCGCGCCGCCTAGCCCCGCGAGAAAGACGCCGAGCGCGAACACACTGGTGAAGAGCCATTTCTGGTTGACGCCGAGCGCCGCCACCATTTCGCGATCCTGGGTGGCGGCGCGCACCAGCACGCCCCAGGTCGTGCGGTGGAAGACGAGCCAGATGAACGCGAGAACGAGCGGAGCGAGCGCGATCAGCAGGAGGTCGTAGGTCGGGAAGGGGTGGCCGAAAAGGTCGATCGCGCCCTTGAAACCGGGGGCGCGCGGACCGAGCAGCTCGCTCGGCCCCCAGGTCAGCAACACGAGATCCTCGAGGACGAGCGTGACGCCGAAGGTCGCGAGCAACTGAAACAAAACCGGCGCGTCATAGATCCGGCGCAGCAGCGACATTTCGATCAGCGTGCCGACCGCGGCGACGCAGAGCGCGGCGAGCACGATCGCGCCCCAGAAACCAACGCCGCCGCTCAACCGGTCGGTCAGCGTGTAACCGATATAGGCGCCCAGCATGAAGAACCCGCCATGGGCGAAATTGACGACGCGGGTCACGCCGAAAATGATCGAAAGGCCGGAAGCGACGAGAAACAGCGAGCAGGCGCTCGCGAGCCCGGTGACGAATTGGACGAAGTAGAAGCTCAAGATCGCGCGCTGCCGCCTTTGGAGATCCACCGGCAGAGGAAGCCGCGGCCTCCGGTCTTCAGCCGGCGAACCATCAATTCTGCGGCCGCTCCGCCTTGACCTCCGCATCGGAGGGAAGATAGCCGGCTCCGTCGTGATAGGTGACGTCGACCATCACGCCCTTGCCATCCTTGAGCGCAGTCTTGCCGACGAACGCGCCAAGCGTCGATTGATGGTCGATGGCGCGAAAAGTGATCGGCCCAAACGGCGTGTCAACGTGGATGCCCTCGGCGGCGTCGACCAGCTTCTCGCTGTCGGTCGACTTGGCTTTGGCGAGGATCGCCGCGGCGCTCTTGAGCATCGCGTAGCCGACCACCGAGCCGAGCCTCGGATAGTCGTTGTACTTCGCCTGATAAGCCTTGAGGAAGGCGGCGTGGTCGGGGATGGTCACGGCGTTCCAGGGATAGCCGGTGACGATCCATCCCACCGGCGTCTCATCCTTGAGCGGGTCGAGATATTCCGGCTCGCCGGCGAGCAGGCTGACGACGGCGCGGTCCTTGAACAGGCCGCGCGTCTCGCCCTCGCGCACGAGCTTGACGAGGTCCGCCCCGAAAGTGACGTTGAAGATCGCGTCCGGCTCGGTCTTGGCGATCGCTTCCGCCACCGCGCCGGCGTCGATCTTGCCCTGCGGCGGCCATTGCTCGCCGACCCACTGGATGTCGGGGCGCTTGGCCGAGAGCAGCTTCTTGAAGTCGGCGACGGCGGACTGGCCGTATTCGTAATTTGGCGCGATCGTCGCCCATTTCTTCGCCGGCAGCTTGGCCGCTTCGTCGGCGAGCATCGCGGCTTGCTCGTAGGTGCCCGGCCGCAGGCGGAACGTGTAGCGATTGCCCTTGGAGAGCGTGATCGCGTCGGTGAGCGGCTCTGCGGCGAGAAAGAGGATCTTCTTCTGCTTGGCGTAGTCGGAGACCGCGAGACCGATATTGGAGAAGAAGGTTCCCGCGAGCATCGCGACGCCATCGTTCGCGACAAGCTCGTTCGCCGCGGTCACCGCATCCGCCGGCTTGCCGCCGTCGTCCTTGCTGATCACCTCGAGTTTCTTGCCGTCGACGCCGCCGGCCGCGTTGACTTCGTCGAGCGCGAGCTGCCAGCCCTTGCGATAGGGTTCGGTGAAGGAGGGGATCGCCGAGTAGGCGTTGATCTCGCCGATCTTGATCGTGTCGTCGGCTATTGCGGGGCCGGCGCCAGCGAACGCCGCGCCGAGGATGAGGCTTGATAGGATCGCCGGAAACATTCTCATGCTCGTTGTCCCTGGTTGAAGGCTTAGGTTTTCGTCCTCAGGCGCTGGCGGGTCTAGCGCAGCCCGTCGACCCCTTTGATCTCGTCCTTGGTCAGTCCGCCGACGCGCGGATGCGGGCGGCCGGAATCGGTGACGGCGACGGCCACCATGATCTCATTGGCGCGCGGGGCGTCGGCGATGCGCACCTCCATGCCGTCGAAATGGCTTCGCACGAAGGCCGCGTCCTTATGGCCGAGCGGCACATCGAGCGCGACCCCCGGGCCGCCGCGCTTCTTGGATGAGGGAATGAGCGCCGCGCCCTTGCCCAGAACCTTGCGCACCGGCGCGCCGAGCTTGGGATGCAGCACTGCGGCGGCATGTTCGAGCTCGCCGTTCTCGCCGACGGCTGCCGCCTTGCCGTAGCTCTCCGCGCTCGATCCCTCGATGCCGAGCGCCGCGACCGCGCGCGCGGCGAGAAGGGCGCCGAGTTCCTCTCCCACATCGATCAACGGCGAAAGGTCCTCGACATAGCGGCCGGCGAAGGGATTTTCGATCACCGCGATGGCAGCGGCACGTCGCGTCGGCGGCTCAACAGCGCGATCCATCTCGACGCGCGTCTCCTCGACGACCGTCACGAGCTTGCAAATCTTCGCCTTCATCTCAGCTGATCCTGCGTTAGTCGTTGGAGAAGCCGACGATGTCCTCGACATAGCGACCAGCGAAAGGGTCCTTGATGACAGCTAGCGCCTGCTGTGATTGAATGGAACCACCGCCGTCATTGCGAGCCATTAGGGCGTCGGAAGACGCCCGTCCTCTGGACGGGCTATGGCGAAGCAATCCAGGGCAACGTAGGGCGCCCTTCGTTCTCTGGATTGCTTCGTCGCTGCGCTCCTCGCAATGACGGTTCCATCCGAACGCAGCACGCTTCAGGATCGCCGCGCGGCGATCGGGAGACCCCGCCGGCGCCTTTTCTTCATTGCGAGCGACGGCGGGGATGCGGCCGAGGTCACGGGTTGCGGGGGCGGCAACAAGACGGGTCCGTTCGCCGAGCCTTAGCGCGGCCGCTTCGATGAGGCCGAGATCCCGCCAAAGCTCGGCCTCCGCAACGCCGAAGGCAAGCGCACGATCGATTTCGTTAGCAGTCAGCGGCCCGACGGCGACGGTGACGCGTCGCTTGCCGAGGTCGCTTTGCGGGTCGAGATCGCAGGCGGGCGTGCGGCGGATCGCGGGATGGCCGGGAATGTCGACCGCATTGGCGATCAGCGTCGCGGCGGCGTCGGCGAGCGCGGCGGAAGCCGCGAGGACCGTAACAGCGTCGGCTACGCCAAGCGAGAAGCTGCGACCTCGCCAGCCCGACGTCGCGACGCCGCGCACGCGGTCAGCGGCGTGAATCGTTGCGCGGCCAACGAGGCTCGGCCTGTCCGGGCGATCGATCATGCCGATCGAGAACGTTTCGCGAGGCGCGAGATGAAGCGCGATATCGCCGCCATTGTTGACGTAGGCGCGGGATAGCTTCCGCCCGGCGGTCATGGCCTGGAGGACCTCTTCGGCCACGGCGCCGGCGACCGCAGCCATCGGTGTGAGGAAGCGCCTCGCTCGGAACGGCGCGACGGCAGCCGCCATCCGACGTGCGACCGCGCCGCGCGGCGTCGGCGTGCTGAGCGGATCCGCCCGCAGCAGAGGCAGTTCCGAACAGAGCTCGTCGAGGATGGTTGCCAAGCGGCGCCACGCCGCGGCGTAGGCGTCTTCGGCGGCGCTCGTCTCGCCAAAAGCTTCGATGATGAGGTCGATCGGTCCGTCGTTAAGATGCAGTCGTCCGTCGGCGAGACGTCGCTGCTGCGGCGGCGCCCTCATGCCTTGCGCCTTGCGTTGACGGGGCGCGCCACCGCGCCGTTGGTGAAGATGTTGTTCGGGCGCTGGGCGTGCTCGGCGACCACCTCCTCGAGCGGCCGCACCTCGTCGACATGGCCGCCGAGCGCCGCGTAATCGTCAAGGCGCAAGGTGAATTCAATCGGCGCGACGAGAGCGGGCGTCGGCACGTAGCCGAAGGAGTTCTCGGGCAATAAAGTGACGTCGACCATGAAGGTGATGCCGCCGCCCGGCCAGACGGTGACCGGCGCGCCGCCGGCGGTCACAGTGGTCAGCGCCTGACGCACCGAACGCGTGAGCCGGACGGGATTCTCCGTCACGCCGGCGCGCAACGAACCGCCGGCGCCCGCCATGAAGAGGACCGAGCAGAGCGCCGGCTCGCAGTTCTCGCTGATGCGCTCGACCAATTCGCGTAAGGCTTCCGGCAACTCCGCCTCGACAGGGCGCAAATCTTCGTCGAGCCGATAGAAGGCGTATTGCTCGCCGGTCGTCGAGACCATCAGCATCGTCAGGCCAGCTCGCGCCACCTTCGGATTGAAGCCCGCGACGATCTCGAGCGGATCGGAGACGTTCGTTCCGCCCCAGCCGGTTCCGGGCTCGGCGACATGGAAATAGCGGCCCGGCGTCGAGCGGCGCCCTTTCATCCTGATGCCGGTGTCGCGCATGCCCAAGCAGCTTGCCCGCCTGATGCTCGGACAAGACACCGGTGATGTGATCGTCGACGACAACCACTTCATCGACCTTGTCGCCCCATTGCTTGGCGAACATGCCGATCGTCGCCGAGCCGCAGCCGACCCGCATGCGCTCCTCGAGCTTGCCATTGATGATCGGCGCCTTGCCGGCCTGCACGATCAGGCTCGCGCCGCCGTCAACGACAAGCTCGACACTTTTGCCGTTGCAAAGATTGAGGAGCGTATCGCAGGTGACGCGGCCCTCTTTCTTGCCGCCGTGGGTGAGGTGATTGACGCCGCCGAGCGAAAGCATCTGCGAACCATATTCGCCGGTCGTCACATGGCCGACTGGCTCGCCCTCGGCGCGCACAATTGCGCATTCCGCGCCGAGATGGCGGTCGGTGTCGATTTTGAGCTTCACGCCGCAATAGCTGTAGATGCCCTCGGTGACCACCGTCACCATGTCGACCCCATCGACCTTGGAGGAAACGATGAAGGGGGCGGGCTTATAGTCGGGATAGGTCGTGCCGGCGCCGACAGCGGTGACGAGCGGAACGGGTCGCCGGAGGATGTCGCCGCTCCAGGCGGCCTCGGCATTGACGAAAGGCACGACCTTGCCGCCTTCGCTTAACGTTCGGTCGAGCAGCACATGCGGGTCGACCCGCACCAATTGGCCACCGCGGTTGGCGTAGCGGTCGCAGGCGCCCGTCATGCCCGGCCGGATGTAGCACATGACCGGACAGGCGTCGCAGCGGATCTTGTCGTCGGCCTCGGTCATGTTGGCGCCCTAGCGGCTGCGAGGATGGCCTGGCGCACGCGGTCCGGGGTCGCGGGCGCGCGGTGCATTCGCACGCCGGTCGCATGATGGATGGCGTTGAAAATCGCAGGCGCGGTCGGAATCAACGCCTGCTCGCCGATACCTTTGGCCCCGAACGGGCCGACGGAGGAGCCATCCTCGATCAGAATGCACTCCACCGGCGGCATATCGCCGATTGTCGGGATCAGGTAGTCGTGCAGGTTCTCGCCCTTGCCGGGGAAGAACTCCTCCATCAACGCGAGGCCAAGGCCCTGCGCCGCGCCGCCCTCGATCTGGCCTTCGACCAGCGTCGGATTGATCGCCCGGCCAACATCGTGGGCGCAGACGAGGCGCAGCACTTTGACGCGTCCGAGCTCCACGTCGACCTCGACCTCCGCCATATGCGCGCCCGAGCCGAATACGGCGTAAGGATCGCCCTGTCCGTTCTCGTCGAGCGGCGTGGTCGGCGGATCGAAGGTCTCGACGACCTCCACCACGAAGCCAGCGGCGTTAAGCGGCAAGGCCGCGAGCTCAATGCGCCGCTCACCGGCGGCGTCCGCGATGATCACTGAGCCGGTCTCGAAACGTAGCTTCGCATCCTCGCCGACGTTGGCGAGACGCAAGACCTCGCGTCTCATCGCGCGCGCCTGCGAGAGCGGCTGCGTTGCCCGAAACGAACGTCTGCCGCGAGGCGGAGGTCTTGCCGCAATCCGGCGTCATGTCGGTGTCAGCCGACACAAGATCGATCTGGTCGATCGGCGCGCCAAGCGCGTCGGCACAAATCTGCGCGATTACAGTATTCGAGCCCTGACCGATATCGACCGCGCCCTGGAACAGAGCGAAGCGGCCATTGGGTTTGAGGCCGAGGCGCATCGTCGAGGGATTCGACATCGAGGTGTTGCCGCAACCGTACCACATGCCGGCGACGCCGACGCCGCGCTTGAGGCGACGACCAGCCTCGGCATTGTGTCGCACCGCCGCGGCGCGCGCCTCAAACCAATGGGGGCGCAGCGCCTCGAGACAGGCTTTGAAGCCCATGCCGTCCGCGAAGATCTGGCCGGTCACAGTCGGCTCGCCCGCGCCAAGCGCGTTGAGGATGCGGAACTCGAGCGGGTCGATATTCAGACGAAGCGCGAGCTCGTCGTAGAGTTGCTCTTGTGCGATTGCGCTCTGCGGCACGCCGAAGCCTCGAAAAGCCCCGGCGGGCACGAGGTGCGTGTGGATGGCCCGCGTCAGCGCCCGGTAGTGCGGCATACGATAGGGACCCGAGGCGTGCACCGGCACGCGATTGGCCACCGTTGGTCCCCAGGAGGCGTAGGCGCCGGTGTTGAAATCGGCTGAGAAGTCCATCGCCGCGAGACGCCCGTCGCGCATCGCTCCGATCCTCGCGACCATGCGCGCAGGATGGCGCTTGGTCGTCGTCATGATCAATTCGCGGCGCGAATAAACCATGCGGACGGGCCGATCGAGTAGCCAAGCGGCGACTGCGATGAAGGGCTAAATCGACAGATCGAGCTTCGCGCCAAAACCGCCGCCGACCGCCGTCGGGATGATCCGCACCTGGTCGGGCGCGATTCCAAGGATCTTCGCAACGTCGTCGCGGTCCATATAGGGCGCCTGCGTGCAGGCTTGGATCTCGATGCGGTCGCCGACACGGCGAGCAAAGCCCGCCTCGGGCTCGATATACGCGTGCTCCACAAAGCCTGTCTCGAAAGCGCCTTCGACCACGATATCCGCCGCGGCAAGTCCCGCAGCGACATCGCCGCGCGCCACCCGTCCGGTCGTTAGGATGTTATAAGCGCGAAGTGGGTGAATACGTTCAGCGCCCTCTTCGAGCGCCTCTTCGAGCGTCGTGAGAGCGGGCCGCGGGCTCCAGGTCACGGGAAACGTGGCAAGGTCGAGATCGCGCATCGTCTCACTGTCGCCGACCACCAGCGCTATGGCCTCGCCGCGAAAGCGGGCCACGCTCTCCGCGAGCACCGGCTGGTCCGCGAAAGGCGCAATAACGCCATAGCAATTCGCGCCGGGGACGTCTTTGGCGGTGAAGATGGCGACAATTCCGGAATGAGTGCGCTGGAACGCCTCGACGTCGCCGAGAACGAACGAGGCGTGCGCGTGAGGCGATCGGACCGCCCGCGCCGTCAGCGCGTCGGCCGGCCATTCGTCGGCGCCGAAGACTTCCGCACCCGAGAGTTTGCGAACGCCGTCGAGGCGAGGGATGCGCCGCCCAACCGCGGTCTCTTGAGGCGGCTCCGCAACATCGCGAGTGCCGAAGTGGTGCGCCTCCTTCACGGCGTCGAGAATGGCTCGATAGCCGGTGCAGCGGCACAGCACGCCCGCGAGCGCGTTCTGGATTAGCTCTTCACTGGGCCGGGCCTCCCGTCGCAGCAACTCGACCGCGGAGGTGAGGACACCGGGCGTGCAGACGCCGCATTGCGCGGCGCCATGTGCGTGCAATGCGGCGCGCAACTGCGCGACGATCGCCTCGTCGTCGCTGAGGCCCTCGATCGTTTCAATCGAACGCCCTTCCGCCTGCCCGACGGCGGTCAAGCAGGCGCAAACCGCCTCGCCGTCGATCAGCACCGTGCAGGCTCCGCAATCGCCGGCGTCGCAGCCGACCTTGACACCCGTCAGGCCGCATTGCTCGCGCAGGACATGACTGAGGCGCTCGAGCGGCGATCCGGAAATGCGCGCTAGTTTCCCGTTGAGAGTCAACGAGACGCCGGACGAGCGTTCGAGCATCAGACGGCGCCTCCAATCTGGTGAAGCGCACAAGCGTCGATCGCTCGCCTCAGCAACGTCAGTGCGGCGTCACGCCGATAGTCCGCGCTTGCGCGGATGTCGTCAATCGGAGATAGTTGCACGAGGTCCTTCGCCTCTATCGACCGTCCGAGGCCCGAGGACGCAGGCGCGCCAATCAGACGACGCTCCGCTTGCCTCATCCGCTGGGCGATCGCCGAGCAGGCGCCGACGGCGATCCGCGCGTCGCGCACGATCCCCTCGACGACGTCGAGGGCGACGGCGACCATCACGATTGAGATCACGAGATAGCGCCGGGCCCCAAGTTTGAAGAAGGCCGACCGCATCGTCGAGGCAGGGAGCGGCGTCACGATCGCGGTCATCACTTCGTCAGGCGCCAGCAAGGTGCTTCGAGCGCCGTCGATAAAGGCATCGAGCGCAAGGCGGCGAATCCCACGCCGGGAAGCGAGCTCCACTTCGGCGTTGAGGATCAGCAGTGGCGGCGCCCCATCGGCGGCAGGCGATGCGTTGCAAAGATTTCCGGCGATCGTGCCTCGATTTTGGATCTGGACGGCGCCAATGTCTCGCGCGGCGACCTTCAGCGCGTCGAAGGCGGGCGGCAGATCGGTGCGCGCGATATCGCTCCAAGTCGTGGCCGCGCCGATGCGCACACACACGCCGTCCACGCTCACGCCGCGGAGCGCGGATATATTGGAAACGTCTACGTAATCCGCTTGCAAGGGACGCTCGCCCGCGCCGGGGTAAATGTCAGTCCCTCCAGCGATGACGCGAGCGCCGCTTTCGGCCAGCAACCCGAGCGCGTCGTCGAGGTTGGAAGGTCGAGCGTACATACGAGCAGCTCACACGTCGGATGTTTGTATGCAAATGATCTTGCGGAACCACTGGCTTGTCAAGGACCTTCCGCAAGGCAGCGAGGTAATAGCCGGTGGGGGTTGTCACGCGAACTGAACTTGGCGGACAAAGGATGAAGGCCCCCGTTGACCGCTTCGCGTCGATCCCAGTCGTCTGCTTCGCGCCAAATGACCATCGTGCCGCCGAAGGCGCGCCGGGTTCAGTGCATAGTTAACGCAAGCATCCCTCTGGGCGGCGGTCGGCCGAATACGCCTCGCTGACCGCGCATTCTCTGGCAGGCGGCGCTATTGCGCTCGCTGCGGCGCCGGCGCCAGCACTTCGATCGGCTTGCCTATATCCGGGACCGTCCCGTCTCCTGGAAGAGCTGGAAAAGACCTTATGCCCGCCGGCGGCGGCGCGACTGTCTGCCCGAAGGCAAAGAGGGTATCGCGATCGTATTTCCGCTTTACCGCCAGCAAACCGGGAAAGTTCTCGCCCCAATACATCCATCGGTAGTCATGGTTCTCACGATTGGGATAATTCTGGTATGCGTGTCCGTTCGACAGAGGCGTCATGAGGCGGCGGAACTCTTCCAGGAATGCGAGCGACGCTCTTTCCTCCTCCTCGTCTAGCCAAAATATCCAACTGTAGACGTCGAACCGCGCCAGCCTGTGAAGGAACGCGGTTTCGTTCGGGTGGAAGGTGCGAATCGCGCCTCCGTACCCTTCCAGGCAGATGAAGTTGGCCTGGTTGGGAGAACGAACGAAAAGCTTGGCGAGCTTGGCCCATTCGTGACTGGAGAGCCGGCGCTCTGTGTAACGCGAATCGGCTTGCGTCCTCGTGTGCGTGGTGATGTTGGGCACGTTGGGGTTGCTGTTGAGATAGTCGTTCAGCTCGCTGTACGTGCCGACTTTCTCGATGTCGAAATTACCATTAGTCTTGAACAGCGGCGCGATAGCCTCCCTGCCGTCTTCCGGAGAGCCCGCGTAAATTCCGCGGACATAAAGATAGGGGTCCTCGTTGAGAAAATTCATCGAGCTCTGATAACTCAGTCCCCGGGGAGCGTCCGCGCCGGTGAAATGATTCTGCAGCGTCTCGAGCGCGGCCCCCACGACGTCGGCGTTCTCGCCCTGTCGCCCCAACGGCCAGTTGAAGCCAAAGCCCCAGAGCGGTCCGGTGTCGACGAGTCTGTACGTCACCTGCAGCAGCACACCGAAATTGTTGCCGGTCCCGCCACGAATCGCCCAGAAGAGATCGCGGTTGCACCGCTCGCTGGCGACAACCATCGAACAATCGGCGAGCATAACGAGCGCCTCATCGATGCAGTCGCAATTCATGCCGTACAGCATAGAGGTGAAACCGAAGCCGCCCCCCTGCGCGTAGCCCGCGATCGCCACCTCATCGCAGCCGCCGCCCGGGACGTGCAGCCCATAGGAATCGAGAGTTGCGTTGACCAGGCCGAACGTTGCTCCGGCGCCGACCGTCGCGCGCTTCCGCTCGGGATCGACGACCACGAAGTTCATTCGGCTGAGATCGATGATAATATCGTTGTTGACGGCGTAGCCGGCGGCGCTGTGGCCGCCTGAGCGGCAGACCGGCGACAGTTTCCACCGACACGCGAATTGTAGAGCGGCGGCGACGTCGCTGGGCACTTCGCAATAGGCGATGATCTGCGGAAAGGCCTGATAGTTAACGACGAAGCCCTGGCGGGCCAAATGGTATTTGGGGTCGTCAACGAGAACGATATCGCCCTTAAGCGCAGCCTTCAGATCATCCACGGCCTTCTGATCGAAGTTCGGCTCCATCGCGGGAAGATGGGGCGCAGGCGCTGATTTGCGTTGTCGAACGGCCGTGCGTTTTCCCTGCCACATTTGCGCTTCCCCCGTCGGGCCGATCAGTGAACGCGCACTTCCACTCTTCGATCAGTCTTTGGCGCCGTCCCGTCTCGGAGGCACGCAGCCGCCGAAACCATGTCAACCGTTTCCCACGCCGCGGCCGTCGTAAGGGAGGAGCCTTTCGCGTCGGTCGCTGTCCCGGAGGCCGCGGCCGCGTCATTCGAACCGTCGCGGCGACGCAGCAACGTTGCAAGGTCAGTCGCGGCGCGTAGTCTCCACGACTCCGCCGCCTGGGACTCGGCGATGGCGATGGCGTCGCGAAAACAGGTCTCCGCAATGTCGATGGCGCCGCTATCGGCGAGCAGCCTCCCGCGGATTCGCCGGCCCTCGGCCTCCGCCCACCGCTCCATTGTCTGATGGATGATCCCGTCCGCCTCGTCCAACAGCGCGAGACCCCTTTGGATCATCCCGGCGCGCCTGCAGAGTTCGGCGGCCAAGCTCAGCAAGAATGGCCGCAGCGCGTTCCTTGCGAGCCTGTGCAAGCGTTCAATCGCTTGTTCCAGCGCCGCAATCCGCTCGGGACTTGGCGCCCTGGTCGCCTGTGCGATCGACATGGTGCAGATCGCGAAAGTTTCCATGAGTTTAAACCGATGCTCGCCCGCCAGCGTCATCGCACTTTGGGAGTCGGCCTCGATACGCTCGGGATCGCCCGCCAGGCAGAACAGGAAGCCGCGATAGGCCAGCGCCTGCGCGAGACTGTGCGCATGATTGATCGCGCGCGAGTGCTCGACCGCCCACGACTGGAGGTCGATCGCCTCGTTCTGCTTTCCAATAGCGAACTTGGTGAGCGAAAGGAAGCAGGAGCAGGTCTCGGCGTGGTTGCTTCCGTAGAGCGTCGTCAGGTGCGCGTGGCGTTCCGGGTCGTAAAGGGAAAGCGCGTGCTGAAGACTTTCCTCCGCCTCGCGCAGGTGACCTCGATGGAACGAGACGGCCCCCACCGCGCGGTATCCGATCATCGCGTAGGTGTCCTGACCTGCGCGGATGGCGACCTCGCGCAACTCCTGCGCGGCCGCCTCGGCCTCGATATATTGTGCCGCCACCAGATGGAACGAGTAGATACTGTTGAGGGCTTGCAGTTCGCCGAGATCGCTGCCCAACGATCGGGCCAGCTGCAGGGCTCGCCGCGAAGCGGCGCCTATCTCTGGCGCCGCGTATCCGCGGGTTGCGCGGAGTGCGCCGGTCAGCCCGATAAGGACGTCAAGTTCCTGCTGTTGATCGCGCGTGGCGATCGGAATGCGCTCGAGCATCGCGAGCGCGGATTCAAAATGGAGCACCGCTTCCCGATTTGCCGACCTCTGCGCGGAGAGGAACTCCAGCGCGCTGCCACTGGCTAGCCGCGTCGACAAAATTCTCGGCGCGGGTGAGATGAAACGCCAATTGTTCCGGATGCGCCTCGACCGCTTCCACGGAATGGGCCGCCAGAACCTGAGCCACCCGTCCGTGCAGCGAGCGGCGACGGCTCAGCAGCAGGCCTTCGTATGCGGCGTTCTGAATCAACGCGTGCTTGAACGTGTAATCCGCGTCGGCGACCTGGTTCCCCGGCGATCAGCAGGTCCGCGCTCACGAGCCGACCGAGCGCCTCCCCGAGGGCCTCCGCTGACCCCTCTGACACGCGCGCGAGCATCTCGTAGGAGAACGAGCGACCCAAAACCGAACCCAGCTGCGCCACGGCTTTGCTCGAGCCTAGCGAATTGAGCCGAGCCGAAAGCAAATCCTGGAGCGTGTCAGGGATACCAAACGGCTCGTTCGGGACGAGACCGTCTTCGCGTCCGGAAATCAAGGGGGAGTCGAGCACGGATTTGGTGAGCGCCTCCACGAACAGAGGCACCCCCTCGGTGCGCGCCATGATGGCGTCCACCATCTCGACGGGCAGCGCCTTCCCAACGGCGAGGCGGGTGATGAGCTGGATGGATTCGTCGTGCCCGAGCCGCGAGAGGGCAAGTTCGATGGCGTGACCATGATGATTTGCCGGACTGTTCTGCTCGGTCGGCGCATGCCGCGATGTGACGATGCAAAGCACCGGCATCGTCTCCAGTCGCGGCAACGCCAGTTCAAGCCATTCCGCGGTCGTCGGGTCGATCCAGTGATAGTCTTCGATCACCAACAGAACAGGTTTACTGGCGGCCAGATGCATCACCCAGTCGGTGAGCGTGGCAAGCGTCCGCGCCTTGCGCTCGGCGGGCGTCAAGGCCGGCCCGGGTTGAGCCTCAGCCATTGGAATCGCCAACAGCTCCGCCATCAGCGGGATCAGCGATCCCCCTTCAGGATAATCGTCGAACAGAGCTCGCAGTTTTTCGAGTTTCTCAACCGAAGAATCCCGGCTCGTGATCCGCGCCGCAAACGCGAGGTGGGCTGTGACTGGATGGAGCGTGCTGCTGGCTTGATCCGAGGCGCATTGGAGGAGCAGAGTTGTGGACGGCTCGCGCGCGACCCCTTCGCGCAGCTCATGCACCAGGCGCGACTTACCGATTCCGGGCTCGCCATACACCATGACCAGCTGCCCACTGCCGGCGCGGGTCGAGCGCCAGCGTTCAAGCAACACGTCAAGTTCCTGCCGCCGACCCACCAGGCGATCGTCTCTCTCCGCGGAACGGGCGGCGAATCGACTCTCGACTCGCCGTTCGCCGACGACTCGCCACGCCCGCACTGGATGGTTGACGCCTTTGAGATCGTGCGATCCGAAATCTTCGAGTTCGAACCCCTCGCCAACCAGCAAGCGAGTTTCGTCCGCGATCAGCATGCCCCCCGGCGGGGCCCGTTCCTGGAGGCGGGCGGCAAGGTTGGGCGTCGAACCGATGATGGAGTGTTGTTCGACGGCGCCAATGACGAAGATCTCGCTGCTCACGACGAGCCCGGTGGCAGCGGCAATGCGAACCTTCAAATTCGGCAGCGCCTGCTGCATTGAGCCGATGATCTGAAGACCGGCGCGACAGGCGCGCGACGCATCATCTTCGTGCGATCGCGGATAGCCGAAGCAAGCGAGGATGCCGTCGCCCATGAATTTGTTGATCACACCTCCGCCGTTGGCGATGCTGTGTGAGCAAATGTCGCGATAGGCCTGAATGAGATGACTGTATTCTTCCGGATCCATGCGCAGCGAAAGGGCAGTCGATCCGATCATGTCGCAGAACATGGTGGTGATGTGACGACGCTCGCCCGCCGCCTGGGCCAGCCCCCGCTGATCCCGACCCATCGCATGGCCGCACTCTCGGCAGAATTTGGCCGGAGCGGAATATTCGACTTGGCATTGGGGGCACCGCCAGGAATTCTGCGGTTCGGATACGGCCAAAAAGGGACTCCTTTCACCGGCGTTTCAACGTAACACCAAATCTGAATGGCTTGAAAGCGGCGGGCGCCTCTCGGCCGCTGCCGGCTGGAAATGCAAGGCAATCCGCGTGCCGCGCAGCTGGGGGAGGACCATAGACTCGTCTGGCTAAGTCTGCAGTCCTGAGCATAAGGTGCCGCGACAAGACGGGGCGACTTTAGCGATGTCGAGCCTATCCGGCGTGGGCGCCGCGGCGTGGACCTGCGCGACTTGCGGGGCGACGAATGTTCGGGACGCCTGCGCGACTTGCGGGGCGGCTAGGGCCGAGCCGTGCCCCAGGTGCGGGTGCTCCAATGGACTCGCGAGCCGATTCTGCGGCAGCTGCGGAACACGCTTGGACCTAGCGTCTGCGCCGGCGATGCAGCGGGACTTTGGCCTGGATCACGCGGCGCGCGGCGGCTTTGAGCGCCGTCGCGCGACCGTGCTGTTTTGCGACGTCGTCGGTTTGTCATTGCTCGCTGCTTCGCTCGACCCGGAGGAGCTCAACGACATCATCCAGCGGTACTATGAAATCTTCGCCAGAACGAACGCCCGGTTCAACGGATGCGTCGCATCGCTTTCGACCGACGGGACGCTTGCGATCTTCGGCTACCCGAGCGCGCACGAGGATGACGCCGAGCGCGCCGTGCGCGCCGCACAAGGCCTTCTGAACGAGCGTCTTCTGCTCATCCCCGATACGCGCCTCCAGATGCGAATTGGCATCGCGACCGGCGTTGTCGGAATTGGCGCGCCCATCTTTGGCGCAGACTTGTCAGAGATCAGCGTGGTGGGCGAAGCGCCGAACCTCGCTGCGCGGCTGCAATCGGTCGCCGAGCCGGACACCATTCTCCTCGCGTCCAGCACAAGTCGCTTGCTCGGCGATCTCTTCGAACTGGAGCCGACCGCGTCGATGACGTTGAAAGGGTTCGACGACCCCGTGATCGCCTGGCGAGTGAGGCGACATGCCGGGAGCTGATGGGCGGGCTCCAAGCTGGGCTGGATCGGCGCGCGTTGTCCATAACACGGGCTCCGATATCGTATCCGCGGCCGCGGACCTCGCGGCCGTCTGCTAGCGCCAGTTGCGAGATCTTGCCGCTTTCGCGTGGCCCTTGCGTATCTCACGAAGAACCGAGTAGCGTTGGTAAACAAGCGGGGTCGAGGGGCGCTATGCAGGTCAACGAGATCTACATCCAGCCGCCGTTAGCCATCGCGCGCGTCGGTCCGGGATGCTCGCCGATGCCCAATTTCCGGTGGGTGATCGACCGCACGATCCATGGCGGCCACCGCACCGCCGTGCAGCCGGATGTGACGCTAAGCGTGGAGCCCGATGGCGCGTTGACGGCCGAGCTGCCCGATCGCATCGAGTTCCGAGAAGATGGCATGCTTCGGCCTGTCGCGCCTTTCTTCGAGCTCTGGGCGCGCTATGATGACGACGACGGCAAACCTCACGACGCGCCGCTGACTGCAAGCCTCCTGCGAAGTCTCGGTGGGACGCTCGCTGGAGTGCGCTATCGCGTGACGCTCGCCAACCGCAAGGCTGAACGCCGCACCTTGTCGGCGGCCTGCGGCTTCGAAGGGGCTGTCACCGTCGCAGGCGATGACCACACCCTGCACGAGATCAAGGGGTTCAGCCCGCACAATCCTGGCGAGATCCCGCTGGTCGCGCGCGAACGGCCTATTCCGCTCGGCTCCGTGCAAGCGATACGGCCGCGAGGAGGAGGGCAGGAGTTTTCGCCCGATCACGAGAAGATCAATTTCGATACGCTGCGGCTCCGCTTCACGCCAGCGCGCGGCGAGGTCTATGGAACGCCCAACTCAATCGCCGGGCCCGCCTCGTCGTTGCCGCCTGGATACGCGCTGCCGCAGTCCACGCTGGGTGGACGAGTCCATGAGATCGTTCCCGAGCGGAACCGGATCCTCAACGCCGGTACGCCTTGGTCCAGCTATGTGATGGCCACAGTCGACAGGCAACAAGATCCGCAGCCTTCCGACAGCTACGACGGCGCCAACACTGGCGCAAATATCTCGTGGGCCGTGGTCGACGACACCTGCGACGGGGTGATCGAGGCAGATCTCGTGATCCGAGGCGAGCGCTTCCTCGCGTATGCGCGGGTGCTCTCAAGCTGCCCGGACTACGCGCCTGACCGCAGAGCGTTCTACTCTTTCGCCGACGAATTGGCGGATCGCGACCTTCCGCCGGCCCTACCCGACAGGCCGGGGGAGCAGGAACTGGCCGAAGCCGGAGTTGCCGTCGGCGACCTGTTTCAGCGGGTTTTCGAGGTCGCCTCCGTGGTTAACCTCGCCGCGACTCGCAATCACGGCATCGTCGAGAATTCCGGATCCACGGTCGCAAACCCGGAATGGTTGCCGCAGACCGGCCCCGACACCATGACCAAGAAGGACAGGCCTTTCGCCAAGCTCGCAGCCGAACTCGCGCCGCCGACAGCCGGTCTCGACGGGGCCTCTTCCAATCCGGAGCTCTACGCGTCTCTGGCGGCGCTTGCGCACGCTCGGTTGAGCGACGTCGAAACTCTGCTTGATTTTCTTGCCTCCGACCCGGACCGGATCCGCCAGATGCTCCGGCCGCCCTTTGGCCGCTTCTCGGAGCTTCCGGAGCGGCCACCCGAATCGCCAAACCAGGCGTTTCGCGACCCGCGGGTTCCGCGCGACGGCATGCAGGACATGCGCATGCCGCCCTATATGCGCGATTCGGACGAGACCTCGCTCTCGCTCACCCACCGGCAGTATCAGCTCGTACTCGCGCTGACTCGCCATTTGTCGGAGGGCGCGGCTGTGTCCGGCGGGCTGTCTGCGCAAGCGAGTCCCGCCGAGCGGAGGGTCGCGGCGCACGTGGCGCGCTTGCGAACGGTCCAGCCGACGGCCGCTCCTGACGGCCACACGCCGTGAATCGCGAACTGTGGACGCCGCAACCGCGCAACCTGACCGCCCGCGCCGCCTACCAGGTGCCTGGCAATCCAGCCATCACGCGCCCCGAGGATGCGGTTGCGAACTGCTATCCGGGCCTCGAACTGGACGTGCGCAACCTCGACCGACGCTTCTTCCCCGGCCTGGTCTTTGAATTCGTGGCGCGCGACGACACTGGCGATCCCTACATCGAGCCCACACGCTACGGAGCCCGCCTCTCCTATGTCGACCAGTACGGGGACCCGGACATCGCCGACTGCCTCGGGCTCAGCGACCAGCTCAGCGACAAGGCCAGCACCCTTGGCGACGGCGAATGGTATATCGAATGGATCGAGCAGGAGGGTCGCCGGCTTTCCATGCTCGAGGATCGTGAGGGTCAGACCCTTCCCATGGACGGGCTCTTTGTCTGGCGCCTCATTCGCGGGCTGAAGCCAAAGGCGCCGGTCACGATCTGCCTGCATCGGCGCTGTGCGCAGTCGTCAGATGTGATCTTACAAGGAATTCGCCGCAACTTTACGAACCCGGTGACAGGCGTCATCAGCATGGCCTATCAACCCGGCGAGATGCAGCAGAGCCTCTGCTCGCCTTGGCAGCACGACTTCCGCGATTGTTACTGCCACTACTGGGCGAGCAATCACCCGGACATCGTTTTCGGCGAGCTGCTCCCAGGCGATGCCAAACTGCCGGACGGCCAGTCGGCGGATCCGCTGCAGGCGACCACTCGCCTCGACTGGCTGCGTGCTGAGCGCTCGCCGGCGACGGCTGCGTGGGCGCAGGACAGTTTTGCGCTTAACCGTCCCTTCCAGTACGACGCGTTTCAGATCAATGCGGCATGGCGCGATCTCAACATCGTCATCAACAACGTTGAGATCGACGACAGCTATACTCCCCCCGAGCAGGAGGAAGCCGAACCCTACAAGGACCCTGCCGATGTAGCGGATGCGCTTCGCACGAGCTTGGCGCCGCTCGAAATGGCCTTGGCGGTGGAATACCTCTACGCGCGCAGTTCGCTGCTTACCGAAGAAGAAGCGCGACATCGCCCTGGAGACCAAGCCGCAAAAGATCGGGCCGCCGTTTGCGTGATTTACGCCAGGCACTTCTTGCTGCTGACTGCGGCTAACGAGATGCAGCACCTGCGCTGGGCCAACGAGCTGCTCTGGCGACTGTACCAGGAGAAGCTCGTCCCGGGAAACTATGAACCCGTCCTCACCCCGGCGCGCGATATTCCCCAGCCGGTCAAGAGCGTGCGCCGTCCGTTGGCGATGCGACGGCTGGAGCCGCAAACGCTGGAAGATTTCATCGACGTCGAACGGCCGAGCGGCGTCATCGACGGAGCCTATGCGAGAATCATTACGACACTGCGAACCGATAGGAGATATCCGATCCAAATGCAGCAACTCGCCGAGCGAATCGCCAATGACGGCATGGCGCATGAACGGCATTTCCTCGACATGCGTTCGGTGCTGCGGCGCTTGCCGGGCGAGTCCAGCTATCTCCGCGAGTTGACGCGGGCCGATCCTGCGGATCAGACTATCGCAACCGCGATGGCGCACTTCCTGAACATAAAGAGCGAATTGGCCAAGGCTTTTCGAAGCGGCGCAGGGCGCGATCTTGCCGCGATGGGCACGAGTCTCAATGCCGCACGCGATCTGATGGACAAGCTTTTGGCTGAGACGGATACGCTCGCTCTCGGTGGCGTCGGCTTTCCGTATGACGCCCCATGATCAGCACGGCGGCGGATTTCCATCTGTTCGACGGCGGTGAGACCGGGCCGCACCTCCTACTCGCCGACGGCAGCCAGGTGTTCGGCGTCGACGCGGCTTTCGCCGAGGCCTTGCGCGCGGCCGAGCCCGATCAGGCCCGCGCCATGCTTGGGGAGGTCGGGCTCGGCCACCGCGACTTCATTGGGGCGGTTCCTCTCGAGGCTCCGCCACTACGCGCTCTTTCGCTGTCGGTCGCGCAGCGGTGCAATTTGGGCTGCACCTATTGTTATGCCGAGGGCGGCGATTTCGGCGCGCCGCCGCGCGACATGGAGTGGGAGGTCGCGGAGGCCGCCGTCCGTCGCCTCATTGAGGCCGCGGTTCCCGGCGAACGCGTCAGTCTCGCCTTTCTTGGCGGCGAACCGCTGTCGAACAGCGCGCTGATCCGCCGTGCGACCGAGCTTGCGGCTGAACTCGCCGCGGCGAAGCGTGTGCGCATCGGATTCGCCATCACCACGAATGGCACGCTTCTCGGCGAGACCGAAGGCGATTTTCTCGCGAGATTTGGTTTCAGCGTGACCATTAGCCTGGACGGCGTTGGCGCCGCGCACGATCGTCTTCGGCCGACCAAGGGCGGACGCGGCAGCTTCGATCGCATCCGCGCGAGAGTCGTCGCGCTTCGCCAGCGGCATCCCCGCCTGCCGATTGCGGCCCGAGTCACCGTGACGCCTCGGAACCTTGAACTGCGAGAGACGCTCGACGGTCTGCTTGGGCTCGGCTTTGACTCGGTCGGCTTCTCTCCCGTGCTGCATGCGCCGAGCGGACGCGACGAGATGCAGGAGATGGATCTCGACTGCCTATTGCAGGGGATGATCGGCTGCGGCGAAGAGTACGAGCGTCGCGTCGCGGCAGGCGAGCCCTATGGATTTTCGAACCTCAAGACCGCACTGCAAGAGATCCATCGTGGGACGCATCGGCCATATCCTTGCGGCGCAGGCGCCGGCTATTTCGGCGTCTCCGCCTTGGGTGAACTTGCCGCTTGCCACCGCTTCGTCGGCGATCCCGCCCATACGATGGGTGATGTTGGCGCCGGAGTTGACCTCGCCGCCCAGCAGGCCTGGCTGGACGAGCGCCGGGTCGATCAGCAGGAACCCTGCCGCACCTGCTGGGCGCGCTACCTGTGCGGGGGAGGCTGTCACTACGAGGCGATCCATCGGGGACGCCCGGCCTGTGACTATATCCGAGGCTGGCTCGACTATGCGCTGGGCGCCTATGTACGCCTCAGCGTTCGGCGACCGGACCTTTTCACGCCCACCGCCACGCTGAGCGCCTGAGCATGGCCGACCCGGCCGTCTGCGTGCTGGGCGCCGGTCCGGCCGGCTGCGTCATCGCCTATCGCCTCGCGACGCTTGGTCATGATGTGGCGCTGGTCGCCCGCAGCCACGCGCGGCGGCGCCCGATGGGTGAAACCGTCCCAACCTCGGTCGAACGCCTGCTCGAAGCGGTGGGATTGGGCGAATTTGTGCCCATGGCGGCTTATCGGGTCGCAACCGACGGACTCGTGCTCTGGGAATCGAAGGCGCCAGTCGCGCATCCGTCGCCGACGCTCTTGCTGCGACGAGACAGGTTCGACGCCCTACTGTGCATGGCGGCCGAGCGCGCGGGCGTCCGGGTGCTTCGAACCGCCGCGGGCGTCACGCTCCTGCGCAGGCCTGATGGGGGCTGGCGGGCGTCTTTCACCACGGCGACGGGGGACGATTGTATCGAAGCGACGTTCCTCGTAGACGCGCGAGGCCGTCGCGGTGGCGGGACGCGCCGACTGGCGCCGCGACCGTCGCGTTGGCCGCGCGTTGGCAGGACGCCTCGCCGTTGCCGGCGACGACCTGCCTTGAGGCCTCGAGCGACGCCTGGGCTTGGGGCGGCGTCGCGCCGGATGGACGGCAGGCGGCGGCCTGCTTCGTCGATCCGCAACGCGTCGCGGGGCTCGACCCCACCGGTCGGATGGCGCTCTACGCGGAGTTGCTCGATCGAACGAGATTGCTGCGCCCGCTGCTCGCTGGACGAACCTGCGAGGCGCCGGTTGTGCTCGATGCGACGGCCCGGCTTGGCCCGGACATCGCCGGGCCGGGCCTGATCGCGGTGGGCGATGCGGCGGTCGCGACTGAGCCGCTCTCCTCCCAAGGGGTACAGGGCGCGATCGTCTCGGCCCTGCAGGGGGCGGCGGTGGTGCATACGGCGATCACGCAGCCTGAGAATGCGACGCTTGCCCTGGACTTCCATCGCGCGAGCCGCCTGGCCGCGGCTTCCAGCGCCATAAGTCATACGGCCTCCTTTCACGCGGCGGTGCTGGCGCGCTTCGACACGCCATTCTGGCGGAGCCGCGCGGGAGCGCGCGAACAGGCGCGACGAACCGCAGCTGTTGACGCAGCTGTTCCGGATGCGCCCCTTCGCCTCTCGCCGTCGGCAAGCATACAGGATGGCCCGGTGTTGGACGGGGTCGTAATCCGCCGCGAGCGCGTGCTGGAAGATCCTGGGTTGAACGGGCGGCTCGCGTATCTTGGCGCAGTCAAGATAGCGCCGCTTCTTGAGGCGACGCGATTCCCGATCGTCCGTAGCGAATTGGCCCGCGTGTGGTCCGAAAGGATCGGCCCAAGAGACGCCGATGCGACAATCGCCTGGCTGTGGTCACGCGGGCTGCTTGTCGCGGCATGACGAAACGTACGAGAGCGCCGGCCTGCAGGTCGCGACACTTTCATGGACTGACAAGGGCCGCTTCACAAACCCTTGCGGTGATTCTCAAGTCGTCAACTCGGCGTGGGTCGGGTCGGCGGACGTCGTCGGATGAGATCGAGAGAGTTAGATCCGCTGTTGGGCTTTGCAATGATTGGGGCATGGATTGCCTGCTTCTGAAGAAGCCGCACGGGGCGCGGATTAAAGCGACTCGAAAGCGGACCTTTGACCGAGGCTAGGCCAGCAGCAGGACCTCGAAGCCGCGGCAGAAGAGGTTTGCGACTTAGAAGGCCAGGGCGCGGCACATGTGGCTTTGCAGGCGGCTAAGCTGCTCGTGGCGGGCGACGGTTCCCGCGGCCCTCCTGGCGGTCCTGGAGGTCGCCGGAGCCCTGCCAAGAGGCGAGGTGAGGGCTCTCGTGATTTTTTGCCCTGAGGTCGACGACACCTCAGCGGCCACTAACCGGCGCAGACTGCTCCTTGGCGCCCTTACCGCAGGCGCTGCAGCCACCGTGGCCGCGATCCCCGCGATGGCGGCAACTGAACAGCCGGATCCCGTCCTTGCCCGCATTGAGGCCCTCAACGCCGCCACGGCGCATTTCGACGATATCCGAGATACCGGCGACCGCGGTGCGTACGAGGAGGCCTGCCGCACTGAGGGAGCCGCGTTCGACGCGCTGGCCGAAACGCCTCCGACTGACTAGTCTGCCTGGCATGCGCGCTCTGTTGGAGTTCCTCGACGAATGGTGCGGCGGCAATAACGGCGACTATTTCGACTATTCCCTGCTCCTGCCGTCGCCGCTGCTGGCGGGCTGAGCGAACCGGACGTCCAAGTAGGAGGGCGGCTTTCGGGCCGCCCTTTTTGCTTGCGCCGATGCTCTCGAGGTTTTCTTGACGTTAGGTAATTGACAGCACGGCTGCGTGAAGTAGTGTTACACGCAACCGGCGCGATATATAGTGCCCCCCGGCGCGCGCCGGCTTGCCCCGCGCCTGACCGCATCAGGTGTGGGGACTTTTTTCTGGGCTGTGGGAGTTCAGCCGCTTTCAATCAATCACAGCTTCACCATCCCGGCGGCAGGTCAGGCGGTTGCTGGTTTTCTAGGTCGGGCAGATAGACGCCGCAGATCGACTCCGGCCCTCTCGCGCGGGGCTTTTTCTTGCGGATCTCGTTCTTGCCGTAGCCTTACTCTCGATAGGGTGGAGATCTTTTTTCCAGATACAGGACCAGCGCCAGAATTCCGCCTATCACAAGCACGACAGGGATCAACAACATCGTCGCCTCCCGGATAGCCAACTTCTGAACGTTTCTGGCCAGCGCGCCCCTACAACACAACTTGTCGGCGCAAGTGAGGCTTTGGGTCAATCGAGAGCGGTTTCGTCGAAATAAAGCTTGGGGATGGCGCCCGCGCCGAGGCTTTTAAGGGAACGACCCGCGGTCGACCGCCTTAAGGCGATGCGCGGCCCGGCGAGAGCTACAGCGACGTGATCTTGGCACTGGCGGAGCCCCGCGCGGGGCGGTGAGAAACCCAATCACGTTCGAGTCCCCTCGCGCGGGGCTTTTTTCGCATTACGCGGCGCGCGGCCGTCTAGCTCTGCGATAGCCCGCATAACCGAGCCCGGCGAAGCCGACCAGGATCATTGCCCAGGTCGACCCCTCCGGTACGGCAGTGGTCGTCAAGGTCAGGCCGGCGCCCGTATAATAGTCCACCACGTCCAAAGCGTCGGTCAGGCCAGCGCCCGTATAGCCCACGTCCGAAGCGCCAGGGAGGCCGCTTGGCGTGGTGGAAGGAGGGCGAAAGTCACTTCCCCCGCTAGCCAAGTCCAGTGCAGACGGAGGGGGAGGCGCCGTTATGCCATAGGCTATGTGGTAGAAGAACTGGCCAAGCGCGATGTCGCCGCCCAATTCCGACAGAAAACCCATTTGACGCAACTGGTCTTCCTGATTGGAATACGCTTGCTGAGCGGCGGTCATCGGCTGACCACCAAGCATACCCTCGTAATACGGCTGACTGGTGTAACGACCTGACGGCCCCAGGGCGTTGCTGAGGTCGATCACGGCGGCGCAAGTCGTCGAGGCGGTGAGGGTCAGGGCGGCAAGCGCCGCCGAAAGCCTTAAGGTTTTCACGAAGTCCTTTCGATGCGGGCGCTTTGCCCGCCTCCCATATACCGCCCCGATAGCGTAAAAACGATGGGTCTGCAAATCGCGGCCCGCCAAAACGAGAGCGTCCCTGCGTGAGCCGGCTAAATGCTCCACCGTTGGGATGACCCCCGCGGGCCGTGCGGCGCTCCGCGTCCACGCCGAACGGCTGATCGCCGCCTATGTCACGCCGAACTCGGCGCAGAGGCTTGCGACGGCGGCGCTAGGTGGCCGTTTAGACAAAGCTCAGTCCTTCCTCGGAAATGGTCCTCGTGGCGCTAAGAAACTCCGGCTGCTCCACGCTGCTATGTTGGACAGAAGTTGGACAGATCGTTGGCGCTTGGATTAACTTATTGATATGCTTGGCGCGCCCAACGGGAATCGAACCCGTGTTTTCGCCGTGAAAGGGCGACGTCCTGGACCGCTAGACGATGGGCGCGGGCTCTTAAGAGAATCCGGTTCTGCCGGATCGGCGCGATGCTATAAGGTCGGCTGTTCGCGCTGGCAAGCCTGCGCCGGCGCATGAGACGATAGCAAGCAACCTAGAGGAAACGATGCGCGCCATCCGCATAGATAAGCCCGGCGGTCCGGAAGTCATGCGCCTTGAGGAGGTCGAGGCGCCGCCGCTGGCTAAGGGCGAGGTCAGACTGCGCCAGCATGCGATCGGGATCAACTTCATCGACATCTATCATCGCTCGGGTTTCTATCCGCCCGCCAAGACGCCGTTCACGCCCGGCTCGGAAGGCGCGGGCGAGGTGGTCGAGGTGGGTCCTTCGGTTGAAGGATTGAAGCCAGGCGACCGCGTCGCCTACGCCGGCTCCCCCGGCGCCTACGCCCAGGAGCGCAATATCGAAGCGAGGTTCCTGTTCAAGCTGCCGCGCTCGATTTCCTATGACACGGCGGCGGCGATGATGCTCAAGGGCCTCACGGCGCAATATCTGGTGCGCCACACCCATCGCGTCAAAGAGGGCGACACGATCCTGGTCCATGCCGCCGCCGGCGGCGTGGGTCAGATCCTTTGCCAATGGGGAAAGGCGCTCGGCGCGACGGTGATCGGCTGTGTCGGCACGGCGGAAAAGGCGGCGCTCGCCAAAAAGTCGGGCGCAAAGCACACGATCCTCTATAACGAGGAGGATTTCGCCAAGCGTGTGGCTGAGATCACCAAGGGCGCGAAATGCCACGTGGTCTACGACGGGGTGGGCAAGGCAACCTTCCCGGCCTCGCTCGACTGCCTGAGGCCGTTTGGCGTGTTCGCCAGCTTCGGCTCCGCTTCGGGCGCGGTCGACGCGTTCAACATCAGCCTTTTGGCGCAAAAAGGCTCGTTGTTCGCCACCCGGCCGACCCTGATCACGTTCATGGCGGATCGCAAGCTGGCGGAGAAAATGGCGCGCGATCTTTTCCGCGTGGTCGGCAACGGCGACGTCAAGATCCGGATCGGCCGGCGCTGGCCGCTGGCGGAGGCGCCGCAGGCCCATATCGCGCTCGAGAAGCGCGAAACGACCGGCTCCCTGCTTCTCGTACCGTAAGCGGACGGCCGCCTTGCTCGCGCCAAGTTTCCGGGTCACCAGCCGATTGCTTGGCGCAAGCCGACCGCCCTTGTATAGGATGCGCGGCCGACCGAGGCCGCCGAATCCTTCGAGTGAAACACTTAAGGGCGTATTGACCCGAATGATCGACCCGACCGTGAAATCCGCCGACGCCGCCGTCCCATCCGCCAAGAAGGAGGAGGGCTGGTGGGAAACCGTCAAGGTCATCATCGAGGCGCTCCTGATCGCGCTCGTGGTGCGCACGGTCCTGTTCCAGCCCTTCAACATTCCCTCGGGTTCGCTGGTGCCGACGTTGCTGGTGGGCGACTACCTGTTCGTCTCCAAATACGCCTACGGCTATTCGCATTTCTCGCTGCCGAGCTTTCTCGACCTTGACCCGTCGGCCATGCCCGGCCGCATCTTCGCCTCCCAGCCCAAGCGCGGCGACATCATCGTGTTCAAGCTGCCGAGCGATGGCCAGACCGACTACATCAAGCGGCTGATTGGCCTGCCCGGCGACAAGATCCAGGTCATCCACGGGCGTCTCATCATCAACGGCGAGATGGTAAAGCGCGAACCGATTGCGCCTTTCCAGACCGTGAACCACTTCAACAAGCCCGAAGAAGCGCCGCAATATCTGGAGACGCTTCCGAACGGCGTTCAGCACAAGATCATCCAGATCGACGGCGACGACGGCACCTTCGACAACACCAAGGTCTATGAAGTGCCGCCGGGCCATTATTTCATGATGGGCGACAACCGGGACAACTCGAGCGATTCGAGGCTTTCCGGCGATCAGGGCGGGGTCGGCTATGTGCCGTTCGAGAACCTGATCGGCAGGGCCGAAGTCATCTTCTTTTCCATCGACGAGGGGACACCGGCTTGGGAAGTGTGGCGTTGGCCATGGGACGTGCGCTGGGACCGCATCTTCCAGCGGGTGCGTTAGACGCAAAGCAAACGGGCTTTCGCGCGCGACCCGAAACGGGCATGGTTGCGCGGGGGCTCTTTCCTTCCTTCCTGCCTTTGAAACGGCGGTGCCTGGGCGCGACGGCTCCTCGATCGGTTGGACAATGAACAAGCAACCGCGCGCCGAATTGTCCGCGCTGGAGGGCCGGCTCGACTACCGCTTCCGCAATTCGGGGCTCGCGATCCTCGCGCTCACGCACCTTTCGGCGCAAAATTCGGGCGGCCAGGGCAGGGCGCAATCCTATCAGCGGCTCGAGTTCCTGGGCGACCGGGTGCTCGGCGTCGTGATCGCTAGCCGACTGTATCAAGCCTTTCCGAAAGCCAGCGAGGGCGAACTGTCGATGCGGTTCGCCAAGCTTGTGCGGCGCGAAACCTGCGCCGAGATCGCAGCCCTCTGGGACGTCGGCCCCCATGTCGCGCTGGGCCTGGGCGAAGCGCGCGGGGGCGGCCGCAAGAAGGCGGCCATCCTTGCCGACGTGTGCGAATCGCTGATCGGAGCGGTGTTCGTCGATGGCGGCTTCGAGGCCGCGGAGGCGCTGATCCTTGGCGGCTGGGGCGAACGCATCACCGCTGATGAAGAGCCCGCCCGCGACGCCAAGACCGCGGTCCAGGAATGGGCCCAGTCGCGTGCGCTCGCTCCCCCTCGCTATGAGGAGGTCGAGCGCAGCGGCCCGGCGCATGCCCCCCATTTCGTCATGCGGGTCACGCTCGACGGCTTCGAGCCGGAAACCGGCGCCGCGAGCTCGAAGCGGGCCGCGGAACAGGCGGCGGCGCAGGCCTTTCTCGAACGCTGGGGGGCGACATGAGCGCAACCCGATGCGGGTTCGTCGCCATCATCGGCGCGCCCAACGCCGGCAAGTCGACCCTCATCAATGCGCTCGTCGGCGAGAAGGTCTCGATCGTCACCCGCAAGGCGCAGACGACCCGCTCGACCGTGCGTGGGGTGCTGACCCGGGGCGAAGCGCAGATCGTGTTCGTCGACACGCCCGGCCTGTTCGCGCCCAGGCGCCGCCTCGATCGGGCAATGGTCGCGTCCGCCTGGGGCGCGGCGGCTGACGCCGACCTTCTCATGCTCCTGATCGACGCCCGCAAGGAGGTCGATGAGGCGAGCCTGACCGAGGAGACGCAAGCGATCCTGAGCGCGGTCGGCGAGACAGGCAGGCCGAGGCTCGCCGTCCTCAACAAGATCGACCTCGTCGAACGGCCGAAGCTGCTCGAGCTCACGGCCCGGCTCAACGCCGCGCTCGCCTTCGACGAGACCTTCATGGTCAGCGCCACGACCGGCGACGGCCTGACGCAACTCCTCGATCGCCTCGCCACCCGAATTCCGGCCGGTCCCTGGCTCTATCCGGAGGACCAGATCGCGGAGGCGCCGATCCGCTCGCTCGCCGCCGAGATCACCCGCGAGAAGCTGATCGAGCGGCTGCACGACGAACTGCCCTATCAGGCGACCGTCGAGACCGAGGAGTGGAAGGACCAGCCGAACGGGTCCGCGCGTGTCGAGCAGACGATCTTCGTCACCCGCGAGAGCCACCGCAAGATCGTGCTCGGCGAGGGTGGGCGCACGATCAAGGCGATCGGCACCGCCGCGCGCAAGGACATTTCCGAAGCCCATGGCGCGCCCGTGCATCTCTTCCTGCATGTGAAAGTGCGCGAGAAGTGGCTCGACGACCCCGAGCGCTACCGGGCGATGGGGCTGGACTTCCCCAAGGGGTAAGGCGCGGCCCCTTGTCGTCCCCGCCGTAACGAGAGTGCATAAACGGCTGTAAACGCCATTAAACGCGCTTAAACGCTAGTAAATTTGCTAGCGTTTACTAACGTTTATTTTTTCGAATCGGGCCTTTTCAATGGGTTACGACCGATTCAAATAAAAAATTTCTTCCGCTCCCTCGTCTCCCCTATTCGATGGCTCCAACCCCGGGGCTTTGCCATCGACCCCGCGCCTCCGGCGCCCCGAAGCAACCGCGACTCACTATCATCCATATTTTATGTCATAATATCATACGGATAGAGCCCTGATTTCGAAGCACGTGCGAAGAGAACGATGATCTGAAGCCCCGCGAGGTGGCGTGGCGGCGGTCAGGCGACTGGCGGGAGCGCCGACGACCCACCAAACAAGGATCGCTCGGATCGAAGTTGGCATGGCAAGCGGCCTCGCCCGTACCCGGGAGAAACGACCGAGCGAGGCCATGCTCCCAGAAGGTCAGTGAGAGCAGGGCTCCCTACGCCGTTAACATCTCGGGCTCGTGACGGGCCTCGCTCCCGCGCCCGCCGACCCCACCCGACGCCTGCACCGAGCAAATCGCTTTTTCATTCCCGGCCACCACGGGCCGTTCTCCGGCCTGTGCCCCGGAATTGCGCGGCGCTCGATCCTCAGGCATTCCTACCCGCTCAAATCGCGGAAACAAAGTGGACAAGAAACGTTCGACACGAGCGGGGAATCCCTGGCATGAGCAGCGACGACAAGAAAGACCGTTCGCATCTTCCGATGACCACTTATGATGCGAATGGTTCCGAGGCCAGGAACCCCGCCTCCCTGGACGGCCCGCCATGACCTCTTTTTGCAGCCGACGGGTTCGCGCGATTTTTGGATTTTTGCTGATCGTTGTCTTATGGGACTCGCTCGATGCGAGAGCGCAAGAGACCGCCGCTGGCGCAGCAACGGCCAGCGCGTGTCCGAGCGATGGCGCCGCGGCCTTCGCTGATCCGCTGAACAAGCCGCATTGGAACGGGTGGGGAGTCGATTCCTCGCAACACCGTTTCCAACCGGCGGACATGGCGCGGCTCGCCCCCTCCGACGTCGTCCGCCTGAAACTGAAATGGGCCTTCGGCTTTCCGGGCGCTGTCCGGTCGGTCGCGCAGCCGACGATTTTCGGTGGGCGCGTGTTTGTCGGGAGCCAGAATGGAAAGGTCTATTCGCTCGACGCGAAAAGCGGGTGCACGTACTGGCAGTTCGAAGCAGGTAAGCCCGTTCGATCGGCAATCGTCATCGGCCCGCGCGGCGGCGGCTGGGCGGCGTACTTCGGCGATGCCGGGGCCAATGTCTACGCGATCGACGCGCTGACCGGGAAGCCGCTGTGGACCACCAAAGTCGATCAACACCCAACGGCGATCATCACCGGCTCGCCGACGCTGGTCGGGACGACCCTGTTCGTGCCGGTCTCGTCCTATGAGGAGGCGAAAGCCAGGGACGCGTCTTACCGCTGTTGCACCTTCCGGGGCAGCGTCGTCGCCTTGGACGCCGCATCGGGAAAGATCCTGTGGAAGACATACACGATCGCGCAGGAAGCCAAGCCTGGCCCGGTCAATGCGGCTGGCGTTCAGCTGCTGGGGCCTTCGGGGGCCGCGATCTGGTCCGCTCCGACCTATGATTCCGCCAGCCACAGACTCTATGTGACGACCGGCGATAATTACTCGGACCCGACGACGGAGACGTCGGACGCTTTCCTCGCGCTTGGCGTCGGCTCCGGCGAGTTGGCGTGGACGCGACAGATCACCTCGGGAGACGCTTTCACTGTAGCCTGCCCGAAGGGGGCCAACTGCCCCAAATCCAACGGGCCGGACTTTGATTTCGGATCGTCCGCCGTTCTCGCCAGTCTCTCCAATGGCGGACGCATTCTGGTCGCCGGGCAAAAATCCGGCGTGGTGACCGCCCTTGATCCCGACCATGGCGGCGAAATCGTCTGGCAGAAGAGGGTCGGCAACGGCAGCACGCTGGGCGGGGTGCAATGGGGCGTCGCAGCGGATGAAAACAACCTCTATGTCGCGGTGTCAGACCCTAAATTCCACCCCGTGGCGCCCACAGCCCCCGGCGCGCAACCTCTTGGTTCAGGCGTCTCCTTACTCATCGATAGCAAAGCGGGCGGAGGACTTTGGGCCCTTAAACTCGAAACCGGGGAAGAGGTCTGGCGGACCCCGCATCCCGGTTGCGGCGACGTCCCGGGATGCAGTCCCGCCCAGTCCGCCGCCGTGACCGCCATTCCAGGGCTTGTGTTCTCGGGCGGACTCGACGGACATTTGCGCGCCTATTTCGCCGAAAGCGGCAAGATCGCTTGGGACATGGACACGAAGGGCGACTATCAGGGGGTCAATGGGGTCGCGGCCAAAGGGGGCTCGATTGACGGCGGGGGAGCCGTCGTCGTTGACGGCATGGTCTATGTCGGGTCGGGTTCAGCGTTCGTCGGAACCGCCCCCGGCAACGCCCTGCTCGCATATTCCGTCGACGGGTTATGACCCAAATGGCGCGGCGATGCGGCCGGCCGGCAACGTCAAAGGCCGTCCGTCCGCAAGCCGAAGTTCATGGTCCGCGTCGGGTCGAGCGCGCTCTTCGCTGCGGCGAACGCTTTGCCGAACAAGTCGGGGAACGGTACCAGAGCATGGGGTCGCGGCTGCCCGCGTGATGATGGGCGCCCCGGTGATGCGACCTCCCTTCCGCCCGAATGGAGCCGACGCCTCCACCGGGCGGAGACGCGAGATTCACTGAGAGCTGCGAACACGAATGACCAACTCTCAGGCCCCGCAGAAGACCATGTCGCGCGCCTCGATCGCCGTCGCGGCCTTCTCGACGGTGGTGGAATGGTATGATTTCACCCTCTACCTCTATTTCGCCACCGTGCTGTCGCGGGTCTTTTTCGGTAGCGGCGAAGGTGCCCTGAGCACGACGCTGGCGACCTTCGCGGTCGCCTATCTCTTGCGCCCGCTCGGCGGCTTCGTCTTCGGCCATATCGGGGACCGGTTCGGGCGCCGGCGGACGATGCTCTTGTCAGTCGCGCTCATGACGCTGACGATGCTCGGCACCGCGCTTCTACCCACTCACGCTCAAGCGGGTGCGGCGGCCGGCTGGCTGCTTTTTCTCCTCCGCTGCGTGATGGGGTTTTCAGTCGGCGGCGAATATATCGCGGTCGTCGCCTATCTGCTGGAGGGCGCGCCGCGCAACAGGCGTGGGCTCATCACCTCGCTCGCCTCCGCGTCCAGTGAGGTCGGGGGACTTCTCGCGGTCGGAATCTCCTCTGCTCACCGTCAATTCGATGAGCGCGGCGAGTTTGGACTCCTGGGGCTGGCGGATCCCTTTTCTCGTCGGCGCGGTTCTGGCGGGAAGCGTGGGGATCGCCCGCTCCACAATGGAAGAATCGCCAGACTTCGAACGGCAGCAGGCGAGCGGGACCGTTCCCGCAAATCCGCTGCTTCACGCGCTCATGACCCAGCGCGCCGGCATCCTGCGGTCGTTCACGATCTCCGCCTTGGGTTCGATCACCTATTACGTCGGGATCACCTATGTTCCGACCTTCCTGACGTCCGCCGGAAAGCTGAATGAGAGCGACGCGCTCTGGCTCTCGACCGCCGCGGCGGTCGCCGTCATCCTCGTCACGCCTTTTGCGGGGATCTTGTCCGACTGGATTGGCCGGAAGCCCGTCCTGATCGTCCTCAGCCTGTTGAGTGCGATCCTGCCGATCACGCTCTTTTCTCTGATGGCCGGCGGTTCGCCCTCCTACGCGCTTCTGGCGGCTGTGATCCTCGCTTGCGTCGCGGGCGCAGTCAGCGCCGTCGGCGCCATCGCGACCGCCGAACAATTCCCCGGCGAAGGGCGCATCAGTGGCCTGGCGCTCGGGGCGACCACGGCCACCGCCATCTTTGGCGGCCTCACCCCCTATGTCGCCCAGGTCCTGACGGAGCGAACCGGTTGGATCATGGCCCCGGGCGCCATGATCGCGGTGGTGGCCGTTTTGGCGCTTCCGGTCATGGTGACTTTGCCGGAGACTGCGCCCACAAAATAATCCTGCGCGCCGACTTTATGTTTTGGCGACGCCGAGAATCCTTTCAGCGCGCGGGGAATCGAGCTAGTCCGACTGCGGGGGAACGCCGTCCATCCGAGAAAATGTCGGCCCGCCGCCTACGCGGCGCTTGGCTAGCTTTTTCTGATTGTTCGGCGGCCACCCTTAATGATCAAGCCTCTAGGCTTCGTGCTATCTCGGCGTCGCGCCGGCGTTGCTTTGCAGTTGAGACATGTCGACGCAGACCCTGCCTTCTCCCGTGACCCAACCGACTTTCACTTAAGCTCTTCACCCCGAAGCTGGTGACGGTCTTCATTGTGCTCGTAGCGGCGACCGTGCAGCAGCACGGCATGGATGGGCTGATCCTGGCGACGATCCTTTCGGGCATCATGCTGATGGCCATCGGCTATCTCAGGCTCGGCGCCTACATCAAGTTCATTCCCTATCCGGTCACGGTCGGCTTCACCGCCGGCATCGCGGTTACGATCTTTTCAAGAGAGATCAAGCCGCTGCTCGGCTTGTCGTTCACCGGCGCCGAACCCGGGCCGCTCCTGGAGAAGATTCCGTTCCTGGGGTCGAAAATTTCCACGCTCTCGCCCGCCGCGATGAGCCTTTCGGTCGCGAGCATCGCGCTGTTGGCGGGCTTACGAGTTTGGCGTCCGCGCTCTAGCGGCGCCCGCCGCCGGCATTTTTCCAGCTCAAGGGACCAGCACGCCGGGATTCATGATTCCGGCTGGGTCCAGCGCGCTCTTCGCCGCGGCGAACGCTTTGCCGAACAGGTCGGGCCGCTGCGCGCGGTACCAGGGCATGTGGTCGCGCCCGACGGCGTGATGATGCGTGATCGTGCCGCCGGCCGCGATCAGCGCGTCGGACGCGCGGGTCTTGATCAGCCGCCATTGCTCGATGAGGCGACCGGCATCGCCGCGCACGTTGAAAGTGTAATAGACGGCTGGCCCGTCCGGATAGACATGCGTGAACCGCACCGAGACGGTTCCCTTGCGGCCCGTCGCTTCGACCAGCGCATCTTCCGTCGCTTTGCGCACGGCTTCGTGGAACGCCTCGAATTTATTCCAGGTGATGGCGGTCTCGAACGTGTCGTTGATGATTCCCATCGGCACGGTCAGCTCGCGCGCATAGGGCATGCGGATGAAGGCGGTGCGCCAGCGTGAAGCCGCGGCCTCGTCGGCATGGCGGCGCCCGCCATTGTCAGCCATCAGCTCGACCGCGCGCCCCATCCAGGCGTCCACGGCATGGTCGGCGGATTCGAAAGCGAGCACGAGCAGGCTCTCCTCGTACGAATTGACGCCATAGGCGCCCGCTTCGGCATTGTCGATGACGCGCAGGTTCGACGGGTAAAGCCCGGCTTGCGAAGCGGCGCGCACGGCGCGCGCGGCGGCGAAGAAATCGGGGAAGCCGAACACCGCGTCGGCGCGAAAACGCGGGCGACCCTGGAGCCGCATCCACGCTTCCGTAATGACCCCGAGCGCGCCCTCCGAGCCAATCATCAGGCGGTCAGGGCTCGGGCCCGCGCCCGAGCCTGGCAGGCGGCGCGTCTCCAGGATTCCCGCGGGCGTCACCGTGCGCAGGCTTTCGACGAGATCGTCGATGTGCGTGTAGAGCGTGGCGAAATGGCCGCCCGAACGGGTGGCGATCCAGCCGCCGAGGGTCGAGAACTCGAAGCTCTGCGGATAGTGGCGCAGAGCGAAGCCATACGGCTTCAGCGCCGCCTCGATCGCGGGCCCCAAGATGCCGGCCTGGATGCGTGCGGCGCGGCTGGTCTCGTCCACTTCGAGCACGCGGTTCAGGCGCCGCATGTCGAGGCTGACGGCGCCCGTGTAAGCATCGCCGACGATCGGCTCGACGCCGCCCACCACCGACGAGCCGGCGCCGAAGGGAACGACCGCGACCTTTGCGCCGCTCGCCCAATCGAACACAGCGGCAATGTCGGCTTCGCTCTCCGGCCGCGCGACGAAATCGGGCGCGTTGGCGAAATCTCGGGCGAAGGCGCGCACGGTCTCAGGGTAAGACTTGCCGTAAGTGTGCAGCAGCCGTTCGTGCGGATCCTGCGTGAGCACGCTCGCGAGCGCGGCCGGGGCCGGAATGCGCGGCGCGCGCAACGTGATCTCGGAGGCTTGCGGCGCGGCGGTCGCGCGCGGCTCGGCGCCGAGCTTCTCGGCGACGAAGCGCGACACGCGCGCGCGTTCGTCCTCGTTGAGGCCCTCGCCCTCATGCCCCCAGCCGTAGAATTTGAGTCTCTGTCCCATGAGCCGATGACCTCAAGTGGCGGAGGAGGACACTATACCGAGGCTGCCGCCAACTTACGATCGAGCGTGACCAGTTCCGCGTCTAACGCACGCGCGAGCCATAGGTAGCTCGCGTCATAGGCAGTTAGACCCGTTGCCTCTGCGAGGTCTAGGATCGCGGGATGGTCCACGGCGACGGTTTCAACTCTTAGCCTGTGCAGGAGGTGAAATGCGGCGCGAAGAGCGTCACGATTGTCAGGCTGCCGCCGCATCTTGGTCAGGCACGCGTTGGCCAGTTCGAAGTCGACAAGAGATGGCGCCACCAAGCGTGCCCCTCCCAATCGTTGCGCGATGGTTTCCGCTTCCGGCTCCGCGAACAGCAAGGCGGCGAGCGCGGACGCGTCTACCACCTTAGCGTCCGTCACGGTCGGTCCGCACAATCTCAGCCGAGTCGGCCGGCGTGCGGAGGCCGAGGCCGCGCACCTCCGCCAGCAGTTCGGCGGGAGTCAGCGCCTGCTCGGAGCGGACGGCCTGTTCGATGATGGCAAGCAATTCGCCCTGAAGCGACCGATGCCGCTGGGCCGCCCGCTGTCTAAGGCTCTGAACGACTTCCTCGGGGACGTTCTTGATCGATAAATTCATGGTTCCAGATCCGATCCGTTTCCGAACCGTTATAGCACAAAACCGGCTTATGCGGCCGCCCCCTCCGCCGCCTCGCGCATCGCCGCCCAAACCGCCGCGACGTCCGCTTCCTCGGTCGCCAGCGCGCCGATCGACACGCGGGCCATCCAGCGCCCGTCGAGGACGGCTGGCGTCAGATAGGTCGCGCCCGAGCGATTGACAGCTTCGACCCAGGCAGTCGTGTGCGCGTCCAGCGCCTCGCCTTTAAGTCCTTCGGGTTCGTGCCTCACGCACACCGTCTGCAAGGGAACCGGAGCGAGCACCCGCCAGCCTGGCGTCGCGGCGACTGTGTCCGCAAGCCACCGCGCATTGGCCATGTCGCGGCGTAGGCGTTTCTGCAATCCGCTCACCCCCTGTTCGCGGATGATGAACCAGAGTTTCAGCGCCCGGAAGCGGCGGCCTAGCGGGATGCCCCAGTCGCGCAAGTTCTTGACCTCACCGTCGACGGAGGATTGCAGAAAGCTCGGATTGGTCGACATCACCCGCATGAGATGCTCGGGATCGCGCACATAATAGACCGAGCAGTCGAAGGGCGCGCCGAGCCACTTATGCGCGTTGATCACCAGCGAGTCGGCGCCCTCGACGCCCTCCCACATCCAGCGGCACTCGGGCAGGATCATCGCGCTGCCCGCCATCGCGGCGTCGACATGCAGCCAGATCCCGTGCCGCCGCGCGATCTCGGCGATCGGCGCGATGGGATCGATCGCCGTCGTCGCCGTGGTGCCGACGGTGGCCACGATTGCGCACGGCAGGTCGCTGTTCTTGAGATCCTCGGCGACCATTTCGGCGAGCGCGTCGGCGCGCATCGAATATTCGGCGTCGAACGGAACGAGGCGCAGATTGTCACGGCCGAAGCCGGCGAGCAGCGCGCCCTTGTCGACCGAACTATGCGCGTGCGCCGACACATACACGCGAGGGCTTCGCGTTTCGCCCTGCAGTCCGCCGCGCGCCAACGCATAATTCGTCGCCCGCTCGCGTGCGCAAATGAGGGCGACCAGCGTGCTGGTCGAGGCGGTGTCCTGGATCACGCCGCTGAAGGCCGGAGAGAGTCCGAGCATCTGGCGCAGCCAGTCGGTGACGACCTCTTCGACCTCGGTCACCGCCGGACTCGATTGCCACGAGAGCCCGATCACGCCGAGCCCGGTCGAGACGATGTCCGCGAGAATTCCCGCCGGCAAAGCGTTGGCGGGGAAATAGCCGCAGAAGCGCGGATGCTGCCAAAGCGTGAGGCCGGGAACGACGACGCGATTCAGATCCTCGATCATTGCGCCGAATTTTTCAGGCTCGTTTGGCGGCGCGGAGGGCAGGGCGTCGCGGATTTCGCCGGGCTTGGTCTTCGCCATCACCGGCCGGTCGGCCAGGCTCTCATGATAGTCGGCCAGCCAGTCGATGAGCTCATGGCCATAGCGGCGGAAGTCTTCAGGCGACACGAGCGTCCTTGCGGGTTAGGCGGGCGATCGGGTGTGAGCGCCCTCGCGTCGCGTGTCCATGAGCACCCGCAGCTCTTCCGGCGTCGTGACCGGGAGAGAGCAGGTCTGGCCCTGACAGAGCATCGCGATCGGCGCCTCCGCGCGCGGCAGATCGTCGCGCGGCGATCCGTTCGGCCATAGTCTTCGATCGAGGCGCATAACGGTCAGCGACGGGTCGGGCGCGCGCAGCGCGGCCGCGGCGAGCGCTCGGGCCGCCGGATCGTCGAGCGGTCCGTCGACGACCACCGAGCCGCCGCGCGCCAGCATGTCGGCGCTCATCAGCGTCAGAGGACTGCCGCCAAGCCCCTCGGCGAGCCCGGAGATTGAGCGGATGAGGCCCTCCGCCGCCTCGCCCCAGCGCGCTTCGTCGGTCAGATGCCAGAGGCGAACGAAGACTTCAGCGAGGAGCCCGATTCCGGACGGCGTCGCCCCGTCGTGACCTTGGCGCGGGCGCGCGCCGGGCACGTCGGCGGCGTCGCGCGCGGTGAGGAAGAACCCGCCCGCGCCGTCGCCGAACAGATCAATGGCCTCGCTCGCCAGTCGGCGCGCGGCGTCGAGGTCGCCGGGCTCGCCGCTCTCCTCGAATAAGCCAAGCGCGGCGCGGGCCATCGCTGCATAATCATCGAGCAGAGCGCGCGCGCCGGGATGCCCCTCGCGCCAGGCATGCAGGAGCCGCCCGTCGGGCCCGCGCAGTTTGGCCATGATAAAATCGAACGCGGCGCGCGCGGTTCGAAGCCACGCCGGTTCGTCGAACATTGCGCTGGCGCGGGCGAGCGCGGCGATCGTCAGGCCGTTCCAGTCGGCCAGCACCTTGTCGTCGCGGCCGGGCTTCGGGCGCGCCTCGCGCAAAGCGAAGAGTTTCGCGCGCGAGGCGGCAAGCTCGGCTTCCGCTTCAGGCGATCCGCGCGGCGTGACGCGCCGCAACACGGTTCGGCCTTCCCAATTACCACTCCGCGTCACGTCATAGGCCGCTTTGAACGGCCTCGCTGCCTTGCCCAGCGCGGCGTCGACCTCCTCTTCGCTCCAGACGTAGAACAGGCCTTCCTCGCCGTCCTGATCGGCGTCGAGGGAGGCTGCAAACGCGTCGCCGACGCGCATCTCGCGCATCAGCCATCCGACCGTCTCGCGCGCGCGCTCGGCGAACGTCGGATCGGGCCAGAGGGAATGGACGAGCGCCAGCAATTCGAGGATCTGCGCGTTGTCGTAGAGCATCTTCTCGAAATGCGGCACGAGCCATTCGGCGTCGGTCGAATAGCGCGCATAGCCGCCGCCGAGATGATCGTAGATGCCCCCCGCGTTCATCGCCTCGAGCATGGCGCGCAACGCCTCGCCGAAGGACGGATCCCCACGGCGGAACATCTCGTTCCAGAAGAAGCGGAAGATCGGCGCATTGGGGAATTTCGGCGCGCCGCTCAAGCCGCCATGGACGGGATCGACCGCGCTTTTGAGCGCATCGCCGACCCGAGTGAGGTCGGCGGGCGACACGCCGGGACCCGCGTTCAGTTCCGAGAGTTTCGCCAGATGGTCGGCGAGGGTGAGGCCCCGGCTCTCCATCTGGTCGCGTTGCGTGCGCCACGCGGAATCGATCGACTGGATAACCTGCCGGAACGAGGGTCGGCCGTAGCGCGGCTCTGGCGGCCAGTAGGTGCCGCCGATCATCGGCTTGCCGTCGGGCGTGAGAAACATGGTCAGCGGCCAGCCGCCCTGCTGACCCAGCGCATGGAGCGAGGTCATAAAGATGTGGTCGATGTCCGGCCGTTCCTCGCGGTCGACTTTGATGTTGACGAACAATTCGTTCATGAGACGAGCGATTTCGCTGTTCTCGAACAACTCGTGCGCCATCACGTGGCACCAATGGCAGGCGGCGTAGCCGATGGAGAGCAGGATGGGGCAGTCGCGCCGTTTGGCTTCTGCTAGCGCTTCCGCGCTCCACGGGCGCCAATGCACCGGGTTCCCCGCGTGCTGCAGAAGATAGGGCGAGGTCTCCTGGCCCAGGAGATTGCGGCCCGATTCCATTCGCGATCCCTCGCCTTGCCTCAAGCCGCCAGCGCGGCCTTCAGCATAGCCTTGAACCGGCGCGAAGTCGAGGGTCCAGAGGACATCGGCGCCTTCGTGCTCGCCGGCGGCCTCGCGCCAAACGTGGGCGTTGTTGGAATCGTGGTGCACGTTCAGCCGATCGACGACGGTCATGCCGCGCGTGAGCTCGCTGCCGCTTTCGATCGCCACGCGATGGCGCGACCAGGAGAGGCCGATCGAACGGTCGAGCGCCACCGCCATCGCGGTCGGATCGGCGAGCGAGAGGCCGACCTCGCCTGTCTGCACGCGATAGGCCTCGCGGGCGGTCATGTTCGATTCGATGGCGAATTTCGCCTTCGCCGTGCCAAGCGCCTCGATCGCCGCGATCTCGTCGTCCCGCAAAACGGATGGGCCGCGCGAGACATGCCAGCCGACCATTTCGATGTTGAGCTTCGAGCGGAAAACGGCGCGCGCCGCTTCCGGATCGACCCAGATGTTGTATTCCGCCGCCGGCGTCACATTGCCCTCGCAGCAGGGCGCGCCGCCCATCACCACGCAGCGGCCGATCCGCTCCGCGAGCTTGGGATCGCGCTTGAACGCGAGCGCGACATTGGTGAGCGGCCCGAGCGTCACCAGGGTGAGGCCAGGCTCGGCCTTCGCCAGACGCGCGATGGCGTCGACCGCGTGCTCGCTCTCAGGCTTGCGCTTTGGCTTGGGATAGCCGCGATCGCCGAGGCCGTCTTTGCCGTGGAACCAATGCGCATGATCATGCGCGCGGTTGAGCGGCTTGTTCGCTCCAGCGAAAACGGGGACGTCGGAATTGCAGACCTCGGCGGTCAAGAGCGCGTTTTGGGTGGCCTGCTCAAGGCCCACATTGCCCGCGACCGTCGTCAAGCCGAGAACCCTGACGTTCGGCTCGGCAAGCGCCATGATGATCGCGACCGCGTCGTCGGAAGCGGTGTCGGTGTCGATGAGGAAGTTGCGCATGGGATTACTTTTCGAGGGCGCGCGCAACGCCCTCCGGATCTGTTTCAATCACCTTCAACAGCACGCGAGCCGCCTGGTCGGGACGGTGCGCGCCTTGCTCCCAATCCCGGACCGTGCCGAGCGGGAGGTGGAACCGCGACGCGAACTCCTCCTGGGTCAGGTTGAGTTTCTTGCGCAACGAGCGCACGCTTGGCATGCGGTGAGCGCGCTGAAGCTGCGTCTCGGTCGCTGGCGTCGCGTCCGGGTCGGAAAGGGCGGCAAGATGGCGCTCCCGCTCGCTCATGGCGTCAAAGGCGCGCCAATCGGTCTTTGGCGGCATCTTCGGATCGAAGTCTAAATCTCATGATACTTTCTTTTTTCATGTGGCTCGGCTCCTCGTGCGGATATGATGCGGATGCGCTCGCCTCTTATCGCGTAGGTTACAAAGAGCACTCGGCCGTCGACCACCCCGATCGCATTGAAACGCAACTCCCCGGCCGCGTCGCGGTCGTCGAACTCGATCGCATTGGGGGTCGAGGAACACTTTCGCGGCCGTTCGAAAGTTGACGCCATGCCTCTTGCGGTTGGCTTGCTCCTTGACGCTGTCCCACTCGAAGTCCACGCGAGTTCCTTATCCTCGAACATACTGAGTCCCAGTACTTTCAGCAAGACGCGGTCTGCATGGCTCCAAAGCTTCTCGCGTTCGTTCAAGCGGCGCGTTCTCGTCCAAACAGGCCGGCGAGGATCGACCGGGTGACATGGGCTTCGCTTGCCCAATAGCCTTTGAACTTCGGGATCGAGTCGGCAATGTCGGCGACGCGCCGGTCATAGAAGATGTGGGCGTCCGGCGCGGGCAGTTCGATGGGTAAAGGGAAATTCTGCGACGGGACGAACGTTAGCGCCAGACGCCGAGGAAAGCCCAGGAGACTGACGACAGGATTGCCGCATTTCGTGCATGTCCCCCGCCTCATTGCGGGCGGGGTGCGATGGCGGCGGAACTCAATCGTGTGATTGTCCGGCAGCGTAACGGACTCGGCCCAGAAATACGTGACATCGGCGAACGGCTTGCCGTACACCTTCTGGCAGATCGTGCAATGGCAGAAAAAGCGACCGATCGGCGCCCCGGCGACGGTGAAGCGCGAAGCGCCACAGAGACAGGCGCAATCCTGATTCATCGGACGCCCCGAACTCTTGCCATTACGCCGTCGCTCTTAGCCGGGCGAAGCCCCGCTCGAGGTCGGCCTTGAGATCTTCGAGATCCTCGAGCCCGACGCTGAAGCGCACCGTCGGGCCGCCGGGCGCAAAGTGTGTCGCGGTGCGGACGGGCGCGCAGTCGAACGGGATGGCGAGGCTTTCGTAGCCGCCCCAGGAATAGCCGAGTCCGAACAGCTCGAGGCTATCGAGGAACGCCGCGACCGCGGCCTCCGAAGCGGGCTTCAGCACGATCGAAAACAGGCCTGACGAGCCGGAATAGTCGCGCTTCCAAAGCTTATGCCCCGGATGGTCGGGCAAAGCGGGGTGGAGGACGCGCAGGACCTCGGGCCGGTCGCTCAGCCATTGCGCCAGCGCCAACCCCTGACGCTCGGCCTCGCGAAGCCGCAAATCCATGGTGCGCAGGCCGCGCAGCGCAAGGAAGACATCCTCGGGGCTGGCAGGAATGGCCATCAGATGAACGCAGTGATGAAGGCGCTCGAACCATTCCGCATTGGCCGAGACGAGGCCGAGCAGAAGGTCGGCGTGGCCGGAGAGATATTTGGTGCCGGCTTCGACCGCCATGTCGACGCCGTGCTTGTGGGCTGAGAAGAAGAGCGGCGTCGCCCAGGTGTTGTCCATGATGACGCAGGCGCCCCCCGCATGCGCCGCCGCGGCGATCGCGGGAATGTCCTGGACCTCGAGCGTTTCCGAGCCCGGCGATTCGGTGAACACGACCTTGGTGTTGGGGCGCATCAGGGCTGCAATGCCAGCGCCGGTTGTAGGATCGTAGTAGGTGGTCTCGATTCCCATCCGCTTCAAAGTCATATCGGCAAAGGCGCGCGCCGGCCGATAAACGGAATCGGTCATCAGCATATGATCGCCGGCGCTCAGCGCCGTCATCAGCGCGACGACGATCGCCGCCAGTCCCGAGGGCACGAGCACCGTCCCCGCCGCGCCCGAAAGGTCGGTCCAGGCGGAGCACAGGGCCTCGGTCGTGGGCGTGCCGCGAGTGCCGTAGGTGAAGCGCTGCGCCCGGTTCTTGAGCGTCGCGACATCGGGATAGAGCACGGTCGAGCCGCGAAATGGCGGCACGTTGATGAACCCTTGCGAGAACTCCGCGTCCCGCCCGAGATTCACAAGGCGCGAGCGGCGCCTTAAGGAAGCGCGCGTTTCATCGGTCAGTTTGGCCATTGGGGTTGTGCAAGCTCCGAACATCGGTTCGGGCCGCTGCCTAGCACGCTTCGCCGAACTTGGCAGCCGATTGACTTCCTCTCCCGACTATCCCGACTATGCTCCAATCATCTTGGGCGAGAGCTCGGAGTTTTTCGTGTCATTGAGGAGATTGTCATGCGATCGCACTTTGCCTGGCTTGCCGGAGCGGCGTTCGCCGTCTTGGGCGTTCTCCCCGCCAATGCAGGCACGCTCGACCAGGTCAAAGCGCGGGGGCAGTTGATCTGCGGCGCCAACCCCGGCCTTGCCGGCTTCGGCCTGCCGGACGATCAGGGCGTGTACAAGGGCCTCGACGTCGACGAGTGCAAGGCGATCGCGGCCGCCATCTTCAACGATCCGAACAAGGTCAAATATCTGCCGATCAACGCCAAGGATCGTCCGACGATCCTGGCTTCGGGCGAAATCGACGTTCTGATCCGCAACACCACCTGGACGCTGTCGCGCCAGACCGGCGGCATGTTCTTTACGGGCATCAATTTCTACGACGGGCAGGGCTTCATGGTGCGCAAGAAGCTCGGCGTCGATTCGGCGCTCAAGCTCGACGGCGCGTCGATTTGCGTGCAGCAGGGAACGACGACCGAGCTCAATCTCGCCGACTATTTCCGCGCCAACAACATGAAGCTCGAGGCGGTGGTTTTCGCGACCGACGATGAGGCGACCAAGGCCTACGACAGCGGCCGTTGCGACGCCTACACCACCGACGCCTCCGGCCTCTATTCAGAGCGGCTCAAGATGACCAATCCGAACGACAATATCGTGCTGCCGGAAATCATCTCGAAGGAGCCGCTCGGCCCCTCGGTGCGCAAGGACGACGTCCAGTGGTTCCAGATCGTGCAATGGACCCACTACGCGCTCCTCACCGCCGAGGAGCTGGGTGTGACCCAGGCCAATGTCGACGAGAAGCTCAAATCCGACAATCCGGCGATCCGCCGCTTGCTGGGCGTCGAGGGCAGCTACGGCGAGGGCCTCGGCCTCACCAACGATTGGGCCTATCGGATCATCAAGGCCGTCGGCAATTACGGGGAAATCTTCGAGCGCAACGTCGGCCAGGGCTCGCCGATCAAGATCGCGCGCGGCTTGAACGCGCTCTGGAACAAGGGCGGCCTGCAATACGCCCCGCCGATCAGGTGATGACCCGATTTTCGACCGTCGGCGGTGATAAAGAGGATGCTGTAGCCGGATAACGTTGAGAGATGACAGCCTCCCGCAAGCTCGCCGCGATCCTCGCCGCCGATGTGGTTGGCTATGCGCGCATGATGGGCGAGGACGAGGCCGGCACGGCAAGTCTTGTGCGTGAGCGGCGGCAGGCCGCTCAGCCGATCATCGCCGCGCACGGCGGGCGGTTGTTCAAGACCATGGGCGATGGGATGTTCGTTGAATTCCCATCCGTCGTGGCGGCGGTCGAGTGCGCCATGGCGATGCAAAGGCAAGCGGCGTTCGGCAACGCCGCCGCCCCCGAAGGGAAGCGCGTTTTCTACCGGATCGGCGTCCATCTCGGCGATGTTCTGGTCGAGGGCGAGGATATCCTCGGCGACGGCGTCAACATCGCCTCGCGGCTCGAAAGCGTCGCCGAACCCGGCGGAATAACCATTTCGAGTGCGACGCACGAGCACGTGCGCGGGCGGATCGAAGCTGAATTCATCGACCTAGGGGAGAAGGCCCTTAAGAACATCGCACGGCCAACGCGGGTCTACGCCGTCCGGATCGACTCCCCCCCGTATGGACGCACTCCGGAGGCGGCGCACTCGGAAGCGGGTCCGCCCCGCTTCTCCATCATCGTGCTTCCCTTCGCCAACATCGGCGGCGACTCGGAGCAGGACTATTTCGTCGATGGCGTGACCGAGAGCCTGACGACCGATCTGTCGCGGATCCGGGGCTCATTTGTCATCGCGCGGAACACTGCGTTCACCTATCGGGAAAAAGCCATCGATATCACCAAGATCGGGCGCGAGCTGAATGTCCGCTATGCGCTCGAAGGAAGCATGCAACGTAGCGGCAATCGAATGCGGATAAACGTGCAGCTCATCGACGTGCAGAGCGGCAGTCATCTTTGGGCCGAGCGGTTCGAAAGGCCGGTGACCGATCTCTTCGAGATGCAGGATGAGATCGTGGCGCGCATCGCCAATACGCTCAACGCGCAGCTGATCGCGGCCGAGGCGCGACGCGCGGAGCGTGCGCCGGCGCCCGACTCCTTGGACCTCTATTTTCAAGGCGAGGCTTGGGTCAACAGAGGAGTCACGTTTGAAAGCATGACGAAGGCCCGCAGCTTCTTCGAACGCGCCTTGGCCCTCGACCCGGCCAATGTCGACGCGCTGGCTGGCATGGCGCAGGTCGAGGCCAATTTTGCGATCAGCCTGTCGACGAACGATAAAGCTGCGCGGTTCGCCGCAGCGGAGGCCGCCGCGACCAAGGCCTTGTCGCTGGCTCCCGATCACGCTCTCGCCCACCTGTCCTTGGGCATGGTGCTCGGCTTCACCAACCGCGCCGCCCAGGGCATTGCCGAATATGAGAGAGCGTTGGCCCTGGATCGAAACATGGCCGGAGCTCACGCGCTGATCGGACAGAATAAGCTGTTCATCGGTCGGGCCGAAGAGACCGAAGGGCACGTCCTGGAAGCGCTTCGCCTGAGCCCGCGTGATCCCTGGGCCTACATCTGGCTGCTAACGGCCGGCTTCGCGGCATGTCTTCTCGGCCGCGATGAAGAAGCAGCGTCTTGGTTTCGTCGGTCGATTGAAGCCAATCGAAATTTTGCGCTATGTCGTTTCATCTACGCCACGATCTTGACGAACATTGGCCGAATGGATGAAGCGCGGTCCGAGCTTGCGGCAGGGCTGGCTCTCGACCCCGGGTTTACAATCGCAAATTTTCAATCGGCCGTATCGAGTGACAATCCCCTCTATCTGGAGCAGCGGGGCAGGGTCATTGTCGATATGCGCCGCGCCGGAATTCCCGAGGACTGAGTGGCGCGGTCGGGCTCCGCGCGAAAAGAACTGGTTAGGTTTGCGCGGCCCCCAAATCCAGCGCGAAGATCTCCTTACGCTCCTTGACGCCGCGCAATGCGTGCCGGCCAAGCGACTTGAGCCGACGATCGGCGCCCTTCATTCCCTGCACGAACTCGGCGGAAACCAGCACCGCGCGGCCAAGCGGCTCGCACAGGGCCTCGATCCGCGCCGCCTCGTTGATGGCCGGACCGATGACCGTGAAATCGAGCCGATCGATCGCGCCGACGTTGCCGTAGAGCGCGTCTCCAAGATGGAGCGCGAGATCGACCGGGGCGGCCAGGCCGCCTGCAGCCGTGCGCGCCGCGCAGAGCGCCTCGATATTGCGCATCGCCTCGGTCGCGGAATCGAGTGCGCGGCGGCAAGTCTCCGCCCGATCCGCGTCTTCGAACGGGAAGATGGCGAGCATGGCGTCGCCGATGAACTTGAGCACCTGGCCGCCGCGCTCGCGAAGCGAAGCGGTCAGGATCTCGAACACGTCGTTGAGCAGTTCGACGACGATCGGGCCGGGGGCCGCGTCGCTGAGCGGCGTGAAGCCGCGAATGTCGGCGTACCAGATCACCGCACGCAAATCCTCGACAGAACCGCGCATGATCGAGCCGGCATGGACGCGCCGTCCGGCGTCCTCTCCGAGATAGGCGCCGAGCAAGCCAGAGGCGATGACATGGCCGGCATGCGCCTTCATCGCGAGCGACAAAGCGGGCAGGGTCGCCTGCACGAGCGTCGTGTCGTCGTCGCTGAAGCCGCCCTTGCGGTCCGAAGTGAACGAATAAACGATTCCCGATCCCTGTGAGCGGTCGCCGTTCTCTCCGAAGGGGAAGAGATAAGCGACATAATCCGTTGCGCCGAGCGCGAAAAATTCCTCAAGCACGGGGAAGCCGCGCTGCTCGGGTCCGATCTCCAGGCGGCAGCGGATCGAGGGGTTGTCTTCTCCGCCGAGCGCCCGGCGGATGAGATGTTCGAACGGGCTCTGCAACCACGCCTCGCGCTCGCTGCTTTCGCGCCCGTATTGCTCGGGTTCGATGGCGTTGAGGTCGCGCCGCCAGATGTAGCCATAGCCGTTCCATTGCGGATGCAGCGTGTCCATCGCGGCATGCGCCCGCCACAGCGGGATTCCGTCGATCACCAGGCGCTGGCAATAGCCGTCAAACAGGTGATAGGCGTCGGCGCCGCGCAATCCTTCGCGCACCGCCCAGATGTGGGTATCGACGATCCGACGGCCGAGCGCGTCGTCGAATGTTCCGTGGCGCAGTTCGGGGAGCGTCTCGTCGCGACGGTCTTGAGGCATCGCGCCGATTACGGTTTCGCGTCCGACTTCGGGACGACGAACACCTGGCCGGGATAGATGACATTCGGGTTGTGGATCTGCGCCCGATTGGCTTCGTAAATCACCGGGTAGTGCGTTGGGTCGCCGTAGTAGCTCTTGCTCAGCGCCCACAGCGTATGGCCAGTGGCGACCCGCTTGGTTTGAACCGATTCGATGACAGGATCAGCGGGCGAGGGCGCGGACGAGCGCTCAGTGTTTGCGGGCGCCGTCGCAGCGGCCTGCGCAGGCGGGGCGGCCGGCATATCCGGGTAATCGAACGGGGTGTTGGCGCTCGCGACGACCGTCGCGCCGCTCAGATTGATTTCGTCGGCCTGGATGACATAGCCGCCCGGGCTGATCCCGCTCTTGATCGTCAAAGACCATCGGCCGTCGGACTGCGTCTTGGCCTCGGCGATGTCCGCCTGGTTGAGATAGAGACGGAGGGTGGTGTTTGGCTGAGCCGACCCTCTGGCCATAAGGCCGCTGGGAGCGTCAGCCTCGACCGACTGGATCGCGACGCGGGCGCCGCTAACCGTCGCTGGCGTCGCCAGTGTCCGAATTCCCAATGCAGACGGTTCGGCATTAGGGTTCGCGGGCACGGCGGCCGCGACCGTCGTTTTCGCTTCAGGCGGCCCCGCCGCGACGCTCGCCTTGGCTTCTGGCGCAGGAACCGAGACCGCAACCGGGCTTGATACCGCCGGCTGGCCCTTGTCGCCGTTCGCGGCCAAGGATAGCTCATGGTCACCCGGCGCGAGCGCCGGGGGCATGATGACGAACTGCCCCGATGCGTCGGCGGTCGCCTCGGCCACAGTCTTGCCTGCGTCGCGCAGCTCGACTTTCTGGTTCGGCGCCGCGCGGCCGGCGATGACCGCCTCACCCGAAGGATCGACGTTCACAACGTCGAAAGCGGGCTCGAGGGCCGCGGTTTGGGTTGGGACCTTGTCAACAGGAACCGCCGCGCTTGGCGGGGGCGCCACAGGGACAGCCTGCGCGGCCGGAGCGACAATCGGAGGCTTCGACTCGACGGGAGCCCTGGCGACCGCAAGATCAGCAGGATTCGGCTCGAGCAGGTCCGGATAGGTCCACACCACGGCGCCCGCTCCGGCGGCCACGACCACCAAAGCGGCTGCTCCGACCCAAATCAGCGTATTCCGCGACGCCATGCTTGCTCACTCTCGCCCTCAACATATAGCGCAGCGCGATCAATTGCGATAAATCTTTGACGCCAAGCGTCCTTAAGTCTTCACTGACTTCGTTAACGACGCCGTCAAGACAACTCGGACGTCGTTTCCTCGGGCGCGATCTCGTCGTCGCGGTCGCGGGAGCGGCCAGCGCGTGGCGGCGCCTTTGTCAGGGCATAGAGGGCGAGGTCGGCGCCCTTGCCGCGCAGCCTCAGATCGCCAAGCGAGCGTTTGGCGATTGCGCGAGGCAGTTCGAGGCGATCGATCAGATCGGCCGAGGCGAGCACGCGATCGCCTGTCTGACGACAAAGCTCCTGGATGCGCGCCGCTGTATTAACGGTGTCGCCGAGAAACACGATCTCTCTCTTCACCGAGCCCATCTCGCCGGTCACCACGGGACCGCAATGAAGCCCGGCCCTGACGGTGACGGCGGCGCCGAACTCCCGTCGGTAATCGGGCGCACGTCTCGCCAGTTGGTCGATGGCGGCGAAGCAGGCCGCGATGCAGCGCCCGTCAACGATGCCCTCGTCGAGCTTCCAGGTCGCGATCAGTTCATCGCCGACGTAGCGGTGAATTTCGCCCCGCGCCGCGACGATCGGCTGCGTGAGATCGTCGATGAAGCGGTTGACCAGGCGGTGGAAGGCGAGCGGACCAAGCCGCTCGGCAAATCCCGTCGAGCCCTCCATGTCGATGAGCAGGAAGACGCGCGATTCGAGGCGCGGCGCGTAGTAGCGGCCAGTGACGAAATTGATGAGCACGTTCTGGCCAAGCAGACCGTTCACGTCGAGGATGAAGACGAACACGAACGCGGCCGCGAGGGAGAACAGCACGTCTCCGCTCTCCGAGCCTGTTTCTCCTGGCGACGGTAGGAGATCGTGGCCGAGCTTAAGAGCGAACAGGATGACGGCGAGATAGATGATGGTCTTGATCGCGACATGCACCGCGAAGGGCGCACGGCGAAGCGGAGCGCCCAGCGGCGCGTTCAGCACGAATCCATCGAATGTCGTCAGGATGACGGCGATCACGGCGCCCGTCATCGCGCCGCGCGCCATGTTATGGATGTCGAGCGCGTGTCCGCCCCGTTGCCAGGCTTGCATCTCGGAATAGGACGCCCCGATCGCCGCGGCGATTACGGTCGACCAGATAACGACCCGGAGCGGGCCTGAGAGGCGCGGAAGCGGCATGGGCTATGAAGTCGATCGGCTGCGCGGCAGTCTTAGCAGACATTCGCGGGAAGAGCGCCGTTTTCGAATTCCTCTCCTGCGGAAGAGGGGTAGGGGTGAGGGTTTGCGCGAAGCGCGCCGTGATGGGAACCCTACTGCCCGCGCTTGCCCCGAACCGCGAACCGGACGGCTTCTTCCGCGGCGCGGAAGAGGGCGCGCGCTTTGTCGCCGCATTCCTTCTGCTCGGCGGCGGGGGAGGAATCGTAGACGATGCCGGCGCCGGCCTGGACATGCATGAGCCCGTCCTTCACCACCGAGGCGCGCAGCACGATGCAGGTGTCCATCTCGCCGCCCGCGCCGAAATAGCCGATGCAGCCGGCGTAGATGCCGCGCTTGTCCTTCTCCAGTTCGTCGATGATCTGCATCGCGCGGACTTTGGGCGCGCCGGAGACGGTGCCGGCGGGGAAGCCGGCGGCAAGGGCCGCGACCGCATCGACGCCCTCCCGTAAGGTCCCCTCGACGTTGGAGACGATGTGCATGACGTGGCTGTAGCGCTCGATGAAGAAGCTGTCGGTCACCTTCACCGTGCCGATCTTGGCGACGCGGCCGACGTCGTTGCGACCGAGGTCGAGCAGCATGAGATGTTCGGCGCGCTCCTTCGGATCGGCCATGAGTTCGGTCGCCAGCGCTTCGTCTTCGGTCGGGCTTTTTCCGCGCGGGCGGGTGCCGGCGATCGGGCGGATGACGACCTTGCCGTCGCGCACGCGCACCAGAATCTCGGGACTGGAGCAGACAATCTGGAAGCCGCCGAAATCGAGGAAGCAGAGATAGGGGGACGGATTGACCCGCCTCAGCGCCCGATAGAGAGCGAAGGCCGGCAGGTCGAAGCGGCTCGTGAACCGTTGCGACAGCACGATCTGGAAGGCGTCGCCGGCGGCGATATACTCCTTCGCTCGGGCCACCATCGCCTTGTACTCGTCCTCGGTCGTATTCGACCGCGCTTCGCCCGCCTTGACCAGCGGATCGACGGCCATGGCGGCGGTGTGATCGAGCGGCGATTTCGAGCGCGTCCACCACCGCGTCAAGCCGGGCCATGGCGCTCTCGTAGGCGGCGCGGGCCGAAACCCCGGGCGCCGGGCGGACGGGGGTCACGATCGAGATTTCGTCGCGCGCGCCGTCGAACACCACCATCACGGTCGGACGGATCAGAAGCGCTTCCGGCACGCCGATCGGATCGGGCTTGGCCGGCGCGAGGCGCTCCATGCGCCGAACCATGTCGTAGCCGAGATAGCCGAATATGCCCGCCGACATCGGCGGCAGGCCGGGCGGCATGGCGATGCGCGACTCGGCGAGCAGCGCTCGTAGCGCATCGAGCGGCTCGCCAGGGCAGGCGACGAAAGCGGCCGGATCGATAAGCGCCCGGCGGTTGATCTCGGCGCGATCGCCGCTCGAGCGGAAGATGAGGTCGGGATCGAGGCCGATCATCGAATAGCGGCCCCGCTGCGCGCCGCCCTCAACCGATTCGAGCAGGAACATATTGCCCGCGCGGCCGCGCGCGAGCTTGAGATAGGCCGAAACGGGGGTCTCGAGATCGGCGACCAGGGTCGTGATCGCGACCTCGGCCTCGCCGGCGATATAGGCGCGCGCGAAGGCTTCGTAATCGGGCAGGGTGCTCATCGACGTATCAACTGCCCTCGGCGGATTGCAGCACGTTCTGATGGATGGAGACGCCAAGCGCCCGCCGTAACGCGGAGACATATTGATCGAGCAGGCTCTCACGGGTCGCGGTGTCGAGTTCCGACGCCATGGCCTTGACGCGGGCGTCGGCGAAGTCGACCGGCGGGGTCCGGTCGGCGGTGATCTTGAACACCACCCGTCCGTCCGGCGTGGCGGCGGAGCCCGCGCCATCAGCGGGTTGGCGGAAGATCGCGGCCACCACCGATTCCGGCAGGGTTCCCTGCTCGGCGCGATGGATGTCGGTCGCCGTTTTCACCTCGGCGCCCGCGCTCTTTGCTGCATCGGCAATGGTTCCCCCGGCGCTGATCTGCTTGACGAGATCGTCCGCCTTCCCGGCCAGCGCCTTGTCGACCTCCTCGGCGCGCCATTGCTTTTCGACCTCGGGCTTCGCCTCATCGAATGTGAGGTCGTGCGCGGGATCGATCTTGGCGATCTCAAACCAGACGTATCCGCCGTCCTTGGTGTTCAGCGCCGCGTCGTCCAGCCCGACGTCGGACGCAAAAGCGGCGCGCAGCAGTTCGGCCTGGTCAGGCAGGGTGACCGGCGCGCCCTTGGGGTCGCGGCCGGCGGCGTCGACCGCGGCGATCGATTGCCCGGTCAAGCCCACGGCCTTTGCGGCTTCGAGAATGGATTTGCCGGACACCCTGAGGTCCTCGATCTTGTCGTGCAGGGCCTGGATCTTGTCGCCGGCGCGGGAAGCGGAGACCTGCTTCTTCACGGCATCGGCGACCTCGGAATAGGGCTTGATCGTCGATGGGGTGATGCCCTTGACGCGAACGATCACCGGCCCAAACTGGCTCTTCAAGACGCCGCTGACGCCCCCTTGCGGAAGAGCGAAGACAGCGTTGGCCTCGTCCTTGTCGAGCATGGCGTCCTTCGTGGTCTCGCCGATGTCGGTGTCCTCGGCTTTCAGGCCTCGGTCCTTGACGAGGGCGTCGAAACTCGTCCCGGCTTTAAGCTTGGCCTCGGCCGCTTCGGCGTCGGCGTCATTGGGATAGAGGATCTGCTGCAGATCGCGCTTCTCGGGGGCGCCGAACTGGGGATCCTTTCCGGCGACCTTCTGATAGGCGGCCTTGGCGTCGGCGTCGGTCACCTCGGCTGCGTTGGCGATCGTGTCCGGCTCGAGCGCCAGAATGCTCATTTCCCGGTATTCGGGCGCGCGATAGCTCGACTTGCGATCGTTGTAGAAGGCTTTGAGCGTATCTTCCGAAGGCGCGGCGATCTCGCCCGCCGCCGAAGCGGGCAGGAGGAAAGTGTCCGCCGACCGGGTCTGGCCCTGATAGTCGGCTTCCGCGATGACCTCCGCCTTGGGCGCGGTGATCCCGGTCGAAAGCGCGGAGACGATGAACTGCCTCAGCTCCTGCTTCCGAAGCTCAGACCTGAACATCCGCTCGCTCATATCCATGTCGCGCAACGCCCCCGCGAGGCGGGAGGGATCGAACGCGCCGGACTTGTCGCGGAAGCTCGGGTTCGACATGATGAGTTCGTCGAGCGCTCCGTCCGAAATCCCGAGGCCAAGCTTGTGCGCCTCCTCATCGACCGCCGCTTCGCTCAGCAATTGCTGCAGGACGCTGCGGTCGAGGCCGACCTGGCGCGCCTCCTCGTTGGTGAACGGACGCCTGAGCCGGCGCTGATATTGCTGGATCGCCCGATCGTACGCGAGGCGATAGTCCTGGGCCGAGATTTTCGCGCCTCCCACCGACGCCACCGTGGACGGGCTGAAACCGCGCAGCATATCGCCCACGCCCCAGATGACGAAGCTGACGATGATGAGCCCCATGACTATGGTCATGATCGCCTTGCCGACCATGCCCTGGGAGGCATTGCGCATCGATTCGAGCATTTCGCCGTTTCCACCTTTCCATCGCTCTTGTGGGCGCGGTCCATAGCCAGTCGAAAAGACGGGCGTCCTCCCGGACGCTCGATGGACCCCGCCGGCCGCGATCCTCGATCGCGGCTACAACCTCGAAGTGCGCCCTATCTAGCGGCGCTGACGGGCTTTGCATAGGCGAAACGGCGGCTTTGCAGGGGCGGGGGGCGATGATAACAACCCGGCCACTTAAGCTTTGCGGAGAGACGGAATGACCCCCGGCGTGCGGCCCCTGGTCGCCGGCAATTGGAAGATGAACGGCCTTTCCGGCTCCCTGGCGGAGATCGATGCGATCCGGCAGGCAGCGGACGCGGGGGAATCCGGCTCTGCCGAATTGCTCGTCTGCCCGCCGGCGACGCTGATCGCGCAAGCCGCCTGGAGGATCAAGGGCGCCGATCTCAGCCTCGGTGGTCAGGACTGCTACACGCAGACGAGCGGCGCTTTCACCGGCGACATTTCGGCCGCAATGCTCAAGGACGCGGGCGCGAGCTATGTGATCGTCGGGCACTCCGAGCGTCGGACCTATCACCACGAGACCGACGACCTGGTCCGCGCCAAGGCGGAAGCGGCGCTCAAGGCGGGCCTCACGCCGATCGTTTGCGTGGGCGAGACCAAAGCGGAGCGCGACGCAGGCCAGCAGGGCGCCGTCGTCGTTCGGCAATTGCGGGGGTCGCTTCCTCCGGGTGCGACCAGCGAGACCGTCGTGGTCGCCTATGAACCCAGATGGGCGATCGGCACCGGCGTCATGCCGACACCCAAGGACGTCGCCGCCGTCCACAATGGAATTCGGGCCCTGCTTGCCGACATGTTTGGGCCGCCGTGCGCCAAAATTCGCCTTCTCTACGGCGGGTCGGTCAACTCCACCAATTGCAGCGGGCTTTTGACCCTCGACAATGTCGACGGGGCGCTGGTCGGCGGCGCGAGCCTCAAGGCGACGGAATTCCTGGCCATCGCCGCGCATTATCGCTGAGGGCTCCGCCTCCGTTCCGATGGACGCCCCCCTTGCGCCATGTTAGGAGCGCGCCATCTTTCGAGGAGACCGGCCTCCGGGCCCGGCGCTCCGGCCGCTCGAGACCTTCATGCAATCCGTTCTGATCGTCATTCATATCCTGATCGTCGTCGCGCTCATCGTGGTCGTCCTGTTGCAGCGCTCCGAGGGCGGCGCGCTCGGGGCGGGCGGGGGAACCGGCAGTTTCATGACCGGGCGCGGCCAGGCGAATGCGCTGTCGCGGGCGACCGCCATCCTTGGCGCCTTGTTCTTCGCCACCGCGCTTTTGATGTCGATCCTGTCGAGCTGGAGCCGCGCGCCCCATTCGATCCTCGAAAGAGGCGCCGCTCCGGCGGGCCAGACCGCTCCGACGCCGATTTCGCCCGGCAATATTCTCGATCAGCTCAAGCAGCTGGGAGGTGGGTCCAACGCGCCTTCAGCGCCAGCGCCTGCTCCGGCCGCCCCTTCCGCGCCAGCGCCGGCCCCGAAGCCGTAAGGACTGATCCACAACGGAGCGCAGGAGGTCCGCGAACCCTTGCCCGTGTTCCGCGACGAGCGCCGCGTTCGCCACAACGCCGTTGAGATGTTCGATCTCGTCGCCGACATCGAGAGCTATCCGGAATTTGTTCCGCTATGCAAGGGGCTTAGGGTCCGCAGCCGAAGGCCGGAGATGGACGGCCGCGAGACGCTCGTCGCCGACATGACGGTCGGCTACAAGCTCATTCGCGAGACCTTTACCAGCCGGGTCTCGCTCGACAAGCCCAATCTCAAACTGCGGGTGGAATATATCGACGGGCCGTTCAGCCGGCTCGAAAACATTTGGACTTTCAAGGACGAGCCGGAAGGCGACGACTCCCGCGTCTGCTTTTTTATCGACTACGAATTCAAAAGCCGGACCCTCGGCATGCTGATGGGCTCAATGTTCGACGCCGCATTCCGCAAGTTCGCCAGCGCTTTCGAGCAGCGCGCGGACGCGGTTTACGGGCGTTCGTAAGAGCCGGCTCTGCGACGGCCCAGCGCTCTACTGCTTCGGCGCGGGGATGGGGCTGTTGGGTTCGCCCTTGATGGCGCCGGCCAAGGGCGCTTCCTTGTGGGGCGCCGGACCCTGCGTATGCTCCGCCACATCCGTTAGAGAATCCGGATTGATGACCATCATGATGGAATTACCCTGGGCGTCCTTGGCGCGGACAATCAAGGACGCCGGCATAATTGTGATGTCGGTGAATCCAGCCTTGGTCAGATCGTCGTGCAGTTTTTGGCTCATATGCGGCGGGACTTGCGCGTCCGGCGTGGTCTGAGCCGAGTCCATCGCCGCAACCGCGGCGCCGGCGAATCCGGAGCCCAGGAGGAGAACAAACAGGGTCCTGGCAGTCGCATTCATCGGTTTCATCTCCAAAACCATTCGCCCGAGCCCCTCAAGGGAACGGTTTGGAGCCGAGCCCGTTCCATTTGACGAGATGAGCTTGGGTTTACTGGCTAAGCGCCGCCTCAAGAAGATCGAGCGCGACCCTGACCGAGGCGAGGCGCACTTCCTCGCGGCCGATGGCGCCGAACCGCTCCTCGCGCGCGACCGTTGGCCTCCCGCGCCGGGCGCAGGCGAAATGGACGAGGCCGACCGGCTTTTCCGCGCTCCCGCCGTCCGGCCCAGCGATCCCAGTGACGCTGACCGCGACCTCGGCGCGCGAAGCGCGAAGCGCGCCCTCCGCCATCGCGACCGCCGTCCGCTCGCTGACTGCGCCATGGTTCACAAGCGTCTCAGCCGGGACGCCGAGCAGCTCCTGCTTGGCCGCGTTCGAATAGACGACGAAGCCGCGCTCAAGCATGTGCGAGGAGCCCGCAATCTCCGTGAGCAGCCCGGCGATAAGCCCGCCCGTGCACGATTCCGCCGTCGCCGCCATGAGGTCGGCCTCGCGATAACGGGCGATAAGCTCAGTGGCGCGGGTGATCAGGTCAGCGGAAAACATTGGGTGCTTCGGGGAGGCTACGCGATTTGGTCTCGTTGCGAAACTCCGGGCTCCCGGCAAAGTTGCGCGAGATCGAGGAAAGATCAGAACGCCGCGGCATTTCGACCGAAAGATAAGGCTTGATCCGGGGGCGGCGTCCAGACATGACAGCGTCGGCGGGGAGATCAATGGCCGACACGACCTCAGAGCCGGACGCGGTCGTTGCACAGCCGGTATCGGCGCCGCTGACGCGCGCCGCGATCTTCCTGGTCGTGACCATCAACAAGGGCGAGGACGCGGCCGAAGCCGTGCGGTCGTTCTGCGCCGACTTTGCGGGCCTGGTTCGCGCGGTTGAATTTCGCGACCTCGAGGCCGGCCTCTCCTGCGTGATGGGAATCGGGTCCGACGCCTGGGACCGGCTGTTCGGCGATCCGCGCCCGGCCGAACTTCATCCGTTCCGCGAGTTTCGGGCCGGGTCGCGCCATGCAATCGCGACTCCGGGCGATCTCCTGTTCCATATCCGCGCCAAGCGGATGGACCTGTGCTTCGAGATCGCGGCGCAGATCATGGCCAAGCTTGGCGATGCGGTCACGGCGGTCGACGAGGTGCACGGCTTTCGCTATTTCGACGATCGCGACCTTCTGGGCTTCGTCGACGGCACCGAGAACCCGCGCGGGCAAGCGGTGATCGACGCCGCGCTCATCGGCGCGGAGGATCCTGCATTCGCCGGCGGCAGCTACGTGATCACGCAAAAATATGTCCATGACCTTGCGGGATGGAACGCGCTGCCAACCGAGACGCAGGAGCGCATCATTGGCCGCATGAAGCTCTCGGACATCGAACTCGACGAACTCGGTCAAGCCGACCTTCGCGCACAATGCGCTGACGGTGATCTCAGAGAACGGGCAGGAATTGCAGATCGTCCGCGACAACATGCCGTTCGGCAAGGTCGGCGAGGGCGAATACGGCACCTATTTCATCGGCTATTGCCGCACCCCGCGGGTGACCGAGCAGATGATCGAGAACATGTTCATCGGCAAGCCGCCCGGCAATTATGATCGCTTGCTGGACTTCAGCCGCGCGGTGACCGGAACCCTGTTTTTCGTGCCGTCAGCGACATTTCTGGACGCGCTCGGTGAAGCAGGCCCAGCGCCTGCGCCGCCAGCTTCGAAATCAACGGCTGAACCGTCTTCGTCAAACGCCCCGGCGTCGGATGGTTCGCTTGGAATCGGCTCCCTCAAAGGAGAAAAGGGCCCATGAATAATCTTCATCGCGAGCTTGCTCCGATCTCCGATGCCGCGTGGGCGCAAATCGAAGAGGAAACGAAGCGCACCCTCAAGCGCACCCTCGCCGGGCGGCGCGTCGTCGACGTCGACGGCCCGGGCGGCCCCGGTCTTTCCGCAATCGGAACCGGCCACCTGAAGCCCATCGCGGCGCCGGGCGACGGGATTCTCGCGCGACAACGCGAGGTCAAGCCTCTGGTCGAACTCAGGGTTACGTTCGAGCTCGACCGCGAGCAGATCAACGACGTCGAGCGGGGCTCGAACGATTCCGACTGGCAGCCGGCGAAGGAAGCCGCGCAAACAATCGCCTACGCCGAGGATCGCGCCATCTTCGAGGGCTATGCGGCGGCTCAGATCGAAGGCATCCGGCAGGGGACCAGCAATCCGATCATGACGCTGCCGGCCGACGTCCGGCAATATCCGGATGCGATCGCCCAGGCTCTGAGCCAGCTTCGCCTCGTCGGCGTCAACGGGCCTTATTCGGTCGTGCTCGGTGCGGACGCCTACACGGCGCTTTCGGAGACCGTCGACAACGGCTACCCGGTGCTCGAGCACGTCAAGAAGCTCGTCAAGGACGAGATCATCTGGGCGCCCGCCATCGATGGCGCGTTCGTGCTCACCACCCGCGGCGGCGATTTCGCCCTGCATATCGGGCAGGATGTGTCGATCGGCTATCTCAGTCACACCGACAGCACGGTGCGCCTCTACCTTCAGGAGACGCTGACGTTCCTCATGCTCACCTCCGAATCTGCAGTCGCGCTCGCGCCGCGCGCGACCACGCCGCCCACCTGACGCGACACGTGGAACGGCCCGATGGATGGCGCTTACATATCCGCCTTCGCCGCGCTGGCCGGAACGGCCATCGGCGGCCTCGCGTCGTTCGCAACCTCATGGGTGACGCAACAGGCGCAAACCCGCGCCCAGCGGCGCGCCGCCGAGCGGGACAATCGAGCAGCCCTCTTCGGCCGGTTTCTCGACGAGGCGGCGAAATTGTACTCCGACGCTCTGCAGACCAGCCGGGACGATGTCTCCGGCCTCATTCAGATTTACGCGCTAACCAACCGGATACGCCTTCTATCCTCTCCGGAAGTCGTGGAGGCTGCGGACACGGTGGTTCGCATCATCGTCGACACCTATCTGGCGCCGAACATCACCTTGCATGAGATGCGGGAGAATTGGATCGACAAACACATCGATCCCTTGCGCGATTTCAGTGAGGCGTGCCGAAAAGAGCTGCAGGCGTTTTGACGCCGCCGCGCGCTCACCGGTTCGTGACCTGCCGCCCGTAGGTCCCATCCGCCGGATAACTTATGAGGGAAGCGAGGCCTCGGCCTTGAGCTGTCGTTTCAGGATCACTGGATGAACGATATTGTCAAAGCGCGTCCGTTCACGATCGACGAATTGCGCGCCTATCTCGTCGAGGTCTTCCCGGAATTCTGGGAAAGCGGCGATCTTCGGCTCGAAGACATCGCGCCGATGAGCGCGACGCTCCGCCTCGCTTATCATCCCAAGCACCTGCGGCCCGGCGGCACGATCTCCGGCCCGACGATGTTCGGGGTTTGCGACGCCGCGCTCTACGTGGCGATCCTGAACGAGATCGGCCGCGTCGAGCATGCGGTCACCACCAGCGCCTCGATCAATTTCCTCCGGAAGCCCGCGCCGGTCGATCTCATCGGCAAGGCGAGGCTGATCAAGCTCGGCAAAAGGCTCGCGGTTGGCGAAGTCGCGATCTATTCCGACGGAGAGAGCGAGATGGTCGCCCATGCGACCGGCACCTATTCGATTCCAGCGCGGGGTGCGCGAGGGCGGGGCTAGGCGGCGTTGCGCGCGGTATCATAATACCGCATAGCCGACGCCGGCGGTTTTCTTGGGCGTTCCGGCGCTTGCCGGTTGACATTCCGGCGTCCACGCGGCTAGAAGCGCGCCTCCTGAAATCGAACGGACTTAATCGATGTTCGGCAAAACCCATTCGACCAAAACGGCCGAGGTCGAGAAGAAGTGGCTGGTCATCGACGCCAAGGACCTGGTGGTCGGACGGCTCGCTTCGATCGTCGCCATGCGGCTGCGCGGCAAGCACAAGCCCAGCTTCACCCCTCATATGGATGACGGCGACAACGTCATCGTGATCAACGCCGACAAGGTCGCGTTCACGGGCAGGAAGCGCGACCAAAAAGTCTATTATCACTACACGGGCTATATCGGCGGCATCAAGGAACGCTCGGCCAAGTCGATCCTCGAGGGCAAGTTTCCCGAGCGCATCGTCGAGAAGGCGGTCGAGCGCATGCTTCCGCGCGGGCCGCTGGGCAAGAAGCAGCTCGGCAACCTTCGCGTCTACAAGGGTCCCGACCACCCGCACGCCGCGCAGTCGCCGACCGTGCTCGATGTCGCCAAACTCAATCCCAAGAACAGCCGGAGCGCTGAAAACAATGGCTGAGACTCTTTCCTCTCTTGCCGATCTCAAGGGCACGGCGGGCGCGCCTAACTCGCAAGAGGCGCCGGTCCATGTGCAAAAGCTCGACAAGTATGGGCGCGCCTACGCGACCGGAAAGCGCAAGAACGCGGTGGCGCGCGTCTGGATCAAGCCGGGCAGGGGTCTCGCGACCGTCAACGGGAAGCCGCTCGACCAGTATTTCGCCCGGCCTGTCCTGCGCATGGTGCTGAGCCAGCCGCTCGTGGTCGTGAACCGGATCACGCAATATGATCTGACGGTCACGGTAAGCGGCGGCGGTCTCTCCGGCCAAGCCGGCGCCGTGCGCCACGGTCTCGCCAAGGCGCTGACCTATTTCGAGCCGGAGCTCAGGCCCGCGCTCAAGAAGGAAGGCTTCCTCACCCGCGATTCCCGCGTGGTCGAGCGCAAGAAGTACGGCCACCGCAAGGCGCGCGCGAGCTTCCAGTTCTCCAAGCGCTGAGGCGCTTGTCGCAACGGCAATCGGAAAAGGGCGGCGCGAGCCGCCCTTTTTTGTTTATCGTAGCGCCGCGAACTTTTGCACGAGGCTCGCAAGTTCCGCCTGGCGGTTGACACCCAACTTCATAAAGACGGATTTGAGATAGGAGCGCGCCGTCTCGTAAGTGACGCCAGCATTTTTGGCGGCCGCTTCGAGCCGTTCGCCTTCGGCGATCCGCACGGCGAGTTCGGCTTCCCGTTCCGACAGCTGATAGAGGCGGCGCAGGATGTCGCGCAGCGCGCCGGAATTCGCTTCCGGGTCGGAAATCAAGATTACGGCGGCGACATGGGCGGCTGCCAGGCCGAACGGCGGCGACGGCATCGGCGCAACGACCAGCCCGAAGGCGCGTGCGCCGGACGGACGTAGGACGAGCATCACCCCGCCGCTCGAAGACGTGGCGCCTTCGCCGCGCCAGCGCCCCCCGATGGCGCCGTCGAGAAGGCGGTCGAGCAGGGCCTGCTCGGCAGCGCGGCTGACGCGGCAGACGCCCTTACCGTCGAGGAAAAGGCCGTCGCGGTCGGCGAGGATGCGCTCAGCGACGCGGTTGGCGTAGACCATATTCCGGTTAGGCCCGACAAAGACGACGCCGCGCTTCAGTTCGTCCAGCGCGGCAAGCGCGGTCGCTCCGAGCGGGGGCGAAAGCTGAAGCCGTTCATGGACCTGCAGGGCGCGTTGAAGATGCGGAGTGAGCTGCGCGAGTAACCGCATCTCTTCGGCGGCAGGCGCGCCGGCCTTTTTCGACCGGATGACGCTGAGAAAAGTAAAGCGCCTGTCATTGAAAAGGCTGATGCCGAAGCCCTTAAACAGATCATTTGGCGCCATGAGGTCGGCGTAAAACTCGGTCTTGACCAGTTCATCCTCGGGATAAAGCTCTTCTGTCCGATGCAGCGTTCCCGAGGGCATGAGCATCTTTTTTGGCATCCAGGGATTGATCGCCGCGTATCTCTCATCGAGAGCGCGCAGAACCTTCGCCTCGTAGCGGTGGGAGGCGGCAATCTGGTTGGCGTGCCAGAGAATCGTCGAGCCGTCGCGGAAGTGCTTGCCGACCGAGCCGGTGAAATCCTGCCAATGCGCCGGATCGAGAGCCGCAGCATAGGCTTGCTCGATCATCCCAACGAGTGCGTTGGTTGAAGGTGACATCCATCGCCCCCGAGTGGTAGAATCACGCTTCGGACCCTCTGAGTCCACGAAGCCTTACGAGAATTCGTATGATCCTGGCCGCGAAGCCAACTTGGCAATGGGCAGAACTACCTAACCCTCGACACCGCAAAAACAAACGAAACCTAGTTTCTGATCGGTGCGTCAATCCGACTAGCCCGTCGTTGGCGTGGGCCGCCACTGCTGTCTTGTCAGTGAGCCGCGCTGGCCGGGCCTTTGCGGATGCGGTCGCGGACCACGTCCGCCTCGCTTAGCTAAAAGCCAACAACAGCGCTCGGCGCCCCCAAACGAGGGTAGCGAGGCTTGAGATCGCCTATCAACATGGGTCCGCAGATATTCCTCTGCACCAATAAGCTTTTATTCGGGGGATGATTATGAACTTAAAACTATTGGTCGCCACGGGCTTTCTGGGGCTGGCCGGAAGCGTCGGGGCCTTCGCTCCGGCGTCAGCAACGGTCATCGACGTGATCTACAAGGGCGTGGTCAAGAATGGCGTCGACGGCCTCGGATTGTTCGGCCCGGCGGGCGCCGATCTAACTGGCGATGCCTTCATAGCCACGTTCAATATGGACACGTCGAAGGGAATTCCCCTTTTTACCGCCACCGAGAAATACCTCCATGGCGGCGTGGCTTACGGTGTGGAAAGCCCGATGATCCAGGCGACGCTTGAAATCAACGGCGAGAGCGCCGCTCTCGACGGCAGTGATAACGGGTCTGTACAGGCGTTTCTCGGCCAACCCAGCATCGCCAATCAACAGTCACACGAAGTCGCTGACGCGGCCGGGACCCTGTTGTTATACGTGATGGACGCCGCGTTTGCATCGGTGGGAAACGTTCCTTTCACCATCGACGTCCCTTTGGACTTTGGTCTTCACCTCCTCAGAGTTCGGCCAGGGTGAAGCGCTATTTCATAGCGGAGGTGTGGGAACGGGGCTCGACCTCACCCCCAGCGAGCTGATCTACCAGTACCCGACGGACGGCGGAGGCGGAGCCGTTCCGGAGCCATCCACCTGGGCCCTGATGCTATTGGGCTTCGTCGGACTTAGCGCGTTCGGCTACCGCCGGACGCGAAGTTCTGCGCGTCCCGAATTGACTGAATTTGATCGAAGCGACTCTCCCGTCCTTCAATAATCGATTTTCATCCCGAACGTCTTTACATCGCTGTTCCAGGGCGGCTTCGGCCGCCCTGCTTTTCGTTGCGGGCGCCTCCAAACCTCATCCTGAAGAGCGCCGAAGGCGCGTCTCGATGCGTGCTTTTAAAGTTTGCTTCTCCGCGCATACTGAAGCGTCTTTCGAGGCCGCTACGCGGCGCCTCAAGACGAGGTCAGGTTGGATCGCCGACATTTGCGCATCGGCGATGCTCGCGATTAGATCTCCTCGCATAACGGATGCTGGGGGGATTCGCTTGAAACTCGCTTTTTCGCTCGTAAGCCTCGCCGCGCTGGTCGCGCTTCCCGCCGAGGCGCTGGAATGGCGCTGGAGCTATCAGGGCGAGGGGGTCACGGCGTCAGGCGCGTTTCACCACCAAAGACGCGCCCAACGCCGACGGCTTCTACGAGATCACCGGCATCAAGGGCGAGATGAACGGCGTCGCCATCGCCGGCCTGCAGCCGGCCGGGACGTCAATCCCTGGCAACGACGGCTATCCGGTCGATGGTCTCGTCAGAACCGAGGCGCCTCAGCTTTCGTTGCATGGCTTCGGCTATGCGCTCGCCGACGGGACCTACGCCAACCCCTTCTACGGCGATCATTTCGTCCCGCCGGGCGTGTACGCGTTTTTTTCCGATCCAAAGAACCGCAAGACGAGCGAGCCACTGGTGAAGTTCACCGCAAAGATCGTCCCATAGAGCATATTGCGCTTGGGTCGACGTGCAGCTGACAAGACTTACGTCTCGTCCCGCCTATCGTAACTCTCCCGTGCCCGTTTCATGTCATTCATGTGCGCGCGCGCCCACGCATCCAAAGGCTTCACGATCTGCCGCAAGGAGCCCCCAAGCGCGGTCAACTCATAGTCCACCCTTGGGGATCCAGGAAAACCAAATGAGAAACGCGGTATCATCAGAGGCCCTCGACCAAATCTTCCGCATTGCTCGAACCTACGACGGATGGAGCGACACGCCCGTGGACGAGAGCGTCGTGCGCGACGTTTATGACCTCCTGAGATGGGGGCCGACCTCGGCCAACAGCTGCCCGGCGCGGTTTGTTTGGGTTCGGAGTTCGGAGGGTAAGGCTCAACTGGCTGGGCTTGCGGCGGAAAAGAACCGGCCCAAAATCCTCGAAGCGCCTTTGACCGTTATCATCGGGAACGACCTGGATTTTCCCGACAGGTTGCCAAAACTGCTGCCCACAATGCCGAGACGGCTCAGAAGGCATTCGCACAGCCGGGCCTTGCGGAGGTCACGGCGATGCGCAATGGCAGTCTCCAGGGCGCATATCTCATCATCGCAGCGCGCGCGCTCGGGCTCGATTGTGGGCCTATGTCCGGCTTCGATAACGCGGGTGTTGACCAGGCCTTCTTCGCTGGCGCGCGCGTCCAATCGAATTTCATCTGCTGTCTTGGCCACGGAAGGCCGGATTCAGTGTTCCCGCGCAATCCAAGGCTGACCTTCGAAGAGGCGGGACGCTTCGCATGACGGCCGTCAAGCCGGTTATGCCCCTTAAGAGCAGCCCCATATTAGCGATTGTCGACTGGGCCGCGTCAGCTCGAAGCGCATTCCGCCTTGACCATGACGGCCATTTTGTATGAAAGACCCGTCCCATGACCGCCGCCCGCTCGCTCATTCCCCTCCGACGACGCTGAAAGCGCGAGTTCGCGCGCCTGCGCGGGCTTATCTTTCGGCTTCAGGATTTGGCGAGACTCTCCCATGTCAGCGACAATCTTCATCGACGGCGAAGCGGGCACCACCGGCCTGCAAATCAGGGAGAAGCTCGCGGGCGTCTCCGGCCTGAAGCTCGTCAGCCTTCCGCCCGAGGCGCGCAAGGACGCGGCCGCAAAGCAGAAGCTCTACGGCGAAGTCGATGTCGTCATCCTTTGCCTGCCGGATGAAGCGGCGAAAGAGGCGGCGCATCTCATCGAGGCCATGGGCGCGAACGTCCCCCGTGTGATCGACGCGTCGTCCGCCCATCGGGTCGCGCCGGGCTGGACCTATGGCTTTCCCGAGCTTGTCGCGGGGCAGGGCGAAGCGGTCGCCAAAGCCAGCAAGGTCACCAACCCTGGCTGTCATGCGACCGGCGCGATCGCGCTCCTGCGCCCGCTGACCGACGCCGGCGTGATCCTCAAGGACGCAGCCGTTTCGATCGGCTCCGTCAGCGGCTATTCAGGCGGCGGCAAGTCGATGATCGAGGCCTACGAGACGGGCAGGGCGCCGGCGTTCGAGCTTTATGCGCTTGGGCTCGAGCACAAGCACATGCCGGAAATCCAGCTCTATTCAGGCCTGACCGCGACGGCCGATTTTCACGCCTTCGGTCGGCAACTTCCGGCAGGGGATGCTGGTCAGCGTGCCTCTGCATCTCGACACGTTGCCGGGCAAGCCGAAGACCGCCGACCTCATCGCCGTCTTCAAGGCGCACTACAAAGGCCAGAAGCATTTCCACGTCGCCGAGATCGGGGAGTCTCCGCGCATCGAGCCCGAAATCGCTCAACGGCACGAACGACATCGAGATCCACGTCTATCCGAACGAGGCTCGCGGGCACGCGCTGCTGGTCGCCAAGTTCGACAACCTCGGCAAGGGCGCGTCAGGCGCCGCGGTGCAGAACCTCATGCTGATGCTGGGGCGGTAGCTCGGTCGGCGGAGGCGGTCATCCCTCCGGCGCGCCCGCCTTTCGTGCGCCGTCGTGATAGAGCTTGAGCTGGGCGAGAAACGTCGGATGATTGCTGACCGCTGTCCAGACGCCGCGATCGCGGGATATGCAATAGGCCGGGTTCAACGCGAGGCCTGCCTTGACCGCCGAACGGGCCTCGTCGACCCGGCTAAGATGCGCGAAGGCGGACGCAAGGAAAAAGTGCGAATGCGGGAAATTCCGGTTGGCCTCGATCGACTGTCGAAGCCACTCGACCGCCTGCTCGTAGGTATCGGCGCCGATCTTCGACATTCCTGCGAAACTCATCCAGGCGAAAGCTCTCGGATCTCGCGGGCTAAGACGCAGGGCCTCGATGATATGGAGCTCCGCTTCGTCCGGTCGGCCGATAAACAGCTTGCCATATCCCATGAGGGCGTGGACGTGGGCGAGATTTCGATCCAGCGCCAGCGCGCCTTCGCATCTGGCGATGCCCTGGGCGGCCCGCCGGGTCCAGATCTCGACGAGTCCGAGCCACATTTGGCCTTGCGTATGATTTGGGGCCTGGGACAACGCGCTGGTCAATTTCGCTTCGGCCGCTGCGAAGGCCGCGACGGGCTCGGGCGTCAGGGACGATGCGGCTTCGACCGCGTGCGTCGCCGCTGATCCGATGAGCGCGTCGACATTATCAGGAGCGGCCGAGAGGGCGCGATCGAAGAAATGGCGCGCCCGCGCCAAATGGTCAGGCGTCGGGCCCTTATGAAGCCAGGCCAGACCTTGAAAGTAGAGATCCATCGAATTGGGGTTTGGAGCCTGCTCCGCGCGTCGCGCCTCGGCGGCGACGAGCTGTGCGTTGAGCGCGCCCGCTAGGCGCGCGACGATTTCGTCCTGCATGTCGAAGAGATCTGTGAGAGGCTTATCGAACCGCTCGGCCCAGAGATGATTGTCCGTCTCGGCGTCGATGAGTTGCACGTTGACGCGCATGCGGGCGCCGGCGCGCTGCACGCTTCCCTCGAGGAGGTAGCGGACGTTCAACTCGCGGCTTATCTGCTTTGAATCGACGATTCTGCCCTTGTAGGTGAAAGCGGTGTTGCGCCCGATTACGAGGGCGTTGCGTATCCGCGACAGGTCGGTCGTCAGGCTCTCCGTGACCCCGTCGACGAAATGCTCTTGCTCCGGATCGCCGCCGATATTGGCGAAAGGCAGGACGACGATGGAGAGGCGCGGCGGATGCTCGCCTTCTCGTTTCGAGACGCTGTCTGCCTCCGGCTTCCCGATCTCCGGCGGCGCGACGCGCAGCCCGTCGAACCGATAGCCCTCTCCGGGGACGGTGACGATCAGACGAGGATGTTTCGGATCGGCCTCGATTTTTCGCCGCAGTTTCCCTATCAGCACATCGACGCTGCGGTCGAACGACTCGAAACGCCTCTTGGTGAAGGCGTCCAGCAGAGCGTCGCGGCTGATCACCCGTCCAGGCCGGGCGACGAACATCCGCAGCAGAGCGAACTCCCCGCGTGTCAGCGGAATCGCCTCGCCGGACTCGCGCGCGAGCATGCAGGCGTCAAGATCGAGTACGAAGGCAGCAAAACGCAACGACGGGTTCGCGGGCCGCGAAAGCGACTCGTCCAAACCCTCTGGTCGACTAGATTTAACCAGCATGCGCGCCGATCGATCTCGATCAGCGGAATTACAGCGATCTCTCGAATATTACAAGACGATTACAGCCACAACATCCGGCGATTACATACTTCATCAATTCTTCCCGCCAATCGCTCCGCTTCCGGGGCCATGGGTGGGAGATGACAATGAGACGGGTTCACGCATTTGTGGCTTGCGTCCTCATGCTCGCTGCCGGCGCCGACGCACGCGCCGGCGAGCGCCAGGTCAGCAAGCTTCGTTACGACCACCCCCCCGCCGCGGCTATCTTCGTCTGTCCGGGCGCCGTCGCGCCCGTGGACTGCAACACTCAGAGCGCTGTTGAAACCCTCGCCGGCCTGGCGTCGCCCGGCCGGATCGGTTGTGGCGTGCAGAGCGAAGAGCTGCTCGCCGGGTCCGGTGTCGCGACGCGCGAAGGTCAATACATCAAGGTCGCCTGCGGAGAAGACGCCGCGCGAAGCGACTGACGGATTTTTCGCGCCTGCCCGACACTCGAGACCCATTCGGGGCGCCGTCTCGGCGCTCCGCATCACTCCGAAGCCGTCCAACCAGGAGCATGAGCCAATGGTCTTCCAAATCGTCGCCATGATCTGTGTCGCGGGCATGCAGCCTCAGGACTGTGGGCCAGAGCGGGGGTACTCGCGCGATGTCGCGATTGTGGGCGAGGTCCCCAACGAGATGATGTGCGGCATCCAGGCGCAGCGGACTTTGGGCGGGATTGCTGTGTTTCGGAACCTCGCTCCGGGCGAGTTTATCAAGACCATGTGCGTTCGAAAGGGATGAGGCCCCAAACCGGCCGGCGTCAGTGCGGATGGGATGCGCGCGCAAGTCCAGAATCAATCGCACGACCAGGCGAACGATCGCCTCGATAATCAGACCGGCAAGATAGGCGAGCGCGGAGCCGAACAGGCCGGCGGCGATCACGCGTCCAGTCATCGAGCCGCCGAAGTCAAATGAGCCGCCGCTCAGCCTCCGCATGAGAAGCGTGAAGGGGAGGGCGGCGAGCGACAGCGGAAGGTCGGCGAACCAGGTCCCGGAGCGCCTGACATAATCGACATAGAGCGCGACGAACGCCAGTGCGTGGATGGAGGCGAAGGCCACCCCCGTCCACGATCGCAGGCGTTTCATTCGGAAGGGCTCAACCCGCCTTCCACGCGACGACCTGCTGCGTTTGCTGCCCGAGCCCGTCGATGCCCAGCGTCATCGTCTCGCCGGCTTTGAGGAAACGCGGCGGCTTCATGCCCGCTCCAACGCCAGGTGGCGTACCGGTGGTGATGACGTCGCCGGGCTCGAGGATCATGAATTGCGAGATGTAGGACACGAGCGTCCTGACGCCGAACACCATCGTCTTCGTCGATCCGGTCTGCATGCGCTCGCCATTGACGTCGAGCCACATGTCGAGTCCCTGCACGTCCTTGATCTCGTCCGGCGTGACCAGCCACGGTCCGAGCGGGCCGAAAGTCGGCGCGCTCTTGCCCTTCACCCACTGGCCGGATCGGTCATGCTGATATTCGCGCTCCGACACGTCGTTGCAGATGCAGTAGCCGGCGACATGGGTCAGCGCTTCGCTCTCGCTGACGTAGCTCGCACGCGTGCCGATCACGATCGCGAGCTCGACCTCCCAGTCGGTCCTTTTTGAGTCCTTGGGGATCATCACGTCGTCGTTCGGCCCGACAATGCAGGAAGGGGCCTTGGTGAACAGCACCGGCTCCTTGGGGACCGGCATGCCGGACTCGGCCGCGTGGTCGGCGTAATTGAGCCCGACGGCAATGAAATTGCCGACTTGCGCAAGGCATGGGCCGATCCTGGGCGTGCCGCGCACCGCGGGCAGGGACTCCGGCTTGAGCTTGGCGAGACGGCCAGAGAGCGGGGCGCGAGCATATCGGCGTCGATGTCGGTCACCACCTCGCTCAGGTCCCGCAGCTTGCCAGCGTTGTCGACCAGCGCCGGCTTTTCCTTACCTGGCCTGCCATATCGTGCGAGTTTCATAAGCCCTCCGTTTACGCCGCCCGCAGCCAGGAATCGTCATCCCGCCCGACCGTTTGGCGGCCAATGCGATCCTACCAAACGCTGGCCGGACGGCCTCGTCAATCCTTGATGCTTCGCGCCGAGCCGGGGGCACGCAAATGGCGGACAAATTCGCGGCGGTGGGAAATTATGGATAGTCCCTTGGATTTCAGGCTGGACAAGCCCTATATCTGCTGCTTGTTTTGGCTTGTCACTTCTTTGAGATTCATAATCCCGTGGACGCTGGGCGAAGCGACAGAACTCACGGGAGAAAACGAAAAATTGTAGAGACAGACCCGAGCGCGGTCTCATTTCAGACTTGATCGTGGTTTCATGAAAATGTCATGTGCCATGACTGCCAGACAGATGCTATATCCCGCCAATCCATGTTAAACTTCGAAAAGCGAAAAGAACCTCAATATGTCATCATTGGAACGGATCGCCCTGTTTATTGACGGGGCAAATCTCTACGCCAGCGCAAAAGCCCTCGGCTTCGACATCGACTACAAGCGTCTCTTAAAGAATTTCAGTCCAAGGGACGCTTGATCCGAGCCTTCTACTACACGGCTTTGGTCGACGATCAGGAATATTCCTCCGTTCGTCCTCTGGTCGACTGGCTCGACTACAACGGCTATTCGGTTGTGACCAAACCGACGAAGGAATTCGTCGACTCGACCGGGCGACGGAAGGTCAAGGGCAACATGGATATCGAGCTTGCGGTCAACGCCATGGACATGGCGCCGCATCTCGACCTGATGGTCCTGTTCTCCGGCGACGGCGACTTCCGCTCCTTGGTTGAATCGGTCCAGCGCAAAGGCGTTCGGGTGGCGGTCGTGTCGACGATTTCGACCCAGCCGCCGATGGTGGCGGATGAACTGCGCCGGCAGGCCGATGAGTTCATCGATCTCGCTCACCTGATCCAGCGGATCGGCCGCGATCCAGGCGACAGGCCCCAGCGCCCGATGGACCATCGCCGAACCCAGTCCTTCGCCCCGATCCAGCAGCCCGCCGAGGAAGTGCGCGAGTAGCGCGTCGACCGCCGCGTGGCGTTCGACGTCAGCCCGCCGCACGACTGCCCGGATTGTCCGCGGCTCGCAGCCTTCCGGGCCGCGAACCGCGCAGCTTTCCCGGACTGGTGGAACGCGCCGGTTCCGACCTTTGGCGAAGCGGACGCGCGCGTGGCGATCGTCGGCCTCGCGCCGGGATTGCGCGGGGCCAACCGGACGGGACGTCCCTTCACCGGCGACTACGCGGGCGACCTTCTTTATTCGACGCTGATCGAGTTCGGCTTCGCCTCGCGGCGTCTATGATCGCCGGCCGGACGACGGCCTGACCCTCGTCGACTGCGCGATCGTCAACGCTGTGCGCTGCGTTCCGCCGCAGAACAAGCCGAGCCCGCAGGAAATCGCGACGTGCCGCCGCTATCTGGCGCCGGCGATCGCGGCGCTGCCGCGGCTTCAAGTCCTGGTCGCCCTCGGCCGGATCGCGCATGAAAGCACGCTGCGCGCGCTCAAACTCGCTCCTGCGAAATTTCCCTTCGCGCATGGCGCGCGCCATCCGGTGGCGACCGGCGTCAGCCTCTTCGACAGCTATCATTGCTCGCGCTACAACACCAATACCGGCGTGCTGACCGAGGCGATGTTTGCCCGTGTCTTCGCCTCGGTTCGCGCCGAACTCGACCGCACGGATGTGCAGGCGCCGGTCGCGGGGTGAACTTTGGAGCGCGGCCCGCGGGGCGCACAGCGATAAGGGGGGACAAATGAGCGCAAATGCTTTTGGCCAGATTGATCAAACGCCCGTGTTCGAGGTCACGATCGCGTCCCAGGCAGGGGCGAGCGCGAAAATTCTGACTTGGGGCGCGGTGGTGCGCGACCTCGTCGTGCCGGCCTCCAACGGGCTGCAGCGGGTCGTGCTCGGCCTCAACACGCTCGACGACTATCTCAACTATTCCCCGTCTTTCGGCGCGGTGCCCGGGCGGTTCGCCAACCGGATCGCGAATGGCCGATTTGTCCTCGACGGCGTCGCCTATCAACTCGAGCGCAAGCCCGGTCAGAAGCATACCCTGCACGGAGGTCCGCATGGATTTAACCACCGGATCTGGAAGCTCGGCGCCTATGACACGTCATCGGTCGAGCTGATCCTCGAATCGCCCGACGGCGACGCCGGCTTCCCGGGAGCTCTGACTGCGACTTGCGTCTACCGTCTGCTAGAGCCAGCGACGCTCAGTGTCGAACTCTCGGCGGTCTCAGACCGCCCGACCATCGTCAATCTCACCCAGCACAGCTATTTCAATCTCGACGGCTCGCCCGACATTCTCGACCATGAGCTGACGCTGTTCGCCGATTTCTACACGCCGGCGGACGAGGAGCTTATCCCGACCGGCGAGATCCGCGCCGTCGCCGGCACGCCCTACGACTTTCGCACCCCGCGCACGGTCCGCAATCCGACGCTGACGCCCTACGATACGAACTTCGTCGCCGCGCTTCGGCCCGACACAGAAGGCGGTCTGGCGCAAATCGCTGCCCTGCGGTCGCCGAAGAACGGCCTGACGATGAGCCTGTTCTCGACCGAGCCCGGCGTCCAGTTCTATTCCGCGGCGCCCCTCAATTGTCCCGCGCCCGGATTGGACGGCCAGCATTACGGGGCGCATGCGGGCCTGGCGCTGGAGCCGCAGGCTTTCCCGGATTCGCCCAACCGGCGCCATTTCACCGATTGCGTGCTGGATCCGGAGGACGAGTACCAACACGTGAGCGAATTCCGCTTTGCGTAGAGGTGGTTCGGATAAAATCCTCTGGACTGACGTGAGCGCGCCAGGGCGGTCCTAAGGCGACGTATGAAGATCAGCCTGTAACCTTTGGTGCTTCAAACCATTAGGCCGTCATTGCGAGGAGTGAAACGACGAAGCAACAATGCAGAGATCGTGAGGCGTCGCGCTTCATCCCTGGATCGCCGTGTCGCCATAGCCCGTCCTGAAGGACGGGCTATCGACGCCCTGCTCGTCGCGATGACGGATCACCTTGAACGCCAATCGATGCTTCGCGACTTTCGCGCCGATTCGAGGATCTGGGCCGCGGACTGGGATTGACGGCCGACTGCCCGGTCGTGACAGCCGAGCGTTCGTGACTGCGGCAATCGCGTAATACCTGGGCGCATTGTCCCCGGACGGCGCGATCGGGATCCCCTTTGACAAATCGGTCAGATATGGGCATATGCCCATTCCTGTCGCCGAAGGCGTCCCCACCGGTGCGGGATAGGCCGGCGCCGCCCGCTCCCGCCTCGCGGCCTCCGAGCCGCGGCGATCGTTCCGGGCCGAAACAAAGGAGCGCGCCATGTCGCAAGCGCCGATGTCCGGCTACCGCCCGGGCGAATGTTTTGTCGGCGCGGCGCGCAAGGCGTCACGCCGGCTCACTCAGTTCTACGATGACGCCCTCGAGCCGTGCGGGCTCAGATCGACGCAATATACGATTCTGGCCGAGCTCGGCCGCTTCGCCGCCCCGCCGACGCTGGCCGAACTGGCGAGCGCGCTCGTTTCCGACCGTTCGGCGGTCGGCCACAATCTGCGGCCGCTCATTCGGGATGGCTACCTTGCGCTTGAGCCGGGGGCGGCGGATCGGCGCGAACGGCGCATCGTCTTGACCGCTCGCGGCCAATCGAAACATCGCGAGGCTCGGGCGCTCTGGCAGGCGGCGCAGAACGAATTTCTCGCCGTCTATGGCAAGGACCACAGCGAAAGCCTGCGCGCGGCGCTGCTCGACATCGCCTATGACCCGCGGCTCGGCCGAAGCGATCCGAGAGTTGCGCGATGACGCAAGAGGCTCTGACATCCGCGTCTCAAGCGCGACAGCGCCCGGCGAGATGGGTCAGCGGGCGCCGAGCGCGCGTCCTGCTTTGCGCCTCGGGCGTGTCGTTCATGATCATGCTCGATTCGAACATTGTCGCGGTCTCGCTCCCCTCCATCGCCCGCGATCTCAATGCGACCTTCGCCGACATCGAATGGGTGGTGAGCGCCTATGTGCTCACTTTCGCCGCGCTTCTGATGCCCTCCGGGGCGCTTTCGGATCGGTTCGGGCGCCGGCGCATGCTGATCGTCGGCCTCGCCATATTCACTCTGGCGTCGCTCATGTGCGGCCTCGCGCCATCCGCGCTGGTCCTCAACGCGGCGCGCGCGCTGCAGGGCGTGGGCGCCGCGATCGAGCTGAGTGCGGCGCTCGCGGTGCTCGGGCACGCATTCCAGGGCGCGGAACGCGCCAAGGCGTTCGGATTCTGGGGAACGGTCGTCGGCATCGCCGTCGCCGTGGGACCGCTCGTCGGCGGCCTGATCACCTCCACGCTCGGCTGGCGCTTCGCGTTTTTCGTCAATGTTCCAGTCGGCGCCGCGCTCATCTGGCTCGCGCTCGACGCGATCGAAGAGTTTAGCGATCCGGATGCGCAGAGACTCGACGTCGTGGGTATGCTCTCGTTTGGCGGCGGCCTCTTCTGTCTCATCTGGGCGCTGATCGGCGCCAATCGCGTGGGCTGGTCTGCGGAACAGACGCTCGTGAAGCTCCTCATGTCCGCGATCCTGTTCGCGCTCTTTGTCGCGGCCGAACTGATCCAGGAGCGGCCGATGGTGGATTTCGCGCTCTTTCGCAAGCGCACGTTTCTCGGCGCGAGCTTCGCCATGCTCGGCTTCGCCGCGTCGGCTCAAGTCATGATGACCTATCTGCCGCTCTATCTGCAGAACGTGTTCGCGCTCAGCCCCGCCGCCGCGGGCCTTGGCATGCTGCCCTTCGCGCTGCCGCTGTTCGTCTGCCCGCGGATCGCGGCGTCGCTTTCGGCCCACATATCGGGCCGCGATCTTCTGGCCCTCGGCCTTGCGATTGTGGCGGTCGGCAATCTCGCGACAGCCGCCATGGTTGCCGCTCATCTCGCTTACGGGTTCGTCGCGATCGGCATGCTGATCACCGGCTGCGGCGCCGGTTTGCTCAACGGCGAAACGGCAAAAGTGTCGATGAGCGTCATTCCGCCGGAGCGCGGCGGCATGGCTTCCGGCATCGGCGGCACCTTGCGTTTTGTCGGCCTCGTGACCGGGATCACCGGGCTTGGCGTCGTGCTGACATCTCAGACCGAAAAGCACTTCGTTGGCGGAGCGTCGGCTCTGCCTTTATCGGCAAGCGACGCCCATCGGACCGTCGCCAGGATCGTCGCCGGCGACATCTCGGGCGCAGCCGGCCAGACCGCCGGAGCTTTTCGCTCGGCGTTTGCGGAGCTCGCGCGCGCAAGTTTCGCTTCCGGGTTCACCTTGGTTCTGCTGGCCGCAGGCGTGACGGCGATGCTCGCCGTCGCGCTGACCTACGGCTTCGTCAGTCCTGTCGAGACCGCGCCGGTTCGGCTGCGCGCCGCGCCGGACACCGGAACCCCGGAACTCCTCGATTAGGACCTCGCCGATGTCGCGCGCCGCGATTGAAAGCGCCTTGAACCGGCCCGTCTGGTCGGCGCTGACGACCGGCGATCGCCGGTTTGCCGAAGGTGGCCCGCTCGCGCTCCGTTTCCTCCCGACATCGCCCCCTTCGGGGCGACGGCCGACGAGTCGCCCGAGGTGTGTGCGAAATGGCGGCGAACCCTACGGACCTCATGCCTCGAGGGCCGCGCGCAGCGCGGCGTCTCGAAGGATGGTCCAGGTTGCTCCCCCTGAAGCGTCCTTCGAGGCCGCTGCGCGGCGCCTCAGGATGAGGTCCTCGGTATGCTCACCCAAACTTCTACACCCAGCTGGGCAGTTACAAAGTTGCGCGAAAGCGCAGCTAAGCGCCTGAAATCGTTGGCGCGCGTAAACTTGTGCGCGCGCCCCCAAATTCGCGCGATTTTATGACTGGTCGAAGCTGGCGTTGGGTCCGGCCTCGGCCAGCGCGCGGCCGACTTCGAGACCGAGGTCGTCCATCGAGGTCTGCTCGCGCACCGAGAGGTCTTCGCCCTTCGCCTGCCGTTCGGCCTGCTCGGGCGAGCGCGCGACGTTGACGGTGACCTTCGACTCGACCTCGGGATGCAGGTGAATTGGGACCGGGTGCAGGCCAAGCGTCTTGATCGGCTGCTGGATCGCGACATGGCCGCGCTCAACCTTGTGCCCGGCGGCGGTCAGCGCCTCGGCGATGTCGCGCGCCGACACCGAGCCATAGAGCTGCCCGGTCTCGCCGGCCTGGCGGATGATGACCACCTTCACCCCGTCGAGCTTGGCCGACACCTCGTTCGCGCCGCGCTTGAGTTCGGCGTTGCGCGCCTCGAGATCGGCGCGTCGAACCTCGAATTTCTTCTTGTTGGCGTCCGTCGCGCGCAACGCCTTGCCGCGCGGCAGAAGGAAATTGCGCGCATAGCCGTCCTTCACGCGCACGGTCTCGCCGATGTGTCCGAGCTTGCCGACGCGCTCGAGTAAAATAACGTCCATGTTTATCTCCTGTTTGGTCCAGTTGGGGTCGGGGAGGCAATGAGGGCCGCGCGCGAGCGCAGCTTGAGGAATCCATCGATGACGCCGAGGCCCGCAAGAACGGGAAGGGTGTATTTGGCTCGCAGAACGCAGCAGGCGTAGAGGGCGATCAGCATCAGCGGCCGCATCTTGAGACCGCGCGACAGCGCGTGCGCGACCGCAAGGCCCTGCAGCGCCAACGCCGCGCCTAAGCCCCCGGCGCCGATGGAGAAATATTGCGCGGTCGGAGCGGGCAGGGCGTAAGCGCCTGCGACACAAGCGAGGAATGCGACGCCCAAAGGCCAGGGAAGCGCAAGCGAGGACGGAATGTCAGGCCATGGCCGCGGAAGATTGCGCGACAATTGGGTGGAACGAGCCGCGGCGTAGAGGTTGACGCACAGCATCATCAACGTCGAGGCGGCGATCGCGGGCGGCCCGTACTGAACGAGCGCCTCGGCGAATTCACGAGCGGTCAGATTGCCCGGCGCGCTCTCAAACGCGTCGCCGGCGAGGGCGGTGATCGCGTCGGCGACGTGGCGCGCGGCCTCATGGTAGCCGCCGTAGATCGCGATGACCGTCGTCAGCACGGCGAGGCCGCCGAGCATTCCCAAGAGCGCCGCGAGCGAAACGATGGCGCCGAGCGGCGCGTGGACCGGCGCGTCAGGTTTGAGGCGCTTGAGATAGCGCGCAAGCGGGCTGACCGAAAAAGCGGCCAAGACCCACGCGGGAACCGCGATCGAGCCGGCGAACACCAGCGCCGACAACGGCTCGGCGACCACGGCGAGCACCGCGATTGCGATCGCCGCGGCGATCGCCCCGCCGTCCAGTCCCCAGCCAAGGGTCGCGATCATGATCGGCAACGGCGCGAGATAGGCGAGCGCCATCGCCAGAAGGCTGGTCTGAGCGCTCACCGCGAACAGCAGCGCGGCCGCGCATCCAGCGCCAATGGCGACGACAAAGCGATGCAACATGAGGAGCGCTGTCCCGCGTTGGCTTGCGGTTAGAAGGGGGCCGCCCGCCCGCCTCCAGCTGCCGCCGCGTCGAAACGCGGCGAGTTCGAAATTCAGGCGCGGCGACGCCCGACGGTCGTTAGCGGATCACGTAGGGCAGGAGGCCCAGAAATCGGGAGCGCTTGATCGCCTGGGCGAGTTCGCGCTGCTTGCCGGCGCTCACCGCGGTGATCCGCGACGGCACGATCTTGCCACGCTCGGAGATGTAGCGCGACAACAGGCGCATGTCCTTGTAGTCGATCTTCGGCGCGTTGGCGCCCGAAAACGGGCACGACTTGCGGCGACGGAAAAAGGGGCGGCGGGGCGAGCTGGCCATCAGATTGCTCCTGCGACGGCTGCGTCTTCACGCGGGCGCCGCGGCGGGCGATCTCCCCGGTCTCCGCGGTCTCCCCGATCGCCGCGATCCGGCCGATCCCCACGCGGTCCGCGCGGTCCGCGGTCGTCGCGATCGCTCTCCTCGCGCTTGCGCAGCATAGCCGACGGTCCGGCCTCATGCTCGTCGACGCGAATGGTGAGATAGCGGATGACGTCCTCATTGAGGCTGAGCAGGCGCTCGACCTCGACCACCGCCTCGGAAGGGGCGGCAATGTTCAGAAGCGTGAAATGAGCCTTGCGGTTCTTCTTGATGCGGAAGGCAAGCGACTTCAAACCCCAAGGCTCGACCTTGGTGACTGCGCCGCCGAGCGTGGCGATTTGGGTCTTGATCTGCTCCGTCAGCGCCTCGACTTGCTGCTGCGTGACGTCCTGGCGCACCAGGAAGATATGCTCATAGAGAGCCATGTTGGGCCTTTCCAGTTCAACCGCGTCCCACGCGGAGCCCTTCGAGCCCGGGAAAGGCTCGAACCGGACAGTTCGAAGGCGGGAACACGGGAGGACGGACAATCGAGGCCCTGCCGCAAGCTCGCTAAAAGAAGCGCGCGGCCCTCCGTTCAGCCCCCGGCGGGACGCAACGAAGCGGCCCTCATACAGAGACTTGGGGTTCGCGGCAAGGAAAAATCCGAGCGCGGACCGCGCGGCGCCATTCTGCCAGTACGAGACCTGGGCTAACTGGCCGGGCTTACGGCTTCACGTCGATGATCCCGGTCTGCGGGACCTGATCGGCTTGTCCATAGGCCTTAATCACATCGGCCAGGGATTCGAATTCCGCGTCGTCAGGGAAAGACTCCAACACCTCAAGCGTGTCTTGGCCCGCGCCGCTATCCCTTGCGCGTAGAAGAAGGTCCTCCTTGGACGCAGGAAAATGCATTCCCTCAAGATGATGCGTAACGTTCGCGGAAGAATGTCCACCAACTCCTTGGGTCATGATCACGTCTCCATATGCCGATAAGGCAACGGCCAAGCTTTCGCTTGGCCGTTCCGGTTGGACCGACGCGGGATCGGTTAGCGACGGTTTTGCCAGCCGCGCCGCGAGGCTTCCGAATGGCCTTCCGGGTCGCCGGACCAGCCGCGTCCGCCATTGCCACGGTCGTGGTCATCGCTGCGGCGGTAATCGCGGTCATCGTCATGCCGCGAGCGGCTGCGGGACTGCATCTCGTCGTAGCGCTGAGAACGCTCATCGTAGCGGGGCGAGCGGCCGCCCTCGCGGTCTTCCCAACCCCGGCGTGACGCTTCCGAGTGGCCTTCGGAATCGCCAAACCATCCGCTTTCGCCGTGGCGCGGATTATCCCAGCCGCGACGCGAGGCCTGGGAATGCCTGTCGGAATCACCGTACCAGCCGCTATCCCCGTGGCTTCCGCTTTCCCAGCCGCGCCGAGACGCCTCGGAGTGGCCCTCGGAATCGCCAAACCAGCCGCCGGTTCCGCGACTTTCAGACGAGCCGCGGCGGCTGTAACCGCCCTCGTCATCGCGTTCCCGGCCCATGGATCGCCGGCTGTAACGGTCGTCTTCGTCATCGTAGCGACCACGCGAGCGCGGCCCGCCTTCGCTCATGAAGCGACCTTCTTCGTCGCGATCACGCCCCATGGAGCCGAGGGACCGGGGGCCATAATGCTGCTCGTCGCCCTGGAAGCGCCCGCGAGACCGGCCGTTGTCGCTCGTGAAGCGGCCTTCCTCATCACGGTCGCGCCCCATGGAGCCGCGGTTGCCGCTTTCGCTCGCGAAGCGACCATGTTCGTCGCGCTCAGAACCACCACGGGAATAGCCCCGCTCATTATCGGACATGAATTGGCCTTGGTCGTCTCGTTCTCGCATGTTGGAATATCTGCTGCTCATCTCATACTCCCTTCGATTTCGCTGGCTGCTTGAGGGTACGGAGAGACGCCGCGGCGCCAGCATAGCGATTGCCTCTCCGATGCTTTCGTCCATATTGGCGAAGCGGGTTTTGAAGCGCTCGTATCGCTCCTTCATCTGCGCATTCAGTCCGGGATTTGCCGTTTCTGCTGATGAGACAATGGCGAACACGCCATGATCTTCAGCGTCCGCGCCTTCCACATGCGCGTTGAATTGCTTTGCGAGCGCCTCAAGCTTCGCCTGGCCGAATTCACGCCTCTCGCCACTCAAGAGATCCGCAAGGAGCCAGTTGATGATGTCCTTGTGGATCGCGACGGCGGCGAGCCTGTCCTCATCGATTCCTGCGTTCTTCAACGCGGGCGCAAGGACGTCTTGTTCAACAGCGACATGGGGCAGCCATGCCGCCGCGAATTCCTTTACAATTGCATTGCGATCAGCGTTGGCTCCCGAGCGCTTGGCGAGCGTCGCCTGAAGCCCGCGATGCTGCTCCTTCAACATTTCCGTCGCGGATTTGGCCTCGGTGTTTTCCTCATTCCCAGCGTTTTTCGAGGCCGCGTCCGCTTCGGTTTTCGCTTTCCCTGTTTCTCGTGCTGATTTCTCGGGCTCTCGTGCCATGAGCGACTCCTCATTTCAGCGACTCGCGCAGAAACTCGCTCCCTTGCTGAGGGTTCCGAACGAAACGGCGTACACATTTCACGATTATCGCGCCCGAGCGGGCGTCCGCTGAATCGCCTGTAAAATCAGGCGCTACACGCCGCGAAGCAGGCTCAAAAAAGGCTAATACGCGCTCAATGACACGGCCCAAGTCCGACGCGATCGCCTCGCTTCAGTCAGGAGCTTTGAAACTAAGAATGCGGTCCGAGGGGAAATCGTAAAGCTTGCCGGTCTCTGTCCATTCCGGCGAGCAGATCTCGACAATCTTCGGAGCGAGGTCGTCGGGCGTTCGCAACGATAACGGATCTTCGCCAGGCATTGCGGTTGCGCGCATGCGCGTGCGCAGCGGCCCCGGATTGACCAGCATGACGCGGACAGTCGAGGTGTTGAGGGTCTCGGCGGCGTAGGTTCGGGCAAGGGCGTCGAGCGCGGCCTTCGAGACCGCGTAGGGGCCCCAGTAGGCGCGCAGATCCGCCCGGCTCGCGGCGCCGGAGGTGATGAACGCGACGCGGCCCGCGTCGGACAGGCGGAGCAGCGGGTCGAGCGACCGGATGAGGCGCCAGTTGGCGGTCACGTTGACCGCCATCACGTCGTCCCATGTTTTCGGATCGAGTTGATGCAGGGGGGTCAACAGACCCAGAACGCCGGCATTGCCGACGAAGGCGTCAAGCCGGCCCCACCGGCGATTGAGGGCTTCGCCTAGCCGATCGATGGCGGCGAAGTCGCGCAAATCCATCGGAACCAGGGTCGTCGCCTCCGGCTCTTCGGGCCGGAGCGCTCGAATTTCGTCGTCCAGTTCCTCAAGGCCGCCCTGGGTGCGGGCCAACGCCACAACATGCGCGCCCGACTTGGCCAAGGCGAGAGCCGCGGCGCGGCCGATGCCGCGAGAGGCCCCTGTCACCAGCGCGATCCGGGGCGGTCCGTCGTGCTTCGAGGCGTTCAATCGACACTCCTTGCATCATTTGCTAGGCTTGCCTATGGGGCATGGTTGCGGGAGGACGCAAGACGACGGGGGGCCGAGTCGCGCCAGCGCCGGTTGCGGCGACGCAACAAACGTGGATTATCTATTCCACAGATACTAGGCTCGATCCCTCGGGGATCGCCGAGGCTGAAAAGAGGCATCCGATAAGGCTCGGACATGTTCGCTGGCGTGCGTTTTGGGGGCCTGCGCGGTCAAGGGCTGACATTGCGCGGTAGGGGGAAATGAGTGGGGCTCGATATGGCGAACGTAAGGGTTGGCGGCGAATCTGGAAAAACCGTGACTTCGCGCCGATTTGTCGGAAATCGTCTATCAGAAGATCGGATTGTCGCGCACGGAGTTGGCGGAACTCGTCCAATCGGTTCTGGACGAGATTTGCGATGCGGCCGCCCGCGGCGAAACCGTCAAGCTGTCCGGCTTTGGCTCGTTTGTCGTCCGCTCCAAGGGCGAGCGCGTTGGGCGCAATCCGAAGACCGGGGTCGAGGTGCCCATCCTTCCCCGCAGGGTGATGGTGTTCAAGCCGTCAAACGTTTTGAAGGCAAAGATCAACGGGCGCGACGAACCGGAAAAAGGGTAGGGCGCTTCTTCCGCGAGCAGGACCCTGGCGTTTCGGTCCCGATCGGCCAATAGTCCGTCATCGTTAAACGGAGGCGCCCTGATTCTCACGCCGGGCGCCAGCGGGTGCGCCAATGGAGAAGAGCCCGGACGCCTATCGAACGATCCGCGAAGTCGCCGACTCGCTGGATCTGCCGCAGCATGTGCTGCGCTTCTGGGAGACCCGGTTTCCCCAGATCCGGCCGCTCAAGCGAGCCGGGGGGCGGCGTTATTATCGCCCTGACGACATCGAGCGGCTGAGGGTCATCAAGCGTCTCTTGTACGACGAAGGCTACACGATCAAGGGCGTCCAGAAGCTGTTCAAGGAGCAGGGCGTTCAGGCGCTGTCGGCCGTCGCCCTATCGCCCGTCGCGCCTTCCGTCGAAACGGCGGGCGATGTCGAGCCTCACGCGGGGGCGCATGAAGATCCCGGGATGCGAGAAACCCGTCCCAGGATCGCGGACGACGCCCGTGCGGCGCTCCGAGAAGCGCTGGCTGAAATTATGGAGGCGCAACGAATCCTTTTGCAGGCGAGCGCGCCGGCGGCTTGAAGCCCTGCGCAGAAGCGCCACATTGCGCGCCGTGGCGAGCGCCCCTATAAGGAGCGCCGTCGGAGTGTAGCGCAGCCCGGTTAGCGCACTAGTCTGGGGGACTAGGGGTCGTGGGTTCGAATCCCGCCACTCCGACCACTCCTCAAACCAGCTGACGCCAAAGCCTGTCTTGTGGCGCGCCGCTTCCATCAGCTTGCGACGGGGCTCTTCCCTCGCGCCGAGGCGATATCGGCCAGCAATTCTTCGAGCCGGTCCATCGTCACCGGCTTTACCAGATGGTGATCGAATCCCGATTCGCCGGGAGTCGCGCGGGCTTGGGTTTGGCCCCATCCGGTCTGCGCAATGATCACCGTATCGTCGAGGAGCGTCTGCTCGCGAAGAGCGCGGCAAACAGCATAACCGTCCATTCCGGGCATTCCGATATCGAGCAGGATTGCGTCGGGTCGGTAGTCCAGCGCCGTCTGAACGGCGAGCTTGCCTTCATGCACCATCCGATAGTCGTGACCGATCGCCTCCAGCATCCAGCCCATGGTCTGCGCGACATCGACATTGTCATCCACAATCAGGACCTTCAGCGCGGCCCTATCTGGCGCCAGACGGGAATCGGGTTCAGTCACGTCCGGCGACGCCGGCGCAAACTCCATCACGGGCAGGCGCAGGCGGAAGGCGCTGCCCTTGCCGGGACCGGAGCTTTCGGCCGCGATGGATCCGCCATGCATCTCCACAAGCTGCTTCACGAGCGCGAGGCCGATGCCGAGGCCGCCACGTGAGCGATCGAGATTGTCGCGAACCTGAGTGAAGAGATCAAAAACCCGCGGAAGCATATCGGATGGAATGCCGACGCCATTGTCGGCGACGGTCACAACAGCCTCGTCGCCTTCCCGTCGCGTTGAAAGAACGATCGCGCCGCCCTCGGGGGTGTATTTCGCGGCGTTGTTGAGAAGATTGCTGACGACCTGAGACAGCCGCATCAGGTCGGCGTCCAGCCAGACCGGAGCATCCGGCATATCGAGCGTGAGTTCGTGACGACCCGCAACGATCAGCGGATTGCTCGCGTCAACGGCGGTCTTGATGACATCGCTCAACGCGATACGCGCTTTGCGAAGCTCGATCTTGCCCTGGCTCACTCTCGACACATCCAGGAGATCGTCGACCAGCCGCACGAGATGCGAGAGCTGCCGGTCCATCACGTCGCGGATCTCTTCGGCGTTCGGCGCTGTCGGAGACGTCCGCAGGATGTCGAGCCCGTTGCGTATCGGGGCGAGGGGATTGCGCAACTCATGCGCGAGCGTGGCCAGAAACTCGTCCTTGCGCCTGTCCGCCTCCGTAAGCGCCGCAGCATAGGACTTGAGCTCGTCGCGTTGGGCCGCGATCTGGCTACGCTGCTGGTCGAGCTCAAAGAACACGCTGGCTTTGCTGCGCAGAATGTCAGGCTCGATAGGCTTGTTCAGGAAGTCGACGGCGCCAGCCTCGTAGCCGCGGAATCTGCGCTGACGATCGGCCGCTCCCGCGGTGAGAAAGATGATCGGCGCCCGGCGGGTTCGCTCGGTTCCCCGCATGAGCTCGGCGAGCTCGTAACCGTCCATCTCGGGCATCTGCACATCGAGAATGGCGAGCGCGACGTCATATTCGAGCAGCAGCTCCAGCGCCTCGGGTCCTGAGCGCGCCTTGAGCAGCACAAGTCCGTCGCGCCGCAGGAGGCCTTCCAGCGACAGCAGGTTTTCCTCAAGGTCGTCAACGAGCAAAAAATAGACGGGTCCGATCTCGGACGTCATCGGGCTCCAACCTCCCGCAGATACGCGGCGATCTCGTTCACCGGCAGAACGCGAGCGTCGGGACAGGCCGCGATGGCGGCTTCCGGCATCGCAACCGCATAGGCGCTCCCCGGACTCTGTACGACCGCCACACCGCCTGCTTCGACCACAGCCTTAAGGCCGTTTGCGCCATCGCTGTTGGCCCCGGTAAGCACCACCCCGATCAGACCGCCGCCGTAAGCGTCGGCCGCGCTCTCAAACAGAACGTCGATCGAGGGACGCGAAAACAGGACTGGCTCATCGCCCGACAAAGACAGGCGCTTATCCTGTTCGACCAAGAGATGATAGTCCGGCGGAGCGAAGTAGGCGACCCCAGGTTCGATAGGCTCCTTGTCCTCCGCTTCCCGCACTCGAATTGCGCAGCGTGCGCGCAAAAGCTCGGCGAGCAAGCCGGTCGAGTCCGGCGGGAGGTGAACGACGATCAGAATTGGTAAGCGATAGTCCGAGGGCAAGGCGGGCAGGAGGTTCGACAGCACCTCCAGCGCCCCCGCCGACGCGCCGATCACGATCGCCTCCGGAGCAAGTCCGCTCACGGGACGCTCCGCTTCTGGTAAATTCGCTCATGTTTCGCGAACTCGACAAACGCAGTCGCATAGTCCGTGAAACGAAGGCTTTCCTTCGCGCCGATTCCGAGAAACGCCCTGCGCGCAAGCGAATCCTTGAATAGGCCGACGGCTCGGTTCTGCAACGCCTTATCGAAATAGATCAGCACGTTTCTGCACGATATGAGATGCATTTCGCCGAATGAAGCATCGGTCACCAGGCTATGGTCGGAAAACACCACACGCTGGCGAAGGCCCCTGCTGAAGGAAGCGCGGCCATAGGCTGCGGTGTAATAGTCCGACAGCGACGACTTTCCGCCCGACTGGCGATGGTTCTCGGTGAACATTTTGATGCGATCGAGGTCGTAGATTCCGGTCTCGGCTTTTATCAGGGCTTCTTGATTGACATCGGTCGCATAGAACAATGTGCGGTCTTCCAGACCCTCTTCGCGGAACAGAATCACGAACGAATAAAGCTCTTCGCCCGCGCTGCAGCCGGCGATCCAGACCTTCAGCGAAGGGTAGGTGCGCAGATGCGGAACGACCCTCTCCCGAATCGTCCGGAAATAGGCGGGATCGCGAAACATCTCGCTGACCTGCACCGTCAGGTATCCGAGCAGCTTCGGCGCCATGGCGGCGTCGCGCAGCAACCGGTCCTGCATGGCGGAGGTGGTGGCAAAACCCAGGTCGTCGCGCGCCCGCTTCAGACGCCGCTTCAGCGAAGCCATGGCGTAACCGCGAAAGTCAAAATGGTACTTCTGGAACAGCGCCTCCAGCAGCAACCGAATCTCTATTTCCTCGGTCCTGTCCACCGCGCCGTCCGATCAGCTGTTGGGCATCCACACGCGGATGAGCGACAGCAGCTTCTCGACGTCGAGCGGCTTCGCCATATAATCGTTGGCGCCGGCTGAGAGGCATCGCTCCTGATCGTCGGGCATGGCTTTCGCTGTCAACATGATGATCGGCAGCTTTCTCCAGTCGGGGTTCTGGCGGATCTTCTCGGTCGCCATCAGGCCATCCATCACCGGCATCATGACGTCCATCAGGACGAGGTCGATCGCGCTGCCCTCCTTGAAGGATTTATCGATCGCCTCGATGGCCTCGCGACCATTTCGTGCAATCTGCACGCGGGCGCCGCGCGGTTCGAGAATGCTTGTGAGGGAGTAAACGTTCCGAACATCATCCTCGACCACAAGGATTTGTCGTCCTTCGAGCAACGCATCGCGATTGCGCGCCTGGCGAATCATTCTCTGCTGCTCGTCCGGAAGCTCGGAAATGACCTGATGCAGGAAGAGGCTGACCTCGTCGAGAAGCCGCTCGGGTGATTTCGCGCCCTTGATGATGATCGACTTCGAGTAGCGGCGCAGTCTCTGCTCTTCCTCGCCGGAAAGATCGCGGCCCGTGTAGACAATGACGGGCGGAAACGAATACGCGCCTTCCTGGCTCAAAGTTTCGAGAAGCGAATATCCGGAGGCGTCCGGAAGCGAAAGGTCGAGGACCATGCAGTCAAAAGTCTGGTTCTTGAGAAGAAGGAGGCACTCCGCGGCCGTGGCCGCCGCTACGGTCTCGACCTCGTGCGAACCCAACAGTCTTCGCACCGCGTCACGCTGAACCGCATCATCTTCGACGATGAGAACTCTGCGCATTCGCTGCGCGAGCTTCGTCTCGAGCTTCTTGAGAACCTCGGTCAAGTCCTCATGTTTCACCGGCTTCAAGGCGTAGCCGATGGCGCCGAGCGAGAGCGCCGTTTGCGCGTTGTCGCTGGCCGAAACCACATGAACCGGAATATGACGGGTGCGAACGTCGCGCTTCAGCTGGTCGAGCACCCAAAGACCGGAATGGTCCGGCAAACCTACGTCCAACACGACCGCGCTTGGAAGGACTTCCGTGGCGAGCGCGAGCGCCTCGGTCGCGCTGGCGGCGACCAGGCATTCGAACTCCATCTCGTGGGAGAGATCCTGAAGGATGCGAGTGAAACTCTGGTCGTCCTCGATGATCAAGAGCACGCGCCTTTGACCACTCAGACGCTGTCGATCGTCTTCGACTCGCCGATCCGACCTTCGCGTCGCAGTTGGCGCCGCGACCGGCGGCGGCGCCTCGACAGTGAGCGGGGCAGGGGAAGCTCGAGGCGTCCCGGCTCGCGGCTGCAACTTCGCGGCGCCAAAGGTTTCGGGAACCAGGACTGTGAACGTGCTGCCCTGACCCTCCACGCTTCTGAGCGCGAGCGTCCCGCCAAGCAGACGGACAAGCTCCCGGCAGATCGATAGCCCGAGGCCGGTGCCGCCGTACTTGCGGCTGATCGTTCCATCCGCCTGCCTGAAAGGTTCGAACACGGCGTTCTGCTTGTCTTGGGAGATGCCGATGCCGGTGTCGGCGACCGATAGCGCGATCTGGCCATCGGGGGCGCGCGCAATTCTCAACTCCACCTTGCCCTGTTCGGTGAACTTGAATGCGTTCGACAGCAGGTTCCGCAAAACCTGCTCGAGCCTTTGGCCGTCGGTCTCGATGTAAGCTGGGCATTCCGGCGCCGCTTCGATCCGAAACTCCAGATTTTTCCTCTCGGCGACCGGCGTGAAAAGGTTGGTGAGATCTTTGGTCAGGCGTGCGAGAGCAAGCGGCTCGGGCTTGATCTCCATATGCCCCGCCTCGATCTTCGACAGGTCGAGGATGTCATTGATGAGCGTGAGCAAATCGTTGCCGGACGACTGGATCGTCTGGGCGTAATGCACTTGCTCCTCGCTCAGCCGTCCGGCGTCATTGTCGGCGAGGAGCTTGGCGAGGATCAAGAGCGAGTTCAGGGGCGTCCTGAGTTCGTGCGACATGTTGGCCAGGAAATCTGATTTGTACTGGCTTGCCCGCTCGAGCTCTTGAGCCCTGAGCCGCACGATATCGTTCACGCGCTCCAGATCGTCGCGTTGGTTCTCCGCTCCTCGAGCTGCGAATTGGTCTGCTCGAGTTCGGCTTGCTGAAGTTCGAGGCGCGACTGCGATTCCTTCAGCGCTCGACCCTGCTCCTCGAGCTCCTCGTTCGATACCCGGAGCTCTTCTCCCTGCGCCTGGAGCTCTTCGGCCTGACGTTGAGTTTCCTCCAGAAAGTTCTGAAGCTCCGCACGATAGTTGGCGGAGCGAACGGCAATGCCGATTCCCTCCGACATCTGTTCGAGAAGGGAGAGCGCGTCTTCCCTGAGCGGGTGGACGAATCCGAATTCCAGCACCGCGTTCGTGGACCCATCCGCAATTGCCGGAGCGACAACCAGGTGCCGGGGCTTGCCTTCCCCGAACGCCGAACCGATAGCGAGGTAGCCATCGGGCACGTCGCGGACGAGAATGGATCGGCCATCGGCCGCCGCCTGCCCGAGGAGCCCCTCTCCGCTGGCGAAATGATCCAGAATCTTGGCATCGGCGGGGACGCCATAGCTCGACACCCGGCGATAGGGGCCGTTTCTGTCTCTGGAGAAGGCAGCGCCAGCATGAGCGTCGAGGTATCGGCACAGGTAGCCCAGAATGTTGTCGCCAAGTTCGTTGATCGGCTGATCGCCGAGCATCGCCTTTGAGAGCCCGACGCGACCATTCTGAAGCCAATCCTCCCGGCGTCGGGCGGCTTCCGTGCGAAGGATAAGAAAGCCTACGACTCCGGTTAGGCCAAGTCCGAGCAGGCTGGAGATGATGCCGCTAGCGATCGCCCTCCAATAGGAGTCGGCCATCTCCGCAAGTCGCTTGGCGCGCAGATCAATCTCTTCGTGCTCCATCGCCGAGACCTGGTCGCGGATTGCATCCATGTCTTGCTTGCCGCGATCGCTCTGCACGATCGCGAGCGCTGCCGCCTGTCCCTGATTTTGGCGCAGGTCGATTGTCTGTCTGAGCTCGGCCATCTTGGCGTCGATGTGCTGTTTCAGCGTCCCGAGGCGGTCTTGTTGCGCAGGATCGTCGAGCGTCAAGCGCCTCAGCAAGTCGAACCGCGATCCAATGTCCTGCATCGCCGCATTGTATGGACCGAGGTAACTGTCCTTGCCGGTGAGCAGATAGCCGCGTTGGCCGGTCTCGGCGTCTCTCACCGTGGAAAGCACGTCCTCCAATGCGGTCAACGTGTCGCCGCTGCGGACAACGAGGGCGCTATCCGCTTTCAAGGTTTGGAAGTTGAAATAAGCGACTGCGCCTGTCGCCACGAAGAAGAGGGTAGCCGCGGCCAGGCCCAGCCAGATCAGCGGATCCCCGCCCAGCGCCGTTGAACGGGGCATACAGCTCTTTCCTTTCATTCATCGCGCGCGCGAGTTCGCTGAAGTCCTACCGCGAAATTGCCGCTCATTGTGTTCAATACCGAAGCGATTTGGTGTCGGATCCCATCGAGATCCAGGCCATCTTCCGCGCTGCTCATCCTCGATTTCCGCGGAGATTGGTCCCCGAGGCGCCCACACATCTCCACGGTTCTTTTCGCACGCGATGGATATCGCGATAACGCGCGTGAGCCGTATTTGGGCGCCGCCGCGGATCAATTTCGGCTCACGGCTCACTCTCGAGGGACGACGAACGCGATCCACGTTTCGTCAAAGCGCTCGGCGCTGGCTCCCATCATGGCCACGTCGACGACCGCAGCGTGGCGCGCCAATCACCTCCGGCTCGCCTCTGAAATAGGGCGCGCCAAGCGTTTCCGCGGCTGCGAGGCGCGTGATCTTTCCCACCGAGAGCCTAGGACCTGATTCGCATAAGAGTTATTATGGAACTTGTCGCGATAGAGTTGCGGCAGGCGGCGCGGGACGGTGAATGGCGCGCAACAGCGCGCCCGAGCATCGCTTCGCCGCTGGGCGCGCTCTACCCTCGGCCGTTCCCGTCATAAAGCCGCCTGGCGGCCAGCACGTCGGCGATGTGATCGCGCGCCCAGAGCTGGAGCCCGTCGAGAACCGCCGCGAGCGTCTGGCCGAGCGGCGTGATCGCATATTCGACCGAAACCGGCGTCGTCGGCAGAACGGTTCGGGTGATCAGCCCGTCTCGATCCATCTGCTTCAGGGTCTGCGACAGCATCTTCTGCGTCACGCCTTCAATCTCGCGCCTGAGCGCGTTGAAGCGGCGCGGTTTATCGCGAATGAGACTGAGGGTCAGCACCATCCACTTGTCGCCGATCCGATCGAGCAGCAGCCGCGTCGGGCAGCCGGCGGCATAAGGGTCCGGCGGCGCTGCGGACGGTTCCGGCGGAGAAACCAGGTTTCGCGAAGGTGCTTTCTTTACAAGGACGTCGATCGCCGTCATGTATCGCCTCGATACTAGGTATCTTTCTCATACCGCATTGGAGGCAATCATGAAAGTGGCGCTCATCGGAGCTTCGGGAAACGGCGGTTCGCGCCTTCTGGCTGAACTGAGCCGTCGCGGCCATCATGTGACGGCGATTGCGCGCAATCCGGACACGATCGCCAAGCTGCCGGGCGTGACGGCGAAAAAGGGCGACGTCTTCGACAAGCCGGGCCTCGTCCAGCTGCTCAAGGGCCACGACGCCGTGATCAGCGCGGTTCATTTCACCGCAAGCGATCCGAAGCTCCTGATCGAGGCGGTCAAGCAGGCGGGCGTGAAGCGCTATTTCGTCGTCGGAGGCGCCGGCAGTCTCGAGGTCGCGCCCGGCGTGAAGCTCATCGACACGCCCCAGTTTCCCGCCGCCTATAAGGCCGAGGCCGCCAAGGGCGGCGAATTTCTCGAGCTCCTGCGCAAGGACAAGGAACTCGACTGGACCTTCCTGTCGCCGTCCGCATTGATTGCGCCCGGCGAGCGCACGGGCAAGTTCCGGCTGGGTAAGGATCAGCTGCTAACCCACGACAAAGGCAGCAACATCTCCTGGGAAGATTACGCCATCGCCGCCGTCGACGAGCTGGAGAAGCCAGCCCACATCCGCGAGCGGTTCACGGTCGGCTATTAACGCGCGAACGAGGGCAGGGCCGAGCCCCTGCCCTCCGACTCCCGCGCCCTGACCGGCTTTAGCAACCGGGGTGCGTCCGACAGCCCGGTTCAGACATTGTCGTTGACGTCCGTGCGAGCGAAATCTTCGCCAACGTAAAGAAGCCGGACTCCCCGTCTCTTCGCCGCGCCATACGACAGGCAGTCGCCCATGTTAAGGCCAAGCCTGCCCGCGCCGAATGTCTCGCGGCCTGCAATCGCAAAAGGGATTGCGTCGGCCTCATAGTCCGTAATCTCGATCGCCAGACGCGACATGGCGGCGAGCACTAAGCTGTAGGCCTCCGACGGCTTAAGGCGCCGCTCGCGGACGATCGCAAGCGCCGCCTCGAAGACGTTGAAACAGGTTGTGAACGCGCTTGTCCGAACCACCTGCTCGGCAAGCTGCCGCCAACCGGGCTCCTCCAGAATGATTGCTGTGAGCGCCGACGACTCGACCATGAGCATATCGGTCAGCCTTCGTCTCCCCATTCTCGGTCGAAGAAGGCCTTGTCGGCCTTTCGGCCCGTTCGCGGCGCGCTGCGCACCCGCGCGTGAATGTCGGCCAGTCGTTCTGCGACGGGCCGCGCGCGATCGTCGCGTTCGAGCGCTTCCTCACAAGCGACGCGCACGGTCTCCGTCAGGCTGAGATTTCTCACGCGAGCCAGCTTTCGCACCGCTTCCGTCGCGGCGTCGTCTTTGATGTGGAGGGGCATCGGGTGATCCTGGCGCTGTGTACACGTCTACATCAATTTATATACACCTAGGGCCGCCTGCGACAAGTCTTCGGTCATGCGCCCAAAAGCTCCGCCAGGGTCAGCGCGATCACTTCCGTCGCCTTGCACAAATCCGACAGCGGCAGGCGCTCGTCGGCGCGATGGGCGTTGGCTTCCTCGATCGTGCGGGGGCCGGCGCCGTAGAGCACGATCGGGACGCCCGCTTTGGCGTAGTGGCGCGCGTCGGTGTAGAGCGGCACGCCCGAGGCCGTGATCGTTTCGCCCATCACCCGGCTCGCCTGCCGGCACAGAACCTCGGTCAGCTTCGCTCCAGCCGGGGTCGGCGTCAGCGGCTCGGCAAGCAGGATGCGCTTGACCTCGACCTTGGCGTCAGGATGCAGCGCCGCCGCACGGGCGACAAGAGCGCGCAACTCCGCCTCGACCTCAGCCGGATTTTCCTCCGGCACAATGCGCCGGTCCAGGCGGAAGGTGACGCGATCCGGCACCACATTGGTGTTGATCCCACCCGCAATGAGGCCGACCGTCATCTGCGGCGAGCCGATGCCGTTTATCGCCGAGGTCCGTGCCTGAAGCCCCCCGCGCCAGCCATAAAGCGCAGACAGGATTGCGTTCGCCGCTTCCAGCGCGTCGACGCCGGTCGAGGGGCGGGCGGCGTGAGCCGAGCGGCCGACAACCTCGACCTCCAGGTGAAGCGCGCCGTTATGGGCGTTCACGACCGCGTAAGAGAATCCGGCGCCGATCGCCAGATCCGGACGCGACAGCCCCTGCTCCATGAGATAGCGCGGGCCGATCTCGCCCCCCGCCTCCTCGTCATAGGTGATGTGCAGTTCGACCGCGCCATTGAGCGCCGCGCCGCACTTTTCCAGCGCCAGCATGGCGAACGCGTAAGTCGCAATGTCCGACTTCGACACCGCGGCGCCGCGCCCATACCATCCAGCCGTCGACGATTTCGGCGCCGTAAGGGTCGTGCGTCCAGCCCGTACCTGGAGGCACGACGTCGCCATGCGCGTTGAGCGCGATCGTCGGGCCCCCCTGCCCGAAACGGCGCCTGACGATCAGGTTGGTCGCCGAAATCATGCCATTGGCCTTGACGAGGTCCTCCGGGACCTTGCGCCGCTCGACCTGAAAGCCAAGTCCCTCCAGGAGTGTGGCGACGACTTCCGCGGGGCGGCCGCAATCTCCGGGCGGATTGTCCGACGGAATTTTCACGATCTCGGCGAGGAAGCGCGTCTCCGCCTCGGCATGTTCGCGCACGAAGTCGCGGATCGCGCTCTCGACTGGCGTCATCGTGTTCCCCCCGTCGAACCTCAGGCGTCGAAGCCCTCGACGCGCATTCCGTCATAAGCCGGCGTCACATGCGCCGGCAGCTTCGTGCGCAAGGTCTCGTAATCGAGATCGGTATGCAAGTTGGTGAGGATCGCGCGCCGCGGACGCATCGTTTCGATCCATGACAAGGCCTCGTCGAGGCTGAAATGGGACGGGTGGGGGCGATAGCGCAAGGCGTCGATGATCCACACATCCAGGCCTTCGAGAAAAGGGCGGCTCGCCTCGGGAATGCGTTTCACGTCCGGCGTGTAGGCGAGCGCCCCGAAGCGAAAGCCGAGCGCGCTGATATCGCCGTGGTCGAGATCGAACGGCATCGCCTCGACCGGGCCGCCCGGGCCCTCGATGCGGCAGAGCCGGCCGGCGGTGAGGCGCAGCTCCTTTGCGATCGGAGGATAGGAACTGCCGTCAGGGGTTTGAAAAATATAGGAGAAGGCTTGGGCAATTCTGCGCGAGGTCTGCTCGTTCATATAGATGTCCAAGTGGCGCCGCATGGCCAGGCAAAGCGGCCTCAGATCGTCGATGCCGTGCGTGTGGTCGGCGTGGGGATGGCTCAAAAGCACGCCGTCGAGCCGCTTAACCCCGGCGTCGATCAGCTGTTCCCGTAAATCGGGCGACGTGTCGACGAGGACCGCCGTTGCGCCACCAGGTCCCACGCGCTCGACAAGTAACGAACAGCGGCGGCGACGGTTCTTCGGATTGGCTGGATCGCAGGCGCCCCACCCCTCCCCGACCCGCGGCACGCCGCCGGACGAAGCGCAGCCTAGAATCGTCAGTCGCAGCGTCAATGCGACGACCTAACGGCCTGAGGCAGCTTGCCGACAGTCTGCGGCAGCTTGCCACTGGCCGGAGGCAGCCTGCCAAAGATGGCGTGGGTGTTGGCCCGCGTCGCCTCGGCGAGCGCTTCCGGCGTGATCCCGCGCGCCTCGGCGACCACGCCCGCCGTGGCGACCACAAACGCCGGTTCGTTGCGGCGACCGCGATGGGGCGTCGGCGCGAGATAGGGCGCGTCGGTCTCGACCAGAATGCGGTCGAGCGGAACGTCGCGGGCGATGGCGCGCAAGCCTTCCGATTTCTTGAACGTCACCACGCCGGAAAACGAGATCGAGAGGCCGAGGCCGAGCGCGGTCTCGGCGAGTTCGCGTGAGGCCGTGAAACAATGCAGCAGCGCGCGGAACCGCCCCTGCCCCATTTCATCAGTTAGGATTGCCGCCATGTCGGCGTCGGCGTCGCGCGTATGGATCACGAGCGGCAGGTCGAGCTCGCGGGCAAGCGCGATGTGTCCGCGAAAGACTCGCTGAGCGAGGTCGCGCGGCGCGCTGTCATAGTGATAATCGAGGCCCGCTTCGCCGATGCCAACGCATTTGGGGTGTCTGGCGAACGCGCGCATGGCGTCGAAATCCTCCGCGTCCTCGCCGGCCCGCCTCGTGCGGATGCGTGCCGACGGTGAAGAAGACGTCGTCGTACCGCTCCGCGATCGCGACCACGCCCGCGGCCTTCGACACTTTCGTGCCGATGGTGATCATGCGCTCGACGCCAGCCGCCCGCGCGCGCTCGACGACCGCGTCGAGGTCGTTGGCGAAGTCGGGAAAATCGAGATGGCAATGGCTGTCGATGATTGTCATTCGGCTATCCCTTCTCCCCTCGGGAGAAGGTGGCCGGCCATAGGGCGTTCTGGCGAACGCCTATGGCCGGCCGGATGAGGGTTTTCACGCCGGGGAGCCGGCGCCCCTCACCCCTGCCCCTCTCCCAGGGGGAGAGGGAAACGGGCGCCATCACTTCGCGGCCTCGGCTTCGACGTAGCGAGGAAAGACGGGCTTGGGATGAGGCAGCGCCCTGCCCGGCTCGAGCCGATGCGGCGCGTCGAGCTGGCCAACCCGCTCGCCGCTATCGAGCGCCGCAAATGTGCGGGCCTCCGGGGGGACACCGAGAAGATCGAGAAGGCGGCCCATGCTCGCCGGCATGGCCGGCTGCAGCAGGATCGCGGCGATGCGCAAGGTTTCGATCGTCACGTAGAGCACAAGCCCCATGCGCGCGGGATCGCTCTTCGCGAGCCTCCAGGGCTCGGCGTTGGCGAAATAGCGATTGGCCTCGGAGACGACCTCGAAAACGGCGGCGATGTAGAGATCGAGCGCAAAGCTCTGCATGTGCCGGCGCGCTTCGCCAACGAGCGCGTCCGCGCGCGCAAGCATCGCCAGATCCTCTTTGGCCGGCGTCGCCTTGCGCCAGTCGGGCGTGCGCGCGCCGCCGTTCCTCGCGATCATGGTCAGCGAGCGCTGCGCCAGATTGCCGATGTCATTGGCGAGATCGGCATTCATTCGGGCGACGATCGCCTCATGCGAGTAGCTGCCGTCCTGGCCGAAAGGCACTTCCCGCAGGAAGAAATAGCGCACCGCGTCGAGTCCATAAGCCTCGACCATCGCCTTCGGGTCGACGACGTTGCCGACCGACTTCGACATTTTCTCGCCGCGGTTGAACAGGAAGCCGTGCACGACCACCTGTTTCGGCACCGGCAGGCCGGCCGACATCAGGAAAGCTGGCCAATAGATGGCATGGAAGCGCGTGATGTCCTTGCCGATGACGTGCGCATCCGCGGGCCAGAATTTCGCCCTCGGGCCGTCGTCCGGAAAGCCGGTCGCGGTGATGTAATTGGTCAGCGCGTCGACCCAGACATACATCACGTGCCTCGGGTCGCCCGGAACCGGCACGCCCCATTTCAGCGTCGCGCGGCTGATCGAGAGATCGGCGAGACCGCGCCTCACAAAGGCGACGATCTCGTTGCGATAGGTCTCGGGCGTGACGAATTCAGGATGGGCTTCGTAATGCGCCAACAGCTTATCGGCATAGGCTGAGAGCTTGAAAAAATAGCTCTCCTCCTCGACCCATTCGACCGGCGCGCCGCTCGGCGCTAGTTTGGTCCCGTCCGGGCCGTCGGTCAGCTCGCTGTCGACGAAATATCCCTCGTCGCGCACCGAATACCAGCCGGAATATTTCGATAAGTAAACGTCGCCGTTCGCGGCCATCCGTTCCCAGATCGCCTGGGAGGCGCGGGCGTGCCGCGGTTCCGTCGTGCGCACGATGTCGTCGGCGCGGGCGTTCAGCATGTCGCCCATCGCCTCGAATTCTGTCGCGACGCGATCGACGAATTGTTGCGGCGATATGCCTTCGCGCGTGGCGGCCTGCTGAACCTTGAGGCCGTGCTCGTCCATGCCGGTGACGAAGAAAGTGTCGCGCCCGTCGAGGCGCATGAAGCGCTGGATCGCATCGGTCGCGATGCGCTCGTAAGCGTGCCCGATATGCGGCGCCCCATTGGCGTAAGGGATCGCCGTGGTGATGAAGAAGCGGCTCATGAGCGCCGTCCTAAAGCAAAAGTTTTTGAGCGGCGACGAAAATCTCTGCGCAACTCCAGCCCTGTTGTCGCCCTCCGCCATCCTCATCCTCAGGAGCGCCAAAGGCGCGCCCTCCGCCATCCTCATCCTGAGGGCCATGCGCAGCATGGCGTCTCGAAGGATGATCCAGGGGGCGGCGAGCGGACGGCGCCCTCTGGAGCATGCTTCGAGACGCGTCGCCTTCAGCGCCGCTCCTCAGCACGAGGGTGGGTTCCTTCAGCGTCCCGGCGCGGTTGCGGCGATCTCGGCGAACAGAGTCAGAATATGCAGCTTGCGGTCGAGGTTAAGCGCTTCCGTCTCGCGGTCCGCGTCGCGAATGCGATCCCAGAGCTCGCCGATCTCATCCGCTCGCAGAGATCCAGGCTCGACGTCGCGCACGTATCTAACGATCCAGTCGTAGAGCTCGCGATGGAAGGCCCGATAAGCCTCGTCTCCCGCGCGCCCGCCAACCGCATCGGCGAAGTCTCGCGACCGCGCGGGGATCGGGGCGCGGCAGGCCGGCGACGATCGAATCGACGAGTGCGCCGATCCCTTCCGATTCGGGCGCGAGGCGAATGAGAGCCTCGCGAACCGATCCGTCGGCGCGCTTGGCGGCGGCAGCGACGGCATTGTGGCCCGCTTCGCTCCACGGCGCCCCAAGGCCGATCACGGCCTGCACGATCTCATCCTGCGACAAAGGATCGAGCCGCAAACGGCGGCAGCGCGAGCGGATCGTGGGCAGGATCTGGCCGGGCCGATGCGACACGATGAGGATCAGCGCGCGTTGCGGCGGCTCCTCAACCATTTTGAGCAAGGCGTTGGCGCTGTTGCGGTTCAGGTCCTCGGCCGCAATCCACGATCGCGATCCGCCAGCCGCCAAAGGCGGCGGAAAGCTGGAAGATTTGCAGTCCCATGCCGCACGGCTTCGACCGAAATCTCGCTCGCGAGCCTCTTCGTTGCCCCCTGCCACTCGCGGCGGATGAGAGCAAAGTCGGGATGGGCGAGCGCAGCGAGAAGCCGCGCGGCCTGATAAGTCGGCTCGACGCGGAGGTTGCGCGCTTCAAGGACCGCCTTTGCGGCCGGATCGGGGTTGGCGAGCACGAAGCGGGCGAACGCCCATGCGAGCGTCGCCTTGCCGATCCCCTCCCTGCCCCCGATCAGCCAGGCGTGAGCGAGGCGGCCCTCGCGATAGGCCGACAGCATTTCCGCTTCCGCGCGCTCGTGGCCGACCAGCGAATAGACGTGACGCGGATGGGGCGCGCCGGTGAGCGTGTCGGCTTCGGGAAGATCGTCGGTCTCGCCTTTCTTCATGCGAGCTTGGCCTTGAACGCGCCCGCCGGATCAAGCCTGCTCTCGACCGCCGACCAAATGGCGGCGGCGACGTCGTCTTCGCTTCGATCGGCGTCGATGACGACGCAGCGCAACGGCTCGGCCGCGGCGATGTCAAGGAACGCCCGCCGCAGGGTGTTATGAAACGGCAGCCCTTCCGATTCGAACCGGTCGGCAGGCCCCGTCCGCCTTCGTGCGGCCGCCCGCTCAAGGCCGACCTCCGGATCGAGGTCGAGGATCAAGGTCAGGTCGGGCTGGTTCGCGCCAACCGTCAGGCGCTCGAGCGAGGCGATGAACTCCGGCGGCAGATTGCCCGCCGCGCCCTGATAGGCCCGGGTCGAATCGGCGAACCGGTCGGAAACGACCCACGCTCCGCCAGCGAGCGCCGGCAGGATCGTCTTGTCGAGATGGTCGACGCGGGCGGCGGAGAACAAGAGCGCTTGGCCCGGCGGGGTTAAACCCGGCCGCGAAGCCGGAAAGGATCGCCTCGCGCAGCGCCTCGGCGCCCGGAGACCCTCCCGGCTCGCGCGTCCGAACGACCGCGATCCCCAGCGCGCGGAGGCGCTCCTCGAGCCTTTTGGCCTGAACCGACTTGCCTACGCCCTCCCCGCCCTCGAGCGTGATGAACCGGCCCCTTGCCTGCCCGGTCATCAACTCGCCCGATGCCGCGCCGCTTCCGTTTCAATTCTCGTCCTATCACGCCGAACGGAACCCACCGCCGATCCTTCTTCCAAACGCCGTCTCAAAGCCTGCCGCCGGCGGCTCTTCTCAGCATGGTTCTGCGCGAATTGGCAACGAGCGTGAATCGTCCGCCGCGGACCGGATCGTCGCGGCGCCGCGGGGAGTTGCGACGTATCAAGGCGACCAAAAGCCGGCTTCGACGGCAATTCGTTGCGGAAAATCGGAAATCGGGTTAAGCTCGGCCCATGAGCAATCCCCCGTTTCCGCACCCCAAGACTACAGGCTTCCGTTTCGGCGCGTCCGACCTCGGGGAAAAAGCGCACAGAAAAATTTTCTAGCGAAAATCCCGCGTAACCCATTGATAAGTCTCGATTCTGACGAGAGAATCCAAGGAAATCCAAGGAAATCCAACCCCTCTTAGCGAGGGTTTTCGCAGCGAAACGGCGAGCGGCCAAGAAAACCCAAATCGACCGGATGATCGTCCGGTCCGCTGCCAGGGACCGCCTCAACAAATACAAAATAGACTAGTCGTCAGCCCGAGCGGACTTCGCAGGCTTCAGATGGTCAAACGCGCCGGTCGTCGGCTTCCTGGGCGGCAGACGAACGGCTCCGGAATAGTAAAGCGCCCGCTCGGCGCTGGCATGAAGTTCGGGCCGGCTAGGCGGCACGACGGCGCGCACAGACGAGACGCGCAACGACGAACCCGACGAAGACGAGGCGCGCGCCACGATCGTCGGGGTGCGGCTCAGGCTGAGATCGAACGGCCGGGGCGGCGGCAGCGGGACGGCGCCTTTCGCCAAGTGGGAATGGATGGGTTCGGGCGGCGCCGGATCTGTGTCGCCGGGATCAGGGAGCGCCGGGGCAGAGTCGACGGGCGCGGCCGCGACCCGCATGGGTTCAGGCGGCGGGGGAGGCTCGGGAGCGCTCGCGACCTGGACCGGCGGCGGTTCCGGGGCGGGCGCTGGCGCTGGTTGAGCCTCCGGTTGCGATTGTGGCTGGGCCTGTTGCCCGCCGCGGCCGCCGCCGGAAAAGAACGACCAGATCGTCTCGGTCTGCTCAGCGGCGGCGTCGGCCATCATGACCGGCGCCGAATAGCCGATCATATTGGCCGGCGATCCGTCGGTCCGAAGGCTCGCCAGCAATTGCGAATCGTCCGACCCCTCAATCGGCGCCGGTCCGACATAGTCGACTTTCACCTTGGCGGTGCCCATGGCCTTCATGTCGAGAACGTCGGCGACCCGCGAGGATACGTCCATCACCCGACCGGCGTGATAGGGACCGCGATCGTTGACGCGCACGATGACTGAATAGCCGTTCTCGAGGTTGGTCACCCGTGCGTAGCTTGGCAGCGGCATCGTCGGATGGGCGGCCGACAGCGAGGCCATGTCGTAGACCTCGCCATTGGCGGTGCGGCGGCCGTGAAACGCCGCGCCGTACCAGGAGGCCATGCCGACCGCCGTATAGGAGGGGTTCTCGGCGGGGTAATATCGGTGGCCCGCGACCGTGTAAGGGCGGCCGACCAGATATTGTCCTCCGCCATGAGGCACGGGTTGGCCGTCGGCGACAACCTTCCGGCTGGCGCGGCCATATTTTTTGCCCTGAGCAAAATGCTCGTGACCGTGGGAATAGGACATGCGGGGGGCCGGAGGAGGAGCGCAGCCGGCCAGCGCCCACACCGCTACGCCGAGGCTCATGGCGCCCCGCCATCTCCGATTGCCCGCATTCATGTGCGGTTCAAGGCCCGAAACGCTCATCACGCTTACTCGGGTCGCGCACCAGCGCAAGGTTCGAGCTTCAAACGCCGAGCCCGCCACAGCAACAATATGTTTCCGAACCATCAAGCCCGCTGCGCACTATTGATTCCGCTTCGTTTCGAATTCGCTAACGAATTCCGCCTCTCGCCGGCTCAACCGGGGACCTCCCGCCGTCGCACCCACGAGGGCGCCGATTCGCTGGACAGCCGTCCCGCCGTCCGCCGCATTTCGGCCGTGAGGAGTGACGCCCAATCGCGGCAAGAACGTGGCCAGCCCGCGGCGCGGACAACCGGACCCAATCCTGCGAAGAACTGGACGGGACGAATCACGGCGCCAGCCGGAGCGCATTTCCAAGACGCAGGTCCGAATCGTGAGCCCGCCGAGCGCCGACGAATAGCGGAGATCGAATCGATCGCGTACGAACGCCCGGGCTCCGGTAATTCGTAATCGACGGCGGCGATGAGTGATTGTCACAAAAGGCCGGGCGGCCCGAATGACAAGCACTCGAACCGCCCAGTTTTTTTTGGAAGCGACTTTGCCAGACGAACTTGCTGCAAGCCCTCCCGGCTGGTGCTAGTCGCGTCGCCTCCATACGCCGCGTTACTCATCAGGTTGAAGGGGGTTCTCAACCCAAAGGTCCAGGTTAAAACCCGTCGCGACGTCACGCTTTAATCACAGCTTGCGGCAAACGTCCAGTAAAATATGGCGTTCCCGGTGTCATCGAAGTTTCATCCACAGGAACCTGAACGCGTTCGTGGTCCGTGATTTAGCGAGAACTGCGACTGGTGACCGCTCTTTCGGTCTGTGATCTATGCGCCCACCGTTATTCGCCAATGAGATGCAAGGCGATCTGTCGCCGATGCGGCGCATTTCGATGCTCGAACAGGTAAATGCCTTGCCAAGTCCCCAAGGCGAGCTCCCCCTGCACGATTGGAATCGAAAGCTGCACACCGGTCAGGGCCGTGCGGATATGGGCGGGCATGTCGTCGGGGCCTTCATCCCTATGCCGATACTGACCCCCGTCCTCCGGCGCCAGGCGATCGAAGAACGTCTCCAGGTCGGCGCGAACGTCCCGCGCCGCGTTCTCCTGGATGAGCAATCCGGCCGAGGTGTGCCGGCAAAATAAAGTCAAAAGCCCGGCTTGGACCGGGTGACGCTTGAGCCAATTCAGGACGTCGCTCGTGATTTCCACGAGCCCGCGGCGGCATGTCGAAATAGAAAGGATATCAACGGCTTGGCGCATCGCGCTCGTCGCTGCTGTCGAGACAGCCGTAGCATCGGGAACGTTTCACGAATTTTGGCGTTGTTAAGGCGCCCGCGCGCCAGCGGTCGACCCAAGCAGAGGCCAAAATGCGGCTCATCATCCTTATCATCTTGATCATTCTGGTCGTCGGCGCTCTGCCGTCTTGGCCGTACAGCACCGGTTGGGGCTACTATCCGGTCGGCGGACTCGGGACGATCCTGATCATCGTCCTCATCCTTGCGTTACTTGGGTATGTCTAGCCGGCCAAAGACCGCTGCACTTGGCGCCGCCCCAATAAAGAATGACCCCGCTGCAATCGCCGCGGGGTCATTCTTTTGCGGCTCCTGAGTATTTCAGGCAGTCCGCTCGACTATTACCTCCGCCAGATCACGCCGGCCAGGAACCCGAGCCCCAGGGCGAGAGCGAGCGTGGCCAGAGGGCGCTCCTGAACTGCGTCTTCGAGCGAGTTGCCAAGAGAAGAAGCCTGAGATTGCGCCCTGTTGGCGACCACGCCAAGGCGGTCGGAGGCGTCGTTCACCATTGATCCCATGTTGGCGCGGGCATGTTTCATCCCACGTCTCGCCTGGTCTTGCGCGACCGCGCCGATATCGCTCGCGGCGTCCGAAATCTGGTCGGAAAGACCGCCAATCGCATCTCTCATATTCGTCATTTCCTTCTCCAATCGGGCAAAGGCGTTGTCGGCGCCCGTGCCTCGCGTTTCGTCGTTTCGTTCGGCGTCGGACGGAAAGTCAGATGTCATCCGTTCCTCCGAGACACATTGCTCGATGTTAACGCCGACTCACAACGAAGGTTCCCCGCCGGGGGCGTTTTACCGGTCTTCATCAACGTACAGCCGTTGCTTCAGGATCAGCGCCACCATGAGAATCGGCGATGACAGGAACGCCCCCATCGGCCCCCAGAGCCAGGTCCAGAAGGCGAGCGAAAGAAGAACCGCAAGCGCGTTGAGTTCGAGGTGGCGTCCGATGATCATCGGGGTCAGGAACTGGCCCTCCACCGTGATCACCATGAGGAACCCCGCAGCCGGGAGGATGCCCAACAGGAAAGTCGGTTCGGCCACCACCCCGACCACGAGGAGAATGACGAACATCGCAATCGGTCCGATAATCGGAATGAAATTCAGCGTCGCCGCCAGCGCGCCGAAGCCGATCGCGTTCGGCATTCCGGTCAGCCAGCAAATGATTCCGGCCAGCGTGCCGACGCCAATGTTGATCATGGAAACGATCAACAGATAGCTCGCCAGCCCGGACTTAATTTCGTTGAGGATCTTGAGCACCGTCAGACGCGAATCGCGGCTTGCGAAGGTCATGACGAGGCCGCGCCGCAAGTCCGGCCATTCCGAGATGACCAGCAGCAGCACGACGAGAAAGAACAGAAAGCCCGTAATCGGTGGCAGCAGGATCGAGATCGTCGAGGGAACCCATGAAATTCCAGGCAAAGGAAGCGCAACCGCATCTTTGCTGGGGGGGTCGCCGACCATCGTTGTGAGGCGCCGCCACGCCGCGACCAGGCCATCGAAGACGTGCAGCTTTTCCTTGAGCGACGCGACAATGCCAGGCAAGCCACTGGCGAGTTCGGACACGCGCGGGAAGATCAGCAGAATCACGAAAGCGAAGAGGAGCGTCACGCTCGCCACCAGCAACAGCGCAACGAGTGGGCGCGGAACGTGCAGCGCTTCGAGTCGCCGCGCCGCCGGACCCAACATGATTCCAACGACGAAAGCCGCCACGACCGGCAGCATGACCTCGCGCGCGGCGTAGAGAAGGAAGCCCATCCCGATTGCAGCAAGGATCGCCAGCGACCAAGCCGAAATTTGCCGAAGCGTGATTTCGGGATGGGGCCCCTCGTCCGCCGCCGCGACTGTGTCGCGACGCTGGCCTTCCCCCATCGTTCCTCCGCTTCGCCGAACCGGCGGCAAGGCGTTCACTGGCGTGTCGCGCGAGGTTCGGGACCTCGGGTAGCGCGCGCGGATTCCGAGGGCCGATCGCTTGGGAACACCTGAGGCTCTATTCTAACGAGAGGGCTCGACAATTTCGAGTTGAGGCGACAAACCAAATGAACACGCCGGCATGGGAAAAGTTCCCGCGGGCGCGGTCATGAAGGCAAAATACCTCGGATCAAAGTTTGACCGTCCAGCATTGAGGATTTAATCGTTGGCGGCTCAGACCGCTCTCAGAACTTCGCGAGGTCGACGTTGGCGCCGAGAGCAAGCTGGAAGGGCTTTCTGAAGATCGCCGAGGTGACGGTCCCGGTGGGCCTTTACTCCGCCGCTTCGACCTCGGAACGCATCGCCCTGCACACGATCAACCGGCCGACCGGCAGCCGGGTTCGACGCGAGTTCATCGACGCCGAGACCGGCGAGACCGTCGACCACGACGACCAGGTCAAGGGCTACGAAGTGGCCAAGGGCGAATATGTCTCCGTCGAGCCCGAAGAAATCGCCGCGATCATGCCCCATGGCGACAAGACGCTCAATGTCTCCGCGTTCGTCGATCTCGCCGGGGTCGACGATCTCTATTTCGATAAACCCTATTACCTCGCTCCCTCGGACCGCAGCGCCGACGAGACTTTCGCGCTGGTGCGCGATGGCATGCGGAAAGCCAAAGTGGCGGCGGTCGCGGAAGCCGTCTTGTTTCGACGCGCTCGGACTGTTCTCGTCCGCGCGCTCGACGAGGGTCTCGTCGCCTCTATGCTGAACTATGACTACGAGGTGCGTCCGGACAGGCAGGCGTTCTCGGATGTTCCAGAGAAGACGATCACCGGAGAGATGCTCGATCTCGCCATCCACATCATCAAGACCAAGCAGGGCGCGTTCGATCCGCGCAAGTTTGAGGATCGTTACGAGGACGCGCTGGCTGAGCTGGTCAAACTCAAGCTTCAAGGCAAGCCGATCCCCAAGCGCGCGCCGGCGCCCCGCGAACCGACCGTCAGCCTCCTGCAGGCGTTGCGCGAGAGCGCCGCTGGCGCTCCGCCAGGCGGCAAGGCCGCGGCCAAGAAAAAAACCCGCCGGCGTGCCGCGGCGAACGCAAAGCCAGCCCCGCCGCGACGCAAGGCTGGCTGACCAATGGCGCTAGAAACCTATCGGAAAAAGCGCAATTTCGCGGCGACCGCCGAACCCAAAGGCGCCGCGCCGGACGCGAAAAGCGATATTTTCGTCGTGCAGAAGCATGACGCCACCCGATTGCACTACGACTTCCGCCTCGCGCTGGACGGGGTCCTCAAGAGCTGGGCTGTGACCCGCGGCCCAAGCCTGAACCCAGAGGAGAAGCGCCTCGCCGTCGCCGTCGAAGATCATCCGCTGGAATATGCCGATTTCGAGGGCACGATCGCCAAGGGCGAATATGGCGGCGGCGCGGTCATCGTCTGGGACAATGGAACCTGGGCGCCGCTCGGGGATGCCCACAAAGGCTTGAAGAAGGGCCATCTCGAGTTCGAGCTGCACGGCCAGAAGCTCAACGGTCGTTGGCATCTCGTAAGGATGCACGGCAAGCCAGGCGAAAAGCGGGAGAACTGGCTGCTCATCAAGGGCGATGATGAATTCGCCCGCTCCGGCGATGAAGCCGATATCCTCGAGGAGCGGCCAGAGTTGATCAACACCGGCCGAACGATTGACGAGCTCGAAGGGGAAGCGCCGGGCTGGTCGTCGAAGACGGGAAAGATCGAGAAGCCTGACGGCGCGGGCGCCGTGGCCAAACCGAAGGTGAGCGCATCGGCACGGAAGTCTCTGGATGCGTCCGCGATCGAGGACGGGGCCAAGGCTCCCCTGCCCGGCTTTGTCGAGCCGATGCTGGCGACGCTGTCCAAGTCTCCGCCAACCGGCGACCGATGGCTGCATGAGATCAAGTTCGACGGCTACCGGCTTCAGGCCCATATCGAAGACGGCAAGGTTACGCTCTGGACCCGGGGCGGCCTCGATTGGACGCATAAATTCGGCGACGCCGTTCCAGCAGCGCTGAAAGATCTGCCGGTCCGAACGGCCTTGATCGACGGCGAGATGGTGGTCGAAAACGAGAGCGGCGTCGCCGAGTTTTCGCTTTTGCAAGCGGACCTCAGCGATGGGCGCCTCGACCGGTTCGCCTATTACGCCTTCGATTGCCTCTATCTCGACGGATACGATTTGCGCGAAGCGCCGCTCATCCGCCGCAAGGAGCTGCTGAGCCGGCTGATCGGGACCGACCGGGGCGCTGTTCGCTACAGCTCTCACTTCGTGGAGGACGGCAAGCTGGTGCTGCAGCGCGCCTGCGCGCTCGGTCTCGAGGGCATCATCTCGAAGATCAGCCAATCCGTCTATGTCTCGGGCCGCGGCAAGAGCTGGGTGAAAGCCAAGTGCTCGGCCCAGCAGGAGTTCGTCATCGCCGGCTATGTTCCCTCATCCACGGGGCGCAAGGCGATCGGATCGCTGGTGCTCGGCGTCTACGACGGCGCGGAGTTGCGCTATGTCGGCCGCGTCGGCACCGGCTTTTCCTCCGGCGTCGCCGAGGCTCTGTTCGCGCAGCTGGACACGATGCGCATTCGTTCGAGTCCATTCGCCAAGCGCCTGACGACGGCGGAGGCGCGTCAGGTCCGCTTCGTTCGCCCGGAGCTCATCGCGGAAGTCGATTTCCGCGGCTGGACCGGCGACGGGCTCCTGCGTCAGGCGTCCTTTCAGGGGTTAAGGGACGACAAGCCGGCCCGCGAGATTGTGCGCGAGACCACCATGGCCACGAATGCCGCGCCCGAACGTCCGAAGAGCAGCGTGACGCTGACCCACCCCGACCGCGTCTATTGGCCGGACGTCGGCGTCACCAAGGAAGGCCTCGCCGATTATTATGCCGAGGCCTGGCCGTTCATGAAGCCGCTGATCATCGGACGGGCGCTGGCCCTGGTGCGCTGTCCGGACGGAATTGGCGGACAGACGTTCTTCCAGAAACATGCCTGGAAGGGCCTCAATCGCAACATCGTCCTCGTCAACGATCCCAAGGAGCCGGAGGCGCTCATCAGCATTCGCGACTTCGACGGGCTGATGGCGCTCGTGCAGTCGGCGGCGCTCGAAATCCATCCCTGGGGATCGACCGCCACCGACTGGGAGCGGCCCGACATGATCGTCATGGATCTCGACCCGGGTGACGACGTGGACTGGACCGCCGTCATCGCGGCCGCGGACGAGGTTCGGGAGCGGCTGAAGAAGGCGGGCCTCGCGTCATTCGTCAAGACCTCGGGCGGCAAGGGGCTGCATGTCGTCTCACCGATCAAGCCGAAAGCCGAATGGCCGGCGGTGAAGGCTTTCACCAAATCGATCGCCGATTCCATGGCGGCCGACAGTCCCGAGCGCTTCGTCTCGACGATCCCGAAGGCGCGGCGGCACGGCAAGATCCTCATCGACTATTTGCGCAATCAGCGCGGCATGACCGCGGTCGCCGCCTATTCCACTCGCGCGCGGCCTGGCGCCGCCGTTTCAACGCCGCTCGCCTGGGAAGAGCTCACCCCTGAAATCGGCCCTGCCTATTTCACCACCCGCAACACCCCGACACGCCTCTCTTCGTCCGCCGATCCGTGGGCGGATTTCCGCGCCGCCGCCGCGCCGATCGAGGAAGAGCCGAAGAAAGCCAAGCCCACGCGGAAGCGGTGAGGGCGTAGTCCTTCGCCTTGTCCTGAGGAGCGCCAAAGGCGCGCGAAGGACGCTCCAGCGTCCCGCAAAACCGCCGGCGCCTATCTGGAGCGTCCTTCGAGGCCGCTACGCGGCGCCTTGAGGCACGAGGGTAGCCGCCTACCGCCCCTTCGGCTTCTTCGCGCTGGCCACGCTTCGCTTCAAGGCGTCCATGATGCTGACAACGTTGCTCGGGGCTTCGGACTTGGTTTCGGCCTTCGGTTTCGCCTTGGCCTTTTTCGCGCCCTTCTTTTTCGCGGCGATAATGTCGAGCAACTGGGCTTGCACCGGATCGGCGGCCATATCCGGGCTCCAGTCTTTCTTGCGCGACTTGATGAGGTCGCCGATCAGGCGCATCAGCTCGGCGTCCGGCTTCGCCTCACGGATCGCGCCGAAATATTCGCTGGCGTCGCGCACCTCGTCGCCGAAGCGCAGCGTCCAGAGCACAATTCCATTGTCGCGCGGCTTCAGGATCACCGCCCGCTCGCGCCGATTGAGAACGAGCCGCGACACGCCGACCATCTCGGTTGCGCGCATCGCGTCGCGAATGACGCAATAAGCCTCTTCGCCAATCGGATTGTCGGGCGTCAGATAGTAGGGCGTGTCGTACCAGATCCAGTCGATGCTCTCCGCGGCGACGAAACTCTGGATGTCGATCGTGCGGGCGCTCTCGAGCGCGACCGATTCCAGTTCCTCGTCCTCGAGCAGAACATAGTCGTCCTCGCCGCGGGCGTAGCCTTTGACCTCGTTGGCCTCATCGACGGGCTTGCCCGTTTCGGCGTCGACATAGTGGCTCTGGATTCGATTGCCGGTCCGACGGTTCAGGACGTGAAACCGAACCTTTTCCTCTTCGCTCGTCGCCGACATCATCGCCACCGGACAGGTGACGAGGCTGAGCTTCATGTAGCCCTTCCAGAATGGGCGCGCGGCCATCGAAAGGTCCTTCCGTCTCCCGGTCAGCGCGCCCACTCGTGGGGGCGCCTCAGACTGTCAATCTGTCCAGCTTCACGCCAGTTAACGGCGCCAACCTGCGAAACCGAGTTTACGCGCCTTATGTTCCGGTTAGGTACAATTTATCTCGTCGCTTACAGGGGTTTTATAGGGGTTCGCGGGATGGTGGGCTGGATCAAAGGCGCACGGCGTCCTCAAACGCCGGAAAGCCGACGCGGCGCCATCGCGGCGGATGTCGCCGCGCTTGTCGAGAACAGGACATGAGGATGACGAAGATCGATTGCCTGATCGAGGTCGCCAAGACACTGAGGGAAGCTCGGAGTTCTTGCGGAACGCAGCTCGGACCGAGCCTTGCTCTATTTCATCGACATGACCATCGCTCATGTCTGCGATTCCCTCGACTCGCACGCGGAGCCCAAAGGCGCCGAGGACAAGCACGCGCGCCCCATCAAAGCCGCTGCGTGAGCGCTCGGATAGGGCGCTCCGCCTCCATCCAATGACCGACCTCCGCCGACCCGCCAGCCTTGATCCCCGGCGCCTTCGCGAATTGGCGCCACAGTCGCTAGCGCCACCGCGAACCCGACAGAGCCGTGGCGAGCCCGCGACCTCGGAATAGCCCCTCCCTCCCAAACAGCGCGTCGCCTGTACATAGCGGCGCCGTTCGGGCACAACCGGCGCGCCCTTAGGCAGGCAGAACCTCGGCGCTTCCGGGAATTTTCGCATGGCTCGCGACTTGACTCTCAATGTCTCGGTCGGGATCATCGCCGCGGTCATGATTTGCTTCGCCGCTTCTCAGGCGAGCGACGTGTTTGCGCCCTTGGCGCTGGCTTTGTTCATCATCGCGCTGGTCTGGCCTTTGCAGTCCTGGTTGCAGGCTCGAATGCCGGCGCTGCTGGCGCTCGCCATCACCATGGCCGTGACCGTCGCCGTGTGCATCGCCTTCGCTTCCCTCGTCGCTTGGGGCTTTGGCCGCGTGGGCGTGTCGCTGCTCGCCGACACCGCCCGCTATCAGGCGCTATACGAGCGCGCGATCGACTGGCTCGACGACCGCGGAATTTCCGTCGCTGGGCTCTGGAGCGAGCACTTCAACGTCGGCTGGCTCGTCCATTGGGCGGGCCAGATCACCGGCCGCGTCAACACGACCCTCACCTTCTGGCTGATCGCCCTTCTCTACGTGATTTTAGGCCTGATGGAAGTCGACGACCTTCGCCGGCGAGCCCTCGCCTATCTCCAACCCGACACCGCGCGGATCCTGCTGCAAGGGAGCGCCGCGACGGCGGTGAAGATCCGCAAATATATGGAAGTGCGCACGCTGATGAGTGTGGCGACCGGCGTTCTCGTCGGCCTGTTCGCCTGGATCGCCGGACTGCCGTTCGCCCTCGAATGGGCCGTGATCGCCTTCGCCTTGAACTACATTCCGTTCATCGGCCCCTTCGTCGCCACCCTGTTTCCGACCCTGGTGGCGATGACGCAGTTCGAGTCGTGGCAAGCCGTCGTCGGCGTCTTCGTCTGCCTCAACATCATCCAGTTCGTGGTCGGCAGCTATATCGAGCCGCGCGTGTCCGGCGCCATGCTCGCAATGTCGCCCACGGTCGTCTTGCTCGCCGTCTTCTTGTGGACTTACCTATGGGGCCTGTTCGGCGCCTTCATCGGCGTGCCGATCGTCATCGCGATCGTGACCTTCTGCGCCTATCATCCCTCGAGCCGCTGGATCGCCGATCTTCTCGGCGGGCCAGTAGAGACGGACACTTTCGTGAAGAGTTCAGCAGAGGCGCGATCGTCATCGCGAGCGTAAGCGAAGCGATCCAGGGATGAAGGGCTGCGGTGGTGGCGCTGGATCGCCGCGTCGCGCTCGCGCGCTCCTCGCGATGACGTACATCTAGTGGTCGGCGCTCTCCGCAGCCGCCAGATCAATGCGCGTCGGCTCCATCAGCGCGAGGCGCCCATCTGCGCCCGCGCCAAGCGCATGCACATAGAAATGCGTGGGCTTGGTGTCCGGCGCCATCACCGGCGACGGGGCGGAGACGATCTTGAGCTTGCCGCAGGCGCCGATCCAGTCGACATGCCGGTGGCCATGCATGACGACGATGCGCTCGGCATAGGGCTTGAGCATGCGCTGAAACCAGCTGCCGTTGATGAGGGCCGTGCCGATCCGCTCGGAAAAGGCGGCGACCGGCATCGGATATTCGATCAAATGATGATGCAGTCCGACGATCCACCGCGCCTTGGGATAGGCGTCGAACGCCGCGGTGAGCTGCCTCGCCTGGCCGACCGGAATCATGCCCAGCGCATTGGTGAAGGAGAAATTCGTGTCGGCGTTCGAATTGAGGATTGCGACCCCGAGGCCATCGTCCTCTGCTGGCGGAAGGACCAACGGAAAGAGCTCATCCCAGACACGCGCGAGCTGATTCGACAACCGAAGTCCGCCCTGATCGGCGAAAGCCTCAATCGCCTCTCGCCGCGGCGCCAGCGTCGCCGCCAGCGTGAGAGCGGGCTCAGCGCCGCCGGCGTTCGTCACGCGCAAGCGCTCGGCGCCGAAGGCGGCCATCGCGGACAAGGCGCGCATCTTGCGCAACGTTTTCGCCGGGCTGAACGGCAGATCGAGACGCGCCGGATTGGCGCGGTCGACGACATTCACATCGTGGTTGCCCGGAAGGATGAGGGTCCGTCCTGCGAGATCCGGATGGCCGGCGAGAATGTCGAAGAATTCGGCCCACTCGCCCGAGCGTCCGGCGTCGGTCATGTCCCCGGTGATGAGAACGAGGTCCAGTGGCCGGATGGCGTGCTCGGCCTCGAGCCGGGCCATGACCCGCCTGACGCGCTCGTTGCCGCGCGGGCCGCCCCGGCCGCTCTCGATCCTGAAGCCATAACGCTCGCCGACGATATGGATGTCGGAGAGATGCGCCACGCGCCAGACGCGGCCGTCTGGCGGCGCAGGGTCGAACGCCTCGAGGTCGAGCGGCTGGTCCATGGCCGCGTCGGCGAAGCCCCAGACGAGCGAAGCCGCCGCGAGGTAAGCCGACATGATGACGATGGCGTTGGCGAGCGTGGGCACGATCAGATGATGCGGGACCGCAAGATCGGCGGTCGAGCCGATCCAGCGCGTGTGAGGCCAGACGAAGGCCGCAACCAGCGCCGCGACGAGGGCAAGAAGAATGCCCGCGCCGGCGCAGCTTCTCGCCCGCATGCGCGCCAGCTCAGCGCCGCTGCCTGGCTTCAAGGATCGCTCCGCGAGATGCCGGATCGCCTCGCGGCACAAGGCGTATCCCGGCTGAACGCCAAGCGCGTTGAGCGCCCAGAAATTCGCTTCTGCGACGCGAAACAAGGGACGCCAGCCGAACCAGCCGGCGGCGACGATCACGATAAGCAGAAGCGCGGCGCCGAACCCATAGAATTCCAGGACTCTGGAAAGGACGCCGCCAACCCACGCCGTCACGATCAGCGGCGCGAGGCCGAGGATCGCCGCCGGCAGCACGATCGAGACGATCCACGCCAGCAGCAGTTTCGTCAGGCTGATCTCGGCCAGCAGGCTGCCGGCGATCGCCAGCAGCGACTTCTGCTTCGGGCTCGAGATGTCATCCTCTGCGTCGCCATCGCGCGGATCGAGGATCGGCCGGCCCGGCTCGCGGCGCGCAAGCTCGGACCGAGCGCTCGAGGGAGAAAGATCGGGCGCTCGCATTGGGATAGGCGACAGAATTTCCGGGGGCGTTAAAGCTCCATAGCATGCTGTGCTTTCGCGCGGTAGCGAACCTTATCGCGGCGAAACCCGCACATTCCTCTCATTCATCCTGCGTTCAAACAGCGCGTCCAAAATCGGACCGTTCGGAGGATGCAACTCATGTTTCGCAAGCTTGTCTTATCTCTCGCTGCGGCGGCCGGAATGGTCGCCCAGCTCGTCCTGCCCGCTGAGGCGGCGATGGACGTTGGCGCATTCGCGCCGCGGGCCGCGCTCGTCGAAAGCTCGCCCGTCGAACAAGCGCAGTTCGTCTGGGGCGGCAGGAATTACTGCTGGTACAATTCAGCCTGGCGCGGCCCGGGCTGGTACTGGTGCGGCTACGCATGGCGGCGCGGGATCGGCTGGGGCGGCGCCGCCGGCTGGCATAGCTGGAATCACCGCAACGTCCACGTCAATCGGAATGTCCACGTTAATCGCAACGTTCACGTCAATCGGAACGTCCACGTCCACCGGCCGCCCGCCCACCGCCCCGGCCACAACCGCCCCGGCCACGGCGGCGGCCACAGGCCCGGACACGGCGGCGGACATCGAGGGGGAGGCCACGGCGGCGGACATCGGGGGGAGGCCACGGCGGCGGCCACAGAGGTGGTGGCGGGCATCGGGGCGGAGGCGGCGGCCGTCATCGCTGATTCCTGATCGTTGCGCGGCGCCAAGGCGAAGGCGCGCTACGCACGAACCCCAACCCCTCTCCCGTAGGAGAGGGGACGATCAGAAATATCCGACCGTGGTTCCGAGGATGATCACCACGGCGAGCGCCAGAAGCCCACCGACGATCGACACCATGACGATGTCGAGATAGCTCTCGCGATGGGTCGAGTTGCAGACTGCGAGCAGCGTCACCACGGCGCCATTGTGCGGCAGGCTGTCCAGCGTGCCGGCGCCGATCACCGCCACGCGATGAAGAAGCCCGGGGTCGATCCCCTGCTCGTGCGCGATTCTGAGATAGGTCGCGCCCAAAGCGTCGAGCGCGATCGTCAGTCCGCCCGAAGCGGAGCCGGTCAAGGAGGCCAGCACATTGGTGGCGACCGCCAGCGACACCAGCGGGCCGCCCTCGATGCCAAGCACCCAGTCGCGCACCATGCCAAAGGCGGGCAGCGCGGCGACGACCGAGCCGAAGCCGACGAGACTGGCGACACTGAGCACCGGCAACACCGACGCATTGGCGCCGGCGTCCATGCTGTCGCGCAAGGCCGGCAGGCGGCGATAATTGACCACGATCAGAACAATGATGGCGACAAACAGCGCAGTCACCACCGCCCAGACGCCGCCGACCGCGGCGAGCGAGGTCTCGCCCCATTCCGCTTTCCCGAGAAAGGACGCGTCCATGCGCGGCAGGACGACGAGCGACATCAGGAGATTGACCGCGACGACGATGACGAGCGGCAAAGCCGCGAGCGCGATCGGCGGACCGACGTCGCTCGGCCGCCCATGGATCGCTTCCGGAGGATCGAACGTGCTCGCGGTCGTCGCGCGCTCGCGCACGACAAGATCCTCGGCCGCGTTCTCATGGCTGACGTCGGCCGCCATAGCCCTCGCCCTTGGCGCGCGCGCTTTTCTCGGCTCGCCCGAGCCACCACATGCCGAAGCCGAACATCACCAGCGCCGCAATGGACCCGAGCCCCGGCGCGGCGAAGGGCGTGGTGCCGAAGAACGGCATCGGGATCGCGTTCTGAATCGCCGGCGTTCCGGGCAGCGCCGACATAGTGAAGGTGGTCGTTCCAAGCGCGATCGCCGCCGGCATCAGGCGCCTTGGGATCGCCGCCGCGCGGAACAATTGATGCGCCATCGGCGCGAGCACGAAGAAGGCGACGAACAGGCTCACCCCGCCATAGGTGACGATCGCGCCGGCGAGGACCACAGCGAGCACCGATCGCTGCGGCCCGAGACGCTCGGTCATATATTTCGCGATCGAGGTCACCGAGCCCGAAATCCTCCATGAGCTTGCCGAACAGGGCGCCGAGCAGAAAAATCGGGAAGAACTGCATGACGAATTGCGCCGCGCTCGCCATGAAGGTCTGCGTCCAATGCGCGAGCAGCGGCTCGCCCGCCAATGCGGCCGCGAGGATCGCGGCGGCCGGCGCAAGCAGGAGGATGCTCCAGCCGCGGTAGGCGAGCCAGATGAGGAGCCCGAGCGCGATGAGAATGCCGACCAGTCCCATGCGCTCACACTCCCTCGAGCAGAACGTCGATATCGAGCGTCGAGCGTTTTCCCAGATCCATCGCGTGGGCGTCCAGAAACGCCTGCGCGGCCTTGCGGCCCTCGTCGCGCAGGAATGAGAAGAACGACCATTCCGCGTTGAGCTTCGACGATGCGCCAAGCTCGGTCATGATGGCGTTTCTGACGGCATGCACGCGCATCTGGGTCCAGAGCCTGCCCTCGCCGTCGCCGGGATCGGCGACCTTGCGCAGGAGCGCCATCATCCTCAGCTCCTTCAGGACCACGGCGTTGAACGACACCTCGTTCAGGCGGTTCAGGATATCGCCCGCGCTGCGCGGGACGCCCGGCCGCTCGATCGGATTGATGGGAACGAGAATCGTGTCCTGCGATTTGCACTCTCGGATAAGCGGGGTGAGCGTCGGATTGCCGGAATAGCCGCCGTCCCAATAGGCCTCGCCGTCGATCTCGATCGCCTGGAACATCGTCGGCAGACAAGCCGAGGCGAGCAGGACGTCGGGCGTCACGGCGTCGTTCTTGAACACTTTGCCGCGTCCGGTGCGGACATTGGTCGCCGTGATGAAGAGATGGATCGGCGATTGCGCCAGGACCTTGAAATCGATGGCTTCAGCAAGGATCTCGCGCAACGGATTCTTGCCCATCGGATTGACGTCGTAGGGCGACACCAGGCGCGACATCAGATCCATCGCGACATACATGGGCGACGAATCGAGCGTCCAGCGTCCGAGCAACACGTCGAGCGGGCCGCGCTGGAATGGACTGAAACGGGCGGCGTCCGAGACGCGGCGCCAGAACGCGCCAAGCGCCTCGCGTGCGCCGGCAGCCCCGCCTGTCTGATGGCCATAGACCAGCACCGCGGCGTTCATCGCGCCCGCGGAGGTGCCGGAGATGCCGTCGATCGTAAGCCACGGCTCCTCGAGCAGCCGGTCGAGCACGCCCCAGGTGAAGGCGCCGTGCGATCCGCCGCCTTGCAGGGCGAGATCGATCAGCACGGGCTTGCGCGTCATCAGCTTGGCTTCGGTCGGCATCTCGTGAACCTCGAACGTCGGGGCCACTGGCGCCAGCCCCTGCCCTTCGGGCGAAGCCGAAGGTGTCGCGCGCATGGCTTCAATCGCAAGGCGCGAGGATCAGGAGACCGGCTTAACGACTGATTTACCTGCGGCCCAAGACTTTCAAAGCGCCAAATCGGACGCCGTCGCGTTATTGAGATAGAACTCGGAGCGGCCGACGCGTAAACATTTTTGCGCTTCCCCGCAAATTGGACGGACGATGACCGACCCAAACGACTTTCTTGACCCGGCGGCGGAGCCGGAGCTGGAACCGGAGCTTGAACATGCTCCGGACCCATTCTTCTCGATGGCCACTCTGTTGCGCAATCTGCCTTTTATGGCAGCGCTGGCGCTCGCCATATTCGGCGTGGCCTATAGCAATTTCTCCGGCCACACGATCAACGGCTATTGGGAGTTCCTGGCGATCGCAATGGGGCTTGTGTGCATCGCCACCGGATGGCCCAATGCGCCTGAGCGCAAGACGCGGTTCCACCTGGTCTGGACCCAGGTCGCGCATTGGGTGAGCATCCTGGTGGCGATGAACCTGGTGCTTCTGCCAGGCTTTCAACAAGTGCTACCCGTGCAAGCCGCGGGCCTCGTGCTGCTGTTGTTGCTCGGAGTTGGAACCTTTCTCGCGGGCATCAACATGATGTCGCTCCGCATCTGCTTTCTTGGCGCCGCCATGGCGCTCTCCATTCCAGCCATGACGTGGCTCAAACAGGCGTCGCTGCTCTTGGTCCTGGCAGGCGTCGCGATCGCCGGCCTCGCCATCGCCTTCTGGCCGCGGGGCAAGAAGGCGTCTGCCTGAGCGGCTGAGCCACGTCGTTCGGAACGGAAACGTCATCGCGAGGAGGCCCATAGGGCGTCGTGAGCGACGCCGGTCTCTCGACGGGCTATGGGCCGACGCGGCGATCCAGGAGTCGCGGGGCGCGCTACGTTCCCCGGATTGCTTCCCCCGGGTCCCAAAGCCCCAGGGTCGCAATGACGATCTGCTCTAGGAGGAGGATCTCATGGCGGAGTTCCCCGTCAATCCGAACCGGTTCGACCCGTACAAGAATTTCAAGTTTCGCCTCAAATGGGACGGCGTCTACATCGCCGGCGTTTCGAAGGTCAGCGCGCTCAAGCGCACGACCGAAGTGATCGAGTTTCGCGACGGCGGCGACGCTTCGGCCTCGCGCAAATCGCCCGGCCGCACGGAATATGACGCGATCACGCTCGAGCGGGGCCTGACCCAGGACCGCGCCTTCGAAGACTGGGCGAACAAGACCTGGCGCCTCGGCGCGGCGCTCGGAACCGAGGTCGCGCTCGCCGACTTTCGCAAGGACGTCCTGCTCGAGTTCTACAACGAGGCCGGGCAACTCGTGCTCGCCTACAAGATCTATCGCTGCTGGCCTTCGCTCTACCAGGCCTTGCCGCCGCTCGACGCCAACAGCGCGGACGTCGCCATCGAGCAGCTCGTGCTCGAGAACGAGGGCTGGGAGCGCGATACTTCCGTGACCGAGCCGGTCGAGCCGAGTTGAGGGGGGTGTGGGCCGGTGGGGCCTAAACAGGCCTGTCGTTGTCGAGCCTCGCCCTGAGGCCCCGAGGTTCCGGTGGCGGCGTGAACCTACGGACCGATCATCGGTCTTCCGACATGGCCGCGCAGTCCGCCAGCCAGTCCCTGAAATACGTAGGGGCCGCTATGACACGGCCCCCTTCGCATCGCGTTCGCGCCCCCCAAATGGCGCGAATTTCATCAATCAGCTCTTCGGAGCCTCAGGAGCCATCGTCTTCTTCTTGGCCATGTGGCCCTTCGAGGTCTTGTGCATCTTGTGCGAGGACATATGGGTCTTCGACGTGGAGGTCTTGGCCATCGCGGCGACTGGGGCAACGGCGATCAGGGCGCCGAGGCCCATCGCGACATACTTCTTGATCATTTGAGTTTCCTTTGAAGCGAGGGGTTCGAACTCGTATTTGTCGAACATCCTCTCTCTGCGGCTTCCATGCTGAATTGAAGATGAATGCCGGGTTTAGCGGCCGTTCATCTAGAGCCGGCGCTCAAACGACCGCGACGCCGTGAGCTGCTTGTCGGCGGCGCCGACCCATCACGCGCCGATTGAAGAGACGTGCAAGTTAACCTCCCTCCCCATTTCTGCGAGTTGCAGGGTGGACGCCAGGAACATCATCCTGCCACAGGACATTTCGCCATTGTGCGTAGTGAATTAACGGCTCGGCCAGGGCCAAGCCGAGATCCGGCGCAAGAATCCAACAGGGAGCGAATCGGAAGCGGGGGACGATACGATCGTGACTGTTGGAGCTGAAAGCTGAACAACGAGACGAGCAAACCTATCGGCCAGTCCCGGCTCGTCTCCGCGCCACGCATTCTGGTCGTCGAGGACGAGATCGATGTGGCGTTGCTGATCAGCTACAATCTGGAGGCTGAGGGCTATATCGTGGAAAGCGTCGCGCGCGGCGACGACGCCGAGCTGCGACTGGCCGAGAACGCGCCCGATCTCCTCATTCTCGACTGGATGCTGCCGGGGGTTTCGGGCATCGAGATTTGCCGGCGCTTGCGGGCGCGCGAGGCGACCCGCACCTTGCCGGTCATCATGGTCACCGCCAGGCATGAAGAATCGGAGCGGGTGCGCGGCCTCGCCGTCGGCGCGGATGATTATGTCGTCAAGCCGTTCTCGGTGATCGAATTGATGGCCCGCGTGCACGCGCTCCTCCGGCGCAGCCGGCCGGAGCGGGTCGCCGAACGACTGTATCTCGGCGATCTCGATCTCGATCGGCTGACCCGGCGCGTTCGGCGCGGCGATCGAGACATTCGCCTTGGGCCCACTGATTTTCGGCTGCTGGAATATCTGATCGAAAAGCCGGGCCGGGTATTCTCGCGGGCGCAACTGCTCGATCTGGTGTGGGGGCGCTCGGCCGACGTCGACGAACGCACCGTCGATGTCCACATCGGACGCCTGCGCAAGAAACTGTCGAAAGGGAGAGAGCGCGATCCGATCCGCACGGTGCGCGGCGCCGGCTATTCCATCGACGAGGGTTTCGGCTGCAGCGACCGTCGCTGAGGGGGGGCCATGTAGCCGCGATCGATGATCGCGGCGGCGCGGTCGGCGACCGCGCCTACAAAGCTACGCCGCGGCGAACGCTGTCGACCATCATGCGCCCCAAGCTGATGCGCGGTCTCGTTCCCGATGTTAAACTCGCAGGCTCGGCCCATCAGCGCGCCGCCGCCTAAACCAAATCTCGGAGCCCCATGGCCCATAGATCAGGAAGCGCCGATCTGCCGCTGCATGGCGGGCGGGTGCCGTTGTGGCTCGCGGGCCGCATGAGCCGGCTCGGCGCCGTCATCGCGCAAGCGATCGTCCTTAACTATGGCCGCGACGAGCTGCTGCGTCGCCTCGCGCATCCATTCTGGTTCCAGTCGTTCGGCGCCGTCATGGGCATGGACTGGCATTCCTCGGGCATCACCACGAGCGTGATCGGCGCGTTGAAGCGGGGGCTCGAGCCGCTGTCGGGAGAACTCGAAATCCATGTCTGCGGCGGCCGCGGCAAACAATCGCGAAAGACGCCGTTTGAACTCACAGCGATCGGCGAGCGGGTCGGAATCGACGGCGCCGCGCTCGCCAACGTCAGCCGCCTGGTGGCGAAGGTCGACAGCGCCGCCGTGCAGGACGGTTTCGACCTCTATCTGCACGGATTCATCGTCACCGACGATGGGCGTTGGACAATCGTCCAGCAGGGCATGAACGATTCGAGCCGCACCGCGCGCCGCTATCATTGGCTGTCCGAAGGCCTTCAGAGTTTCGTCGAGGAGCCGCACAAGGCGATCGACGGGCTCCATCAGGGCGAGATCGTCAATTTGACGGATCGTCGCGCGGACGCCTCCCGCCGAGCCCAGCTCGAGCTTCTGGATTCACTCGGTCCCGACGGCCTGGCGCGCGAGCTCGCCGCCATCGAGGCGAAACCGGGCAAGCCCATTCCTTCGCCCGAACCGGTCCAGCTCATCCTGCCCCATCTCGTCATGCCGGCGCATCACGACGTGCGCGCGAGCGACGTGCTGGCCCCGCGCCTTCACGCGACTTTCACCGCAGCGGCCAACCGCGGGCCGGCCGATTTCGCCGAATTGCTTCTCGTTCCCGGCGTCGGCGCCCGCACCGTGCGGGCGCTGGCGATGGTGGCCGAAGTGGTGCACGGCGCGCCCTATCGCTTCACCGATCCGGCGCGCTTCTCGTTCGCCCATGGCGGCAAGGACAGGCACCCGTTCCCGGCGCCGCTGAAAGTCTATGACGAGACGATCGCTGTCATGAAGGCGGCGATCAGTAAGGCGAAGCTCGGGCAAGACGACAAGCTCGCCGCGCTCAAACGGCTCGACGACGAGGCGCGGCGGGTCGAAAGACGCGCGTCCGGGCCGTCAGTGCCGGAGGTGATCGCCGAAGAACTGCGCCTCTCGCATAGCTTTGGTGGCCGCAGCGTGTTCGGCTGGGAGCCGGCGCCGGAGGCACTTCCGCTCTCAGGTAAGCCGAAACCAGCCTTCAATCGCGGATAATTCGACTGAATTATCTGGAATCTGGTGCGCGCGAGCGCGCGAACGAGCAATTTATCGTCGGCTCTCCACCGCCATCCGGACGGCGAGACCGGCAAGAACCGTCCCCATCAGCCAGCGCTGGATCAGCGCCCACGAGGGATGCGCTTTCAAAAAACCCGCGATCGAGCCGGCCATCATGGCGATGGCTGCATTGACGGTGACGCTGACGACGATCTGCGTCGATCCGAGCGCCAGCGATTGCAGGAGCACGCTGCCCGCGTGCATGTCGATGAACTGCGGCAGCAACGACAGATACAGCATCGCAATTTTCGGATTGAGGAGATTGGTCAGGAGCCCCATCGCGAACAGCCGGCGAGGGCTGTCAATAGGCAAGGCCTTCACCTCGAACGGCGACCGCCCGCCAGGACGCAACGCAGCCCAAGCAAGCCAGAGCAAATACGCGGCGCCCGTCAGGCGAAGCGCGTCATAGGCGTAAGGCACAGCAAAAACGAGCGCGGTGAGGCCGAACGCCGCGCACAGCATATAGAAGATAAATCCGAGCGCGACGCCGCCGAGGGAAATGAGACCCGCGACCCGACCCTGGATGATCGAACGCGAGATCAGATAGATCATGTTCGGACCCGGCGTCAGCACCATGCCCAACGCAATGAACGCGAAAGCGATAAGGTTGGTGAGCGATGGCATCGACGGGTCTCCTGGGCGAGTTTATCGCTGAATAGGGCGCCGTCGTCGAGGAAGCACTGTGGCTTCCGCCCTGAATGGGCGCTAGGCCCACGGTTGAGGAGATATTCTGGAAGGCGGCTCGGTTCGCGCCCTCGCGGGAGGTGACGTCGTTCGAGGTCTGGCCTCGTCGGCCGTCGCTCGCCGTCGAGTGATTCTTTAAGACCGAGGATCGGACATCGACGGCCGCCCTTCGCTCGGATACATGACTGCGGAGACGGCGCCGAAACAGCCGCGGCGCCGCATTCTTCAATCGTTTACTTCCGGGAGGGCAGCCCATGACCGATCGCTCCGAGCGCGACACCGTCTCTTTCGAGGTCGCGGACCGCATCGCCTGGGTCAAGTTCAATCGCGCGGAGAAGCGTAACGCGATGAGTCCGAAGCTCAACCGCCGGATGATGGAGGTGCTCGACGAGCTCGAATTTCGCGACGACGTCGGCGTTCTCGTCCTCACCGGCGAAGGCGCGGCGTGGACCGCCGGCATGGACCTCAAGGAGTACTTTCGCGAGACCGAGGCGGGTGGGCTCGCCGGCACGCGCAAGGCTCAGCGCGAGTCCTACGGCTGGTGGCGACGTCTGCGCTGGTACCAGAAGCCGACCATCGCGATGGTCAACGGCTGGTGCTTCGGCGGCGGCTACGGGCCGCTCTTCGCCTGCGATCTCGCCTTCGCCGGGGAGGATGCGCAATTCGGCCTCTCCGAGATCAACTGGGGCATCCTTCCCGGCGGCGGCGCGACAAAGGTGGCGCGCGAACTCACGACGTTTCGCAACGCGATGTATCATGCGCTGACCGGCGAGGCGATCGACGGCCGCAAGGCCGCGGAGTGGGGCTTCGTCAACGAGGCCGTTCCGGCGGAGAAGTTGAAGGCGCGCGTCGAGGAGGTCGCCAAGGTGTTGCTGGCCAAGAATCCAGTGGCGCTCAAGGCGGCGAAGGACGCCATTCGCCGCGTCGGCGCGATGACCTACGACGAAGCCGAAGATTATCTCGTGCGCGCTCAGGAGGCGGCAAACAGCTTCGACAACGAAGGCCGCAAGGAAGGCATCCGCCAGTTTATCGACGAGAAGAGCTTCAAGCCCGGCCTCGGCGCGTATGACCGCACGCGCGCCAAGCTGAAGCCCGCCAAGCTCTGAAGTCCGCCAAGCTGAGGCTCACAATGCGGCTTTCGCTTGAGCGGCTCCTCCGCCCGCGCTCGGTTGCGATCGTCGGCGCGTCGGAAAAGCCGGGCGCGCTCGGCGCTTCCGTGCTTGCCAATCTCGAGCGCGCTCATTTTCAGGGCGACATTCACCTGGTCAACCCGAAGCGGGCCGAAATCGGCGCCCGCCATTGCGTAGCCTCGGTCGACGACCTGCCCGAAGGCGTCGACGTGGCCGTGCTCGCGATCCCCCGGGCGGCGGTTCTGGACGCCGTCCGCGCGCTCGCCCGCCGCAAGGCCGGCGCGGCGATCATCTTTTCCTCAGGCTTCGCCGAGACCGGCGCCGAAGGCCTCGCCGAGCAGCGGGAACTGGCGCGGGTCGCCGCGGAAAGCGACATGGCGATCGAAGGGCCGAATTGCCTCGGCCTCGTCAATTTCGTCGACGGCGTTCCGCTGACCTTCGTCGAACTACCGGGCGATCGGTTGGGCGCGCGCCCCGGAATCGGCCTTGTCTCGCAGTCCGGGGCGATGGCTGCGGTGCTGGTGGTGACGCTCGCGAGCCGCGGTCTCGGCCTCTCCTATTCCATATCGACCGGCAACGAGGCGGCGAGCGGCGTCGAGGATTATGTGGACTATCTCGTCGACGATCCCAATACCCACACGATCGCAATGATCGTCGAGCAGTTCCGCAAGCCGGCGCGCTTTCTTGCCGCGGCGATGCGGGCGGCCGCCATGGGCAAACCGATCGTGCTCCTCCATCCTGGCCGGTCGAGTGCGGCGCGCGAATCGGCTGCAACGCACACCGGAGCGCTCGCTGGCGATTACGACGTGATGCGGCTCAAGGTTAAGCGCGTCGGCGTTCTCCTGGTCGAGACGCTTGAGGAACTCGGCGACGTCGCCGAAATGCTGCTGAGACTCCCGGCGCGAGCCCCGGGCGGCGCCGCGGTGGTTTGCGAGTCCGGCGCCTATAAGGCGCTCACGCTCGATCTCGCCGAGCGCGAGGGTCTGCCGCTCCCCCCGCTCGGCGATGCTGACAGTCCAGGCTTGCGGACGGCGTTGCCTGATTTCGTGCCAGTGTCCAACCCGCTTGACGTCACCGCGCAGGGCCTCGTCGATCCCGATCTTTACGCGCGCGTCCTCGCAGCGCTCATCGGCGACGACCGCGTCGGCAGCGTGCTGCTCGCAATCATCCAGACCGATTCCGTGACGGCGAAACTCAAATTCCCACCAATCCTTGCGGCGATCGAGAAGCTTCGACCGACGAAGCGAGTCATCTTCGCTGGCCTGGATGAAGGCGCCGCCGTTCCGCCCGAATATGTCGATCGCCTGCGAGCGCTGAACGTCCCCTATCTCCCCTCCGCCGAGCGCGCAATTCGCGCGCTTGCGCGCCTTGGCCGCTGGACCGGCGCGGCTTCAGCTTCCCCGATGCCGCAAGCGGCCAAGTCCGCGGTGTTCGCTGGCCTTGCGGGCGTGATCCCGGAATGGCGCGCCAAGCAAGCTCTCGCGTCGATCGGAATTCCGTTTCCACGAGGCGCGCTCGCGACGACGTCGGGGCAGGCCATCGCGATCGCGGCAAAGATCGGCTATCCGGTCGTCATCAAGGCGCAGTCCGCCGAGCTTGCGCACAAAAGCGATATTGGCGGCGTGATCGTCGGCCTTCGCGACGAGGCCGCCGTCAGGCAAGGATGGGCGACGCTTAAGGACAATGTCGGACGCAGCCGACCAGGCCTCGCACTCGACGGCGTTCTGGTCGAGGCGATGGGCGCGCCCGGCGTCGAGCTGATCGTCGGGGGGCGCAACGATTCGGAATGGGGACCGGTCCTGGTCGTCGGCTTCGGCGGCGTGCAGGCCGAAATCCTCAAAGATTCGCGCCTGCTGGCGTCAGATGCGAGCGAACCTGAAATTCTGGCCGAACTCAAGAAACTCAAGGCCGCCGCGCTCTTCGAAGGCTTTCGCGGTTCGCCACCGCTTGACCTCGAAGTCTTTGTCCCGATTGTGCGCGCCATCGGCCGCTTGCTGCTCGACGAACCGTCGGTCCGCGAGGTCGATCTCAATCCGGTCGTCATCTATCCGCGCGGTCAAGGGGCGGTCGCGCTCGACGCGCTCATAATCGCATCGGGTTGAACCGGCGAAGCGGCCGCATCGGGAGAGGGTGCCACGATTGGGCCGGATCGAAAGTTTTTGGTGGGTCCTCGGTGGACCCAGCGCAAGCAGGAGGGTTTTCCGGTTCGCTCGGGCCAATTCGTTCAGTGAAAGCTTAGTCAATCCTCAAGATTTTTGTGGAGAAATGTGGTCGGTGGCGGGCACACCGCGGATGCCTTGCGGACTGGTTTTATGAAGTATTGGAAGCTCTTTGCACACCCGTACGCCTTTGGTCGCGAGGAGACGCCCTCCATCAGCAACCCTATGGAGCTAATAAGTGTAGCGAAGGATTTATTCTTTTATCTGACCCTCTCAATAATCTTAATAATTCTCTCGATGTGGGGGATCGGATCCGCTGCGCGGCTCGAAATGTCGCCATCGATTTCGTTATTCATATCTCTGTGGATGACAGGAGCTGTGATAGCCGCTCAAGCCATTCCACAAGCTGCGATATTATGGGGATTGAGATTAATCGGCGGATATAAAACTCACTCCTTTACAATATTCCTAATATTTTACGGAAAACTTACGATCGTATTCTTCGTCGTAGCTGCGTTGGCTCTATTAAGCAATGTGATTCCCGTAATGATCGCTTATCATCCACCAACTACTCAGGCTCCTATCTTTGTATTCATGCTCATATCGTACGGTCTTTTGGTATATCCCTTCGTAGCATTAGCTCTTTTTCTCTGGTGCGCACTGTTCGTTTCCCCACAGTTTTTGAGCGGATGGCTCCAAATTCCGCACATAAAAAGTTTGCTATATCTCGCTGTCGCATCAATTGGAACGTTCCCCTACTTTATGGCGTCACCACAGATAGCCAAGCTTCTCCATTCGGTGTCGATATAACTCGGAATGGCCGCAACTCCTTATCTCGGACCTCCCGCTCTATCGTCTGGAAATAGGTAAGGGCTTTCGGCGATTCTTGCACCGGGACGCTTCCAAGCTTATCTAGAGACCAGGAGTTGAGCCCCATGTTCATCCAGACCGAAGTCACCCCCAATCCCGCAACCCTCAAATTCCTTCCCGGAAGGCCGGTGATGGACGAGGGGACGTTCGAGGCGCGCGATGAGGCTCAGGCCGAGCGCTCGCCGCTGGCCAAGGCGCTGATGCAGCTGCCGGGCGTGGGCGGCGTGTTCTTCGCCAATGATTTCATCTCGGTGACCAAGACCGACGGCGAGTGGCAGCATCTGCGTCCCGCGGTGCTTGGCGTCGTCACGGAATTCTATCTCTCCGGCGCGCCCTTGATCGAAACGGGCGGCTCGGATTCCATCACGACCGGCGAGTTCTTCGACCCCAAGGACGCCGAATTGGTCGAGGCGATCAAGGAATTGATCGAGACCCGGGTCCGCCCGGCGGTGGCGAACGACGGCGGCGACATCATCTTCAAAGGCTACCGCGACGGCATCGTCTATCTCAAGATGAAAGGCGCCTGCTCCGGCTGCCCGTCCTCGACCGCGACGCTCAGGCACGGAATCGAGAACCTTTTCAAGCACTTCCTGCCGGACGTTCAGGGCGTGGAAGCGTTCGAAGGCTAACGAAACGCGCGTTCCGCACTTCGCGATGTGACGTCGGTCACATCTTTTTCTTACAGATTGTGCACGATAGCGGGCCTGGGGGACTTTCTGACCCTCGGCGGCTCGAGCATTCGAGTTGCGCCTAAGCCATCTGACGAAACACGAATTTCATTCTGATCGTTATCATACCGGTATCGATTACCTCCTTGGTTTTTGTCACCGCTTTGTCGGGCCTCGATTGAGGTCGCTTGTGCGACTCCAGCGAGTTCGTTTTTCAAGTTGATTTCAGGAGCGATCTCATCATGAAAAGATTCCTTCTCGGCCACTGCGCCATTGCCGCCCTGACCGGCCTCGCCTTTTCGGCTAGCGCGCAAACAATCGCGGTCCCAACCTTGCCGCCAGAGGCGGCCCGCGACCTCGCACGCGTCTTTGCGCCCTCGCCGCAGGAGGCGAGCCGTTTCAGGGGCGCGATGCGCCTTGAATCGCTTCGGTTCAACGCCCACGCGCAGCCCGGAGCGCCGGGTAACGCCACCTGCATACTACCGAATGTCGCGCGCGCGACCGCCCCAGCCACGACGCCTCGGGACGTGTTTAGCGAATGGCATTGCCTGGCGCTCAACCTCCTGGCGATCGACCATATTCCGGAATTCGACGATAGCGGTCTGCAACTTCACTACTTCCAGTTCGGACCGCATCGCGCGAGCTATGCTTCCGCGATGACGCATCTCGCGATGTACGAGGTCGCCAATGCTTTCGCGGCGCCGGCGCATAAACACCAGAGCTGGATAACCCAGGTTCTGCCGGCGGTGACGTTGACTGCGCCGACCAGCGCGTCCGAATCCGCGGCCCTGGCCGCGGCCGCATACACCATGCTCATTCATCTTTACCCGCATCTCAACGACGCGGCCGAGAAATACGGTCATCTCGAGGATAACTACACTCAGGCGATCAGCGCGATCACGGCGGCGCCTGGAAGCGGCGACGTGACGGCGGGCGCCAATTCGGGCAGTCGATCGCCGATCTCATAATCGGCATTCGGCTCAACGATGGATCACAGACGCAGGAACCGATGTGGGGCGTGAACTTCACGCCCCTTCACCCGCAAACCGCTGAGTTTCAATGGGCGCCGGATCCCGTTTCCAAGATCCAGGTCGCGCTCGGCGCAAGTTGGGGCGATGTGAAGCCGTTCGTGATCGGAAGCCCCGCAGACTTTCATATCGATCCGCCGAAGATGAATGACACAGATTTAAATTTTCAAGCCTGGTACCACGAGGTCCGAGACAACGGCGGCGATGGCCGATACAGCGAAGATGTCAGCAAGCGAAAGATCGACCAATACCTGCAGGGCAAGTTCTGGTCGTACGACGGAACGTCCGGAATTTGCGCGCCGGTCCGGCTCTACAACCAGATTGCCGATACGGTCCTGGTCAAATCCTACCACGATGTGGCGCCGGGGAGCGCCGACTTGACCTCGACGGATGCGAGCTCAGACAGCGCCAGCGACATCGCTCACTATTACGCGATGCTGAACGTCGCCCTGGTCGACGCAGGAATTGCGGCCTGGCACTACAAGTATGCGTACCAGTATTGGCGCCCGGTCACCGGCGTCCGCTACATCGACAACAAGAATGCCGGCTCGCCGGGCGAGCAGGGCGGCTTCGGCGACGAAAAACTCGCGTGGGGCCCGGTCTGGTTCGCGCTGGGCGCGCAGACCACGAACTCGGCTTCAGGATACAATATCACTCCGCCGTTTCCCGCCTATCCGTCCGGGCATTCCGTCTTCGGGAGCGCTTTCTTTGAAGTCATGCGGGTTCTCGTGAAAACGGACAACGGATTCGACTTCCAATCCGACGAGTTGAACGGTCCGCAACGCCTTGGCGACAATGTCGACTCGTTCAACTATGTCCGATGCAAGAAGCCAACCGCGGCTTCTCCCGATCCTGATTATAACGCGGGATCCTGTAACATCGACGCGACAACAAAACAGCACTTCACCAGCTTCAAGGACGCGGAGCAGAAAAACTCCGACAGTCGCATATTCCTCGGCGTGCACTGGCGGGGCGATTCCGACAATGGAATGCTGCTTGGTTCGGCGATTGGCGATGCGGTCCTCGGCGCCTCGCTGGCGAAGGTCGCCGGTCCGTGAAGAGGGTCTCGTAGCGCGGCGCGCATCTTTGTCGACGGACGGACGCAAACTCAATGTCCGTCCGTCTTTCTCACCGCGTCGCCTTCTCCCCGCCCGCGGCGGTGATGACGGCGACGATGATCAGCCCGGTCAGCAGCAGGCGCACGCCGGCGCTGACCCCGAACGTGTTGAGCATCGTCAGCAAGAGCACCAGGAACAGCGCGCCGCCCCAGACGCCGGGCAGGTTCGCCCTGCCCCCGGACACCGACGTGCCGCCGATGACGACGACGGCGATCGAGGCCAGCAGGTACTCGTTGCCGATGTCGATATTGGCGCCGCGGAAATAGCCGGCCAGCAGCGCCCCGTTGAGCCCGCCGAGCGCCCCACAGAGCGCATACGTCGCGCAGCGCACCGGCTCGACCTTCAGGCCCGCGAGGCGCGCCGCGCGCTGGTTCTGTCCGATGCCGACGACCGATCGCCCCCAGATCGTGCGATGGAGCGCGATGTTCGCGCCGATGGTGAACAGAACCGTCAGGATCGCCAGAACAGGCACGCCCGCGATGACGATGTTGGTGAAGTCGGCAAAGCCCGGCGGCGGCTTGATCTGGAGCCCGCGACCGTAAGAGATATCAATGGACTGGATGATGAAGCTCGCCGACAGCGTGGCGATGATCGGCGGAATGCGCAGCGCCCAGATCAGGAGATAATTGGCGAGGCCGACGGCAAGCCCGCAGGCGATCGCGGCAGCGAGGCCGACGAGGACCAGGCGGTCGTCGCCGCCCATCGTCTTCATCGCCACCGCACTGGCGAGGCCGATGTTGGCGGGCAAGGACAGGTCGACATTGCCGGGCCCGAGCGTGATCACGAACATCTGGCCGACGCCGACAATGACGGTGAAGACCGCCAGGGATAGCGCCGCGGTCAGCATGCCCCCGGCGCCGTAACCTCCGGTGAAGACGATCGCCGCCAGCCACACCACGACAGCGCCGACAAACGACCAGATCCATGGTCGCTTGAGAAGCGTCTGCAAGGCGGCCGTCATCGGTCCGAGCCCTTACGGGTGATGGCGACGCGAGCGGCGAGAACGATGATGAGGATCGCGCCATTGGCGGCGACCTGCCAGTCGGGCGGAATACGCATGAAGGTGAGCAGCGGCGACGCGGCCATCGCCATGGTGAGCGCGCCAAGCACAGCGCCGATCGGCGAGACGACGCCGCCGACGAACTCGCCTCCCCCTAAGATCACGCCCGCAATCGACAGCAGCGTATAGCCGTTGCCGATATTGGCGTCGGCGGACGTGGTGATGCCGACCAGCGCCATGCCCGACAGCACGCCAAAGACGCCGGCCAGCGCGAACAGGGTCATCTTGGCTCTGAGCAGCGACCATCCGGCGCGCTGAATCGCGATCGCATTGCCGCCGGAGGCGCGAAGGATTGCGCCGTAGGAGGTGCGCATCAGACCGAAATAGCCGACCGCCGCGATAATCAATGCGGCGACGATCGGGAACGGGATGAACGGCGGCTTGACCCCCATGATCGCCAGCACCCAGCCGGGCGCCTTTCCCCCGGGCTTCGGCAGAAGCAAAATCGCCAGGCCCTGCCAGACGAAGCTCATGCCGAGCGTGACGACAATCGAAGGCAGATTGCGCAAATAGATCAGCGCGCCAAGCGCAGCGTAAAGCGCAACGCAGCCGATCAACGCCAGGACGCCGAGCCAGGGCGTGTCGTGCAGCCAGGTCGCGGTCACACAGCAGACGAAGCCGACGAACGTGCCGATCGACAGATCGAGATCGTTGCCCGCGATGACGAACATCTGCGCCAGGGTGGCGAGCGCGATCGGAATCGCGAGGTTCAGCATCAGCGTGAAGCCGAAATAGCTGATCGCGCGCGGGTTGAGCCAGGCGATCGCGGCGATGACCAGAGCCAGCGACAAGGCGGGGAGCGCCGCCCGCAGCCGGCGTCGCCACTCGGCGCCGCTCGCATTCGCCGACCGGACGGGTGCGACTGCGCTCGTGGTCACGCGGCGCCCGCGAACGAAGAGTGGATCACCTGCTCTTCATTGAGCTCGTCGCGCGCGAGCTCGGCGACAATCGCGCCATTGCGAAACACGTAGGCGCGGTCGCAGTTCTTCAGTTCGTCGACCTCGGTCGTATACCAAAGGAAGGTGCGGCCCCTCTGCGCTTCGGCGCGGATCAGGTCATAGACTTCAAGCTTGGTGTTGAAATCGACGCCGCGCATCGGATCGTCCATCAGCATGATGCGCGCATCGGACGCGAGCGCGCGCGCGAACAACGCCTTCTGCTGATTGCCGCCCGAAAGGGAAAGAATATTGTTGTGGACGTCGGGCGTGCGGATCTTGATGCGCTCGCGCCAGGCGTTGGCGAGTTCGTCCTCGAGGCGGGGCGACAGCAGCGGGCTTGAGCGGAATTTTTTCAGCGAGCGCACCCCGATGTTATGCGCGATCGACCATCCCGGAAAGACGCCGTCCGACTGCCGGTCTCCGGCGACCAGCGCCACCGGCGCGTTAACGGTTGCGCCTGCGCGCGAGCGGGAAGCGGCCGCGAAGGTCGCGAGCAGCAAGTCAGTTTGGCCGTGACCCGCAAGACCGGCGAGGCCAACGATCTCGCCCTCACGCGCCACCAAAACCTGATCGTCCGCCTGTCGCTTGGGGCGCATGCGCACCATGACCGGGGTCTCGCCCCGCGCTGCGCTCGCGGCCGCGGCCTGAGCCGGCGGGGCGTCGGGCTCGATGCCGCCCATCGCGCCGACCAGCTTCGCCCGGTCGAAATTTTGCGCCACGTCGGCCACGACCACCTTGCCGTCGCGCATGACGACGATACGGTCGCAGGTGGACAACACCTCGCCCAGGATATGGGAAATCAGCACACAGCTTACGCCGGACTCGACCGAGCGGCGCACGTGCGCCAAAAGCTGCCCGGCCGTATGCGCGTCGAGCGAAGACGTCGGTTCGTCGAGAATGACGAGGCGCGCGGGCGCATCAAGAACCGAGAATGCACGCGCGATTTCGACCATCTGCCTTCGCCCGATGGTCAGGTCCTGAGGCAGGTCGCCCGGCCTTACGCCATGCCCGGGAAAGATCTCGTCGAGCTTGTCGAGAATAAGCCGCCCCGCCCTGCGCCGCCAGCCAAAACCCTGTATGCCCGGGTGAACGACGCGGGCGTTTTCGGCGACCGTCAGGTTCGGACAGAGCGACAGTTCCTGAAAGACGCAGCGCAAGCCGAGCGCTCTTGCTCGCGCCGAACCCCAATGCGGTTGTTCCTCGCCGCCGACGACCAGCCGACCGCGATCCGGCGCGACGCCGCCGTTGAGCACATGCATCAGCGTCGACTTGCCCGCGCCATTGTGACCGACGACGCCTACGCACTCGCCAGCACGGAGCGAGAAATCGGCGCCGTCCAGAGCCCGGACGGCGCCGTAGGATTTTTCGACGCCAATGAAATCGACGAGAGCGCCCGCCTCCACCATCTGCTTGACTCGCGGGCGCTCGTCCGGTTCGGCTACTTCATATTCGCCTTGATCGCGGCCTCCGCGTCGGCTTGTGTGTACTCGTGACTGGCGACGCCGCCCTTCGTAATGTTCGGCAATTCCTTCTCGAAGTCGTCCTGGGTGAAAGCGAGATAGGGCACGAGCAGGTCGTGCGGGACCTTCTTGCCGTCGAGAACCTGCTGCGCGACCCAGAAGGCGAGCGTCGAGACGCCGGGCGCGATCGACGCCGACCAGGTCTTATAGCCGTCCTTCTCCTTCTGCTCCTTCCACCACTGCAATTCGTCCTGGCGATTGCCTTCGATGATGGTCGGACGCGGCTTGCCGGCGGCGGCAAACGCCTGCGCGGCGCCATAGCCGTCGCCGCCCTGGTCGACGACGCCGACGATCGGCGGCAGCGAGGGGAGCACTGTCGCAACCGCCTTCTGCGCGGTCGTCTGGTCCCAGTCGCCGGTGACCGAGGATACGATCTTGAAATCCGGATGGGCCTTGACCCCCTCGAGAATGCCGGCATGGATCGCATCATCGATCGAGGTGCCGGCAAGGCCGCGGATTTCGAGCAGGTTTCCGCCCTTCGGCTCAAATTTCGCCATCTGCTCGACTTCCTGTTTGCCCATGTCCTTGAAGTCGACGACGACGCGGTAGGCGCAAGGCTCAGTGACGATGCCGTCGAACGATACGACGACGATGCCGGCGTCGCAGGCCTGCTTGATCGCGCCGTTCAGCGCGTCAGGCGAGGCTGCGTTGATGACGATCGCGTTATAGCCCTGCAGGATGAGGTTCTGGATCTGGGCCGCCTGCGTCGGCACTTCTTTGTCGGCCGTGGTGAAAACATCCGCCGCGGCGACGATCCCGTCCGCGACCGCCTTCTTGGTGACGATGTCGTAGCTCTTCAGCATCGCCTGGCGCCAGGAATTGCCGGCATAGTTGTTGGAGAAGGCGATTTTCATCTTGCTGGTGTCGGCCAGCGCCGGCGCAGCGAAAAGCCCGGCCGCAGCGGCCAGTGCAAGCATCGAGACGTTGCGTTTCATGGAAATATCCTCCCTCGGAGACAGGTATCGCGCGCTTGGAGCGCGCTTGAATAGCTGCGCTTGTCCTTGATGGTGCGTCGGGCGGTCAAGACCGCCGCTCCAGCCAACGAGAGCTAACATGCCAGAGAAAAGGCGGTCAACGGGATACCTCACGAAAGACAGGGAGATGGCTTGCTTCACGTCCGTGCGGCAGGACGGTCAGGAGCGCCCTACCCATCTCGCTGATCCCATGTCGCGGACAAAATAGACGACGCGCCCAAAACTCAAAATGGTCTTCGAGCGTCGCCGGCGGGAGATTCGCTGTCCTCATGGAGTTTGACTTTCAACATTCGGCCGCGAGGGCGTTCGGCGAAGTTCAACGCGGCATTGCCCGCTCAACTTGACGGGCGCGGCGCAGCATCGGAAAAGACGGCTCCTTTGGTGTGCGGAAGCCAGGATGCAGCGCGTCACGCTCATCGACAACTATGACAGCTTCACCTTCAACCTCGTCCACTACCTTGGCGAGTTGGGCGCGGACGTGTCCGTGTGGCGCAACGATGAGATCACGGTCGCCGATGCGCTCGCCGACAAGCCGGACGCCATCGTTCTCTCCCCCGGTCCTTGCACGCCGAACGAAGCGGGCGTGTGCCTCGATCTTGTTCGCATGGGCAGCGAAACGACGCCAATGCTCGGGGTCTGCCTTGGCCATCAGGCGATCGGACAGGCGTTCGGCGGCGATGTCGTGCGCGCGCCAACGCCGATGCACGGCAAGGTGTCGCGCATTTCGCACAATGCGCGCGGGCTCTTCCGTGGTCTGAACGGGCCCTTTTCCGCCACGCGCTATCACTCGCTCGTTATCGAGCGATCAAGCGCGCCTGCCGAGCTCGAGGTCAACGCGGAGACCGACGACGGAATCATCATGGGCGTTCAGCACCGCGACCGCCCGACATTCGGGGTGCAGTTTCATCCAGAAAGCATAGCCAGCGAGCACGGCCGGCAGATTCTGCGCAATTTTCTCGACCTCGCCGAGAGCTTCCATCAGCGCCAGCAGACCTTCTGACGAGAACGCGAAATGAGGATATGGAATCTTTCAAGCCTCTGATCGCTAAAGTCGCCGCGGGGGCGACGCTGACGCGGAGCGAGGCGGAAAGCGCCTTCGACTCGATGCTTTCGGGCGAAGTGACGCCTTCGCAAATGGGCGGGTTCCTCATGGCGTTGAGGGTCCGGGGCGAGACGGTCGAGGAGATCACCGGCGCCGTCGCGGCGATGCGCGCCAAGATGCTCAGCGTCAAAGCGCCGCCGGAAGCGATTGACATTGTTGGCACCGGCGGCGACGGGTCGGGCTCTTTCAATGTATCGACGCTGGCCGCGATCATAGCGGCGGCCTGCGGAATCACGGTCGCCAAGCACGGCAATCGCGCCGCCTCCTCGCGGTCGGGCGCCGCCGACACGCTCGCCGCCCTCGGCGTCAAGATCGGGCTCTCGCCCGACGGCGTCGAGCGCTGCATCCACGAGGCCGGGATCGGCTTCATGATGGCGCCGACGCACCACGCTTCGATGCGCAACGTCGGCCCGACCCGGACCGAGCTCGGCACGCGGACATTGTTCAACATTCTCGGGCCGCTTTCCAATCCGGCCGGCGTCAAGCGCCAGCTTGTCGGCGTCTTTTCGGCCGCCTGGCTCGAGCCGATGGCGGAAGTCCTGCGCAATTTTGGCTCGGAGCGCGTCTGGGTGACGCACGGACTCGACGGTCTCGACGAGATCACCACCACCGGGCCGACCAAGGTGGTCGAACTCAAGGCCGGCGCGCTGCACGCCTTCGAACTGACGCCGGAAGCAGCCGGCCTCCCCCGCGCGACGCCGGCTGCGCTCAAGGGCGGCGAGCCGGCCTATAATGCGAAGGCGATCGTCGATGTTCTCGGCGGCGCCGAGAGCGCCTATCGCGACATCGCGCTCATGAACGCCGGCGCGGCGATTGTGATCGCGGGCAAGGCCGGCTCGATCAAAGAGGGTGTGGCCATGGGCGACGCCGCCATCCGCTCCGGGGCGGCCCGCCACACGCTCGATCGATTGATCGCGGTGTCGAATAGCGAGAGTTGGGACCGCCCATGACCGACATCCTGAAAAAGATCGAAAGCTATAAGCGCCGCGAAATCGCCGAGGCCAAGGTCAGGGTGCCGCGCGCGACGTTGGAGCGCGAGATCGATAGCCAGTCTCCGCCGCGCGGCTTCATCAAGGCGCTGCAAAGGGCGATCGAGGAGGGACGGTTCGGCCTGATCGCGGAGATCAAGAAGGCGAGCCCCTCGAAAGGGCTGATCCGCGAGGATTTCGAGCCGGCCTCTCTCGCCAAGGCCTATCAGGCGGGCGGTGCATCGTGTCTTTCCGTCCTGACCGACGCGCCCTCGTTCCAGGGCGCCCCGAGCACCTGATGAAGGCGCGCAAGGCGACCACGCTTCCGATCCTGCGCAAGGATTTTCTGTTCGACGCCTATCAGGTGCTGGAGGCGCGCGCCTGGGGCGCCGACTGCATCCTCATCATCATGGCCGCCGTTGACGACGACCTGGCCAAAACTCTCAACAAGACCGCCCATGATCTCGGCCTCGACGTGCTGATCGAGACGCATGACGAGCATGAGCTCAAACGTGCGCTGTCTCTCGAGGGTCGTCTGATCGGGGTCAACAATCGGAACCTGCGTACGTTCGAAACGTCGCTCGAGGTGTGCGAAAAACTCCTGCCCCTCATCCCGCAGGGCAAGATCGTCGTCGCCGAAAGCGGCATCTCGGACCACGCGGACTGCAAGCGGCTCGCCAAGGCCGGGGTGGAAGCTTTCCTGGTCGGCGAGGCGCTGATGCGCCACAAAGACGTCGCGTCGGCGACCCGCACTTTGCTGACGGGGATGTAGGGGCTGGGTCGCGCCGGTGTTTGGCCCAAGCGCTGGGGTCTACGGCCGCTTTCAGGTCCGGTCGGCGTACGGGGGAACATCCACCAAGGTTCCAACCAACCGCAACAGAGCCTGTTGCTCAGGCCCCGTCCCTTCCCTCAGGAACGCGCCGATTTCAACGTGCGACAAACGGCCGCCGGACGGCGCGTTGGGCTGGTGGATAATGAAGGCGTGCCCGTTCGCCGGCTCCCGGCCGAGAAACCAGGTATCGCCGTTTGGGCTGCGGTACAGCTCTCGACGATCTGGCATATTGCGCTCCCATGCTTGTCGCTTCGCATAGCATGAGTTAGGGATCCTCCGCGACGTCCTCTCGCGATCTCTCAAATTTCAAACTGGGATAGGACGAGAACGCCGCGCTTTATCCCGTTCTCTTCCTTCAAACGCGCTCGGCCTTCTCAAGCCGACTGCGCCACGAGCGCGAGCGTTCTATTTTCGTTCTCCCCCGCTCGTGGTAGCTTGAGCCAGGCGCGATTCGCCGGAATGTGACAGACGACATGAACGATCTTTTCGGCGCGGGAGCGCCTCAGCGCGGCAAACCCATGCCGGTCAAAGGCAAGCCCGGCGTGCGCAACGGGACGCCTGACGAAGCGAACTACACCGCCGCCTCGATCGAAGTCCTCGAGGGGCTGGAGCCTGTGCGCCGGCGGCCGGGCATGTATGTCGGCGGGACGGACGCCAACGCGCTGCATCATCTCTTCGCCGAAGTGATCGACAATTCGATGGACGAAGCCGTGGCCGGCCACGCCACCTTCATCGAGGTCACGCTCGAGGACAGCGGCTATTTGACCGTGGTCGACAACGGCCGCGGCATGCCGGTCGACCCGCACCCCAAATTTCCCAAAAAGTCCGCGCTCGAAGTGATCATGACGATGCTGCACGCGGGCGGCAAATTCGACAGCGGCGCCTACGAGACTTCCGGCGGGCTGCACGGCGTCGGCGTCTCGGTGGTGAATGCGCTGTCCGAGAAGCTCGAAGTCGAGGTCGCCCGCGCCCAGACGCTCTATCGGCAGACGTTCGAGCGCGGCAAGCCGACGAGCAAGCTCACGATCGTCGGCAAGACCTTGAACCGCCGCGGCACCAAGGTGCGCTTTCTGCCCGACCCGCAAATCTTCGGCGCCCAGGCGCGCTTCGACCCGGCGCGCGTGTTCAAGATGGCGCGCTCGAAAGCCTATCTGTTCGGCGGCGTCGAGATCCGCTGGCATTGCGCGCCGGCGCTCATCGGCGACGGTTCTAAAGTCCCGGCGGAGGCGACGTTTCATTTTCCCGGCGGCTTGCGAGACTATCTCGCCGCCGACATCGAGGGCCAGGAGCTGGTGGCCGACCAGGTCTTCACCGGCCGCGTCGACAAGGCGGGCAAGCATGGCTCGGTCGAATGGGCGATCGCCTGGCTCGCCGGCGATGACGGCTTCGTTCATTCCTATTGCAACACCATCCCGACCCCCGACGGCGGCACGCATGAGGCGGGCCTCCGCACCGCCTTGTTGCGCGGGCTCAAGGATCACGCGGACCGCATCGGCCAGGGCAAACGTGCGGCGGCGCTGACCACCGACGATGTTATGGTCAGTTGCGCGGCGCTGATCTCGGTCTTCATCCGCGAGCCTGAATTCCAGGGACAGAACAAGGGCCGCCTGCAGACGGCCGAGGCCGCTCGCCTGGTCGATAACGTGGTCCGCGACGCCTTCGATCACTGGCTTGCCGCGGCCCCAAGCCAGGCGGCCAAGCTCCTCGACTGGGGAATCGAGCGCGCCGAGGAGCGCGTTCGCCGCCGCATGGAGAAAGAAGTCGCCCGCAAGACCGCCGTGCGAAAGCTCCGGCTCCCGGGCAAGTTGGCGGATTGCACCAATTCTTCGGCGCAAGGCTCTGAATTGTTTATCGTCGAGGGCGATTCGGCGGGCGGTTCGGCCAAGCAGGCGCGGGATCGCGCGTCGCAGGCGGTGCTGCCGTTGCGAGGAAAGATCCTCAACGTCGCCTCGGCCGCGCGCGAAAAGCTCGCGCAAAACCAGCAGCTTTCCGACCTGATGCAGGCGCTTGGCGCGGGCGCCGGCGCGCACTATCGCTCGTCCGATCTCCGCTACGACAAGATCATCATCATGACCGACGCGGACGTCGACGGCGCGCATATCGCCTCGCTCCTGATCACCTTCTTCTACCGGCAAACGCCGAAACTGATCGACGAAGGCCACCTTTATCTCGCCGTCCCGCCGCTCTACCGACTGACCCAGGGAGCGCGCTCCCTCTACGCGCGCGATGACGCGCACAAAGCCGAACTGATGAAGTCAGGATTCACCGGACGGGGCGCGATCGAGGTCAGCCGGTTCAAGGGCCTTGGCGAAATGCCGATGCGCGATCTGCGCGATACGACGATGGACCCGGCCAAGCGCACCCTGCTGCGTGTCGCCATCATCGCGGAAGACAAGGATTCGACCGCCGATGCGGTCGAGCGGCTCATGGGCGCGAAGCCCGAGGCGCGTTTCGCCTTCATTCAGGAGCGGGCGCCGAAGTCGCTCGAGCTCGTCGATCTCTAAGCAGGTTTGCGTTGGCGGACGAACGCAAACCTGCTCAGATTCCTTTGATTTCGCAAGATTTTGAGCCGAAAACCGGCATCCACTTTTCGGCAATCCTGCTTGGCAACTGAACGCCTCGGCGCCCGTGGCGGCGCAGCCGGCGCCGCTGCCCCTACCCGCAATAAGAGAGGTATAAATCAGGCTCTACTGGAGGTTGGCCTCGCCAGCAGTTTGAGACAATTGGCAGCGAAATAAATCACTCAACACGGCGGTTTAAACTAACAAATAGTTTATCGACCCCACCTTGACCATCTGGCGATGACGAAAAAAATGCGCTATTCTGGGCTGGCAAGGTCCGTGTACGTTTTGCGACCGGCCTAGCGGGTATTCGATGATGCGGGCGCAATTTTTTATTTGTGGGCCGGTGGCGAAGCGCTCTTCGCTTTCCGAAGCGCGTAAGTGCGCTGGAAACTCTCCAGAGTTCCCTCTGCCACATGAGGGGTCCTGCCTTTGAGTGGGTCCAGGGACACTTTCGGCATTGCGCGTCCGATCGACGAGCTCTTTTCACACGAAGAGTCGCAACGGAGTTTCGCTGCTATCCAGCGGATCACAAGGGGTCGCGATGCGCTCCTATGGATTGGGTTTTGGGTGAGGACTTGGGACTAACATGAGCAAGGGTAAGGACTTCAGGGCGCCTCGCAAGCGCGGGTTCGATGACGATGGGCCGATGCCTTACGAGTTCGAGGCCCCGCCCGGGTCGAAGCTTCGGCGGCGGACCGGACGCAGCGGGCTTTGGCGGCCCGCCGATGGGGGGCGGTTCCGCGCCGATCGATTCCGGCGCCCCGCCGGTCGATGCGGTCGTCAAATGGTTCAAGGCCGACAAAGGCTACGGATTTGTCGAGCTGGCGGGCGGCGCTGGCGACGCGTTTCTGCACGCCAACGCCTTGCATGCCGCAGGCCATGACGCGGTCCCCGCAGGCGCCAAATTGCGCGTCCAGGTCGGCGCCGGCGCCAAGGGAGCGCAGGTGACGCGGGTGCTCGAAGTCGACGCCGCCGGCATTGTCGAGCGGCCACAAAGGCCGTCAAGCGATGGGCTTCGACCGCCTCGCCGGGTCGCCCCTGATCCGTCGACCGCCGTTTCGGTCATCGGAAAGGTGAAATGGTTCGACGACGCCAAGGGGTTTGGTTTCGTCGCCAGCGATGACGGCGGCAAGGACGTGTTCGTCCATATCTCCGTCCTCGGTCCGGCCGGCATCTCGCATCTGGCCGAAGGCCAGCAGGTGACGATGCGCGTGGTCGACACGCCCAAGGGCCGCGAGGCGATTTCGCTCTCGGTCTGAACGATCTCCGAGCCAAAATTCAGGAGCGCCTTCGCGGCGCTCCTTTTTGCGCCAATAGTCTATCGTCCCGTTTCCCGGCTGTTGGCCTCGCCCATGCAACCCTCCCGCGACATTCGCCGTCTCATCGACATCATGGCGGCGCTTCGTGATCCTGTTCACGGCTGCCCGTGGGACGTCGAGCAGACCTTCGCTTCGATCGCCCCGTTCACGATCGAAGAAGCCTACGAGGTCGCCGACGCGATCGAGGGCGGTTCGAGCGAAGATCTGCGTGAGGAACTCGGCGACCTTTTGTTGCAGGTCGTCTTTCACGCCCGCATGGCGGAAGAGACGGGCCTGTTTGATTTCGGCGGCGTCGTCGAGGCCATCACCGCCAAGCTGGTTCGCCGGCATCCTCATGTCTTCGGAGACGCCAAGGCCTTCAGTCCTGACCAAGTGAAGGCCCTATGGGGGCGCATCAAGGCCGATGAGAAGCGCGCCAAGCTCGCATCGAGTGTGGGACGCCTCAATCGTCCCGGTCCGGCGCGCTGGACGGCGTTCCGCTGGCCTTGCCGGCGCTGTCTCGCGCCATGAAGCTGCAGGAGAAGGCCGGGAAAGTCGGTTTCGACTGGAACGATGTTCGTGCGGTCCTGGATAAGATCAGGGAGGAGATCGTCGAGGTCGAAGCCGAGATCGCCGAGGGCTCGGCGCAGGCGCTGGCGGGCGAAGTGGGCGATCTTCTCTTCGCGGCCGTGAACCTGGCACGACATCTGAAGGTCGATCCCGAGGCCGCCTTGCGCGGCGCCAACGCCAAATTCGAGCGCCGCTTCGCCTATATCGAGAAAAGCTTGGCCGAAGCTGGCCAAACGCCCGAAAACGCCACTCTCGATGAAATGGAGCGGCTTTGGATCGAGGCGAAGGTTAACGAGCGCTCGGCGGGGTGACACGGTGGCCAGCATGTCAGTCGCACTTCGGCGCGCGCGGAATGCGGCGCCGGGCCAAGCGGGTCTTGAACCGAATGGAGTCGCCTCGGTAGTGCAGTCTTTCATAGTCTACTGCGCGATGTCCCGAGGTGTAGGAGGTCCGCTCGATCAGGAAGATCGGGCCGCCAATCGGAATCTCGAGCGCCGCTGCGACTGCGGGCTCTGCCGCGGCGGCCTCCAGTACGTATTCGGCCTCGAGGAGCGGCGTGTCGTATCGTTCTTCCAGCAAAGTGAAGATGGGCTCATTGGCGAGGTCATCGGTCATGATCCCGCGGCCGAGGTCCTCCGGCAGATAAGTCTCGTCGAAAGAAAGCGGGACGCCGTCGGAAAGGCGAACACGTCGGATCTGCACAATTCTCGTCCCCACGGGGACAGCAAGCTTCTCCGCGACGAGGGGATGAGCCGACACAACTTCGCGACTGAGCACCCGGGCGGTGGGAATCCGCCCCAGGACCCGCATGTCCTCCACGAAGCCTGTGAGCTCGGTCAGTTCCTGAACGATCCTGGCGAAGCCACGAAGGTCCCCCGGCCGCGCCGAATTTCCACCAGGCCTTGACGCACGAGGTTTTGGATCGTCGCCCGGATCGTGGTCCGGCTGACGTTGAACTCGCGGATCAGGTCCTCTTCGGACGGGAGCTGCGTTCCGACCGGCAGCGCGCCGCTCGAGATCCGGGCGGCGAGAACGTCTTCGACCTGCGCGTAAAGCGGCAGCCGCGTTGAAGGGCTCTCACGCATCGCTCTAACCATTCTGCAGTCGTCTACGAACAGGTCCCTGAGCGCCATTTTGCGCCAATGCACGCCCGAGTAGGCATCGCAACGACTCAGCTCGACCGAAGGGGGACCCATGTTTTCGGCAGGGACGCCAAAAACAAAACGACGCAAACGCAAAGAAGCACAATGTCTTTGTACAGGAACTCCCCTGCTAGGTTCCACGTTATGGGATCCGTGGAGAGGCTCCATTTGACGACGCCGGGCGTCGTAAAGAAAAACGACCATGTGATGATGAATGTGCCGGTCCCCATCAATGCGCTTAGAGCCGACAGGAATGGGACAAACGCTCCCGCAGCGAGCAACACCGCCGTCGTGAGTTCAATCACGCCGAGGAGATAGGCCTCGCCCCGGATGCCGAATATGCCGAGCCACGAAACGAAGGGACTGTGAGAAATATACACCGCTATGCCTTCAGCGGACTGCGGCGTGAATTTCTGGATGCCGAACGAAACAAATATGAGCACCATCACCCATCGAAGAATGGAAAGCGGCCAATACGAACCGCCCCCTCTCTCAGCAACGTTGAAACCTTCAAGCGTCATAGCGTCCTTTTCCCTCCGTCCGCGGCCAGCACGCCCTGCCGGAAAGCTCTTAGCGCCTCTCAGTTGGGATTTGACGCCATCGCTGCGCGGATCGCCCGCAGTCTGGGCACCAACGTCCACTCGCCGGGGCCAAGCGATCGTCGTGTTGGCAGCATTTAAGTAGACATCATGACGTCATGATGTCTCTGAGTCAAGAAGTCCGTGGCGCAGCCGCCTCAGACTGAGGCGGGTGAGCGCATACAGAAGCAAAATCGCTTATCGGCAATGCGCCTATAGGCAATGCGGCGCGCGGAGGCGCGCCCATAACCGGGCCGGGCGCGCACATCGAGGGGCCGCTTAGCGGAAGGCGCCCCAAAGGCCGAGGAGGCTTTGCGGGGTGAGCAGTTGGCAAGTTTTTTTCCGGCCACGCCGAGACGGCTTCGCGGGCATCGAAACTGCACTTCGTTTGAGCCCTCACGATCCCCACGTCCCTTGGTGGCAATTCTATATGTGCGCCTTCCACACGAATCTCGCACAATGGGAGCAGGCGATCCCGTGGTGCAATAAGGCGGTTGCAGGCTTGCCAGACGTTTTCATTCCCATCCTCTTCCTCGCTTCCGCCAACGCCTGGGCCGGCCACGACAAGGAGGCGAAGGACGCCGCCGCCCATTTGCAGAAGGTCTATCCCGGCTTCACTGTGCAGACTTGGGTCGGCATGCACTGGAGCGACGATCCGACCTTCAATTCGCGGCACGAGCGCAGGTCGAAGGTCTGCGCAAGGCGGGCATTCCGGAGGGCGAGAAGACGGCCAATGAACCGGCGCGACCGCAAACGGGCGTCGGTCCGAATCACAAATCAACCGCCATTTTATTGCGCGAAACCGAACGGAAACGGATCGGAAACGCGAAATAATACAATTGAATTACGCCCCGGCCGGCACAGATGGCGACCGGATTTGGCCTCGGCCAGCCTCCAAGCTTTCTCCGTGAGGATAGGCGAAGGCCCAGACGGCCGAAATGTGGGAGCGCGTTTTGAGGCATCTGTCCGTTGGCATTTTCTTGCCAAAACCAGAAATACGGGCTATAGATATTTTGCCAATAATCGATCTTGGGATAGCTGGCGGCGCAACGGGTGCTGTTCGCTGTTTGAGCCGTCCGCCTGCAACCCGGAGCGCGAGTTGAGAGGTGGGAGAGATTTTTTTATTTGGATTCGCTGTAACCCATTGAAAAGTCCTGATTCGGCCAAAGGAATCCAAGGCAATGCAAGGCTTTTTCCTTGGTTTTCCTTGGATTCATTTGGATTTATTTGGCCGGAATTCGCGTCCTGGTTGAATCCGTCGCGGCGGGCTCAGGCGTCAGCAGGTGGGATCAGGCTCGGGCGCCGCCCGGCAGGGAAGCGCCTCTTCAGCCGCTCGATCTGGTCCGGGGGAACGCGCACCGTGAGGTGGAGCCCGCCGTCTTCGTCGCGACGGTTCATGACCTCGGCATGTTCGTAGAGCCAATGCAGCCCCTGCCCGTCGCTGGCGTCGAGCGTCAGTTCGAGCTCAGGCCGGCCGCGAGCCAGGCGATCCTCGATCGCCGACAAAAGATGATCAATCCCCTCCCCGGTCACCGCGGAAATGGCGAGCGGCGCGGCGTTTCTTGTCTCCTGCTCCAGTGCGAGCGCGGCGCGCGCGTCCGCGTCAAGCAGATCCACCTTGTTCCAGGCCTCAACCATGCGATCGTCGAGATTGGCGACGCCGATCTCGCCTAGGACCGCCTCGACGTCCTGGGCTTGCGCCTCGCTGTCGGCGTGTGAGATGTCGCGCACGTGCACGATGACATCGGCCGCGCGCACCTCCTCCAGCGTGGCGCGAAAGGCGGAAATAAGCGTCGTCGGCAAATCGGAGATGAAGCCGACCGTGTCGGAAAGGATGGCCGAGCCGCCATGGGGCAACTTGATGAGCCGCATGGTCGGATCGAGCGTGGCGAACAGCATGTCGGCCGCCGTCACTTCGGCGCGAGTGAGCCGATTGAACAGCGTCGACTTGCCGGCGTTGGTATAGCCGACCAGCGCGACAATCGAATAGGGCACGTCGCTGCGGTTCGATCGCTGCAGGGCGCGCCTGCGCTTGACAGTCTCGAGCTCCCGCTCGATGCGGACGATGCGCTCGCCGATCAGGCGGCGATCGGTCTCGATCTGGGTTTCGCCCGGGCCGCCGAGAAAGCCGAAGCCGCCGCGCTGTCGCTCAAGATGGGTCCATGAGCGAACCAGGCGAGAGCGCTGATATTTGAGGTGGGCGAGCTCCACCTGCAGCGCGCCCTCGGCGGTGCGGGCTCTCTGGCCGAAAATCTCCAGGATGAGCCCGGTGCGGTCGATGACCTTGCAGCCAAAGGCCTTTTCGAGGTTGCGCTGCTGCGCCGGGGATAAGGCGCAGTCCATGACCACAAGATCGATCTCCTCGGCCTTCACCTGGGCGGCGATCGTTTCGACTTTGCCCTTGCCGATAAAGGTCGCCGGTCGGATCGCGTTTAGCGCAACGCTTTCGGCGCCCATCACCGCGAGATCAATGGCGCGCGACAGGCCAACCGCCTCCTCGCGCCGCGCCTCCGGACTGCGCAACGCCTCGTTCGACTCTCGCGTGAGGCTCGGGCAGATGACCAGAGCGCGCGTGCTCAAACCCGCTCGCTCCCGGCCGACCGTCTTTTCGCGAGACCGAGCCGTGTCACCGGGGCTCGTCTTCGACCGCCTCGAACATGGTGATCGGGCTTGCCGGCATGATCGTGGAGATTGCGTGCTTGTAGACCAGCTGCGAGTGCCCGTCGCGCCGCAGCAGCACACAGAAATTGTCGAACCAAGTCACGAAACCCTGCAATTTCACCCCGTTAACGAGAAAGATCGTGACCGACGTCTTGGACTTTCGCACGTGATTCAGGAACGTATCCTGGAGGTTTTGCGCCTTCTCGGTTGCCATTCGTGTTTCCGTTCGTTGGGCCTTTTCGGCCTGCATTGTTCGTCGTCACCCCGCGCGTCCGACGATGCGCAGTTCTTAAACTTCATACCATAGAAAATAAGGCGAGCGAACTCATAGGCCGAAAGACAATGTTATAGCAGCGTCACGCCCCCCTATCGGGCGCTAACTCAAGGAGAGAGCCATCCACGATCCATGCCGCGTCCCTGCTATTCGACCCCGAGAGACTTCAGCTTTCGATGCAGCGCGGAGCGCTCCATGCCAATGAACTCCGCGGTTCGGGATATGTTGCCGCCAAAGCGGCTGATCTGAGCCACCAGATAGTCCCGCTCGAAGGCTTCCCGGGCGTCGCGCAGCGGAAGGCTCAGCAATTTCTCGCCGCCGATGCCGCTGGGAACCGCCGGCACCAGCGCGCCAACCTCCGCCGGAAGCATCGAGGCCGAGATTTCGGCGTTCGGATCGCCGAGCGCGAGGATCATCAATCGTTCGACATTGTTTCTGAGCTGGCGAATGTTTCCTGGCCAGTCATGCGAACTCGAGCACGGCCATGGCGTCCGACCCGACCCGGCGAGGCGGAACTCCCATACTGGCCGCGGCGCTCTTCAAAAAATATTGAACGAGTTCAGGAATGTCCTCCCGCCGCTCAGCCAGCGAGGGAACGCGAACAGGCACCACCGACAGCCGATGAAACAGGTCTTCGCGGAAACGTCCCTCGGTGATCGCCTCCGCCAAATCGCGGCTGGTCGATGAAATGATGCGCACGTCGACGGACACACGCGAGGCGCCGCCGACGCGCTGGAAATTCTGGTCGACCAGAACCCGGAGGATCTTGGCCTGCGTCTCGCGCGGCATGTCGGCGATTTCGTCCAGGTAGAGCGTACCGCCATGCGCCTCCTCAAGCGCGCCGACACGTCCCTGCCCTTCGACGCCGGATTCGACTCCAAACAGTTCCGCTTCCATTCTCTCGGGCGACATTGTCGGCGCGTTGATGACGACAAAGGGACCGTTGGCGCGCGTCGAATTTTCGTGAATCAACCGGGCGGCCAATTCCTTACCTGATCCGGCGGCGCCCGATATCAGAACCCGCGAGTTGGCCGGTCCGAGTTTTTCGGTGATCCGCCTTAGGTTCGAGATCGCCGACGAAGAACCGACCATCCGGTCGGCGGAACCGCCGCGCGCGCGCAGATCGTTGACTTCCCGCTTGAGGCGCGAAGTCTCCAACGCCCGCTCCGCGATAAGGATCAAACGATCGGCCTTGAATGGCTTCTCGATGAAGTCGTAGGCGCCGAGCTTGATCGCTCTCACGGCGGTCTCGATATTGCCGTGCCCCGAAATCATCACGACGGGGACATTCGGATGCTGCCGCTTGATCGCTTCGAGCAGCTGCAGCCCGTCAAGCTTCGAGCCCTGCAGCCATATGTCGAGGAGAATCAGTTGCGGGCGGCGCGCTTCAACCGCCGCGATCGCTTCATCCGAATTGCGCGCCAGACGCGCCCCGTATCCCTCATCCTCCAGGATACCGGCGACAAGGCCACGAATGTCGTCCTCGTCATCAACAATAAGAATGTCAGCAGCCATCAGTGCGAACCGATCCTCTCATTCTCCGCCGGCGTTGCGTTCTGTTCGGCGCGCTGCAACGGCAGTCTCATCAAGACTTTGGCGCCCCGGCCGCCGTCGGGGCGCTGGGCTCCGTCGAGAAGCTCGACGCCGCCGCCGTGGTCCTCGAATATCTTGACGACAATCGGCAAGCCGAGCCCCGTTCCTTCGGCTCGCGTGGTCACATAGGGCTCGATCAGACGGCGCCGATCTTCGCTTGGAAAACCTTTGCCGTTGTCGCTGACGGCAATTTCCGCAAAGCCCGCGCTGTCCACGGAAACAGTCGTTGTGACCACCCCTTTGACCCGCTCTCCGTTCAGGGCGTCAACGCCCTCGGTCGCATTCTTCAAGACGTTGGTGAGCGCTTGCGACACCAGCCGACGGTCGAAGTCGGCGAAAATCGGCTCATCTGGCAATTGCTCCTCAAAAGTGACATCCGCGCGGCCGACCCGCATCAGGAAGATCGCTTGACGAACGCAATCGGTGAGGTCGTCTCGGGCCGAGCGCGCCTTAGGCATGCGTGCAAAGGATGAGAACTCGTCGACCATGCGTTTGATGTCGTCCACTTGTCGAATAATCGTGTCCGTGCACTGGTCGAATATGTCCTTGCCCTCGACAATGTGTCGGCCATACCGTCGTTTCAGCCGCTCGGCCGAGAGTTGGATCGGCGTCAGCGGATTTCTGATCTCATGCGCGATGCGGCGGGCGACGTCCGCCCACGCCGCGGTGCGTTGAGCGGTCACGAGATCGCTGATGTCGTCGAGCGTGATGACGCTGGCGCGGCCATCGCGTCCAGGATTTCCGGTGACCCGAACGTTGAGAACCCGCTCGCGGCCGTCCCGCAATACGGTCGCCTGCCCTTGATGAAGCCTGAGCCTGAGTGATCGAGCCTGTTCCCAAATGGATCCAATGCTCGGCTGGACGGCGTCAAGGGGCCTTCCGATGAGACCGTGTTCGCCACCGAGCAGCCGATCGGCGGCGGCGTTCGAAATCGTGATGATCCCGTCATTGTCGACGCCGAGAACGCCCGCCGGCACGCCTGACAGCACCGCCTCGATGAACGCGCGCCGCTCGTCGTTGAGCGCATTCGCGTCGATCAGGCCGGTCTGCTGGCGCAGTAGCTCGGAGGTCATCTTGTTGAATGTGTCCCCGAGATGGCCAAGGTCTCCGTCGGACCGTCGCGTCGGCACTTGAACATGAAGATTGCCGGAGGCGACCTCGTCCGCGGCGCGGATCAGGCCGCGGATCGGTCTGACCAGACGATTGGCGAAGGCGAGGCCGAGCCAGATGGCTGAAAACAGCATCGTGAGCGCCAGGAGTACGAAAACGGTGGCAAAACCCAGCTCAAGGCTGTGCCGATGCGCTTCGAAGCGCGCCCAGATGTTGGAAACGAGCGCCGCGTCTTCCGCGACCTTGGCCGCCAACGGGTCGATCCCTCGCGCAGCGTACAGGAATTGCCCGTCGGCGCCCGGAATTGGCCGAATTCCGACGAAAATGTTGCCGACCCCGAGGAAGCCGCAGAGCGCTTCACCATGGACGGCGTCCTGAAAGTCAGACGGCTCAGGTCTGGCGATCAGCTTCTCGTCCGACCCTTGCGCGACAACGAGCGGAGTTCCGTCATTCTTCATGAGCGCCGCGGCGCTAAAGCCCAACGTCTTGGCGCGGGAGCTGAAGTATTCGTTGAGCTGAGTGGGATCCGATTGGAGCAGCAGGGCGCTGCGGCCGATATCGCCGGCCGTGAGCTCGACATCGCGCAGCAGAGCGCGGCACTGGGATTCGCGGTAAAGCTGGGTGGCCTGATTGGCCTCGTTGATGAAGGCCGCGACGTCGCTCATGAACCGCGGATTGATCGCCCACTCGACCGAAACTGTAGCGACAATCGCGGTGATGATGGCCGGGATGGCGGCGACCAGCGAAAACAGAGCTACGAACCGACTGTGCAGCCTCGCGCCCGCCCGCGCCGCCCGGCGCGCCGCCCTTAAACGCGCCAGCTCGATCGAGATGAGGACAATCAGAATGACAACGACGAGACCGTCGCCGACCATCAAGGTCAGGACGACGGTCGCCGTCGGAATGATCGGCGTGAATCCGGCAAAAACGAGGAACGTCGCCAGAGCGAGGACGAAAGCCGCACCGACGACGACGATTCCAAAGCGGCCGGTTGGCGGGCTCTCGTCCAGGAGCGGCGACCCGCGCGCAATGATACTCGTCGTTCCAGTCAAATCAGCGAACCGAGGGCCGCGAAGCACTTCGCGCAACGGCGAGCACCTTTAGCGCCTCAGTGGCAAACTGGCAACGATGTTGCTCAACTGCGACGCTAAATCGGCCTGACGAATGCCAGCGCTACGATCCGCGCCGCTCGGGAACCGCTACGCACGATTTCTCAGGTGATCGACCCGATGACGCCTTCGATCAGATAGTTGGTGCCCCAGAGGCTGCCGTCATAAAGGTCGAGGGTTTTGGCGGAAATCACGTTGCCTTTGTTGTCCTTGACACCGCCGACGAAGATCGGCTTGTCGGCCTTCATGTCGTCGATCGCCGCCAGCACGGCTTTCCGGGTCGCGTCGTTCGCGCCGGCGCCGAACGGCGTGCTCAGGACCAGATCCTTGTCATATCCGCCCTCGTCGAGGTTCGGTAGTTTCTCGCCTTTGGCGATCAGCTTGGCATAGGCGTCGTAGATCGTGCTCCACTTCATCTGGGCCCCGGTAATGAAGCCCTTTGGCGCGAGCGAGCTTTGATCGGCGTTATGGCCGAGCGTCTTCACCCCCCGAGACTCGGCGGTCTGGATCACGACCTTGGGACTGTCGACATGGCACGCGATCACGTCGCAACCTGTGTCGATCAGCGCCTGAGTTGATTCCGCCTCGCGGACCGGAAGCGACCAATCGCCAGTGATGATGAGGTGAACCTCGGCCGCCGGATTGACCTTCTTTACCCCGACGGTGAAGGAATTGACGTTGCGCAACACGAGGCCGATCGGCTTTGCCGCGATGTAGCCGATTTTGTTGGTCTTGGTCGACAGCCCGGCGGCGATCCCGTTCACGTAGTGGCCCTGGTCCATATAGGAATAATAGCCGCCGGCGTTGTCCGGATCCTTCCCCTTCTTCCACAGGCTGGTTGGATGGCGGAACTCCACGTTGGGGAATTTCCTCGCCTCCTCCAGCATGAAAGGATTGAAATAGCCGAACGAGGTCGGGAAGATCAGCGTGGCCCCGTCGAGGTTGATCATCGATTCCATGGTCTTCGCGACCGCGTCGGTTTCGGGAACGTTCTCCTCCTCGACGACCGTGATGCCGGGGATGTCTTTAAGCGCGGCTGCGGCGACAGCATGCGACTGGTTCCAGCCGTAGTCGTCCTTCGACCCGACGTAGATAAAGCCAATTGTGGTGTTGGCGGCGCGCGCCGAAGAAACGCACCCGAACGCCAGGGCCGCGCCGCCGACCCCTCCGAGAAAACCACGCCGGGTCGTTTGCATCGCGCCGTTCCTTCCAAACCACCAAGCCGCGGGTGAGCGCATCGAAAACTCTCCCGAACAAAGCAAATCGGGCGCCAGCACTCGGTCGGCGCCGTCGGCGTCACCCGTCCGCCGATATCGTCGGCAGTCCGAATGGGTCCCGCGTCGCCTCCGCCAGACAACTGACCACTCCCGCTCAGACTTTGTCCTTTTCCGATGACTATTTTCGCGACATAACCCGGCACGCGGGTCGATCGGGCAGAGCGAGGGGCGGAATGGCGGGAAGAACGGTGGTTGTGCGCCTCAACCAGCAGCAACTCGAACTCATCGATCGCACAATCCAGCGCGGCGAGGCGGCGGACCGTGTCGCGCTGATCCGCAAGGCGCTCCGCGAACAGGCCGCGAAGCAGAGCAAGGGCGCCGCCCAATGACGGATCGGAATCCTTCTGCTCGAGGTGGTCATGGAGCCGGGAACCGGCAAGGCGCTCGAAGTGAAAGCCGGCCAGATCCTTCGCATCGAGCAGATCGAAGGCCTGCAATGCGTCGATTTCAATTGCTTCAACCTGCATGACTACAAGGAATTCATGCATTGCGGCCGTACTCGCACCGTGCACGGCTTCAACCCAACCAAGGGCGCCTTCTTATGGTCTCAGCCGCCGCGCGAGCGCGCGCTCATGTACATTCTCGAGGACACGGTCGGGCGCAACGACGTCCTGTTTCCGCGTTGCAGCGCGTATGTCTACGAGAGCGCCTACGGATTCGACGCGCATACCAATTGTCATGACATCCAGGCCGAGGCGCAGCGCGAGTACGGTCTGACGCCCGACGACGTGCACGACAGCTTCAACCTCTTCATGTACACCGAGATCAGTCGCGATGGCCGCGCGACCATCACCCGCCAGGACACGAAGCCCGGCGACTATGTCGACCTCCTGGCGCTGGTCGACGTTCTCGCCGTGCCGAACGTCTGTGGCGCCGACGTCATGCGCACGAGCAATTTCGCCCTGAAGCCGATCAAGCTCACGCTCTTCGAGGCGACCGACGCGGATCTGGCGGCGGCGCCCAAGACGCCGATCCTGAAAAGCCAGCGAACGCCCAAGGATTTTCGCAACCCGACGATCAAAACGGACCGCAAGCTGAGCCGCGATGCATCTTACGTCGCCGAGTTCGTCAACATTCCGATCCGGCTCGAGGACGTCGCGGTCGAACTCTCCGACGAAGAGGCCGCGATGCTCGATCGCCTTCGCCTGCCCGTCTACGGCGCCGACGACGGCGCAGCGTTGCGCGACATCCTGTTCACCTGGTGGGAGCAGAAGTTTCTCGGCGCCGCCGAGAGCGGAGCGCCGGCGATCGGGGACAGGAAGGCCTAATGCGGCGCAACTAGGTCAAAATTCAGTCGCCTGTTCGGAAACGACCGCTTTGGACGAAAGCGGACGAAGCTAATGCTTTGAACGCCCGCTATCGACGTGAACCGGACATATCGGATTGCCGCCGGGGATCGAGGAGTTCCGCCGTCTGATGGCCACCGCTCAACTGGCAAAATCCCGCCGAAAAAACCGGAGGGCGACTTACTGTTAACCGCGCCCTCCAGGCCAAACTGCAGCTGGGCAGGGAGCGGGGTCATCGGCCCGTCAGCGAGCGGCCGCCCACGCCGCTTACTGCTTGTCGCGATAGGTGTTGTAGATCATCTCGCGCTCGGCGGGCGTGAGTTCCTCCGGCCCGAGCGCCATGGTCAGCTTGTTGATCTTGCCGGTGAAGCGGAACGGCACCTGGTAATCGCTCTCATCCACCGCCGTGCCAGTGTCCACGCCGACGCAGAATGTCTCGCACCAGCCGATGCCGACCGGTAGGCTCTTCGGCATGGGATGGCTGTCCACCACATTGCCATCCACCTTCAGGGTCCCAACGCCGCCCTTGCCGAGGCCGGGGCCGTCGTATTTCCAGTCGAACTCGAGCACGTGCTTGCCCGCGGCGACCGCGTCGGCGCCCCGCCACTTGACTAACGCAAGCTGGATCAGGTTCCAGCAAAAGACCGGCCGTCCCTTCAGGAGGTAGAGGCCATAGCCGCCGAAGCGCCCCCCATCTGTGACCAGCATGCCTTCGGCGCCGCCGTCCGGAATCTCGACCTCGGCCGTAATCGTGTAGGACTTGTTCAGCATGTTCGGCGCTCCGGCCGCGCCAGGGTGCGGCACGTTGGCCAGCTCGCCTGAATAGGTGAACACCGTCCGGCCGGGCGCGTAGTTCGGCTTGGGCCCAAGAAAACGGGGCAGGAGCGCGTCGTCCAGCGGAAACACGTTGTAGCGCGATGCCTCCTGGGTGAAGACTTCCTTCAGGTCACGCAGCTTGTCCGGCATCGTCGGCGCGAGGTCCTTGGCTTGCGTCCAGTCCTGCTCGAGGTTGTAGAGCTCCCAGCGGAAGCTGTTCATGACGTCCGCAGCGGGCGGAGCCAGCGTCAGAGCCCATGGCGGAACGACGGGCGGCGCCGAGGCGATCCATCCCTCCTGATAGATCGCGCGACTGCCGAACATCTCGAAATACTGCGTCGTCCGGCGACCCGCCGCATCCGGGTAGCCCCAGGTGTACGTCATGCTCGTGCCTTCGATCGGCTTCTGCGCGATGCCGTTGACCGTCTCCGGCTGCGCCAGGCCGCAGGCGTCCAAGATCGTGGGCACGATGTCGATCACATGGTGGAACTGGTGGCGCAGGCCGCCCGCGTCCTTGATCCCGGTCGGCCAGGACACGACCATGCCGTTGCGCGTGCCGCCGAAGTGAGAGGCGACCTCCTTGGTCCATTGGTAAGGCGTATCGAAAGCCCAGGCCCAGCCTACCGCGTAATGCGGATAGGTCTCGTTCGTCCCCCAGACGTCGTAGAACTTCATGTTCTCTTCGACGGTCGGATGGATGCCGTTCAGGATGGCAAATTCGCTGTAGAGACCGTTGAGAGTGCCTTCGGGGCTCGCGCCGTTATCGCCGCTGATGTAGATGATCAGCGTATTGTCGAGTTTGCCCGCGTCCTCGACCGCCTGGATGACGCGGCCGATCTCGTGATCGACATAGGCGAGATAGGCGGCGTAGACCTCGACCTGCCGGATGAAGAGCTTCTTCTCCTGGTCGTCGAGCTTGTCCCAGGTCTTGAGGCCGTCCGGCCATTTCGTGAGCTCGGCGTTCTCGGGGATGATCCCCATCCGTTTCTGGTTGGCGAAGATCTTGTCGCGCAGCGCGTTCCACCCGTCGTCGAACAGGTGCATGTCCTCGATCTTCTTGACCCACTCCGGCGTCGGATGGTGCGGCGCGTGAGTGGCGCCGGGGGCGTAGTAGATCATGAACGGCCGATCGGGCTGGACCTCGTCCAGCATCCTGATGCGGCCGATCGCCTCGTCGGCCATCGCGGTGATCAGGTTCCAGCCGGGATTGCCGAGATAGGGTTCGATCGGCGTCGTGTTGCGGAACAGATTGTTCGGCGTCCATTGCGTGGTGTCGTCGCCGATGAAGCCGTAATAGTAGTCGAAGCCCTTGACCGGGCCGGTCGGCCAATTGTGGAAGGGGCCGGCCTGGCTCGTCTCCCATAGCGGCACGTTATGATCCTTGCCGTACCACGACGTGTCATAGCCGTGCTGTCGCAGGATCTCGCCGATCGCGGCCGCCTCCCGCGGGATAACGCTGTTGTACCCCGGATAGCCGGTCGCCTGATCCACGACGACGCCGGTCGCCACCGAGTGGTGATTGCGGCCGGTGAGCAAGGCGGCTCGCGTCGGCGAGCAGAGCGCGGTCGTGTGGAATCGCGTGTAGGTCAGGCCCATCTTGGCGACGCGGTCCATGGCCGGCGTCGGGATTACCCCGCCGAGGGTCGAAGGGGCGCCGAAGCCGACGTCGTCGGTCATGATCAAAAGGACGTTCGGCGCACCGGGGGGCGGGACGGTTATCCGCGGCCACCAGGGCGTGGACTGCGCAGCGTTGAGGTTGGCCGCGCCCCCGAAAGGCAGTTCGGGCGCCGGCAGCGTGTCGCCGGGAACGGTGCGAATCCCGAAGGGCGAACCACTTGCGGCGGCCGCGTGCGCCGGCTGAGGCGCGGCCTCCGCGGCTGCAGCTGGACTTTGCGCCCGCGCGCGCCCCAGTAGCCACGATCCGCCGAAGGCGCTCAACAGCGCCGCCTTGGCCGTCGAGAGAAACAGGTCCCGTCTATTCATCTTGCGCCTCCCCATGTTGCCATGCCCACCTTTGCTCCCCAGGCTGTTAGAGGTAGTTGCGATCAATGTCATGGTCATTGACGAGTCGAGAGGGGGTTGGCCCATTTTCTCAGCCGTCGCCGAATGACCGTGGGGTGGACGGCGCCCCGAACGGCATCAGCGTGCCAAGATGGTCGTTGTCATCACCCCATCTGAAGGGAAGCCGTCCATGGGGAAGTCTAGCGGGAATTTCTCGACTGTCACGCAGGTTGGTCTGGATCTGGCGAAGAACGTGTTTCAGGTTCACGCCGTCGATGCGACGGGCGCGTGGTTGTAGCCGCAAGCTAAGCGCGGCCGGCTCGTCCCTTCTTCGCCGAAGCTGGAGCCGTGCGTGGTGGCGATGGAGGCGTGCGCCTCGGCGCATCATTGGGGACGGGCGCTGATCGAACTCGGGCACGGGTGAGATTGCTGCCGCCCGCGCATGTGAAGCCCTATGTCCGGCGCAACAAGAACGACGCGATCGATGCGGCGGCGATCTGCGAGGCGGTGGGGCGGCCGGGCCAGCGCTTCGTGCCGGTGCGCGCGATCGAGAACCAGGCCGAGCTGATGCGCCATCGCGCGCGCGAGCTGCTCGCCGGCCAGCGCACGGCGGCGCTCAACGCTTTGCGCGGGCATCTGGCGGAGATCGGCGTCGTCGCGCCGCAAGGCGTGCAGCACGCCTATGAGCTGAAGCGCCTGGCCGGCGACGGCTTCGACGAGAATGGCGAGATCGTCGTTCCCGATTGCGTGCGCGGCGCGCTTCGTCCGCTGGTCGGCCAGATCGACGCGCTCGACGAGGAGATCGCGGCGATCGACAAGGAGCTTGCAGGCGTCGGTCAAGGCCGACGAGACGGCCAAGCGGTTGATGACCATTCCCGGCGTCGGCCCGGTCACCGCATCGGCGATCATGGCCACGATCCAGGACGCCAGCGCCTTCGCCAGCGGGCGTGAGTTCGCCGCCTTCCTCGGCCTGACGCCGCGCCAGAACTCGACCGGCGGCAAAAAGCGGCTCGGGCGCATCACCAAGATGGGCGACCGCTACCTGCGCAAGCTTCTGGTCGTAGGCGCCTGCGCGACGCTTCGTCATCGCAAAGGCCATAACGACGCCATGCGCCTGTGGGCGAGCGGCATGCTCGAGCGCAAGACCGTCAAGTACAAGTTCAAGCTGACAGCGGTAGCGCTCGCCAACAAGGTCGCCCGCATCGTCTTCGCGCTGATGACCCGGGGCGGCCAATACGACGACCGGCCGGTCGCCGCCTGAACGACGAGGCTATTCGATAGGAGTTTTCGCCGCCAAGGCGATCAGCATCGAGGGCGTCGACGAAATGATGTGAACCAACGGCAACGGCTCGGAAGCCCGAATAGCGGTCAGCGCCAGTACGAGCGCGACGGAATGATGAGGCGAAGAGCCACGCGGACGAATCATCAGGGCCAGCGGATTCATCCTTCCCGCATCAACAGGCCGAAGACATGACCGCTCCCGAAACGTTCACAGTAGCTTCAAAGAGACCCTTGACCACGAGGCGCCGTCCAGACATGACCGCTATTTGCGGATACTGTTGAAATAGCCAGCGATTGATTGTCGTCGAGGGAGCGTCGTGATTCATTGAATCCTGCTGATTCTGCGGGAGAGACGGCGATGATGGGTTTTCAGGGAACGCCGGCGCGGCTGTTCTATGATTTCTGCCTCGACGAACACGTCCCTTCCGATCATCTGCTTAGGGGCATTGACCGCCATCTCGACCTCGAGATCTCCGCCAGTCGCTGAAGCCATTTTACAGCCAGATGGGCCGGCCCTCGGTCGATCCTGACTGATGATCCGCATGCTGATCGTCGGCTACTGCATGGGCATTCGATCCGAGCGTCGCCTCTGCGATGAAGTTCACCTCAATCTGGCCTATCGCTGGTTCTGCCGTCTCGGACTGGATGGCAGGGTTCCCGATCACTCGACGTTCTCGAACAACCGACATGGGCGCTTTCGTGAGAGCGACATGCTGCGCCGCCTTTTCGAGAGCGTAGTGCAGCGCTGTATCGCTGAGGGCCTGGTCAGCGCGGATGGGTTTGCGGTCGACGCCAGTTTGATCGCAGCCGACGCCAACAAGCAACGATCGGTTCCAAGCCACGAGTGGAAGCCTGAGGAGATCAAGGAAACCGCCACCCGCGCCACGCAGGAGTACCTTGCCACTCTCGACGGCGCGGCGTTCGGAGCCGCATCGCCCGTGACGCCGAAGTTCATCTCGCGATCCGATCCGGCGGCGCAATGGACAGGCGCACACAAGGGACATGCCTTCTTCGCCTACGCCAATAACTACCTGATCGACACCGACCATGGCGTGATCGTCGATGTCGAAGCTACGCGCGCCATCCGACAGGCGGAAGTCGGAGCGGCGCGAACGATGCTCGAGCGGACCGAGACGCGCTTTGGCATGAGGCCGGCATCCTTGGCCGCCGACAGCGCCTACGGGTCGGCGGAGAGCTTGGCTTGGCTGGTCAAACAGAAAGGGATCGCTCCGCACATTCCGGTCTTCGATAAATCAAATCGAACCGATGGCACGTTCTCCCGCGCCGATTTCGTCTTTGACCCCGAGCGCGACCGTTACACCTGCCCCGCAGGCAAAGAACTGGTCCAGTTCCGACGAACCTATTCGACCCCCAGAAGCGGCGTAACGGCCGAGGGGACGCGGATTTATCGTGCCAGCAAATTGGATTGCGACGTCTGCAAACTCAAAGCCCAGTGCTGCCCGAACGCTCTTGCCCGAAAGATCCCGCGGGATCTGGACGAAGAGGCCCGCGACGTGGCCCGGGCGCACGCCGCAACTCCGCAATACGTGGAGGCCTGTCGCCGCCGGAAGAAAGTCGAGATGCTGTTCGCCCATCTCAAGCGGATCTTGCGCCTCACGCGCTTGCGTCTCAGAGGTCCGAACGGGGCAAGAGATGAGTTCCTGCTCGCGGCGGTCGCTCAAAATGTA
>CAVPPX010000058.1:0-127681 GCA_963707355.1 uncultured Alphaproteobacteria bacterium | reverse complement strand
AGTTCGTCGCGCCTCAATCGGGAAGGCGCGCACAGCCAGGCCGACCACGTCGAAGAGTTCGCGTCACCAAGTCCGAGACCAGAGCCCACACGATCGCCGGATTGAACCGTTGCAGGAAATGATCGAACTGCCGCGTGCAATAGCCCAAGAGTACTCTCAAGATCACACCGCTTGCTTTGGGCCAGAAGGATCGTAATCGCGGTCTTCCCCAGGCGCCTTCTCCTGCCAATCCGCAAAGATAATTGCACATATTTGTGACCTGCGAGACGCGGGTGCTTCAGAAAAGAAAACCCTTGGCGGCTAAGAATTCGGTTCCGTTTGGGCTGCCAACAAGATTTACAGGATAGGATGAGCAGGCTCTACGAAACCTCTTGCTCCGCGGATCTCGTGCAGGCGTCTATTGACAATTCTTGCTAGTGCTTCAGAAGAATTGTATTTCGAGATGAGATCAGCTCCACGCTGGGCTCGAGCCCGCCCTTCCCATGGGTCTCTGAAGACGCTTCGCATGCGATCAATTGCGGCTTCAAGATCCGGCTCTGCCCAGCTCTCCCCCTCTCCCATTGGATATTCCCCCAGCATCAATGGTCGCATCACATAAGGAACCGGAAATCCTGTCTCCTCAGTCAGAAATTCTTTGTTACCTGAAAAATCCGTGCCCACGACTGGCTTATGCAATGCCATCGCTTCCGCCATTCCAAGACCAAAGCCTTCCGATCGATGCAAGGAGAGATAGCAGTCACAAGCATCGAGGAGGGTAATCATTTGGTCTCTCGCCATAAATTGGTTCACTACTTTAACCCTCCTGTCGACGCGTGCGAAGTTCTCTAGAAGATGAAAGACCGTCGGATCCAATTCGCCTCGACCTGTCGTCTTGATCACAATCCCAACATTTGTTTCAGGGTCCGGGAAGGCATAGGCGAAGGCCAGGATCACGCCGAGCGGGTTCTTACGGGCTAACTCAGAATAGTAGTCAAATGAGTAGATGAAGTAGAAGCGATCGTTTTCTAACCCTAGGCTTTCCCTTGAGTTCTTATCTTCTGGCTTTATAACTTCGACGCAGGTAGGAATTGTCGTAATTGGTCCTTTAAAAATTTGGCGAAAAGCATCTGCAACGAATGTATTGGGTACCCACAATTCGTCGATTTTCTCAAGGAGCGGCGCCCACGCCTCCGGCGCTCCTGGGAGTTCCCAGAAGGTCTGCAGGATGGTGTAACCGCTTCCGGCGAACTGAACGCTGAGCTCCTTGAAGCAATACGGCAGCTGATCGACAGCCATATAGACGACGGTGATATCGTACGGTGCTATGAGGTCGTATCGGTGCTCCAAGAAAGGCCCGATTATGCGCGTTTCAACATTTCGACTGAAGGGATATATCGAAAACGAAAGCCCCGCCTTGTCGAGCGCCGTTAGCAGATAGCGAAAGGACTCCCCAATGCCCAGGGCGGCTTCAGCATAACCGATAAATAGGAGTGACGGTTTCCGAGGCAGCAAAGCCGCGTGGCCGCGCGCGTTTATCTCCATCAAGCTGTCGTAAACTCTGTCCGCCCTCTTACTGTAGCTTACCTTGAGACGCTCGAAACGACGGCGCAGCAGGTGTAAAAAAGTCTTCATGGCAACTCCTGGTTTGTCGAAACTCCAGCGATTTCTGCCGCAAGCGATCCTCGGAGCTTACGCGACCTGTCGATTTGATATTCGGCTCCCACAACGTTGGTGTTGTCGGCGAGGGCATTGTCACGTCGTAGTCGCCGCCGTTCCGATCGACTTTAATCTATCGTACTTTCATAATCTCGTTATTCTTTGGGGGCGCATCGGCTCAGTGGCAGTGCTCTCGTGGTGCTGCACGCAGGAGCGACGAATCAATTGAGCCCAGACGCTAAGCTCAAAAGAGATCTGACATCTGATGAATACGTCATGAAATACTCTCAGATATGGCCGATCGTTGCCGCTATGTGATCACCAAGACGCAGAGAGAGACAAACAATAGAAAAGGTGGGGTTGGCGAAGCTGGGCGTCGGAAAGGTTGAGCTGCCACCGATGAACAGGTTGTTGAAGCCACGAGCTCGGTGGTCACTTGCCGCGATGGGCCAACCTGGCCCTTCCGCCACCCACGGCCGCAACTGAAAATCCTCGTCTGACAGCGGACAGCACCAACCACCCCAACAGTTCGACGAACCGCCAAACATGCGGCGCCGATGAGCCGCCACCACGTAAGGAATACCGGTGTCTACCGCCTCGTTGAGTGCATCGGCCTTCGCGGTTCTCGCTTCCGCGCCGCTCTCCAATATGTCGACCCGCAATCCCGCACTTTCAGCCGCGTGGCCAATGACAGCCCTGCAGGCCTGCTGCCGACAATGCACACGTCTGCCGCTGCCCCTTCCGATACCCGACCCGTTCGAATGGTCATACTCGAACCTCACCGGCGGGAACCGCAGAAATAAGACAACGCGCGATTGCTTCGGGAGAGAGGTATCAACCCTCGACAAATACCGCCTTCTGACCAAGCCGATGCGTCAAGAGGTTTGCAACCGAAGTAACGGCCTCTGGTGTTTCGACAGATATTGACCAAGGTAGTGCGGCTTCCCTGAGATACATTGCACGAATACGACGGCCCAGTCGCTGCAGTTCTAAATCTGTTGAGAGAGACGCGTTGGCGGATTGCACGCCAAGTAAAGGGAGCGCCGCCGCCGCACCAGCTAACAATGCGAGACGCCGATCAACAACGAGGCGAGGCGCGGCCCTTTGAACAGCCGGAGTTTCGATTAAGGCAAGCATCAGCGTTCTCTCTTGTGGAGGATTTTTTTCCCAGCAATAGTGATGGATCGGCAAAATCCTACCAGGTATCTGATATGTGTTTGACGATGCGTCGAAGCCCAGTTTCTCATCGTGTCTGTCCTTGACCGATCAGCTCCTAGATCGTCTCGACTTCCGTGTCTCCCGCGTGTGGTCGCACAGGCTTCCGCAGTCGAGCAAGCTGCTCTATTCAAAGGTTGAATCACAATCAAGTCCCAGGAGAATCCCTGCCTTCGAACAACGCGCAGATGCGGGCGGACTTAATGTTCGCCGCGATAGAGCCTCGTCGCCGCTCGGGGCATTCAGTCAGCCATATTTGGGGGGTTAGCGAAATGTTGCCGACCGGCGCCCGTATTTGGGTTTTGAGGGCCGATTAGGTTCGTCCCGTTCATTTCCCAAATTGCGGCCGGCCCGTTCGCGTTCTGCCACAGGATGTCGGAGTGACCGTCGTCGTTGAAATCGCCGGTTCACAATCGTAACCTTACGTCTCCATCGTCGGGTCCAAGCATTTGAACCCTTGCCTGAGGCACAGCGCTGTTTGCGTCAGAACGTGTCGAATAATGGATCAAGAACATCGAGCTTATCGAGCCGGAGACATTGTCACTTCAGCAGCTTCCATCGTCGATATCCCGAGATGGCCGACAGCCAAGTTAATCCCACCAGCACCGAGGGCACGGCGCGATCTTCAGCGCCGACGTGATCCTCTGGAGGGGGGTTGAGGCACACTGGGGCTGGCGGCTTGCGACCGACTTTCTTGATATGGTGGATCGGACGCGTGAACGTGAGGCCTTGATAGCCCAGGATCCCCATCCATTGGAGTCCGATGGCGCCTGAATGCGCAAGGATGAGCGCGCGCCGCAACATTGGGGGGCGATATCGCTTAGCGATCGGCCAGCCAGCAGTTCTGTCCACTTGTGGCGGTAGAGTAGTTCGTTCAAACAAACTCCGAATAAGGAAGGACGACAATGGCGAATGACTTAGAGCCTGACTTAAAAGCCTACGCGCGAGCAAGGCGTCTGATGGCGAATTGGATGGCGGCCAAGGTTATGAAGGCGGCGAGCGTTTCGGCGAGGTTCTCGTAGTCCTTGGCCAGACGGCGGTTGCGGCCGAACCAGGAGAAGGTTCGCTCGACCACCCATCGACGGGGCAGCACGACGAAGCCTGTCATGTCATCCGAACGCTTGACGATTTCGAGCCGGAGTCCCGGTACCCCGGCGACGGCGTCTTTGACCTGACGGGCGTTGTAACCGGCGTCGGCCCAGACGAGCTCCAACCATGGGAAGCGCTGGCGGATCTTGTCGAGAACCAGCGCCGCGCCGTCACGGTCTTGCATGCCGGCGGAGTGGACGATCACCCGCAGCGGCAGGCCTTCGACGTCGACGAGGGCGTGCACTTTGCGGCCCTTCGCCTTCTTGCCGGCGTCATAACCCACTGCGTCCTTTTCACTCCGGCTCGCGGCTCCCCCTTTTCCGCCGCTTTCAGCGACTGGCTGTCGATGATCGCGGCCGTCGGGCTGGCCTCGCGGCCCCGCTCTTCGCGCAGCGCCATGTGCCACGAGCAACTCCTCCCAGATCCGTTCCCACACGCCTTCGCGCTGGAACTTGCGGCAAGACGTTGTAGACCGTCGAGCGCGCGGAAACGCATCGCGCGGCAGATACCGCCAGGGGCAACCGGTGCGCAGCAGATAGAAGATCGCATTCATCGCCGCGCGCATGTCGGTCTGGCGCGGTCGTCCTCCTGTCTTCGCCGCCGGGATCAACGGTTCAAGGCGCTCCCACTGCGCATCAGTCAAATCGCTCGGCAGACCTCGCTGCCAGACTGTTTGTAGATCTCACCTGATGCGTCCCTGCGTCCACATCGCTCATCTCAGCTCCGAGCCATCCTGCCGAGGCCGTCAATCACGCCGCTAACCCCAAGCGCCAGAAGCTTTTGGGTCAGGCTCTAGAGGGAAGCATCATAGCCGCTGGCCGACGGCTAAAGTTGGTCGGCACCCATTCCGCATATATGCGGGCCTTTCAGACTGGCCAGCCGATCAAAGCAATGTCGCCGCGGCCGTTAAGGATTTGCCTCACGGATCGTTGTGCCTGGACGTTGGCGCTCACATTGGATTCACTTCACTGACAATCGCGGCCTTGCGTCCCGATTGTCGGTCGTAGCATTTGAACCCATGCCGGCGGCGCAGCGCTGTTTGCGTCAGAATGTGTCCAGCAATGGAATCACCAACATCGAACTTATCGAAGCCGCGGTAGGGGACGTTTCGGGCACCATTACCTTTGATGATAATGGCCCTTGGTCCGTCGCAACACATGGCACATCGGTGTTATCCAAGATCGTTCGCCTCGATGGTCTCGAGCTGGGATCGCCGTCATTCATCAAGATTGATGTGGAGGGTTTCGAACCGAACGTTTTGGCGGGCGCGCGAGCGTTAATCGGAAAGGCTTGCCCGCTAATACTCCTGGAGTTCAACTCGTGGACGTTACTCATACACCACTATGATGTGTTGACCTTCGCTGAAGCAATCTGGTCAACCTTTGATGTGCGACAGATGTTTGCGGGCGAGCGCCCCCTGGACCCGCCACCCAACCCTATGGGTCTGATTCACGCGAACCTGACCCAGCACGGGTGCGTCACCGACTTGTTATTGCGACCGAAGGCCGCAATGCTGGACCTTTATGCTATGACGGACACGCCACAAGCTGCCAAACTTCGTTCGAGGAGCGTCGGTTCCCATCTCTGCGTGAGCTAGTCGTGTCGTCTGCGAGACCGCTCAGGATCCGATCGCATTCGATTGAAGTCTTCTTCAACACGCAGGATATCATCCTCGCCAAAGTGGCTGCCGGTCTGAACCTCGGTCAGCTCCACGTCGATCTTGCCGGGGTTGGCGAGCCGGTGCGTCGAGCCAATCGGCAGGCGAATCTCGTGACCGGTCAAGGCTTGGATTTGCTGGAAACTCGGGGCTGGGCTGACCGGGCCAGCGGCGTGATTGAAGCGTGATATTCGTCGTCGAGTTCTTTTCTGACAGCGGCGATCTGTCGGAGTTCGAACTCCGTGAAGCGCAGGCCGCGCCATCGTTCGGCGGCTCGGATGAGCGCGCCGAACATGAGCTTGAGCACCGGCTTCTCGCCGAAGCCATTGGGAATGATTTTCAGCCGCCGCCGTTCCTCGACGAACAGCCGTTCGAGGAGGTTCGTCGTCCTTGCGAAACGACGATGCGTGACCGGCAGGCGCAGGTGCGCGATGCAGGCCTCGAAATCGTCCTCGAAACAGGCGAGCGCACTGGGTAGGACGTTAGCGTAATCGGCGCGGATGCCGGCCGCCAATTGTCGGGCGATCGCGCGCGAGGGCGCCTGATAGCAGGCGGTGACCCGCGCCTTGAATTCGGGCCAAGGATCGGCCGAGACCTTCGCTGCGAGGTTGCGCATCCGATGCGCCAGACAGCGCTGGCGCGCCGAGCGGGGGAAGCATTCCTCGATCGCCCGGATGATCCCAGGCGCCCCGTCGCTGACCACGAGCAGCGGATCGCCCAGCCCTCTGGCGCGCAGGTCCTGGAAGAACGCCCGCACCGTTTCGACATCCTCCTTCGATCCGGCCATCAACCCCAAAAGCGATTTGCGCCCGTCCTCGCCGATCCCCCAGGCGGCCAGAACCGCTTCTCGCCGCTGGCCCGGACGCAGCCGCTCGGCAATGCCGTCGATAAACAGGTAGGCCACCGCGTGTTCGGAGAGATCGCGCTTGCAGAAGTCTTCGTACTCGGCCCACAGCTTCTCGGTGATCTCGCTCACCGCCGCCCGCGACAAAAGCCGCTGGCCGGTCTCGTCGGTGAAAGCGTCCTCGATGTCGCGCGTCGACAGGCCCCTCGCGTAGAGTTCGACCGCCAGTCGCTCGAGTTCCCGCGTGCGTCCCGAAAGCGCCGCCCGCACGTTCGACACAAAGGGCTCAGGCGTGTCCCGGACTTGCGGAGCCGAATAATCCACGGCGCCCTCCGCCGTCTTCATCTTGCCCGGTCGATAACCGTTGCGATAGCCGGCTTTGCCGTCCTCGCCGCGCTCGTAACGTTCCCGTCCAAGCGCGTCGCTGACTTCTCCCTCGAGCGCCTCCTCGACGATCAGGCGAAGCGCCAGACGCACAAGGTCGCCTCGCCCGGCCGCCGTCCCCAGTTCTCCATTCATCAAGGCGCGAAGCTCCTCGCGCGTGCGCTCCGGGGCGGATAATCTCTCCATCGGGATGCTCCCTGCGGGCCAACGGCGCCAACCGAAAGCCCGCCTTCCTGTTGCGATTCAGGCAGGGTGCATCCCAACCAATTTTCCAGCAATCCTAAGCCTTCACCCTCGTGACCGAGCTCAACTCTGTCGTTGAGCCGGAACTCGCGGCGCCGCGCACCGGCGCCTCAGCGACGATCCTGACGGCGGATCATAATCATCGCGCTCTGTCGACCCCGCGAGCAGAGACTGGCGTTTGATCGGCTTATGTCGTATCAATTGACGATGTTTGATCGCTGGTGGCGTCCCCGAGCTCGACCGGACAACCTCGTCACGCGGTTCCCCCTTGAAGGCCTGCCTGAATTGCGCTTCAGGCTGCACCCTGCAGGCGATCCTTGGGTGTCGGGGGTAATCGCCCGCAAGGAGGTCTTTGATCCGCACATTGTGGCCTTGCTGCGATCGACGTTACGGTCGGAGGATGTCCTTGTTGATGTCGGCGCGCACATTGGGTGGTTCTCTGTAATCGGAAGCAAATTGGCAGGTCATGTTGTCGCTATAGAGCCCGATCCTGACAATTGGCGACACCTGCGCACCAATCTCCGGATCAACGGCTGCGAAAACGTTACTGCGTACCCGGTCGCGGCCGGCCAAGCAGACGGTCACACACGGCTATACCAATCGTTCGAGCACCGGGGTGATCATCAGCTTTCGGTTGTCGGGGACCGAAAGGATTACAAGAAGGTACGGGTCCGCTCCGTGGATAACGTATTAGCGGAGGCCGGCAAGCGTGCGAGCTGGATTAAGTTGGACACGCAGGGTTCAGAGGCGGCAATATTGCGCGGCATGCGCCGGACGCTGGACAGTCGCCCTCGGCTGGTGCTTGAGTTTTGGCCTCGGGGGTTACAACGCTGCGGCTCATCCGCTGATGAGTTGATCGCCTTGCTGGCGGCGATCGATGGTGAAGTCTGGATCACGCATGAGGAAAATTCGGCTGAACGCATTGAGCTGGGCGCGCTCGCGGCATTGGCTCGTGCGCCGCCATATGATCCAGAATCAGGCGCCCACGCCGATCTTGTCGTTGTCCCTCCCGGTGACACCAGAACAAGCGCCTATCTAGCAGGGCTGTCGCGCCGGGCTCACCGAGCCGCGAACTAGCCAGCCGCTTGAAGGCCGCGCTTGCTGACTTGCGCACAGCGTCCGGGGGCTTGGCCATGTTTCAGCTGCAGGAGATTACAGGTATGATCCCGTAAAAGAAAGATAATAAATAAGTGCCGAAGCCTATTTACTAACACAAATTGGTATAAACTATAGCGATAGATATGATGGCAATCCGCGACGAAGTATCCGCTCATCTTAAGATGATGAGAACTCTAGTCACCGAGACCTTGCTTCAGAGTAGGCTCAACGATCCGCGCTACATCGTGCGCGCCGCCACTCATATATATTCTCAGAACTATGAAGATGCAATCATAGCTGAGATTTACTCGCGGGTCGGCGAGGAGTTGCGCGTCTTTGTTGAAATCGGCGTTGAAACCGGCGTCCAATGCAACACCAGGGCATTGCTCGAGCGTGGATGGACTGGCGTGTGGATCGATGGCGATGCTCATGCTTTAGAAGCCGCCAATGAGAATGCTGCCCTCTATATCGCAAGCGGAGCGCTGAAGATCGTGGGGCTCCAAGTCACCCGAGACAACGTTCAATCCGTCATTCACAAGCACATAGGCGGCGAAGCAATAGATTTCCTTTCTGTCGATGTCGATTATAATACGTCGCACATCTGGCGAGCAATCGATCTTCCGCACCGGGTTGCTTGTATAGAGTATAACGCCAACTATCCTCCCACTGTCGCATGGGAAGCGCCCTATGATCCGGCGCGCGTCTGGGACGGAACGAATCAATATGGCGCCTCTCTGAAGACGCTGGAAACTATTGGTTCTGCCAAGGGACTTTCACTAGTTGGTTGTGAGCTCCATGGCGTAAACGCTTTCTTTGTCCAAGGCGATCTTGTAGGAAACAAATTTCTGGCGCCGTACACAGCCGAGCGGCATTTTGAGCCACCGCGGTACGAACTTATCGCCCCCCGCGGCCATCCCCCGCGCTTGGGCGGTCAATCAGTTCTTCGGTGACGCCCGTAGAACGACGGTAGAAAGAGCACGGTACTTGCTCGCTGACGAGGGACTTCAAAGCTAAAAATCTGCTGGAAAGTCGGTCCGCATCTTCAACTATCCATAGAGGCCCTTAATCCGTCTTATGCTCTCAGCCAGGTTTGACCTTGCAGCAAGACCGGCGCGTATGAGGCAGGTGAGGGCAATATATGCCGGCCATTCCTCAAACGACGCAGTATTCAACGCAGGGTATCTTCGAGCTTCGCCGGAGCCATATAAGTTATCCCAGAAGACCGTGGTTCCCAGGTCGCGATCCCGGATACATTAGTATCCACAAATTAGGTAGGTGAGCGCTTTGTCCCAGACTGACAAGAACGGCCGAGCCGCAACAGACGCCGTCCTGGAAAGGGAGCAACTTCCGGCGACCGCCCTTTCCGTTGCGAGCCCCGGGGTACGGTTTTGCGCGCTACCAGCGTATTGTTTCAACGACCGTGTTTCATTGGTTCTCGGCAAATGAAGGAAATCTCCAAGGTGCCTGGCCACCGATCGGCGGCCGACTGAGTTGGGATGGCAGCGTTCAATTCTGGCGATCGCAGATCAAAGAGATGATGCTAGCAAACATTGATGCTATTTATCTTCATCTGATACCGGACTTCGAGAAATATCGCATCACTTTCTTCAGGGCGTATTCGCAGCTTCGCTCCGAGGGCTGGGATGTACCCAAGTTGGCGCCTTTCCTGGATCCGTTTGGTATCTGGCGAAACGGGCCAATTGATCTCGCGACCGACGAGGGGAAAAGAGATTTTTTGAGCCACTACCTGCGCTTTTTCAAGCAATATTTCAACGAGAATGAAGATCCTGCTTCCGCGGAGTATTTGCTCACAATTGACGGAAGGCTGGCCCTTTCGACTTGGTGGGTTTGTCTCCTGAAGAACGTGCAAAACCTGCAACGATCGGATGTAGAACAGGTATTGCGAAGTGAATTTGGCGCCCGTATACCCCAGTTGACCAACGGAGTTTGGATGATTACGACGGCGCTTATTGACCCGGACCTATCGTTTTCTGACGAACGTGTGGTTATGTTCTCAGGCTACACCTACGCGATTCACTCGGTCCACGCTGGGATTGATGTTTGGCATGTTCAGCCTGGGTATTGGGATCAAAATATTCGCAAACCGGGTTATTTGTTGCCTCGCGATGGAGGAAAGAATTACCGGCGCGGTTGGGACATAATTGCCGCCGATTTACACGTAAATCGGGTATATATCGAAAGCTGGAATGAGTACGACGAAGGGTCCGGGATTTACTCTGCCGACCCGGGCGGAATATTTGTCAACAGGGATATGCATTCGAACAGTGACGTGTTTTCAGACGATAGCAATCCGTATGAATACGTCCTTACCACAGCCGCCGGGGCTGCTCGGATAAACGGAAGACCGGAACTAGACGCCAAGTTCATATGGTATACCTCTGACTGGAACGAAGCAACAGGGCAGATGCATTTAGCAATGGTCGTGAGAAATGAGGGCAACAATCGGTGGACGACCCCAGAATGTTATGGACTTTACATGCTTTCCAGCAATCGTCGGATCGTATGCTTCTTGCCGATCCAAGATGGTTATGGCGATGCACAAGCTCCTCAACGCGGCATAGTTAGGGGGCAGCCGGTAGCTTTTAGGCTGACCGTTGAGGTTGACACCGAATTCCGCGAGCTGGTGTTCACAATAGGTTGCGGGGAACGCTTCTTCGGCGAGCAGTTGACTATTACCGTTCCCGAAACCCCTTCGAACGCTCCGGGTCGGAGCTCGACACCAGAAAAAGCGTCCATTCGCGGCGCCGGCCTACTGGCTTTTAAGCGCTGGATAACTTGGGCTCCTTGACTTAAGGAGCGGCGAACCCGTTTGGATTTTGCGGTTCAGGGACCGTGAAATCCGCTCTGATAGGGCTCACGTCAACGAGCCGGCCGGGTCCTCAACTAACACGTCCGTAACTTGTACGAAGCGCCGCGGCGACGCGCGGAGCATCTCGGCCTCTTCACGGATTCGGCGCCGCAGCCCTTTTAGGTTGGTGTCAGTCTCAATCGCTGATACTATCCGATTACAATCGAGGCGACTGGGGTACAGGCGGTCGCAGGGTTGCAGATCGCGCAGCCTGCCGCCGATCTGCGCCCCATAACCGGCCCAATCAAGGAGTTCGCGGCTCAAGGCCTCCTGAATCAACCGTCGACGAAGTCCAACATCGCGAGCCAGCTGTTCCAGCCCTTGCTCTATGGCGACAACGTCGGTCATGTCGACGGAAAGACAGCCACCGCCAGCCGCCAGTTCGGCCATCACGCCCCCGGAGTGGCAAAGGCACGGACGTCCCATCCACAAGCTCTCTACCAGAGGCAGGCCGTACCCTTCGACAAGCGACGGGTAGACAGTGAAGGCCGCACTTTCAAACAGATCGGCGAGGCCTTCGTCCGAGACGAGACCTGTCCAGGTGATGCGCGGGTCTTCGCGAACCACCCTGGTGACCCACTCGGCAAGTTCGTCGGCGCCTCCGAAGCGATGCCCGGCGAGCACGAGCCGCAACGGCAGGCCCGGGCATCGTCGCATCAAGTTTTGAAAGGCCTCGATCAAAATGCGGTGGTTCTTTCGAGGTTCAATCGATCCGACACAGAGCGCGTAAATCTCTTCGTCGGCCGATGACCGGTCGGCTGGCGTCGTCACACGAGGCCGCGCGCCGAATTGGGCTGGCAACCAGATTGCTTCCCCTTGTGGCGATGGAGGAAGAAGACGCTTAGCAAGGTAAAGCTCGAACTGCCGGAGGCTTTCCTCCGAAATCGCCCAGACTGCATCTGTTGCGGCAAGCCCTTCGAGATATTCAGGGAAGCCTGCTACGATGTCCGGGGCGCAGAAGCGTGAATGCGTCACAGGAATCAGATCGTAGAGCAGAGCCCCGACCAGCATCCCGCGCGCCCGCGCCCATGCCATCCGCTCCGGAAAGCGGCCGTCTAGAACCGCCTCCGGCAGAAATAGAACTGGCGGCGGCCCGGCTTCAAACAAGCAGAGAATGCGGTCAATCGAAAACTCGCCTTGTCCAGAAGTGCTGAAGATTTTGGAGATCCCGTCCGTCGGCCCGCTATAGGTCCCAAGGGTCGCTCGCTCTGTTCGTGTCAACGTGCGATATGCGCCAAGGGTGACGTCCCAGCGAACGAAAATGGGAAGAAGCTCGGCATGGTGCTGAAGGGCGTGGCCCAGCCGGCGAGTCACTCGGATTACTCCGGGATTGGCCGGGTCGATGGCGGCGCTTGTGCAATCCACGAGGACAACGCGGCGGGGTATGGCCGGCGGCGCGTCTGAAACGGGCGGCGCATTGCTCAGGCCCTCAATAACATCTGTGTACTGACTGATCGCGCACGCCCAACGAAAGCGCTTGCGGAATTGCTGGAAGCGATCTTCGGTGAGGATGTGCGGCGGCACTCCGCCCTTGAGGACCCTGACCGCCTTGTCAGCCATCTCTCCCTCGCTGCCGCAGAGGAACCAGGGATCGGCCGTGACTTCAGGATGCGCGGCGAGATTAAAGGCGAGAACCGGGAGCCCGCACCATTGCATCTCCGCCAGGGGCAGGTTGAAACCTTCCCATCTGGACATGCTGAGACCCAGGACGCAGCTCGACATGACGGCGCTAAGCGTGGCGTCGCTGATGAAGCCCAGCGGGTGGATCGCACGTCGCAAGGCCGGCGGCGGTTCCAGGTCTTCTGGTTGAGCGAGGAGGAGGAGCCTGGTCTGCGGCGCGCGCTCCAGAATTCGGGCGAAGACTTCGTAAACAGCCGGACTGTTCTTGTAGCCGTGCGGTTCAAACCGCCCAAGCGAGACCAGCAGTTGATGGCCGTCCGTGATAAGCTGGCTCACCTTGGCCAGCGACGCTGCATCTGCAGCGTCGCCAGCGGGCGCGTCGAACATTGGCACGTCCAGGTGATCCGCGGCGAGCAGGATCGTGCGCACGCCCTCCGCCGTCCCTCGCTCGGGCAGTGTCTGGCTGTCGCGGATGAAATTGCTGATCGGCAGCACCGCCGTGAACCGCGGCAGAGCATAGGCTCGCACGCGGCGCAACTCACGCTGCACCATGGCCGCGCCCTCAGGCATCGCCTCGTGCGGCACGGCGCCGGCATCGATGAAAACGCTTGGGACGCCGAGACGGGCGCAAAGCTCGCCGGTCCGGAAGAAGGGCCACCCGCCGGAAACGACGACATCCGGACCGCCGTCGCTCGACAGGTCTTTCCAGTGGTCGCTGAGCCAACGCAGCGCTTCAGCCTCCGCGCCGTGCAGGTCGAAGCGACCAAGCTCGGGCAGCTCGATCAAAGCAGGGGAGACGGCCTCAACAGCGACCCGATCGCAGCGTTGGCAGACAAAGGTGATCCGATGTCCACGGCGTCGCAAACCTCTCGCGAGAAGCAGAAGCAAGCGGTCCACGCCGAACCGTGGGAGCAACCGCTCGTTGCAGATTAAAATATGAAGGGAATGGCCGCTCACGCTGAGAGGGCGGGCGTAGAAAGATGAAACCGGTCCAGAGGGGCGCTAGCTGCGAGAAGCGCTCCGGCCTTTTGGCAGTTGCCTTTCAGATCTCGAAGCGCGCCCGACTCATGCGGCAGCCGCGCCAGCGCGAGCAAGCCCTCAAGGTACGTATCGTAGGTGAGCGCAGCGCCAAAGGCACCCTCGATCCCCAGGGCGACGGCGCAGGAAGACGGCGCGAGTATTGGCACGCCGGCGGACAGGGCTCGCTGGAGGGCGGCGTGGCTTGCTCCGGAACTCCAGTTCCATAGCAACGCCGCCTTCTGATCCCCTGGATCGACCCAGTCGTGCCAGATGAGTTGAATAGCCAGGCCCGGATCTTCTAACCGGTAAAGATTATTGCAGATCTCGGCAACTTGGGCGACCGGCCAGTCTCCCGCGCACAGGACCACCGGACGATCGGAAGACCACGATCGCGGCGCGCGCACGACAGAGTCGTAGAGCGTCTCGATCGCATCGAGGGTCGCCTCTTCCGAAAGTCGATCGCGACGTGCGAGGCTGGCCTCGCCGTAGCGCCGCGCCCGATCAGGTTCGCGAATATACGCGGCCATCGCGTCCGCCAGAGCTAGGGGATCGTTTGGCGCCACCAGGTCGCCGGTTACGCCTTCCTCCACCAGACCCGGAATTCCGCCCACGTTCGTGGCCAGCTGCGCCGTACCCGAGGCGATTGCCTCCAGCAGCGTCACAGGTTCGTTCTCAGGCCAACGGGATGGAAGCACGACGACATCGGTCATCGACATTTCGGCGATAATCCGCTCCCGAGGAACCCGCCCGAGAAACGTAACGGCTTTTCCGAAGCGGCCGTTGGCGATGTCCGTTTCCACCTGGCCGCGCAGATTGCCATCACCCGCGATGGTGAGCGACCAGCGGCCAGCGAGGCTGGCCTCGGCCGCGAGCCGCGCGGCAGCTTGCAAGAGGTCGGGGATGCCCTTGTGTTCACCGAGATACGCGATGCAGGCGAAATGGACGACCCCGTCGGCAGGCTGTCGTTTCACTGCCTGGAACGGCCGGAGGTCAACGCCGTTCGAAATCACTTCAAGCTGGGCTTCGGCGGCTGCGCCGGCGCGCTGATAGTAAGAAGCCAAGGCGGCGCTTGGCGAGATCAACCTGTCCGCATGCGCAAGCGCCCACACGACATAGTCCCGTCGAAGACGCATGGGCAAGGACAACCCGACCGCCTGTGGGAGGACCGCGCCGCGACAGGCCGTGGCGCACTCCTCGGGCTGAGTGCAAAGACTGCCGTCGGGCCTCAGCGCGGTTGACCGAAAGCAGAAACCGGAATGATCGTGAAGCGTAACGATCGCGGGCAGGCCGCGGCGCTTGACGAGCGGCACAAGGGAGAATCCCAGGCCACTCAGATTATGGAAATGGACAAGCTCGGGCTGCTCAGCCTCCAGTACGGATCGCAGCCTGGTTTCGATGGAAGGAACGAAAAAGTTGTCGTCCGGCTCGAACGAAGACACCGGCGTGCGCCAAACGCGCAGGCCGTTGTCGTCTTCGACTTCGAGCCGTCCCGCGTGACCCGCAGGAGCCACCCATCCCGCAAATACACTCACCGAGTGACCGCGCGCCTGAAGCTGGTGCGCCTGACGATGCGCAACGACCTCGGCGCCCCCCACAACATGGGGCGGAAAGAGATTGCTGACGATAAGAATACGACGTCCTCTCGGAGAGGGCGAGTTTTCATGCCGGTCAGGCATGTGAGAGGCCAGCGCCGCTGGCGCATCTTTGGATGGCCTCGATCGTCTGGGCGGACCCCGCGCTTACCGTGAGATCTCCCTTGCGCGCCTCGGGGCTGAGATAGGCAAGAGCGAAGCCGCCCCAGACCTCGATACGGCCTTCCCAGACCGCCGCGTACTCAACGATCTGGCCTGGAACGAAGTCCAGCTCAACATGATGGACGTAAGGACATGCCGCCCATCCAGCGCTGCTGATGCCCCGGCGGCACTCGGGATTGGCGCTGTCATGCATGAGCACGAACATTGACTCGCGCGGCGGTCTCGGACGCTGAATGAGCGTTTCAATATCGCGGCGGATACCCTCTGCACTGTGATCCGCATCGATGAAAACGAAGTCCAGCGACTCGTCTGCGGCGTCCAGCTCATCAAGCATATTCGCCAATACACTGGTCGGATCGCCAATGCGAAGGTCCACGTTCGAAGGGACACGGAAGCGGTGTGGAACTTCGGGATCGACATCCAGGGCCCAGACCCGCTCGCAGAATTGCGCGATCAGAGACAGGCTTCCGCCGTAGAAGACACCCACCTCGAGCGCGCGCCGGGGTCGAAGGCGGGCCAGAAGGCCCGTCAGAGCGATGCGCTCGGAGCTTAGCATTTGCCAGTTCACCGTTGGCACGTTCGGGTAAAGGATTTCGTCGAGCATTGACGGCCCCTCTATCGCCCGCCAACTTCCGCCGGAAGCCTCGCAGTCAGCTCAAACTCAAAGCATTGCCCGTTCGGACGACCGCGCACTGGTATTCCTACATCGGTGAAGCCGGCGTCCTCGACAGTGCGGCGAAAACTGTCGGGCGTGAAAAGATTGTAGTGGAAGTCACCCTCGTAGTCCTGGCCGCCGAACAAGACCTCGCGAAAATCCTCAAAACTGTAGCTGCCTTGTGCGACGCCGGCCAGCATCGCCTCGCCGTCGGGGGTTATAGCCCGGATGCAGCCGCCGCGCTTGAGCAGGCTGCGCCAGTGCGGCAACAGGCTGCGTTGCAGTTCCTGCTGAGGAAAATGCTCGACCAGATGCGCGGAGTAAATCTCGTCCACGCTGCCGGGTTCGAATGGCAGCGCGCTCGCTTCCGCCAGCACGTCGACGTTTGGCAGTTCGCGCATGTCGACATTGATGTAGCCGGCCTCTGGAATGTGGCCGCAGCCTAAATTGAGCCGCAGTGCGCCTGACGCGCGCGCAGCTGCAACCTTTTCCGGCGACAGGATCCGAGGTTCCACCTCTCGCCGCGAATTGTGGGACGGCGTTTTGTCGCGAGCGCCATATCGCAGTTCGAACAGCAACTCTCGTCGTACGAATTCGACCCGGTCAAGAAGGAAGCGGATCGTGTCATCAACTCTGCGGCCGCGGCCCTCGATATCTTCCTGCAATTGCCGCTCGACGGACTGCAGGCGTATTTCCAGATCTTCCGCCTTGGCTATCAGAGGGGAAACTTGGGCCTTGCTGACCTCGGGAACGCTGCTGGCGAGCCGCGAAACCTCATTTTGCAGCCGCAGCCAAGTACGGGTCAGGTTGTCCACCGCTCCGCTAAGGTTGTCCACAGTCGGATCGGTACGAGTTACGGGCGGCGTCGAAGCAACACGTTGCTCCAGGTCGTCAACGCGGGCGCGGAGACGGTTGTAACGGCGCCTCAGCGGGGACCCGATCGGGCGCACAACCGCCCTCTCAATCGGACCCAGGGCAGCCTTCACGCGTTGCCGAACTTGCAACGAAAAACCCATAGATTCCTCTTATCTGCCCAAATTGTACAGCGTAATGAAGCGTATTCGCCAGCACTGCACCGGACGTGCCAGTTTTCCAATCGACCCTCGTCGGTCCCTGGCTGGAGTTGTATTTGGGTCTCCATAGCGGGGATCATTCATGATTGCCACCCCTGGCGGCGAACCCGAGAACCTTGGAGAGATGATTCGTGCGGTGTTGGCAACATCGGAGTTGCCGATCTGAATCGAATGAACAATTTACTGAATGGCGACTTTGCAGAACCTTCAATGCATGGGCTAGAAGACCGCCGCATGGACAATAGGCGCGCGGCGCCGAGACGCGGCGCTGATACGGAGCACTAATGCCAACTGCCCTCATAACCGGGATCACCGGACAGGACGGGGCTTATCTTGCCCAACTGCTGCTGCAAAAGGATTACCGCGTCCTGGGGCTATTGCGACGCTCCGCCTCGGCCGAGCTCATTGGAGAGCGACTTCGCTGGCTCGGCATCGAGCGCGACGTCGAGATGCGCGACGGCGACCTCATTGACGTTTCCAGCGTGATGCGTGTGCTTAGCGATACGACCCCGGACGAGATATACAACCTCGCCGCGCAGAGTTTTGTCGCGACCTCCTGGCACCAGCCGCTGCTTACCGGAACCGTGACTGGGATGGGCGCTGTGCATATGCTGGAAGCGCTTCGGACGGTTCTTCCCCGCGCTCGCTTCTACCAGGCCTCGTCATCGGAAATGTTCGGGAAAGCACAGGAGCCTCGGCAGAGCGAACGGACTCCGTTTTACCCACGCAGTCCTTACGCGGCGGCCAAGCTCTTCGCTCATTGGATGACCGTCAATTACCGGGAAAGTTTCGGCCTCCACGCATCGTGCGGAATTTTATTCAATCATGAAAGCCCGCTGCGTGGAATCGAATTCGTAACTCGTCGCATTACGGATGGAGTGGCGCGGATCAAGCTGGGGCTTGCGAAAGAGTTGTCCCTTGGCAATCTGGAGGCTAAGCGTGACTGGGGACACGCGAGAGATTATGTCCATGCGATGTGGCTAATGCTGCAGCAGGACAAGCCAGACGACTATGTCGTAGCCACCGGCCGCACGGCCAGCGTACGGGACTTTTGCCAGCTGGCGTTTTCTCATGCTGGCCTCGATTATCGCGATCATGTAGTGACACGCGACGAACTGAAGCGGCCTGCCGAAGTCGACTTCCTGCTCGGCGACGCCGGCAAGGCGCGACGGGAGCTCAAGTGGGAATTGACGGTTTCCCTCGAAGCTCTGGCGGCCGAGATGGTCGAAGCCGATTTAAAGCGGCACCGCGCCGGAATAAGGAAGTAGGATGGGGGCCACGGAACCTCGACGCATTCTGACGACGGGAGCATCGGGGTTCGTAGGCCGGCACCTCGTCCGGGCTCTGAAGGCGTCGTTTCCTAGCGCGGACATACTCACCGAGCATTTCGACGTAACGGATCGGAATGCTGTCACCCGGGCTGTTTGTGATGCGCGGCCGGACGCTTGCATCCATCTTGCTGGGATAGCCTCGGTCGTGGATGCGACCCGCGATCCGGACCAGGCATGGCGCGTCAATTTGCATGGCGCGCTCAATTTGGCTGAGGCGTTGCTCGCGCGTGCTCCGAGCTGTCAACTCATATTTGCGTCGAGCGCCGAAATCTACGGGGCGTCGTTTCGGAGTGGCTCGCCACTCGACGAAGCCGCTTTGCTGGCGCCGATGAACGCCTACGCCGCAAGCAAAGCCGCAGCCGATCTGGCGCTCGGCGCGATGGCGGACAAGGGGCTGCGCGCAGTCCGGTTGCGGCTGTTTAATCACACCGGGCCGGGCCAGGCGGAGACGTTCGTGGCGCCTGCGTTCGCCCGGCAGATTGCGTTAATTGAAGCCGGGCGGCAACCGCCTCTCTTGCGCGCGGGCGCGCTTGACCGTCTACGGGATTTCGTCGATGTGCGCGACGTCTGCCAAGCCTACGTCGCCTGCCTTCGCAGCGCCACGCGTTTGGCGCCGGGGATCATCGTGAACATAGCCTCCGGCGTGCCGCGCAGGATCGGCGATATTCTCGACACGCTGCTCGATATGGCTGGTCTTCGTGTCGAAATTGTTAATGATCACGCGCTCCAACGAGGCTCCGAAATTATCAGCGCAACCGGAAATGCCGCGCGAGCCTATCAGTTACTGGGCTGGAAGCCTGTTGTTCCATGGACACAAACCCTCGCCGATGTGCTGACTGACTGGCGCGAGCAGGCGCCCCAACACAGTAGCCTCTGATGCTCGTTGTAAAATTCTGTCGTAGCAGAACGACCTTATTTCTGGTGGAATGGACGGGCTCGATCACCTGTCCCAACGCTATCACGGCCGTTAACCGTACAGTAGGTAACGACGGGGAGGCGGTGCGGCGACTCGCTGGGCCAGGCTTTTCGCGGCGCGCCGACGGGTCTTGCAAAGCAAGCCAGCGGCCGCAATTTCAGCCTTACAGGGCTCCATCTGGAATTCGACGAATACCGATGGGCCTCATTTCGCCGGACACGTGGGGGGAAAGGTCACGAACTTTGGCGCACGCGGTCCTTCAGGCTACCATTGATATCAATGGTACCGCCACCCCGGCTCGAACGGGGGACCTCTAGATCCACAATCTAGCGCTCTAACCAACTGAGCTATGGCGGCCCGATCCGGCTCGGCGGGATAACTAGTGACAAAGCTTAAGCCGCGCAAGGTTTGCGTTGAGGCGATCGATCGCACGCGCAACGGTAAACAAAAAAACGCCGCCCGCGATTGCGGACGGCGTTCACTGGCGGCGCTCGGGAGGAAACGCACCGCCAAAAAGCGAAACCGAGATCAGACCGCGAGCTTGAACGACCGCGCCACTTGTTCCTTGATCGGCGCGACGGCGTCCGCCATCGCCTTTTGAGCGAGCGCGCCGAAGTCCTTGCTCTGGCCGGTTATCGTTTCGACCTGCTTGCGAGCGAACTCGGTCTGCAGCGTGATGAGATCGGGGAGCGACTTCACGGCGAAGACGGCCTTTAGGAAATCGAAGTTGGCGTCCGCATTGAGGCGCAGCGCTTCGAAAGCCTTGGTGTTGATGGCGAGCGCGCCGTCCTTGGCCGCCGCCAGACTGACCTCGAAGGCGTTTGCGGTTTCATCCGCCGCGGTCTTGGCTTTCGCGAATGCCGCGCGCGATTCGACCACGCCCTTTTCGAGCACGCTGCGAAAACTCTGTTGGATCTCCGCGGCTGGCGCGGTGGCGAGTTGGGGTTCGCTCTTCATGACGGCGTTGACCGTCGCAACGGCGGCCTCGACGGGAGCGGCGGCGGAAACCGCCGGGGGGACGGCGCTTCTCTTGGGTGCGTTGGCCATGAACTAACCTCGATGTTGGGGTTGACGATTGTGCGTTGATGACGGAACGGGCGGAACCGCGCCGGTGCTCACTTTGAACCAGGCGTCAGGCTCTTTTGCAGGACGGAGCCGAGCTCCTTGGCCTGCTCCTGCAGCACCGCGAGTTGGGTTTTCAGATACTCGCTCTGAAGCGCCAGAGCCTCTTGCGCGTCCTTCGCCTTGACCAGCTTTTGAGCCAGGTCGAACGCCGCGTTCACGTTGCGCTCGGTATAGGACAGCACGTGAGCGCCGACCGATTTCGCGCCGCCCTGAGACGTTGCGGCCGCTTCACCAGCGACGCCGCTCGCGCGCTGAGCGACCGTGAGAAAGCCCTCGAACGCCTTGCGCGCCTGATCGACGCTGCGCTCGGCGAAATCGCGCATTTCGTTTGGAACCTCGAAGGGCGAATTGGGCATGCTATTTCCTCTCGCCGGCCGCCACGAATCAGCGCCGCTGTTTGAGGCCCTATAACCGGCTTTTTGCTGCAGTGCAACATATTTTGCGACGCCAGAAATTTTAACCCTGAAAACAGTGAGGGACGCCGACGCCGTGGCGAAAATTAAACGGCCGCGTTAAGCTTTTGCTAACGATAAAGCCCGAATTGTCGGTGCGCGACTGCGCCGATCCGATGTCCATTCACGAGCGCCGACTTTGACCCATTCGCCGCCATCGTCCGCCGCCGACCTCAAGGCGTTGTCGCGCGAACAAGCCGCCGCGGCCTTCGCGCGACATCACACGCCGGAGGAATGGCTGAGGGACAAGGCGCGGCTCGCGATTCTATCGCCGCCGGGCCTGATCGTGAGCGCGAGCCCGTCCATGCTCGCTCTCTTCGGCGCCAAGGATTGCGAGGCGCTCGAAGCTCGGCTGGTGCGCGCCGAGGGACCGTCGGCGCGGCGCCTGCGCCATCTGGCGGCGACGCTTCCCATTGGCGAGCCGTCGCGTCTCGAGCATATGCGCCTTGTCGTCGACCGGCGGCCGATCGGCGTCAATTTGCGCTGCGTCCGCACTGCCGGGCCGGGAGGCGCGACCTGGCTTTTGCTGTCGGTTCCGGCGCTGGGCGCCGCAAGCGACGTTCCGCCCGCACTTGCCGAGGCGCGCGAAGCTCCCCCGCCGGAAGATATGTCGGCGCCGGATTTGGGCGAAGAGCCGGCGCCGCGTGGGCTCAGCACGCCGTCGCCGAACGCGCGCTTCCTGTGGACGCTCGACGAGGAGGGCCGGTTTGGCATGGTCCATCCGGTGCTTGTCGCCGCGGTTGGGGCCAACGCGCCCGATCGCGGTGAATCCGTGGAGGCGCTCCTCCGCCGCGTCGGATTGGATCGAGGCGACGAACTCCTCCGCGTGCTTGACGAGCGCGAAACCTTTTCCCGCGTCGCCGTCGAATGGCCCGTCGCCGGGCTTGATCGGCGCCGGCTGATCGCGCTGTCCGCCGCACCGATGTTCGGCCGTCAGCGCGAATTTTTAGGCTATCGCGGCTTTGGCGTGTTGGGCGAGGAGATCGAGACCCTCGCTGTGTCCGAGGGCCACGCGCCGACGGAGCATGCGGAGGGCCACGTATCGGCGCTGCACGAGGCGTTCGAGCCCGAGCCGACGCGAGTGACGAGCGAGCCTGAAGCCGCGCCGCAGGCGCGCGAACACGCCCGGGAGCCGGTCGAACCGAATTTCGAGCTTGCGGCAGGCAATGCTCCCGACGCCCCGCCTCCCGACGCTTTGCTTGAGGCGGAAGGACCTAAGTCCGCTTCGGCCCTCACCGAGGCGACCGACTCCGACGCGCCCGCAGTGGAGACGGCGCAGCCGGATCCGGATCTTGCTGAGCGCCCCGCGACGAGCGATCCGCAGCCGGCGCCGCCCGAGCGCACCGCCGCGATTTACGTCCTGCGCCACCCGTCGCCGGCCGCCTCGTCCAACATCGTTCCGATCCGACCAGGCGCGCTTGATTCGCTGGCGCGCGAAACCGCGCCAAGCTTTCCCGCCGAGAGCGTGGAGCTCAGCCGCAGCGAGCGCGATGCGTTCCGGGAGATCGCGCGCGCTCTGGTCGGCCGCGTGCCGGCGTCGCGCGAAGACCGCTCGGACGAACGGACGGGCGCGGACAACCGACGGGAAGCCGGGATCGATACAAGCGCTGAGCAGCCGACGGACCGGCAAGGCGATGGCGCAGCGGCGCGCGGCGTCGACGACGAGGAGGTTCGGCGCAACGCTGGCGCGGTTCTGGACCGTCTTCCGGTTGGCGCCCTGGTCGCCCGCGACGGGCAGGCGCTCTACGCCAACAGGACGCTGCTTGAGCTCATTGGCTATCGCGATTTCGCAGAGTTCCAGGCAGCGAACGCCCTCTCCAGGATGTTCCGCGACCGCGATCCGCAAGCGATGACGGCCGAAGACGTCGGCGCGGTCGCGATCGTGAGGGCGGACGGGCAGGTCTTGTCCGTCGACGGCCACGCGCAAGCGATCGCTTGGGACGGCGCGCCGGCGACGCTGATCGCGCTGCGCCGCTCGCTGGAAGCGGAGCTCAGGGCGAGAATGCGTGTCGCCGAGAGCGAGGCGGCGACTCCCAGCGCCCTGGCGAGCAGCGACCTTCAGGCGATGCTCGACCGGGCGAGCGACGGCGCTGTCACGCTCGATTTGGCCGGCCGCATCCTGTCGCTGAACGAACCCGCCGAGCGCTTGTTCGGCTACCATCAGAACGAGATCGCCGGCGAGAGCCTCTTGATGTTGCTAGCGCCGCAGAGCCATCCCGAGGCCACGGCTAGGCTCGAATCGTTAAGTCGCGGCGGCGAAGCGGAGGCGGTTTCGCGTCCTCTGCAAGTCGTCGCGCGCGACCGCAGCGGCGCTTCGGTTCCGTTGGCGCTGACACTGGCGCGAATCGGTCCGAGCGAGGCGCCCCAGTTTTGCGGCCTCGTGCGCGACCTCAGCCGCGAGCGCGACACGGAACGGCGCCTGATCGCCGCCCGCGAGGCCGCCGAGGCCGCCAGCGCCGCCAAGACCGATTTTCTCGCTCTGGTCAGCCATGAGATCCGTACGCCCCTGCACGCCATTCTTGGCTTTTCCGAAGTGATGCTGGAGGAGCGTTTCGGCCCGGTCGGCAACGAGCGTTACAAGGATTACATCAAGGACATCCACGCCTCCGGCGCCCATGTGATGAGCCTCGCCGACGACCTGCTCGATCTCAGCAAGATCGAAGCGGGCAAGCTTGAACTCGCTTTCGCTTCCGTCGACGCCAACAGCGTCATTCGCGAATGCGTGTCGCTGATGCAGCCGCAGGCCGCGCGCGAGCGGGTGATCATGCGCGTCTCGCTCCACGACCGTCTGCCTCGCGTGATGGTCGACGAGCGCTCGCTCAAGCAGATCATGTTGAACCTGATGTCGAACGCGGTGAAGTTCAATGAGCCGGGCGGGCAGGTGATCGTTTCGACTGCTGTCGACACCGCCGGCCAGGCGGTGATCCGCGTGCGTGACACAGGCGTTGGGATGAACGAGAACGAAGTGGGCCTTGCGCTGACCCCGTTCAGCCAAGTCGGCAAGGGCGCGAAAGGCGGGGCTGGTCTCGGCCTGCCGCTGACCAAGGCGCTAGTCGAAGCCAACAAGGCCGAGTTTTCGATCAAGAGCCGCCGCGAGCAGGGCACGCTGATCGAGATCGCCTTCCCCAACATCCAGGCAGCGCAGTAGGGGCCGCCGGCCTTTGCGAATGCCGACGGAGCATCTTGGCGTTGGCGCGCTCAAAGCCGTTGCAGATGGGCGTGAGAGGCGAGCCCACCCAGCCGCACTTTTACCGGCGCGCCCTAATGATTTCAGGATCTTAAGACCCCTTTTACCGGCGTACTCAAAAGTTGCCCGCGTCGGAGTGCGCCCCTCACTCCTTGTTATTTCCATAATTCTACCTAGTTTATACGTAAGTTGTCGATTGAGCAATGGCGCCTAGCTCGGCGCCAGCCGCGTCCTCAGTCGAGGCGCGGCAAAATCCAGAAGCATCCGCACTTTGAGCGGCGTCAATCCCCGAGGGCCGTGGATGAGGCTGACCGGCAAGGGCGCAGGCTCATGCTGGCCAAGCACAGTCTGAATTCGACCGTCCAAGATCGCTTGCGCAACCTGATAGGACAGGACACGCGTGACGCCGAGACCGGCGGCCGCTCCATCGATCGCCGCTTCCGCCGTGTTGACCGTAAGGCGGGGGCGCATGGCCACGCGCGTTTCGCGCTTCGACTTCAAGTCGCGAAAAATCCAATGCTGCGAGGGTGAGAACGGGTCAAAGGTCACCGCGGCGAGCGCAGACAGGTCTTCCGGCGTTTTTGGGACGCCGTGCGCCGCGAAATAAGCGGGGCTGCCGCAAACCACGCTGCGCACCGCGCCGACCCGTGTCGACACCAATGCGCTATCCGCAAGCGCGCCGATGCGTACGGCAATGTCGATGTGGTCGTCGATCAGGTCGAGATTGCGGTCGGCCAGCACAAGCCGGACATTGATCTCAGGCCATTGGCTAAGAAACTCGGCGATGACCGGCAGAACGTGCAGCCGGCCAAAAACCACCGGCGCGGTGATGACGAGGTCGCCTCGCGGCGCCGCATGTTCCCCTGACGCCGCGCGCTCGGCCTCGCCGACCTCGTCGAGGATGCGCCGGGCCGCAGCGACATAGGCCGCGCCCGAATTCGGTGAGAGCGAGCTTGCGGGTCGACCGGGTGAGGAGGCGCGTGTTCAGATGCGCTTCGAGGTCGGAGATCTTGCGGCTGACCGTCGGCAACGGCACGCCCAGTTTGCGACCGGCGGCGGACAGGCTGCCGGCCTCCGCAACCGCGACCAAAAGGGACATGGCTTCAAAACGATCCATTGCGCTTCCATAATTTGGAAGAAATTGTTTCAGATATACCGCATTATTTTGATCCTCGGAACGCTTTATCGTCGCCGTCGCCGCCCGAACCTTGGGCAGGCGTCGAAAAGGAGTTTCCCATGTCCCGCATCAGCATCCCGACGCTCGGAATCCGCGCCCGCCGCCTCCAAGCCGCTATTGGATGTGCGTCCACAAGAAGCTCGGCGTCGTCCCCAATCTGTTTCGCGTCATCGCTTTGAGCCCGGCTGCCCTTGAGGGGTTTCTCGGCCTTAGTGGCGCTCTGTCCAAGACGTTGGACGTCAAGACCCGAGAGCGCATCGCGATTGCAGTCGCCGAGGCGAATGGCTGCGACTATTGCCTTTCCGCGCATACCTATCTCGCCCTCAATCTCGCGAAGACCACAGCGGAAGACGCGGAGCTTGCTCGGAAGGGTTCGTCGACCGACACAAAAGCGGCGGCGGCGGTTCGTTTCGCGGTTCAAGTCGTGAACACGCGCGGCGCAGTCGGCGACGCTGACATCGCGGCTGTGAAAGAGGCTGGGTTCGGCGACGCCCAGATCGTCGAGATCGTGGGTCTGGTGGCTGAGAACGTGTTCACGAACTTCCTGAACAGGGTCGCGCAAACCGAAATCGATTTCCCGATCCTCCATACCAGCCAAGCCGCGTAAACATGCGATAATCCGCGCCTGCGGTCGCCAGGTTCTCTGGCCTCTCGTGGAGATCCGCTCATGCCTTATGGGTTTCTTGATATCGCTTCGACTCCAGGCGTGCGGGCCGCACAGGAAGCCAATGGCAGCGGCGAATATTGGGCGAATCTTCAAGGGCGACCGCGCGTCCGACCGCTTCACCCCCGCCGAGGCTGCGTTCATCGCCGAGCGCGACAGCTTTTACATGGCGACCGTCTCGGAGAGCGGCTGGCCATATGTACAGCATCGCGGCGGCCCGCCGGGCTTCATTCGCGTACTCGACGACGTGACGCTGGCGATCCCCGACTTCCGCGGCAATCGGCAATACATCAGCACCGGCAATCTCGCGACCGATGACCGCGCGGCGGTGATCCTGATGGACTACCCCCATCGCCGGCGCCTCAAGCTTTATGCGCATGTCGAGGCAAGGGATCTTGCGGCCGATCCGGAGCTGGCGGCGAAGCTCACGCTGCCGGACTATAAAGCGAAGGTCGAGCGCGCCCTCATCATCCATCTCGCGGCCTTCGACTGGAACTGTCCGCAGCACATCGTTCCGCGTTTCAGCGAAGCCGAGCTCGAACCCGCGCTTGCGCCGTTTCGTGCGCGGCTCGAAGCGCTGGAGGAGGAAAATAAAGCGCTGCGCGACCAGCTGGCGGCGATCCGTCAACCGTTCGGAAGCCCAGGAATCGCGACGCCGAACGCCTGAAGCAGAAGAACCGCGTTCAAACCCAGGATGACCAGCGCCGCGAAGGACGCGGCGACATTGGTCAGGCGGCTGTTGGCGAAGGCGCCCATAATGTCTTTCCGGCTCGTGAAGATGAGGAGCGCGATGACCGGAGCGGGCAGGGCGATGCTGAGCACCACCTGGCTCACGATGAGCGCGCTGGTCGAATTGACCCCGAGCCAGACGACGACGAACGCAGGGATCATCGTCACCAGGCGGCGAACGATGATCGGCACTCGGACACGAAGGAAGCCCTGCATGATCATCTGGCCCGCCATGGTGCCGACCGTCGAACTCGCCAGCCCCGAGGCCAGAAGCGCTGTCAGAAAGGCGCCCGCTGCGGCCGGGCCGAGCAGCGGCGTCAGCGTCTTATAGGCGGTCTCGATCTCGGCAACGTCGCTGTGGCCGGCGTGAAACGCGCTCGCGGCCATGATGACCATCGCCATGTTGACGAGCCCGGCCACCCCGAGCGCGACGAGAACCTCGATATTCGAAAAGCGCAACACCAGCCGTCGCTCGCGCTCGTTGCCCGCGGGTGCCCGGTTCTGGGTGAGCCCGGAATGCAGGAAGATCGCGTGGGGCATGATGGTCGCGCCGACGATGCCGACTGCGATCGTCACCGCACCGGCGTCGGGCAAGCTTGGAACCACGCTGCCCAACCCCGCCGCGGCCCAATCGACCGGAGCGATGACCATCTCGACGAGATAGCAAAGCGCGATCGCGGCGACGAGCGTGCCGATGATGAGTTCGGTCGGGCGGAATCCGCGGCCCTCGAACATGAGGATGCCATAGGTGAGGACGCCCGTGACGCCCATGCCGGCAAGCAGCGGGATATGGAGCAGGAGCGAAAGACCAATCGCGCCGCCGAGGAATTCGGCGAGGTCGGTCGCCATCGCCGCAATCTCGCTGACGATCCAAAGCGCCCATACCACCGGTTTGGGAAAATGCTCGCGACACATTTCGGCCAAGTTACGCCCGGTAACGATGCCGAGTTTCGCCGAGAGCGACTGGAACAGCATCGCCGCGAGGCTGGCCGTTAGCACCACCCACAGCAGCGCATAGCCGTATTTGGCCCCGGCCTGGATGTTGGTGGCGAAATTGCCGGGATCCACATAGGCGATCGAGGCGACCACCGCGGGCCCCGCGAACAGAAGCGGGCTGCGCCAACGGCTGCCGCCGCCCAACACCTCGCGAATGCCCGCGACCGTTCGGTCCGTCATCCCAATGGGCGCGGCTGTCAGGCCTACGCGTGCGACCGCGTCGCTCACAGCTTCATCTCCGGTGTTTTTGCCTTACCTCAATAATGTACCCTTAGCTACGCCATAGTCAATAGGCTAAAAATGAGCGCAGAGGCTGGATGAAGCGCCCGGATGCCGAAGCCGGGTTGCATTTTGCAGCCAAGGCTGCACTATGAAACGAGGGGCGACACGGCGTGCGGCGGGGCGAGCGAGGGCGATTTGGCGACCACGAAGCGCGGCAAAGAGCCGCCGTCCGCCAATGCGGGACTGGCGGCCGAGCCCGCGCAAGCCGACCGGTTCTTGAAGGCGCGCTCGGCCCGCTCAGCCTCACTGCTCGAGGACTATACCGAACTGATCGCGGACCTGATCGCCGCCAACGGCGAAGCGCGCACGACCGACATCGCGCGGCGCATGGGCGTCGCCCATCCGACCGCGAGCAAGACCATCGCTCGCCTGAAGCGCGAGGGGTTGGCGCGCGCCAAGCCCTATCGCGGCATCTTCCTGACCGAGGCCGGCGCAGCAATGGCGAAAAGCGCGCGCGAGCGCCATCGGCTGGTTGTCGACCTCCTCATCGCAATTGGCGCGCCGCGCGAAGCGGCGGAGGCCGACGCCGAGGGCATCGAGCATTACGTCTCCGCTACGACGCTCAGCGCCTTCGAAGCGTTCCTGCTCGGCCGTGGGGGATCATAGCGCAACACATCTTCAACTCGACCTGGACGGTTGGCGTCCCCCCTCACGGGGCCCGAGCGCGAGTCCGGGTCCAGTTGAACGACTGGCAGATGAGGCCGCCGAGCACACAACCGGCTGTAACCAGATGATCGCCGGAGAGTGTCAGCTTCGCCGTGTAGCGCTTGCCATCCTCAGGATTGAACGCCACGCCGGCCCAGGAGTCTTCGCCGCTCGGCTTCATATCGGAAAACAGTTTTTCGCCGATCTTGGCGGCGCCGCCGGGTTCCTTCTTCCACGCCAGAAAGCCGCACATCGTACTGCCTCCACAAGCCGAGAAGCGAAGCTTGGCGGACCCGTCGTCCCGCGTCCATATTCCGGTCAGCTCGCTGGCGATCGCAGGGGGCGCTGACGCCGCCAGGACTGCCAGAGCGACGAGCAGTGCGCGCGTCATCGTTCTATCCCTCGAAAGCCACTTTTTGTTGGGGAGCCGTGAGATTAAGCCACAGGCAAGGAGCGGTCAACGCGTCGGCTTGAGCGACTCAGCCCAGAGCGGCTTATAGCCCGCCTTAAGCGCCGCCACCGTCGAGGGCGGGGTCAAGACTTCAACGACCGCGTCCGGCTCGAGAGGCGCCGGCGCTTCGTAGCCAGCGAAGCTCCACGGTAATAGAGCGCCGGAGCGCACGGCGTAGGCCTTCCCGCCGCGCGCAATCATCGCGCCGTCCGGCAGATCGCCGAGCCGGGCGCCCGATAAACGCTTGCGCCGGTTCTCGACCCGCTCGGTATGGAGCGCCTCGTCCATCGCCTCCGCATGGGTCGGAGCGCCGGGGAAGGCGGCGATAAAAGCCTTCGCCGCTTGACGGCGGCACTCGAAGCACGGGCGGTGGCCGGCGGCGAGCGCGGTCGGTTCGTCGAGGAAGAAGAGCTCTGTGTAGTACTTGCCCCAGACGTCGCGCTGGCGTCCTTTGAATTCGCAGACGCAAATGAGCCAGTGCTTGTTTTTCCAGCGGCTGCGACCGAGCGTCTGATCGTCGCGATGAAGTCGCCCGCCGCGGTTGCCCATCATCCCGCCGCGCATGGGCACTGCGCGCAATTCGCCGAAGGGATCGACGCGATTTTGCAGCGGCCGGGGAGCTTGGGACATGCCCGCCGGCGACAGTTTGCGTTCCACGAGAGGCAGGTCCACGCTTCAGGGCCTTGGCGTCCTAGGGGGAGGAGAGATGGCGCTCGAACTTCGGCCGAATTGCGAATATTGCGACAAGGATTTAGCGCCCGCTTCGCTTGAAGCGCGCATCTGCACCTATGAGTGCACCTTCTGCGCCGATTGCGTCGAGCGGCATCTGAGCAATGTCTGCCCCAATTGCGGCGGCGGCTTTGCGCCGCGCCCGATCAGGCCGGCGCGAGAATGGCGGCCCGGGCTTCGCGGCCAGCTTCAACAAAGCGGGTGGGGCTGTCCTACAGTCACGAAGAGATCGCCGAATTCGTCAGAGAGGTCGACGACTCGGCCACAAGACCGCTAAGGGCGCCTCGCCGCATCTCGGTAATGGCGTTAGCGCACCCGCCCCACTTGTGGGGGCGGGCAGGGGTGGGGGTCGCGCGGACCGACGAGATTAGCGAATGCGCCGCTGCTCCCGTGTTGCGTAAGGACGGCGCGACCCCCTCCTTGATCCTCCCCCGCAAGGGAACGCGCCGAACCGATCCCGCGTGAGCTCAAGAAGAGCAAAAAGCTCTATCCTACCGGACCGGCGCAGCCTGCGCGCTCACCTGCGCTTCGGCGACAGTGTCGACATTGTAGACGTCGTCGCGGAAATTGGCGGGCCCCTCGCCGTTCGACCAGCCGGTCAGATAGACCCAGATCACCGGCACGGCCTTGATGAGGTTGACGTCGTAGCGGGCGCCTTCCTTGATCTTGGCCTGCAGCGCCGCTTTGTCCCAGCCGCCGGCGGGTCCGCCGCCCGTTCCCTCCAACAGCCACGCCGCATAATCGTAAACGCCCTGCACCCGGACACAGCCGTGGCTGAGGAATCGGTAGTCGGAGCCGAACGCGCCCTTCGAGGGCGTGTCGTGCATATAGACGGCGAGCTTGTTGGGCATGCCAATGCGGATCGAGCCGAGCGAATTGCCCGCGCCCGAATCCTGCCGCAGCGTGTAATTGGCCGCCCGTTCGGTGCCCCAGTTCACCGACTTCGGATTGATCTCCTTGCCTTGCCCATCGAGAATCCGGATCTTGGCGCGCGTGAGATAGCCCGGATCGCGCTGCATCCGCGGAATGATTTCATGTCTGATGATCGAGGTCGGGACCGTCCAGGTCGGGTTGAGGTTGACCACCTGGATATGGGCGGAGATTTCGGGCGAGGGATGGTCGGGATCGCCGACGATCGCGATGTAGTGGTGGACGACCCGGCCGTTCTCGACCGCCTCGACCTGAGTCGAGGGAATGTTGACCACCACATAACGCTCATCGAAGGAGAAGTTGAGCCCGGCAAGGCGGTTGGCGCTCGAGGCGAGCTGATTGAAGCGCACCCGCGCCGGAATGTTGATGGCCTTCAGCGTCGCGCCGGAGACGATGCCGGTCTGGCGGAGCCCCATGCGCGCCTGGAAGCGCTTGACCCCAGCCGTCAAGCCATTGTCCCAGGCAAGCCCGCTCGCCTCTGCCCCCGTGAGATCGCCTTCGATTGCGAGGCGCTTGCGTAACCTTGCCACCGCCGGCCCCTTCGTTCCGGGACCGATCGCGGTGATGTCCGTTGGCCAGCCGCCCGCGTCCACGATCGCCGAATAGCGTTCGGACGCCTTGGCGGTCGCGAAGAAGGTGTCGGGCTGAAGGGTCGGGCGAGGATCGTCGCTGAGGGCGGTCTGGCGCGGCGGCGCGACCTTCTTCGGTTTGGGCGACGCCGCGGCCTGGGGAGGAACGGGGGCAGCCGACGACGGGGAAGCGCTGGGCGCCGAATCAGTCCCGACCGTCGGCACCGGCGACGCCTGGGGCATGAACGGGCTCGCCAGGCCCTGAGTCGGAGCTGATGAAGTCGCCGGATTGGACGGCGGCGTTGAAGCGGCCGATGCGGCGGGCTGATTCGCCGGAATCTGCGCAGAGGGGTTCGCCGGGATCGATGCGGGCGGCGCCGGAGAGGCCGGGGCTACAGGCGGGCTCTCCTGACCGAAAGCCGGCGCTGGGGAAGTCGCGGCGGCAGGCGAAGTCGCTGGGGTCTGCGCCAGCGCGCCCGAAACCAGAAGAGGCAGCGCGGCGAGCGCGCCTGCAAACAAAACCCGAAGCGTCATGCAACAGGACCCGACACTAGAGAGACGCGCAGCATGCGCGCTCCGAAACAATTCACTATGCACATTAAGGTTACCAATTCGTCGCCGCGGGCAATATGGCGGCATTGGCGCTCGCTTTTTCGCCCATTACGACGCTTGCGTCACAAAAGCAAAGGCCGCCCCGAGGGGCGGCCTTTGAGAGACGCGAGTACGCTTTCAGCTTTCACTCGATCCCGGGTGACAGCCGGTTGTTGCGTGATCGCCGGAAGCCGGCGACACCAAGGCCGCACACACAGAGCGCCATAAGCGCCCACGCAGACGATTCAGGAGACGCATAAGCAACCGCCCCATAGGGCAACCCGATTGCGAGAGCACCATAGCCAGCCGCGACCGCAATCCGTCGCGGATTACCTGAGCTGATGGACATGTAACCCCCAAGTCCAAACGAGGCCAGTAACGTAGCGTTAAGCGCCAACCGTGACAGCACTATGGCATTTTGCTGCGATTGCGAATTAAAATTTTCGCGCTGCGGTAAGACACCGCAGCTATTAACATGCCGTTAATGAGAGGTCGGCTGTCGCGAGGGTGGCGACCCGACTCAGCCGACGACGACGATATGCAGCCGCCGAGGCCCGTGAGCCCCGAGGAGAAGAGTCTGCTCGATATCCGCCGACCGCGAGGGACCGGTGATGAGATTGAGCGTGCGCGGGGCGCCGCCCTTGCCGTAAACGCCCCGCAGCTTGGCGAACACACTCTCGTAATCGGCCTCGATCGCCTCGCGCGGCAGGAGGACGATGTGGTTGTCGGGCAGAAAATTGAGGGTCGTCGGATTGTCCGGCCCGGAAACGAGCGCCAGCGTTCCGGTTTCGGCAATCCCGGCGAAGGCGGCCGAAACCGCGTTGAGATCGCCCCCATCGGAGGCGCCGCGTAAAATCTCGAGCGTGGTTTCGCCCCACGGCATACCGGCAAGGCGCGGGTCGTCGCCCATGCGCAGCGTCGCCGGGCAATTGCTTTCGCGAAGGTAACCGGCGATCTCCGCCGGCGCATCCGCCCATTCCCGCACTTCCGTGACGCTCGCCTGAGCACGCTCCGCCTCGGCTTTGAAAGTGGCGAGTCTGGCTCCGACATCGCCCTGTCCGCGCTTCGGCACGACTCCCGGCGGCGCCTGCTCGAGACGTATTTCGACGTCGAACCGGCGCGTCGCTTCGTCGCCGGTTACGCCGAGCGAACGGCGAATGCTGGCGAAGACCGCCGCACGCGAACTCATCGAACCGCTCCGCTCCGCGCTCTCCATTGGCTTTGGAACGTCGCCCCCTGCGGCGCCGCAAGATCGCGATAGCGCGTCCAGCCGCCGGCGAACGGCAGTGAGACAAAGCGGCCCTTGTTTCGGCCGGCGAGATGCAGGACGCGCGCGGCGAGACCCGTCACCATCCGGTAGAGCCCCGGGCGGTTGGCGAAGAAGGCCCAGAAACCCAGGCCATAGCGCATTGGCGCCGGCGACAGGCGGCGCTCGAACTCGCGCTCCCGCCAGTGCCGCATCATGCCGGGCAACGGGATGCGCACCGGGCACACCTCCTCGCAGCGGCCGCAGAAGGTCGAGGCGTTGGGCAATTGCCCACCCTCGGCGACGCCGATGAGCGAAGGCGTCAGCACCGCTCCCATAGGTCCCGGATAGACCCAGCCGTAAGCATGGCCGCCGACCGCCTGATAGACCGGGCAATGGTTCATGCAGGCGCCGCAGCGGATGCAACGCAGCATGGACTCGAACTCGCCGCCCAGCATCGCCGAGCGGCCATTGTCGAGAATTACGACATGATAGGCTCTCGGACCGTCGGGATCGCCCGGCCGGCGCGGCCCGGTCGACAGCGTTGTATAGACCGAGGCGTCCTGCCCGGTCGCCGAGCGCGCCAGCACGCGCAAGAGCTGGGCTGCGTCCTCCAGCGTCGGCACGATTTTTTCGAGCGAGGCGATGACGATGTGCGCTCTCGGCAGGATTTGCGTGAGATCGCCATTGCCTTCGTTGGTGACGATGATCGAGGTTCCGGTTTCGGCGACCAGGAAGTTCGCGCCCGTGATCCCGACGTCAGCGGCCAGGAATTTGGCCCGCAGCACCTGGCGCGCCTCGGCCAGCAATTGTTCAGGTTCGGCAAGACTGCGTTCGGGCAGGAGATCGCCGTGCGCCTTGCGGAATTCCTGCTCGACGTCCTTTGCGGTCGAGATGAATCGCCGGTGCGATGATGTGGGAGGGCAATTCGCCACGCAATTGAATGATGTACTCGCCGAGGTCGGTTTCGATCGGCTCGATGCCCGCCCCCTCGAGCGCGTTATTGAGCCCGATCTCCTCGGCGACCATCGACTTGCCCTTGGTGGCGCTTTTCGCGCCCATCGACCTGCAGAGGTCGATGATGATCTTGCGCGCTTCCTCAGCGTCCTGCGCGTAGTGGACTTCGCCGCCGCTCGCACGGACCTTCCGCTCGTAGGCCTCGAGATAAAGGTCGAGGTGGGCGAGCGTGTGATCCTTGATCGCCTTGGCGCTGTCGCGCAGCGCCTCGAACTCGGGCAACCTTGCGGCCGCCGCCGCCCGCCGATCGACGAAATTGCGCGAGAATGACATCGCGGTTTGCAACCGGGCGTTTGTCAACGCCTCGTGCGCGTTGTCCTTGAATTGGGCGGAGGTTGCGACCACGCTCACCGGGCGGCCTCCGGCTTGCCTTCGCCGATCGCCGGTCCATCCGCCATTCCCGCCAGAATCTCGGCCACGTGACGCGCCTTGATCGGCGACCCGTCGCGTTGAAGCTTACCGGCCATGTTCATGAGACACCCGAGATCGCCCGCGAGCACCGTATCGGGTTCGGCGCTGCGGATGTCGTCGGCTTTGCGCGCGACGATCGCGTTCGAGAGTTCGCCATATTTGGTCGCGAACAATCCGCCAAAGCCGCAGCAGACCTCCGCATCGGCGAGCTCCACCAGCTTCAGGCCCTCAATTCCGGCCAGAAGCCGCCGCGGCTGCGTCTTGACGCCGAGCTCGCGCAGGCCCGCACACGAATCGTGGTAGGCGACGGTTCCGTCATAGCGCGCCGCGACCTTCTTGACGCCCATGACGTCGACCAGGAAGCTGATCAGTTCGTGCGTCTTTTCGGCGAAAAGCTCTGCGCGGCGCGCGAGGTCCGGCTCGCTCGCGAACAGCTCGGGATAATGCTTGATCAGCATGCCGCCGCACGAGCCGCTCGGAGCGACGACGTAGTCGCAGTCCTCGAAGGCATCGATCGCCTGCCGCGCCAGCGTTTTCGCAGCTCCGCGGTCGCCCGCATTATAGGCCGGCTGACCGCAGCAGGTCTGACTCGGCACGACCACCTTGCAGCCGGCGTCCTCGAGCAATTTGACCGCCGCGAATCCGACGCTTGGCCGGATGATGTCGACAAGGCAGGTGACGAACAGTCCAACGCGAGGTTGAGATTTCGGGCCAGGGGAGGCCCCCGTCATATTCATCTGTTGATCGATCCTTGGCCCAACAGGGGCGCCGCACTCTTGTCGCTCAGCCTTCGCCTGCCTAAACTCGCACAATGGCCACGGATATCGCAACCCGCGTCTATAATCACACGTTTCGCATCGATCCCGCGGTGCGGACGCTGCTCGACACCGATTTCTACAAGCTTCTGATGCTCCAGATGATCTGGAAACTGCATCCGAAGCACGAGGTTGCTTTCCAGCTCATCAACCGGACGACCTCGGTCAGGCTCGCGGACATCGTGGACGAGCGCGAGCTGATCGACCAGCTCGATCATGCGCGCACCCTGCGATTTGCCAAGAACGAGCTGATCTGGCTCGCGGGCAACACTTTTTATGGCACCCGCCACATTTTCGAGCCTGAATTCATGGAGTGGCTGGCGACGTTCCAGCTTCCGGAATACGAGCTGACAAAGCGCGACGGGCAATATGAGCTGCGCTTCGCCGGGCCCTGGACAGGGACGACGATGTGGGAGATTCCCGCTCTCGCCATCATCAGCGAACTGAGGGCCCGCGCCGCCATGCGCCGCATGAGCCGCTTCGATCTCGACGTGCTCTACGCCCGCGCCAAGGCCAAGCTGTGGTCGAAAGTCGAGCGGCTGCGCATTCTCGAGCGTGAGGAAGGGCCGGTGAGAGTGTCGGATTTCGGCACCCGCCGGCGGCACAGCTTTCTCTGGCACCGCTGGTGCGTCGAGGCGATGCAGGAAGGCCTCGGGGCCAGTTTTATCGGCACTTCGAATGTCAAGCACGCGATGGACACCGGGCTCGAAGCGATCGGCACCAACGCCCACGAATTGCCGATGGTCTATGCGGCGCTCGCGGGGGACGACGAGGCGCTGTTCGAGGCGCCCTATCAAGTGCTGAAGGACTGGGCCAAGATGTACGGGGGCAATCTGCTGGTCGTCCTGCCCGATTGCTTTGGAACGACATCGTTCCTGAAAAACGCGCCGGATTGGGTGGCGGACTGGAAGGGCGCTCGGCCGGACTCCAAACAGCCGATCGCGGCGGCGCGGGAGCTGATCGACTGGTGGAAGGAACGTGGCCGCGATCCGAGGGAAAAGCTCGTCGTGCTGTCCGACGCGATGGACATCGATTCGATCGAAGAGGCGGTGCGCGCGCTCCGCGGGCAGGTCAATGTGTCGATTGGCTGGGGCACCAATTGACCAATGATTTCGTCGGCTGCGCCCGGCCGGCGTGGACGGGCAGCTCAAGGCGATCTCGTTTGTCTGCAAGGTCGTCGAGGCGGACGGGCTGCCCGCGGTCAAACTCTCGGACAACCCCAATAAGGTCATGGGCCCTCCGAAGGAGGTCGAGCGCTATCGCCGGGTGTTCGGCCTGGCCGGAATGCGGGCCGCGCCCGTGACGGTCTGACGTCACTGGGCTGCGATGACGTTCGCGGGCTTCGGCCCGCCGCCGACGCGCTGCCGCTGCTCAAATGGGGCTGGGACGCGCTCGCGGATTCGCGCGAGCCGAGTTCGAACTCCACGCGTCGCGGAAGACGCCTTGCCGCTTGCGCCCGATCGGCTATCATTCAATTCCATGGGCGAACAATTTCCAAAGCTTGACGCGAAGCTGCGCGAATTTATTGGCCAGCAGCGGGTGTTTTTCACAGCGTCAGCGGCGCCCAACGCGAGGGTCAACGTCTCGCCGCGCGGGGTCGAGGCCTTCGCCGTTCTCGACGACAAGACCGCTGTCTATCTGGATCGGACCGGCAGCGGTAACGAGACGGCCGCGCACCTCAAGGCGGACGGCCGGCTCACCATCATGTTCTGCGCCTTCGAAGGTGCGGCCAAAATCCTGAGGCTTTATGGCCGCGGAGAAGTTCTGCGACGCGGAAGCGCAGCCTATGACGAGCTCCTGACAAGCGTATTCGCCGGAGAGGAGCCGATCGGCGCGCGGCAGATGATCCGGCTTCACATCGACCTTGTGAAGACCTCTTGTGGCTGGGGAATGCCGGTCTACACATACCGCCGGGGCCGTCCCTCGCTCGACAATTGGGCGGCCCACAAGGGCGAGGAGGGCATGGCCGCGTACCGGCGCGAAACGAACGCCGTCAGTATGGACGGCCTCCCGACCGGACTTCTCGAAGAACTCCTAACGCGCCGTCGTTTTCGGGTGGCTCGCGCCGACGCGAGGCGTAAGTCTTTCCGTTCCGCCGCCAAAACCACACCGCGTCCAGAGGTTGAGGACCAAGACCGATGCTCGACATACCGACGCTTACGAGCGCCAACTGGTGATTACGCGACCGTCAAGCGCGCGATCGAGTTCATCTCCAGGCGCTATCGCGATCAGCCGTCGATCGAGGCGATCGCAGCGCATGTCGGCCTTTCGGCTTCGCACTTCCAGCACGTTTTCAAGCGTTGGGCGGGGTTGACGCCGAAGGCGTTTCTGCAGGCTGTCACCATCGAGCGGGCGCGCGAACTCCTGCGCAATTCGGCGAGCGTGCTCGACGCGGCCTACGATGTCGGCCTTTCCGGCCCGAGCCGGCTGCATGACCTGTTCGTCGCCCACGAGGCGCTGACCCCAGGCGATTACCGGCGGGACGATCTGACGCTGGCTTACGGCTTCCACCCCTCGCCCTTCGGCGAGGCGATCGTGGTCGCAGCGCCGCGCGGCATGGCGGGGCTTGGTTTTGTCGACGACGGAAACCGCGAAGCCGCGCGCGCCGACATGGCGCGGCGCTGGTCCCGCGCCCGGCTCATCGAGGACGAGCGCTTGACGGCCCCTTATGCAAGCCGCGCCTTCGATCCCGCCCTCTGGCGCGCCGAGGCGCCGTTGCGCGTCGTCCTGATCGGCACGGATTTCGAACTCCGGGTCGGGAGACGCTGCTCAGCGTGCCGATGGGGCGCGCGACCACCTATTCGGACATCGCCTGCAGAATTGGCAAGCCGACGGCCGCGCGCGCCGTCGGCGCCGCGGTGGGGAAAAATCCGATCTCTTTCGTCGTGCCCTGTCATCGTGTGCTGGGGCGCTCGGGAGCGCTCACCGGCTACCATTGGGGCCTCGCGCGCAAGCAGGCCATCATCGGCTGGGAGGCGGGGCGGGTCGACTCGGAGCGTGAGGGAACAGCGGGAGTTGGACCACCTACTTCCTCAGCACCTGAACGGGCGGCGCCGGCTTCGGCTCCGGCTCAAATCTCGACGGCACGTCCGCCGGCGGGGCGCGGGATAGGCAATGCGCAGGCCGGCCTCCCGCATCCGGCGCAGAACCTCGAAATTGATATCGCTTCGCGTGCGCTCCCCCTGCTCGATGTCGTCGACGAAGCAGATCAGATTGAACTTGAGCGACCAGTCGCCGAACTCGGCGAACAGGACGGACGGCGCCGGAATCGCCAGCACCTGCTCTTGCGCCTTGGCCGCGGAGATCATCAGGTCGCGCACTTGATCGACGTCGCTTTCGTAAGTGACGTTGACCGAGATGATGATGCGTCCGACACGATCGTTGTGGACCCAGTTCTTCACGACGCCGCTGACGAAATTGGAGTTAGGAACGATCAGACTGCCGCGGTCGAAGGTCTCGATCTCGGTCGCGCGGGCCTTGATCGCGCGAACGACTCCCTGATCGGATCCCACAACCACCAGGTCGCCGACGCGGATCGTGCGCTCCCACAGGAGAATGAGGCCGGAGACGAAATTGTTGGCGATCGTCTGCAGGCCAAAGCCGATACCGACCGACAAACCGCCGGCGATCAGCGCGAGTTTCTGCACGTCGAGGCCGATTTGGGCGCCGGCCAGCATCGCGGCGACAATGACGCCGATATAGCCGCAAATCGTCTGAACTGAATTTCGCACGCCAGCGTCAAGGCGGGTCTGCGGCAAGAGTTGCGATCCGAGCCAATTCTGGATGAGCCGGGTGAAGAAGACCGCGATGGCGAAGACGATCGCCGCGCCGATCAACGACGACAAGGAGAGGGTGACGCCGCCGAACGAGAAGCCGAAATAGGCCGAGCGCAGCGCACCGAACATGTCCTGCGACTGCACGCCCCATGGCTTCAGCACCGCCGCGAAGGCGAGCATCAGCACCGCCACGCGGGCGACGCCTTGCAGGATGACGGAGATCTGCGCGAGCACATTGCGGCGCAGTCCCGCCATGGCCAGCAGGCGCGATCCAATCGGCCCATCCGGCTTGAAGACGGCTTCGGTTCCGTCCTGGGCGATGATGTCGGCGATGATGAGGGCGGCGCCGACGATGCTGAGATAAATCGTCTGGTTGATGAGGAACGTGGCGAAGGCGACGTAGCCGGTCACGGCGGCGAGGAAAATGATCAACGCGGCCGCCCAGCCGAGCGTTCTCAAGGGGGCCCAGGCGTCGTTTTGCTGAGATCCCTGCGCGCCCGTCGGCTGCGCGCCGAGTTGGCGCAAAGCATAGGTGACCGCGATTGCAGCGAATATCGCGCCGACGCCTCGTGTCGCGACCGCGAGATTGAGCGAGGCGGCGGCGTCGGCCGCAGGCTCGACCAACCGCTCGACAGCCCAGATCGCGGCAAACGCCATCGCGAGACGATGGAGGATTTCCCGCTGACCGATCGCTGATCGGTACGAGCCTCCAGGCCGGGCGCCCGGCGCCAGCATGCCGCGGCCAAGCGCATTGACGGCGATCAGCACGCGCGCCGCCTCGAATGCGGCGTCGATGACCCCCTGCATGCTCGGATCGGAGAGATCGAAGGAATCGAGCCCGCCGGCCAGCACGCCGAGGCCGGCGAGCGGCAGCACGGCGAAGATCACGAATGTCCAGGCGGCGGCGAGCGCACGGCGCAATCGGCCAGGCTTGGCCTCGCCCAGATCCCGATAGACAAATCGACGGGCGATCCAGCCAAGCGGAGCTGCGGCCAGCGCGAGCACGATGACGATCGCGGCCATGCCGATCTTGGCGAGCATCGGCCGCTCGCCGACGGCGCCGAGCCAGTTGTCGAAGAGATTGCGGACCACCTCGGCGTCTACCGGGAGTTCGCGTCCGACGGCCGCCCAAAGCTGCGGGTCGAGAATGCTGGACGAGCGAGCGAACGTTCGCTCAGCGAACAACTGGCGCCGCGCCGCGCTGATGCGCGTGCTCACGTCGTTGGCTTCCAGCAACATGGCGCGCGCGGCGCGTAAGTTTGCGTCGAGCCTGTCGTGCCTCTTCTTCTCGTTCTCGAGATCCTTGGCGGCGACGTCCGTCGCGGGCGCGGGTTGGCCCGATTTGGGGGTAAGCTCGTCGAGGCGCTTCGCCGAATCCGCGAGGCGCGGGGTCAGCTCGGCGATCGCTGCCTGCAACGCAAGGGCAAGCGCGTCGCTCTGGGCGCGCAGGGCCTGCAAGCCTGCGTCGTCGCGGTTCTTGTCCCGAAGCGCGGTTTCCGTCGCGGTCAGCGTCGCCCGGGTCTGCTCGAGGTCGAGCCGATGGGTCTCCTGCGCGCCGGCGCGCCCGAGCGCCATGAGGACCACGGCGACAAGCACCCAGCGCAACGCGCGCAATGCGAATGCAGGCTTCATTACAGGCTAGATTGCTCCAGGCATGATTCGGCGGCGGCTCCCTTTGTCATCCGACCATGGCGGCCCTGCGGCGGCAACCGGACGCTGACGGAGCATTCACCTTGGGGCAAGGTTAGGGGCTGCGCGCTTGGGCCGGCTTTGTTAATACGGGATAAAATCCGCGTTAGGCGTTACACGGGTTAAAACCCGCGTTAAGGCTTTACCCGCCTGATGAGTAAAACCCGCGAGAGCCGTCCGTGACCCTGACCACTCCCGTTTCGACCCCTGCCTATTCCGCCAGTCAAGCGCCTGGCGCCGCTGGCGAGCGCGCGCTCGATTGTCTGCTCGCAGCCGGTTTCGAGCGCACCGAGCCGCCGATCCTGCACCCGGCGGCGATCTTTCTCGACATGTCCGGCGAAGAGGTCCGCCGCCGCCTGTTCCTCACCGCCGACGCTGGGGGCGAGGAGCTTTGTCTGAGGCCCGAATATACGATCCCCGTCTGTCGCGCCTATCTCGGTTCGGACAAAGCCGGCAAAATCGCGGAATATTCCTATCTCGGCCCGGTTTTCCGCTCGCGCGCAGGCCAGGCCGGCGAGCAGACGCAGACCGGGCTTGAAAGCTTCGGGCGTCGGGACGCCGAGGCGGCCGATGCGGAAGTGTTCTCGCTCGCGATGGAGGCGGCGACGGCGGCCGGAGGCGGAGCGCTTGTGGCGCGGCTCGGCGACGCAGGCCTGTTCGACGCCATGCTGGATTCGCTGAATATTCCGGAGCCCTGGCGAAGGCGGCTGCGCCGGGGCGTCGCCCGCGGGCGAAGCCTCGAAGCCATTTTCGCCCGCCCGAGCCAGAGCGCGCTCGCCCAGCCTGGGGTGCTGGCGGCGCTGGAGAGCGCCGATCACGCCGGCGCCAAGGCTTTGGTCGAGGATCTGCTTGCGATCGCCGGCATCGACGCGGTCGGCGGACGCAGCGCCAGCGAAATTGCCGACCGCTTTCTGGAACAGGCGTCGCTCAGGTCGGGTCAGCCGATCGAAGCGGAGAAGCGGGCGGTGCTGGACGCCTTCTTGGGCATCTCCGGCGATCCCGATCACGCGGCGGTCGAGCTTCGGCGCCTGGCCCATGCCGCCGGCCTCGACTTGGACGCGGCGCTGGACGCCTTCGAGCGCCGCAACGGCTTTATCGCCGCCCGCGGCGTGGCGATCGAGGCGACCCGGTTCAGCGCCGCCTTCGTGCGCGATTTCGACTATTACACGGGCTTCGTGTTCGAGGCCCACGATCCCCATGTCTCCAGCGCGAGGACCGCGCTTGCCGGGGGACGTTACGACGGGCTCGCGAGGCGCCTGGGCGCAAACGAGGACATTCCCGCCGTCGGCGCGGCGATCAATCTCGACCGGCTCACGAACGGGGGAGAGCGCTGATGGCCGCCCATCCCGGCAACGGCGCCGAGGGGCCGTTCGTCCTTGCGGTTCCCTCCAAGGGACGATTGCAGGAGGCCGCTGCGGCGTTCTTCGCTCGCGCCGGGCTCGAACTCGTGCAGGGGCGGGGAGCGCGCGACTATCGCGGCGCAATCGCCGGGCTGCTGGGCGTCGAGGTCGCCTTTGTCTCGTCGGCCGAGATCGTCGGCCAGCTTGCCGCTGGAGCCGCGCATTTCGGCGTCGCCGGCGAGGATCTGGTGCGCGAGAAAGTGGCCGACGTCGAGGCGCGGCTCGAGCTTCTGAGTCCGCTCGGCTTCGGCCACGCCAATGTCGTCGTCGCCGCGCCAAAGGCCTGGATCGACGTGCGGACCATGGCCGATCTCGACGATGTCGCTTCGGCCTATCGCGCCAAGCGCGGCGAGCGCATGCGGGTCGCGACAAAGTACGTCAACCTCACCCGCCGCTTTTTCGCCGAGCATGGAATCGCCGACTACCGCATTGTCGAGAGCCTTGGCGCGACCGAAGGCGCGCCCGCGTCGGGCGCGGCGGAGCTGATCGTCGACATTACGACGACTGGCGCGACTCTCGCCGCCAATGCGCTCAAGACCCTCGACGACGGAACTATCCTGCGCTCGCAGGCGACGCTGATCGCCTCGCTCACCGCCCCCTGGGGGGCGAATGCGAGGCAAGCCGCGCGCGACATCCTCGCCCGCATCGCCGCGAGCGAGGAAGCGTCGAAATCGCGCGAGGTCCGGGCGCGGCTGCCGAGCCCCGCGCATGTCGTGGTCGAGACGGCCGGTGAGCGCTTCGGCGCGGTCTCGGCGATCGGAGAGGACGTCGATCCGCACGGGTTCGTCGCACTGCACTGCGCCCGCGACAAAGTGGCCGAGCTTTCCGGCTGGCTTCTCACGCAGGGCGCGGAGCGGGTGAGCGTCGCCGCGCTCGAACAGACCTTCGCCGCCCGCAATGCGCTCTACGAGGCGCTGGAAAGCCGGATCGGCGCGGGCAAGCACTGAGCCGCTTTTCGTTCAGTCGGGCGCCCGCCCCTCGCGCCCGTTCTCCTCATTCGTGGCGACATGGCGAATGGACTCCCGGTCGGTTATTATGGTCTCTTTCGATGAAAGTGCGCCGGTTCGCTGCCGAGTCGCCGACATTGCCGACATAAGCGCGTGATGGATTTTCGACCGCTCCTCGGCGAGCCGATAGGACAGAGCTCGCTCCAGCTTGCTGAGCTGGCTCTCGCGTTTGTCTTGTCCGCATCGATCGGACTTGAGCGCGAAATCCGGCAGAAGAGCGCGGGCCTTCGCACCTACACGCTGGTCGGCTTCTCGTCGGCTTTGGTGATGCTGGTGTCCAAATACGGCTTCACCAACATTCTCGAATCCGGGCGCGTTGTGCTCGATCCGTCGCGTATCGCGGCGCAGATCGTGTCGGGCATCGGCTTCATCGGCGGCGGCCTCATTTTCGTACGCAAGGATATCGTGCGGGGCCTCACCACGGCGGCGACGGTCTGGCTGACCGCCGCCGTCGGCATGGCCTGCGGGGCCGGCCTTCCGATCCTGGCCATCGCGGTCACGTTCGGCCATTTCGTCGTCGTCTTCGTCTTTCCCTCGATCGAGCGGCGGTTGCCAAAATCCCGCTGGGCCCCCTCGTCGCTGCAAATTTCCTACCAGGACGGTCGCGGCGTCCTTCGCGAGGTGCTTGCATGTTGCACCCGTAACGAGTTCGCGGTGAGTCGTGTGGAGGTCGAGCGGGACCCTTCCCACGAGACTGGCTCCGCTCGCGCGCCGAGCCAAGAGACTTTGAACTCTGAGGACGCCATTGGCGGCGATTGGACTTCGCCGCCCAAGGGCATCGTGACGCTTCGCGTCGAGGTCCGCGGCGCGAAGTCGGTCGCCCGGCTCGCCGAGCGCTTGAGCGAAATCGATGGCGTGACCTCGGTCAAAGCCGGTGACGGCAATCTCTCGTCCGACTAAAAGCGCAGCGATTGGCTGCGGACCCGCGATCAGTAGATGAGCTTGCTCGCCGCGACCGACGCGCGCTTCGCAAACTTCGCCACGATCGACTTGAGTTCCGGTTCGCGGATGAGCGAAATCGCCTTTTCCGGGTCGACCCACTGAACCACGCGCTGCCCGTATTCCGGCCAGCTCGCACTCTGCCTTTTGACCAGCAGCGGGAAAATCTTGACCTCGTAGTTTGCGTCGTCGACAGTCTGACCTGCGGTCTTCCTATAGGTGAAATTGCCGATCGCCCGCGCGCCGATCTTCCCCCGGACGCCGGCTTCCTCGAAGGCCTCGCGCGCGGCCGACTTGGACGGCGTCAGCCGCTTGATCGGCCAGCCTTTGGGCACGATCCACCGCCGCGATTGTCGCGTCGTGACGAGGAGGATTTCGAGCGCCGCCACGGACGTGAATCGATAGGGCAGCGCGCCATATTGGACGCGCACGACCGGCCTCGTCCTTCGTTTCTTCGGCTTCTGGGGGATCGTCGCAACTCCGGGGATCGACGCTTCAACGTGCTGCAAGTCTCGCATAGTTACCATTGAGCGAAAATGAAAGCCCCACGCACAACGTCCCCGAAGTGCGAGCCTCAACTCCGACAGGGTGTCGAGACGCTCGGGCAGTCGAAATACGAGGCGCAATCCTGACTTCATCTCGTTCGACTATTCGTCCTCGAGCCATCGAGATCACAGGCACGGAGGCTCCATTCTTTTCCGACGGCCTGAACGCGGACGGCTCATTCATCCGCACAGACAACCGCAGCCGCCAACCAATTCTCACGAAGGGCTCGCGAGCGACGGCCTGTCACGGCAGGAGCGCGCTTTTCCGGTAAGTCTCGATGATCGCGTCATAGACCGTCGCGTCGCCACGGCTGCGGGCGATCAGTTGCGCGCCTTGGACGGCGGCGAAGATCGCGAGCGCTTGGCGCTTGACGGCGTCACCGCCTCCGGACTGGCCGAGCGACAGAACCTTGGCGAGCCAATCGACATTCGCCTGGCCGAACTTCGCCACCTCGATCCTGACCTCCTCAGGGAGTTCCTTGAATTCGGCGGCCATGATGCCGCCGAGGCACATGCGGTTGTCGTTACGAACGGTTTGGCCGAAGACCTCCGTGTATTTCTCGATGCACGCCTTCTGATCGAGCCCCTCCGCCAGCAGCCCGTCGAGATATTCCAGAAGATCGGACGTATATCGCGCCGCCAGGGCGCTCCCCAGTTCGCCCTTTGTCGGGAAATAATGGTGGATGCTGGCGCTCCTGACGCCCACCTCCTTGGCCAGCTCCCGGAAGCTCAATCCACCATAGCCGCGATCCTGCACGGTCAGGCGCGCCGCCATCATGATCCTGTCCTTCGTGTCGCCAGTCGCGATCGCCATTATCCTTCCCCTACCTGACGACAGATAGACGTTGACAGCCTCGATTGGAAGGCGCAAATCAGCGCCGCCGAGCGACCTACCTGTCGTCAGGTAGAGCGCTCGACCCAACAGGAGACGACCATGCTCCACCAACAAATCGCAGACACCAGCGCCATCCACTACCAGGAGGCGACCGCGCTCGCGGCGCTGATCCGAACAAAGCAGCTATCGTCGCGGGAAGTGGTCCAGGCGCATCTGGACCGTATCGAAGCGGCGAATCCGAAGATCAACGCAATTGTCACGCTGATGGCGGAAGACGCGCTAACCAGCGCCGATGCGGCTGATGAGGCGGTGACCAGTGGCGCGCCGCTTGGGCCGCTGCACGGCGTGCCGTTCTCGATCAAGGACGCTCTGGACACCGAGGGCGTCCTCACCCAGCGCGGCTCGAAGCTGTTCGCAGGCGCCATTCCCGACAAGGATGCGACCGCGGTGGCCCGCTTCAAGGCCGCCGGCGGGATTCCGCTGATGAAAACCAACCTGCCCGAGTTCTCGGCCTGGACCGAGAGCGACAACCGGGTGACGGGCCGAACCAACAACCCGTGGAACCTCGAGCGCACGCCTGGTGGCTCGTCCGGCGGCAAGTCCGCGGCGCTCGCGGCCGGCATGTCGCCGATCGGCATCGGCAGCGACGTCATGATCTCGGTGCGCGGCCCCGCCGCCTTTACTGGCGTCGCGGCGCTCAAGGCCACGCATGGCCGCATTCCCTATACTGGCCATTACCCCAGAGTCACATCGCACTGGTGGCACGTCGGGCCGATGGCCCGCACGATCCGCGACGTGGCGCTGGGCTATTCGATCCTGAAGGGGCCGGACGGGATCGACGGCTATGCAATTCATGCTCGGGACGCTGAAGCCGACGGCGGCGGCCTTGCGGGTCAGCCGGTCCGGGTAGGTTGGGTCTCTGACGCGGCTTTCGCTCCCGTAGATCCGGAGATCACCGCCGCGGTCGCCGCAGCGGCCGCCCAGCTTGCCGATCTCGGATGCGTGGTGGAGGAGGTGAGGCTGCCTTTCCTTGGCGATCCCTTCGGCACGCTCGCCACCCTTGTCTATGGCGAGATCGCGCCTTCCATCAAAGCCCTGGCCGCCGGGCGGGAAAGCGAACTGCATGCGATCGGCGCTGGCATCGTCGGCACGCCTGATCCCTCTTTCGGCGATTTCGCTGCGGCGCATGCAAAGGTCGAGGCGCTGAGGTCGGCGTTCGCCGGCTTTTTCCAGAAATATGACGTGCTGTTGACCCCGGTCACTCCTATGACCGCCACGCCGCACGGCGCCCTGGAACTCGTCGTCAATGGCGTGAAGGCCCCGTGGACTCACGTCATGGCGGCGACCTGCCCCTTCAACATGACTGGGCTGCCCGCGCTTTCGGTGCCCTACGCCTTCAGCTCCGAGAAGCTGCCGATCGGAATCCAGCTTGTGGCCAAGTGGCTGGATGAGGCGACCATCCTGCGCCTCGGCGCGATGTTGGAGCGCCGCGGCGGCCTCGGCGATCGTCATCCCGACATTTGAACCAGCGGGGTCTCCCGCGACGAGATCGCGGGAGACCGGATCGATTGCGGCTCAACGTCCGATAGGCGGGGGTCGAAATCGGTGCGACGAAGTGCAAGCTACAATCGTCGGCGATGACAGGCTCGACCGCCGCAAGCTCCGCGACCGGGACGACGAGTTCCACAGCGGCCGCCCGCGCCTCGTTTTTACAACCAGAACGGGTAGCCGGCGTTTGGGGAGAAAATTTTTATTTAAACCCGCCGTAACCCATTGAAAAGTCCCGATTGGAAAAAATAAACGTTAGTAAACGATAGCACTTTTACTAACGTTTAAGCGCGTTTAGGCGCGCTTACTTGCTTTTATTTGACCTCGTATTCGCGCTCGAGGTTGTGTCCGCAGTCCGCACGGGGACGCGCTCACGGGGTCGTCACCACCAGCCGTCCCCGTCCGGGTGGAAAGTAAGGGCGATCGGTGATCTTGATAATGAACCGTCCGCGTCACCCGCCCCGACGCATCAGCATGCCTCGCGCCGGATCATAGGCGATCACAGCGCCGCCCAGGAACGCGGCCGTGCATCCCGCCACCACCGCGAGCGCCAGCCAATTGACCTGCTGGTAGAAGGCGAAGCGGATGAGTTCCACCGAATGCGTGAAAGGGTTCAGCCGGCAGGCTGTCGCCAGCCACGGGCTTCCCTCCTGCACCCGCCACAGCGGATAGAGGGCGGAAGACGCGAAAAACATGGGGAAAATGACGAAGTTCATCACCCCGGCGAAATTCTCAAGCTGCTTGATCAGCGACGACAACAGCATCCCGAGCGCGCCAAGCATCAGGCCGGACAGCGCCAAGGCCGGCAGGACGGTCAGATAACCCCACCAGGTCGGCGGCTCGATCTCCCAGAAATAAGCGATGATGAGAAACGCATAGACCTGCAAAATCGAAACCGCGACGCCTGCGATCAGCTTCGACGTCAGGAGAAACCAGCGCGGCGCGGGACTCACCAGCAGCATGCGCATGCTGCCCACTTCTCGGTCGTAGACCATCGACAGCGAAGATTGCATGCCGTTGAAGAGCTGGATCATCGCGATCAGCCCTGGAGCGATATAAACCTCGTAGAGTACATAGGTGTCGTAGGGCGGCATGATCGACACGCCGAGCGTCTGCCGAAATCCGGCGGCGAAAATGAACAGCCAGACCAACGGGCGCACCAGCGCGGAAATGAAGCGCTCGCGCTGGTGGAGAAAGCGGAGGCTCTCGCGCCATACGATGCCGTAGAGGCAGATCAGGCGCTGCGTCCAGCCGAACGGTCGGTCACCCTCAAGGACGGCGTCGCTCACCATTCGCCTCCTTCCTTGCCGTCGCCTGTCAACGACGTGAACGCCTCACCGATCGAGCGCGCGCCCGTCTCACCAATAATGGAACGGGACGGGCCGTCAGCCAACACGCGCCCGTTGTGCAGCACAACGACATGATCTTCATCGCGGATCTCGTCGACGAGATGGGTCGCCCAAAGGACGCCTATTCCTTGGTCAGCGACGAGGGTCCGTACGAGTGCGAGGATCCCAGCCCGCGCCTTGATGTCGAGCCCCGCCGTCGGCTCATCAAGCAGCAACATGCGCGGCCGGTGCAGGAGCGCTCGCGCGATCTCGACCCTCCGCATCTGACCGCCGGAAAGGAATCGCACCTTGTCGCTGGCCCGGTCGGCAAGACCGACGCGGGCGAGTTGGATCGCTCCTCGCTCGCGCGTTTCACGCGCGCCGACGCCATGCAAAGCGCCATGATAGGCAAGGTTCTGCGCGACGCTTAGGTCGGGATCAAGCGTGCGCTGCTGAAAGACGACCCCGAGCAGCGCGAGAGCAGCGCCGCTATTGCGCGCCACGTCGCGACCGAAAATGCGCACAGCTCCCGACCGGCTCACATAAAGGTGCGTAATCACCGAGAACAGCGTGCTCTTGCCGGCGCCGTTCAAGCCCAAGAGCACGGTGAAACTCGCTGGCGCGACGTCGAAGCTTACCTCATCCAAAGCGATCCGGGCGCCATAGGTGTGCGACACCTTCTCGACCGAGAGCGCGCTGACCGTCGCCTTCGGCGTCACGTCGGCAACGACAGTCATTGTTTCGAGATCGCCACTCCCCAAGGAAACGAACCGACCGCAATCGACTTGATCACCTTCAGCGCGGCCACATCAATGACTGAGACGTCATTCGAGACGCCGTTGGTCGACAACAGATACTTGCCGTCGGGGGTCAGCTCCAATTGCCAGACGCGCTGGCCGACGAGCAGATATTTGACCACCTGCTTGGTCGCCGCATCGATGACCGCGACGCGATTGGCCGGACCTGTCGCGACGAACGCCAGCTTGCCATCGGCGCTAAAGCGGATGCCGACCGGCTGGATCTGCTCCTTTGAGAGTCCCGGCACGTCGAAGCTGATCTTCTGCTTAATGACGTGCTTGACTGGATCGATGACGCTGACGGTTCCTCCAACTTCCGACGTCACCCACAGCTCCGAGCCGTCCCTGTTGTACTCGGCGTAGCGCGGGCGTGGGTCGACGAGAATGTTGGCGACCGCCTTCTTGTTCTTCCAATCGATGAGATGAGCCATGCTCGTCGTTTCTGAGGTGTTGACGACGATCGAGCCGTCGGGACTGACAGCCACGCCCTCAGGCTCGACACCAACCGGAAATTCGCTGACCACCTTACGCGTCGCGGTGTCGATTGCGGTCAATAGCGCGTCGTTTTCGTTGGCGACGAAAAGGAGTTTCCCATCCGGGCTCACGCGCAATTGCTCGGGATCGGGGCCCGACGGCAGTTCGCCGACTTCCTTAAGCGTCTTTGTATCGATAATGGCGATCGTATCGTCGTCGCCAAGGCATACGAACATCAGCGCGTCGTCCTTGCTCAACGCTATACCGCGCGGCCTTTGACCGGTTTTGACGGTGCGCGTAACCTCGAGCTTGTCGAGATCGATGACCGAGATCGAATTGCCCTTCTCGTTGGTGATATAGGCGGTCATCGCCTGTGCCGAACCTGAAAGCGCCCAAAGGCCGACTAGAAGGGCCGAAGCGACGCCGCGGCGCGCCATGTGTTTCACTGAAGTTTGCATTTGGTCTCCGGCCTGTCGAAGCCGAGGGTGTCGAGTACGGACGTCTGGTGCAGGAAGCCTTCCTGGGGCGAAACGGAGACGGTGGCTCGCCCGTCGGTGAGCAGGATTGGCTGACGCAGCTGCTGGTTCCACGGGCGCACGGTGAGCCCCTGGCCCTTGAACGCGCCGAGCACGAAGCCCGGCGACAGCAGATCGTCGCGTATCGCCTTGGGGTCTGCGGATTTGGTGTGCGCCACGGCGTCGCCGATCAAGCGCATGGCCTCCCAGGCCTGGTTGTCGCGCGCATTCATGCCGCGCCTGAACGTGCGCTGGAAGCGGTTCTGCAACTGAACGGCGCCCCAGAATTCGTGCGAAGGATCCCAGCTCGTCGGCCGCAACCCCGCGGAGCCGACGACCGGCCGGGCATCCCAGGTGCGATAGGGCAGAAAGCCGGCGAAGACCTCGCTTTCGTCGGCCGCGACCAGCACGTCGTAGTCGGGGGCGTTTTGCGTGAACACCGGCATTTGCCGCTGAACCTGAACGCTGCCGGAGTCCGAGCGCCGGCCTCCGCCTGTATCCTGGTACACGCGCTCCTCGACAATTTTGGCGCCGAATTTCTTCGCCGATCGCCGATAAGCTTCGGCGAGCAATTGGTCCTCCGGATGCGACCCGACCACGAGGAGCCAGCGCCTCCACTGCTTCCAAATCAGATATTGCGCGAGCCCATCGGTGAGCATCGATCGAGTCGGGCTGACGTGAATCACATTGGCGCGGCAGTCCTCCTCGCGCAGACGATCGTCGGGCGCGCCGGCATTGAACATGAGTGCCCCAGAGGCGCGCGCGGCGTCGGCGACGGCGAGAACTTCCGCAGGAGGAAGGTCGACGATGAACAAGCGCACGCCGTCCTCGATCATGCCCTTTAACGACGCCATCGGATCCTCGCCGGGCCTGAGCTTGGCGTCGACGACCGAGAAGGATTGGTCGAGAAAGCGGCCAGTGGTGTTGTTGTCGTCCATCGCCATGCGCGCGCCGGCGACGAAGTCGTCCGCGGGAGGGATATCAAGGATCGAGATCGTGTCGCGCGGATGCGCCTCGCGGATGACGCCGACTTTGACCGCGAGGGGGTCTGCGGCTGCGGACTGGCTGAGCGCCGCGCATAGAGCGAAAGCAACAACGAAAAGGGGCCGGAGCGCCTTCAATCCATCGTAGCCAAAGTCCACAAGGGACGACCGCTTAAACTTTGCTTGAGACGTGAACATTCCGCGGGGCATATCCTTTCATCGAAGCGGCTTGCAGAGGCTAACCCTGGCGTTGTCACCGTTTCGAGGCAGGCGATAGTCAAACACTTCATCCGGGCGAGAAGCCCCCGCGGCCCCCGGCCTCATCCGTAGGTAGGTTCAGTGAGAATTCGACGGCGCCTGCTCAAGCGGCTCGTCGAGGCGTTCACCACCCGGGAAAGTACCGGGGATAGCTAGACTCGACGCTATGGAGATTGGCCCGCGCACCTGCTCTGTGGCTCGCTTGGCGGCCTTCCTCCACGTTCGTCCGCCTTATAAAAGGCGGGCAGGCCGGCCGATTGTTACATCTCCGCCGACAGATAAGCCGTGACTTCCATGCCAGCGCAAACCTCGACAACCACAGGCACATTCCAAGCCATGGATCCAACTCCTTGAGTTTCTCTCCTTGCGGGCCATTTCGGTCCCACCGGGGCATACGTAGCATCGCGCGCCGGCTTCGTCACGTGCTTTGAACCGTCGATCAGGGCGCCGACGAAATCCGCGCGGAGTTGCGGAAAAATGCGCTCAAGGAGCTCAAGCGCCTGAGCCGCTTTCACAAACGAAGGCCCCTATCCCCGGAGCGGCATGATTGCTAAATCACGATCCTCGCGACTGCTCGCTTTGCGGTGGGGCGGCTCGGGATGGTCAGATCCGGGAGGACAATGTGAAGTTGTTGAGTTTTTCGCTTGCGGGGGCGGCGCTTCTTGCTTCGATGGGCGTGGCGATGGCGCAGGACGCCGCAGCTGGGGAGAAAGTCTTCGCCAAGTGCAAGATCTGTCATCAGATCGGCGAGGGCGCCAAAAACATGGTCGGTCCAGTCCTCAACGGCGTCGTCGGCCGGCATGCAGGCGTTTACGAGGGCTACCATTACTCCGACGCTAACAAGAACTCAGGCATCACCTGGGATGAGGCGAATCTCAAGGAATACCTCAGGGACCCGAAAGCAAAAGTTCCTGGAACCAAAATGGTCTTTCCTGGCCTGAAATCCGACGATGACATCGCCAATGTCATCGCTTACCTCAAACAGTTCGGTCCCGACGGCAAGAAAATCTGATCACGGCGACAGGACGACTTTAGATCGCCTCCAGATCGGCCCCGACAACGCGCCGCTCGTGCAGCGCGGTCGAGATCAAGGCGCCTGAAGCGCCCGCGGCCTTGAGCGCTGAAAGATCTGCCGTGTCGCGGACGCCTCCCGCGGCATAGATTTCGCGCCCGCCCGCGATCGACCGGATCGCGGCGAACCGTTCGAGATCCGGACCTGCGGCGCTGCCGACCCGCGCAAGCGTCATGACGATGATTCGGCGCGGCCAAAGAGCTGGTTCGGCCAGGATCTCTTGCGGGCCTTGGAAAGCGTCGCCGCGAAAATCGAGCGAAAGCACGAAGCGCGTCGAGTCCCGGTGCTGCGCAATCAATTCGCTGTCGCGTTGCAATTCGCTACCAATGACCGGCGTCCCAAGATTGGCGCCGACCAGAGCCTCGATCGCGGCGGCGTCGGCCGCGCCATCGTCGACCCACATCTGCAATGATGGAAACTCGGCGCGAATCCGGCGCAACGTCTGGCGATTGTCCCCTGCGCCCTAAATCGCGTCGAGATCGGCGACATAAAGCGTCGAAAACGGAAAGACTCCAAGCACGCCGCGGACGACATCCACCGCGTCGCTGGTTGGCGAAAGCGGCGATTCGAGCGGCCGGTAGGACGCACGATCACCCATCCGCGCCCGGACGACCTCACCGCCCATGAGGTCAATGACCGGGATGGCCTGCAAGTCCCGCTCCCGAGTCGCTAACGGCGAAGACCTGCGCCGCCTTGTCCTTAAGCCAAGTCCAGGCCTCGGCCTCCGGCGGTCCGGCCGTCTTGCCGACGATGATGTCGAGCCGCGCCAGTTCCGCCTCGACTTCGGCGCGGGGCAGGAGATGCAAGCGGCTCACCAGCACCGCGCCCTCGATCACCGCCGCTTGCCCGCGATTGAACCCTTGGAAGGGCGCGTGCGAGGCGTGATGCGCGACCCGGCACACGAAACCAGGCCTGAGCTCATGTTCCCGCACCTCGACGACAACGAGTTCGAGGTGCGATAACGTCGTGGCCAATCGCGGCGCCGCGACAAGAGTGGCGGGCCTCAGAGGCCATTCGCGACGCCCGGTGAGGCATCCGGCGAAGACGCGCACGTCGTCGGTAAAGTTGGCGACGGCGAACGGCGCCTGGCGCAGATTGTCGAGCGTCGTCGAGGGGTGGAACGGCGCCAGAATCCATGTTCGCCCTCGGCGATCAGGCCCAGTGGCGCGAGATGAGGCTCTCCGAGCGCATTGACCGTGATGACGATGGCCTCGCGGATCAACGGCATCGGGTCACGCCCGCGAACGCAGCGTGTGGCCCGCTTCGGTCAGCCTAGTCCTGTCCTCGTTGCGGCGATCGACCGCGCAGCCCCAATCCAGCGGTTCGTCCTGGACGTAGCGCTTACCAAGCTGAAAAGCGATTTCGGCCTTGGTCAACTCGGCCCCGAGATAGAAGGCGTGAGCGCCGTCCGTCTCGACTCCGAGCTTATCGAACAAGGCAAACGCATCCTCAGCGACAAAATGGCCGGCGCGGTTGTAGACGTGAATTCCGTCCTCGGCCGCCTCTATCCGGTAATTGTCGTCTTTCACTTGCGTCGAAATCTCAGCGATCTCCCCACTCGTGTAGGGAAATGGCTTCTGGTCGTGGACCTGCAACAACGCCGGCCCGTAGCCTCTCGGCAGACTGTGATCCGCCGCCGCCGCATACATGATGCGGCGCGCCACATCATGCTCTTGAATGGTGCGGCGCGTGTGCGGGCTGACATGGACGGTGAGCACGTTGGCGATAGCCAGCTCCGAACAGATTCCGAGTAGCAACGCGGTAACGCCTACGGAATCGGCATCGGTCAATTCCGTCAGGTTCCCGGTGCCCATCAGCATTTCCGCCTCGGGAAGGCGCGCGCGCACTTCGCGATAGCGCGAGAGCAACTCGGTAAAGCCGAAATGGATCGGATCGATAACCGGATCGAGGATAAAGCTAAGCCCTCGCTTCTGTGCATCTTCAGCGGCGCGATAAAGGGAGGCGAGATCGCCATGCTGCGCCGGAATCAAAACGGGTCGTGCGCCCGTCTCTTCGGCGATGGCAAGATTGTGCTCGCTGAGGCTGAGGAGGTAGTCGGCGCCGGCGATTCCGCCACGACGCAGTTCGTCCGGGCCAGCAGAGTCAACGCTGACAGCCAATCCCCTTGCTTTCAGGTTTCGCACCGCATCTTCGAGATGGGGGAAAGGCGTATCCGGCAGGCACCCGAGATCGATGACGTCGGCCCCCTCGATGCGCAAGAGTTCGGCGCGTGCGAGAATTGCCTCGAGGCTCAGCTGTGACGCATCGACGATCTCGGCGAAGATTCTGAGCGCGTGACGCGACAAATCGAGAGCCGCTCCGGCCTTGCCGAAAAACATCGGCAGGTCTTTCAATTCATCGGGGCCGCGCTGGAATGGGACGCCAAATTCCTGAGCCAAGCGCGTCAGGTCAGCGCGGCAACGGCCCGGGACGACGACGCGATCGGCGTTGATCGGGCGCGGCAGCCTGCGCATGAGGATCGGTTCGGTCATCAGCGCCGCGACCTTGACCCCAACGTTGAAGATAGACCAGTCGAACGGCGTCGGCGCCATGCCCTGCAACACTTTTTCGAGACGCTTCTGAGCGAGGCGGCCGGTCAAGAACAGAATGCGCTCTTTCATGCCGCGACTTTGCTTCGTCGCTGTGCGATGGCTTCACTGAGTTCTGCGATCGAGTCGACCGTCGTCACGCCGGCAAAACGCCCCAGACGCTCACGGTTCTCCAAATCGATCGAGCGCGGGTAGACTTTCACCATTCCCTTCGGCGCTTCCGTCTCCAGCTCGGGCGCCGTGTCGCAGGCGAAGACGATGGTTGGGACGCGGCATTTTCCCGCCTGTGCGAAGACATTGCTGATGAACTCGTCGGAAATCCCGGTGACGAATTTTGCAACCGCGTTCGAAGTCGCCGGAGCGACGATCAACGTATGATAGATGCCGTAATAGAATTGTCCGACGGTCACCGAACTCGCCGACGTGTCGCGATAGATGCGCACAGAGCGTGGCAGGTCGAGGTCCTGCTTGTACATGCGCAGGACTTCGGACCCCGCCTTGCTGAGAAAGAGATCGACGTGTTCGAGCTCATGGATCAGCGCCAGGCTTTCCTTCAGGAAATGACCCGATCCAGTGAGCGCCCATCCCCAGCGCGGCGTTTGGCGTTTCGTCATTGTGCTGCCGGCGGTCGATTTGAGGTCGCCATTACGATTTCAGGAAATATTCCTCCCCGCAACCCTTCCCTGAGCCTTGCGCTGTCGGTTGGCCCTGCGAGCCAGGCCTGAGCCCCGCTCTCCTTGAGATAGCGCGGGAACAACGGATCGACGACGCCGCGTGTGGCGAGATCGTGAACATCGAGGGCCGCGCCTTCAAAATGGCCGTGCTTGACGAGTACGAGAGTGCTTGCGCCGAGCGCACCCGCGAGCCACGCAGCGAGGCTGTCGGAGGTCAAGTCCCAGGTCTCCGGCAGCGCGGCCGCGCGCGCCATCGGCTCCGGCGACCAGACGGGAACCTTGCCGTCTTTGAGTGCACGCAAAATCGCGGAACGCGACGCGGCCAGCGTCAACGCGGGATTGAGGCTCTGTAGCGCCCAACCGAACTGCGCCATCGCCATCAGGGCCATAACGTGCGCGGCTCGATCGTTATAGCCCATCGAGGCCTGAGCTGTTCGCACCGCGTCGGCAAAGGGGCCGCCGCCCGGCACAATCGCGATCGATCCAACCTCGGTCGCGACCGCGGTGAGCCAGTCGTTGAGATGCGGCCCGGTTGCATGGCTGCCGCCCAATTTCACGATGGCGAGGGGCGGGCGCAAGGAACGAACGCCGACCGGGTTTATGACTTGGACCAGAATCCCTCTCAATCAATCGCAGTTTCGACGCTATTTTAGGAGTCGAGCCGACATCCTGTCGAGCAACGAGGCGCTTACCCGATATTCTGGTAGGATTGAGCGTCGTCTTAGACAATCGGAGGAACGGTGAGCGTCGTCATCGGTTGGGATATAGGGGGCGCGCATCTGAAAGCCGCCCGCGTGACGGACGGGCGCGTCGAAGCGGTGGTTCAGGCGGCGACGCCGCTTTGGCTGGGACTCGACAGTTTGGACGCCGCGTTCGATGCGCTTAACGCTCAGCTGGGCCGCGCCGACCGTCACGTGATCACCATGACCGGCGAGCTCTGCGACGCGTTTCCTTCGCGCCGAGAGGGCGTAGCAGGCCTGGCTGCAATCGCGGCCAATCACCTCAGCCCTGCAGCGCCGAGCCTCTACGCCGGTCGGGCCGGGTTCGTCGAGCTTGGCGAAGCCGGTTCCCACGCCATCGACATCGCCTCGGCCAATTGGCACGCAAGCGCCGCGCTCCTCGCGTTCAAGCTTCCCGACGCGCTGTTCATCGACATCGGCTCGACGACAACGGACATCATCCCAGTCGTCGGCGGTCAGGTCGCGGCCGTCGGCTACACCGACGCGGAGCGGCTCGCCGCGGGTGAGTTGATCTATACCGGGATGACGCGCAGTTTCGTTATGTCATTAGCCTCTCGGGCGCCGTTTCGCGGCGCCTGGACTCCGCTGATGAACGAGTATTTCGCCAGCAGCGCCGACGTTCATCGCATTCTGGGCGACCTGCCCGACGGCGCGGATAAAATGTCAACCGCTGACGGACGCGAGAAGACCGTCGAGGCTTCGCGGGCCCGCCTGGCCCGAATGATCGGACGCGAGGCCGACGAAGGCTCAGATTTGGAATGGACTGGATTCGCCGCCTGGTTCGCGGAAACGCAAATACGTCAGATTACCGACGCGGCGTTGCTCCGTTTGTCTCGCAACGATGTGGCGGCCGCGGCGCCGGTGGTTGCGGCGGGCGTCGGGGAACGCCTCGCGGCGGAAGCGGCGCGCCGCCTGCGGCGGCCTTGTCTCGGATTTTCTTCGCTCATCTCGGCTCCCGCGGAAGCCTCGCATTGCGCGCCTGCGGTCGCGGTCGCCTTGTTGGGCGCAAATCGGGAGGCGCTTCCGTCAAGTCCGAAGTCGTTGTAGGTCAATCAAGGGGGACGCCAAGAGAGAGACGACCATGCGCTTGATGAGCGTGGTGTTATTGATGTTTGCGGGCGCTCATCTTGCGAGCGCTGCCGAAGTGGCCGCCGGGTCCGCGGCCTCCAATGACTATCCGACATCCGCTCGCGCCGATTATGTCTTCGCCTGCATGAAGACCAATGGCGACACGCGCGAGGCGCTCGACCAATGCTCGTGTTCGATCGATGTTATCGCTTCGTTGCTTCCCTATGACGCCTACGTGACTGCGGCGACGGTCGCGTCGATGAACCAGCAGACCGGACAAATCGGCTCCATGTTCCGCGGAAGCGCAATCGCGCGCGAGGCGCTCGCCCGGCTGCGGCGCGCTCAGGCGGAAAGCGAAATACGCTGTTTCTGACAGCTCTGGGCGCTTGGAGCCGGAACGTCGGCGCGATCACCCCCACATTTATGGCAATGACGTTATCGTGACGAACGCTGGCTAGCGCTTGCGCTCAAAATACGATCGGGATATTATCCCATTGGTTTCGACTGCACGAGCGTTGGGGAACGGGAGCCCTGGCGCGCTTATCGGAAGCAAGGCGAATGCCCGCGAGCGTCCGCTCGTTTCGCCTCGTTGTGACACGCTGCCGAGACCATCCCAACTGAGACTAGCGCTGCAAAGCCGCTGTGACCCGTGATGGGTGCAGAGCGCTTAGCCATAAGTCTAACCGGGAGGAAACAATGCGCAAATTCTTACTCGCAAGCTGCTTCGGCGTCGCCGCCCTGTTTACGGCCGGGTACGCCGCCGCCAACGACGAACTGGCGAAAATGGCGGCCGACCCGAACCAATGGGTCATGCCGGCCGGAAACTTCGCCAATACTCGGTATTCCGAACTCAAACAGATCAACACCGAGAACGTCCACAAGATCGCGCCCGCCTGGACGTTCTCGACCGGAGTTTTGCGCGGACACGAAGGCGCGCCGCTCGTCATCGGCGACGTGATGTTCCTTCATGCGCCTTTCCCGAACACGGTCTTCGCGCTCGACCTTAACAACGACGGCAAGATTCTCTGGAAATACGAGCCCAAGCAGGATCCGAACGTCATCCCGGTGATGTGCTGCGACACGGTCAACCGCGGCTTGTCCTACGCGGATGGCAAGATTTTCCTCCATCAGGCGGACACGACGCTGGTCGCGCTCGACGCGAAGACTGGCGCGGTCGTCTGGTCGGTGAAGGATGGCGATCCGTCGAAGGGCGCGACGGGCACGGATGCTCCGCACGTGTTCAAGGACAAGGTATATATCGGCGTGTCCGGCGGCGAGTTCGGCGTCCGCGGTTGGCTCAGCGCCTATAACATCAAGGACGGCAAGCTCGCTTGGCGCGCCTATTCTGAAGGGCCGGACTCGGACCTCCTCGTCGACCCCGAGAAGACGACAGCGCTCGGCAAGCCGATCGGCAAGGATTCTTCCCTCAAGACCTGGGAAGGCGATCAATGGAAGATCGGCGGCGGCGACACGTGGGGCTGGTACTCCTACGATCCCGAGCTCAACCTGATCTACTACGGTTCAGGCAATCCCTCGACCTGGAATCCGAAGCAGCGGCCCGGCGACAACAAGTGGTCGATGACGATCTGGGCTCGCGACGCTGACACCGGCGAGGCCAAGTGGGTCTATCAGATGACGCCCCACGACGAGTGGGACTATGACGGCGTTAACGAGATGATCCTCACCGATCAGAAGATCGACGGCAAGGACCGCAAGCTGCTGACTCATTTCGATCGTAACGGCTTCGGCTACACGCTCGACCGTGTCACGGGTGAGTTGCTGGTCGCCAACAAGTTCGATCCGAAGGTCAATTGGGCGACCGGCATCAACATGGACAAGGCTTCGCCGGATTACGGGCGTCCGATCCGCGTCAAGGCGATGTCAACCGAGGCGAACGGCGAGGACGTCAACTCCAAAGGCATCTGCCCGGCGGCGTTGGGATCCAAGGATGAGCAGCCTGCGGCCTATTCGCCCCAGACCGAACTCTTCTACGTGCCGACCAACCACGTCTGCATGGATTACGAGCCGTTCAAGGTGAGCTACACCGCGGGTCAGCCTTACGTCGGCGCGACGCTGTCGATGTATCCGCCCGCGGGCGACAGCAACATGGGCAACTTCATTGCCTGGGACGGCAAGACCGGCAAGATCGTCTGGTCGGATCCCGAGCAATTCTCGGTCTGGTCAGGCGCTTTGGCGACCGCCGGCGGTGTTGTCTTCTACGGGACGCTGGAAGGCTATCTGAAGGCGGTCGACGCCAAGACGGGCAAGGAGCTTTACAGGTTCAAGACTCCGTCGGGCATCATCGGCAACGTCATGACCTACGAGCACGGCGGGCGCCAGTACGTGGCGATCCTGTCCGGCGTCGGCGGCTGGGCGGGCATCGGTCTCGCGGCTGGCCTGACGAAGCCGACTGAAGGTCTGGGCGCGGTCGGCGGCTACGCCGCGCTGTCGAACTATACCGCGCTAGGCGGCACGCTCACTGTATTTGCGCTTCCGAGCGATTGAGGACGGATCCGACTCCACGAAAATGAACGGGGCTCGGCGCGTGGAACAAAACACGCGCCGGGCCTTTTCTTTGATCCAGATCGCTTGAGAAACCAACGTGACGATTTCCAAACTTGTGCTCGGGTTCGGTGTTGCGCTCGTCTTGGCTACGGCGCCGTTCGTCGCCCACGCCGATCCACCAGGAAACCCGGCCGCGGTTACTCAGGACGATCAAGGTTTGTGGCACGATAAGGACGGCGATCCGACCTTCAAGATCGAGCCGGACGGAACCGTCGACTGGAACACCTTTTCAGGCTTCCGTCGTTACAATGCCGCATGTATCGTCTGCCATGGCCCCGATGGCGCGGGATCGAGCTACGCGCCGGCGCTTGCAAACTCGCTCAAGACGATGAATTATGCCGAGTTTTTCGGGACCGTCGTCGGCGGAAAAAAGGACCTCACCAACGGCAACGACCTCGTGATGCCCGCTTTCGCCGACAACAAGAATGTGATGTGCTACCTGAATGACATCTACGTCTATCTGCGCGCCCGCTCGACGGGAGCGGTCGGGCGCGGACGGCCCGACAAACATGCTCCAAAGCCCGCGGCCTTCACTGCTGCGGAAGACAAATGCATGGGGCCCGGTTGATGACTAGGGACTCAATGCGGTCCAGTCGATCGCATCTGTCAAAGAATGGTCTTTTCGCGCTTCGATTCGCGTGCGTCGCGCTCGTTGGCATGGCCATCCCAGGCGGCGCCGGCGCGCAGGACGCGGAAGGTTCGATCGAGCTGGTCGACCCGCACGTTTTCCGCGCTTGCGCAGACCCTCACGATCTGCCTTTCTCCAACGAGGCCGCCGAAGGTTTCGAAAACAAGATCGCCGAACTCTTCGCGCGCAAGCTCGGCAAGTCGCTCGCTTACACGTTCTATCCCGACGCGACGGGGTTCATCCGCAACACCCTGAATGCTCATCGTTGCGACGTGGTGTTGGGAATCGCTCAAGGCGACGACTTCGTTCAGCCGACCAACCCATACTATCGAACGAGCTACGCTGCCGCCTATCGTCAGGATGGTCCCTTGAAAGGCCTGGATTCGCTCAGCGATGCACGTCTCAAAACGGCGAAAATCGGGATCGTCGCGGGCACCCCGCCGGCGACCTTCCTGGCCGAGAACGGGCTCTTAGGCCACATCAAATCCTACGCGCTGGTTGTCGACACGCGGTACGATTCGCCGACCCACGAAATGATGGACGACCTGGACCGCGGCGATATCGACGTTGCGCTGCTCTGGGGTCCAATCGCGGGCTATTACGCGACGAAGGCTAGGACCCCGACCTCGGTCGTTCCCCTGGTGAAAGAGCAAGGCGGCCCCCAGATGGTTTTTCGGATCGTCATGGGGGTGCGGCATTCCGATCAGCATTGGAAGCGCGATCTCAACAAGCTGATCTCCGACAACCAGGACGAGATTCGAGCGATCTTGCGCTCGTATGGCGTTCCGTTGCTCGACGAGAACGACAAGCCGATCGCGCCCTGACGGCTGGCGCCTGAGCCTGGGACCGCGGCCCGCGCTCAAATTTGCGCGCGCTACCTCCGCCTGGTCCTGAGGCCCGCTAAAGCGAGCGCCTTGAGACATGAGGAGGCGTACACACCCGAACGCCGATCGGGTTACAGAGCCTTTTGCACCGCGCGCGCGATTTCCCCGATGCGCTGTTCGATCAGCGTCGGTGTCTCGCAGACGTAAGTGACAGTCTGACGGCGATCGTCAAAGACGCGAAGGTCCCATAGCAGTCGCTCTTGATTGCCCGCGCCCGGTGGCGCTTGAGCGTCATGGTTCTGGTCCGAAGAGTTTTGGACGGCCTCGTTCTCCGCGCGGATGCGATCGGCCAAAGCCTTCTGCTTGCGGCCGATTTGATCCAGGCCGTTGACGATCTGAGAGCGTTGTTGCGACAAATCCGTGAACGCCGCGGCGAAGGCGCGCAGAAGCTTGGCGTTCGCGTCGGGGCCGGCCTTCGCTTTGAAGTCGGTGATCGCGGTCTCCACGTCAGCGATGGGAACGCGCCGTTGCGCCATTTGCGCCTTCAGATCCGCGACGTCGCTTTCGTTGCTCCAGCTCTGAGAGTTAAGATCCAGCTGAGGGCCGGCCCAGATTGAGGCGAGCGAGAAAGTCGGAGTCTTGATCTGCTGGCAGGGCCAGTCCGGATCGATCTTTCCCTTATACTCAGCGAACGCCTGCGGCGTGAGTAGGACCACCGTCGCGATCGCGAGAACGGCGCGCGCCGCAGGATGCATTTGCGTTTCCTCTCGAGCGCAATAATAAGATTGGGCGTGCGGCCAATCAAGCCGCTAAAGTTCACGGGTTGCGTCGCTCTTCGCGCCGTTCTGCCTGGGCGGCCGCCCAGGCCGATGGACTTTTAGCGATCGCAGAGAATAGGACGCGATGACGCGCATGCTCGCCAGTGTCGCCGACGACGTCGAGGCCGGCGCTGTCGTGCAACTCGGCGCCGACATCATCGATCTGAAGGATGCACGGCGCGGCGCGCTCGGAGCCGTAACGCTCGAGGTTGCGCGCCAGGCGATCGCCGCTGTCGAGGGACGAAGCGAAACGAGCGCGGCCCTTGGCGATCCGCCTTACGATGAAGCAGCGTTGCTCGAAAGCGCGCGCGCGCTGGCCGCGATGGGCGTAGACTACGTCAAGCTCGCGGTGGATGCGTCTACGCTCGATCGTCTCGGCAATTCTTTGGGCAAGCTCGCGCGCGAGGTCGCCCTTATCGGCATGATGTTCGCCGACGAAAAGCCAGATTTCGCCCTCCTCCCCAAGCTCGAGAAGCTGGGCTTCAAGGGCGCGATGCTCGACACCCGCGACAAGACGCGTGGCCGGCTCTTCGCGCATCTCGAGGTCGCGCAACTTAGCGAATTTTGCACGCAATGCCGCGCGCTCGAGTTGATGAGCGGCCTGGCGGGCTCGCTTGAGCCGCCTGACGTCCCGAGGCTGTTGCTGGTGCATCCAGATGTCCTTGGATTTCGGGGCGCGCTTTGTCATGCCCGCGATCGGCGAGGGGCGATCGATCCGACCGCGGTCGTTCTCATCCGCGACCTAATCCCGCGCGAGCGACGGGAGCCAGACGCCTCGCCGAAAATCGATTGGCGATTGCTGGCGCGCGGTCTTATTGGGGGACGTGATCAGGAAGGCGAACTCGACCGCGTGTTCGTGCGTGATTTCGTCGTTTCCGCCGCGATCGGCGCCTATGATTTCGAGCGTTCCATCCGTCAGCGGGTCGTGTTCGACGTCGAGGCTCTCGTGCGCCGCGCTGGTGCGCATGCCGACGATATGCGCTCGATTTTTTCCTATGACGTCATTCTCGACGCCATTCGCCTGATCGTGGGGCGTGGCCATGTCGATTTTGTCGAGACGCTCGCGGAGGAGGTCGCTGCGGTTCTCTTGCAGCACGCGCGCGTGCGCAGCGTTCGCGTCAACATCCGCAAGCTCGACGTGATCGAGGGCGCCGTCGGGGTCGAAATCCGCCGCGAGCGCGCCTCGGGCTCGGCCGAGGTGCGGCCGGTCGGCATCGTCGACCGAGGCGCCTGAAGCGACCGGAAACCTGCAGAACTTCTCACGCGAGCGTCCGGGCGAGTTCGAACGCCTGACGGAAGTCGAGGCGCAATGGGGTCTTGCTCTCGGTCATCTGCTTGAACAGCCCAAATTCGGTCCGATACTTGACGTTGCCAATCGCGAGCGCGCCGATGCCCAGCGAGCCGCGCTCGCCGAGCGGCGTTCCGTTGGCGTGCGCATCCACGCCCTCGATGCCGGAAGGAGGGACCGCGTTGACGTCGGCGGCGATCAGCAATTTCCTCGCGCCGGCGATCTCGGCAGCCTCGAGCACGCGCACGCCCGCTTTCGCGGCGGCCAGCACAACTTCCGCACCCGTGAGGATCGCGGCCCGCGTCTCACGTGTCGCGCCATCGGCCACAGCAAGGTTGACGCTAAACCGGCGATTGATCTCGGCGGCGTGGCGAGCCGTGCGGTCTGATCCGTCTCGCGCGACCAAGGTGACGGATGCGCCTTCGAGGGCGGCGATAATTGCGGATGCGGTTCCCACCACGCCGGTCGCGCCGAAGACCGAGACGGCGGCGCCGCGAAGCGCGCGATCCTTCTTCTCCTTCAGCGTCTTCTCCACAACGGCGATCATTGCGGCGGCGGTCGTGAACGAGCCGGCAGGGTCGGCGAACAGCGAAATCTCGAACGGCTTGAACAGTGCCTTGCTGGCGGCGTCGAGCATATCGAGGGCGAGAAGCGCGTCCTTGCCGCCAATGAAGGCGCCCGTCCGCACCGCGTCGCGCGGCGAACGCGAGAACATGGCGTCCTGAATCAGGTCTGTTATCTCGCCGAGCGAGACGTTGATGTACGACGCCGTCGCGTCATAGCCGGCGTCGAGCGCCATGTTGACATCGAAAGGGCTCATGTGCGCCAGTGGCGTGATCATGTGCAGGATGTTCTTGGCCATTGTTCCTCCCCGAGTGATCACCGGACCGAAACGTCTTCTTCTTCCCGGATCTCGGCGCCGTGGTCGCGCGCGCCGCAGATCCTGATCTCAACCCCCGGTTCGCGATCGACGCAAGCGCGCTGAGCAAGGAATTGCGCGTGGTCGGGGTCGGATGCAAAGGCGAAACCTGTCGGTCCCCAGGAGCTCTGGCCAATCCCGCGCGCCCCGAGAGCCTTCAATCGCGCGGCGGCCCGGCTCACCGGCACGCTGATGAAACGGGCGCCGCCTTGGACCGGAGCGAAATGGTCGCCGAGGATTTCCTGAGTCCTTCGAGACGCCATCGCCGAAAGTCTCGAGATCGGCTTCGGCGGCGCCAGGGAGAATCTGCATGAGCGTGCAGCGGCAGATTTCGCTCGCCGCGTCGGCTCGGAAACGCGCCAACCCGGCAAACGCTCGTCTTTCCTCTTCGCCATGGGCGCCCTCGACGCGCGGGTCCAAGATCAGAAGAACGCGCCAATCCTTCGGGAAGTTCACCCATGCGACCACCGGCGGAACCTCGGTGTTCGGGCCCCGGCCCGCATCGACGGCCAAGCCGCCGCGCTCGAACAAGGCGACACCCACGCCTGAACGCGCGCCGCGATCGAGCACGCGCGCATCCTCCCGCACGTCGAGCGGCAGCTGCGCCAAGCGGCGAAACGCCGCCGCGATCGCCAGGGCCAACTGAGTCCCGGAACCGAGTCCGGCATGCGCTGGGATGGCGTTCGAGATGGTGAGCGTCTTTCGCGTATCGAGGCCGAGACTTTCGGCGACGCGGCGCGCGATATGCGCGCCCCGCTCGCGTTCCTCTCCCAAAACTTCGAAGCTGGGCGCTTCGCGAAGCTCGACGCGGGTCTCGAACCCGTCGATGGCGAGGCCGATCGATCCAAACCGGCGGCCAAGATCTCCGGCGAGATCAAGAAAACCGAGATGCAGTCGCGCCGACGTCGTGACCCGAACGCCTTTCAAACGCGCGCCTCTTTTGCCCAATTCATGCTCCGCCCACAACTCAAACGAATTGTCGTAACTTTGCGAAAGTTTACACGCTTTGCCAAGCGCCGCACGCGACAGATGATGCGATGAGCGCCCACTGACAGGCGATTTTGAGCTGATCTTGACGTGAGTGCTTGCTTTGCCGATCCAGTCGCAACGTTGCGGTCGTCCGATCAAAATGCCACAGTCGCCCGATGGAGGGGCGCTCAGGTTCCGCTTGAAGACGGGTGCGCGATGATTGAGCTCATTCTGACGGTATGCGCGCTCAATGCGCCGGGGCTGTGCGACGAGCAACGGCTCCAGTTCGCTTCGGAAGAGTCGCTGATGCAGTGCATGATGCAGGCGCCGCCCTACATCGCCCAGTGGGTCGACCAACATCCGTCGACGCGCGTCACGCGGTGGCGATGCGCCTTTCCTGGCGACGAGAAGATCTGATCAGACTCGAGGGACGCGGGCGGCCCGCTTTGGCTTACGCGGCTCGGCCCCTTGCGAGGCGAACGGCGCGGTTATCTCGCGTCCTTAGGGGGCATGCGCGGCGGAGCGAGCGGCGTAAAATTGATCGTCTGGTTCTCGCCATGCGCGGATTGAGGGTCGACAGGACCGCCGGAAGACGGGTCGCCGCCGCCGGTCGTTGTGATCGTTGACGGCGTGACTTCGCGAGCGGTCGCTTCCGCCGTCCCGCCTTGGCCGTTGCCGCGCGAGACCACCTTCGCGGTCGCATTGTCGAGCATGCAATACTGGATCTTCAACTGGATCGAGCCGACGAGGCCGGCAAGCGTCGTGTACATCGCCACCGCCATCCCGTCGCTCATCAGCCCCATTGAAGATTTCATCATCGACTTATTGCTCGCGTCGAGCCCCGCGATCGGCGCCAGCATGATGATGAAGCCGATAAGTCGTCCTTAGGAGGCCAAGCTTCATGCTGGCGAACGCGCCGAAGCCGTTGGAGCCGCGCAGGCGATCAGCGAGCGAGCGGAGCAGCAGCGTCTGATCGAGCCGCCCGCGACCTTGGGTGCGCGCTTTCAAAGTAAGGTCGCGGATGTGGTCGGCGCGCAGGCCGCCGCCATGGGAGCACATTTATGAGTTTGGCAGCAAAATCTCGCCCTTGCCGAGCGCGGCCAGATCGCCCGCGAAACGCCGCAACGGCTGGCGGAACAGTTCTCCCAGCTGTGCGCTGACCTGGCCGATGTGATTGGCGAGAAGCCGCGCCGCGACCAGATCGTGTTCGCCGCAATCGCCGAAGGTCGGCGAGAAAAGCGACGCGCCTCGCCCAAGAAGAATCGTACCGCGGCCCATCAGATAGCCGGGCAGATCGCCGGCTTCGCCCCCGATGGCCAAGGTGCCCGCGATCATGCGGCTGCCAGCGCAGGGGCCGGCGCGGCCCTCGATCAGAATGAAGCCGCGCCTTAGCCGGTCGCCGGCGCGCGCGCCTACCTCGCCGCGCACATGCAGGAGACCGCCGCTCATGCCGACCGTCTCGCCGCTCAGCGGGCCTCCGACGCGCTCGCCCGCATTGCCCTCGATGTCGAGCGTTCCAGCCTTCATTCCGGAACCGGCGAACGGGCCCGCGTCGCCGCGAATGGTCAATGCTCCGCCCGACATCAGGCGACCCGCTTCGACGCCGACTTCCCCTTCGACGTGGATCGAGCCCGCGGACATGCCCATGCCGACGCGATCGAAACGCTCGTTTCCGCCTTCGATGAAAATCGCAGCGGGATCGCCTTCGCGGATGCGAAAAACGTCTCCCACCGTCACGCCGATGCGCGTCGTTCCCAGTTCGATGCGTTCGATCTCCGCGACCGCCTTGCCGGCAAGATTTTGCGCGATCAACGGCGAGAGATCGAGCCGCTGAGCCGGCGCCTCGCGCAGCGAGAAGGTCAAAGGACTCAACGGACGAGATCCCTGAGATGATAATGGTGCCGGCCGAGCTTGCCGCCGTAATTGCCCGCGCCGACGCGCAATGCGCCGCGCTCGGGGCCCAGCGCGACGATCGCGGCAAGCCCCGCTCGCATCGCCTCGGCGACAGCTTCGCTGGTGAGGCCGTCGATCACGATCTCGAGCACCGAGGCGATTTCGGGAGAAAGAGCGCTGTCGACCGCGCCCTTCAAGGTCGGACAATAAAGGTCGTTGGTCGAAGCGCTGGCGCCCTTGTATTTCGATCCCACCTTCGACCCCGACCGCGCTATGCCGCCCGGAAAAGGCATGATGACGTCCGCGACCTTGCGCATCGCTTCAACCGCCGCCTCAGTCGCTGCGAGGGTCTTTTCCGTCGTCTCGCCCATCACAATGAGATTGCCGCCGCCGACCGCTTTCTTGGTGAGATAGGTCGTCGAATTCGCAGACGAACTCTCCGTCCATCACCGGCACGCGCCAGTATCGGCGGGCGCCGAGCCGCTTGGCGATCTGCCAGCCGTCGCCGAAGAAACGAACGGCGTCGCCGAGCTTGAGCTTGTCGTCGCCTGAAGTCCAATCCCGCATAGCAGGCCGAACCCGAACTCGTGAGCACGCATTGCCCAACGCGGTTTTGCAGTTGCTTCTGCAGTTCCGCGGTCGAGACCGCGAACAGAAGCACGCGCACGCCGGGCCGTCCGTCCGGCGTTTGTTGAGGCGACAGAATGCTCTCGACGCTCGCCTCGCAGCCGCATCCGATCACCGAGGTTGCGAAACCCGTCATTGTCGTCGCCGCCTGCGCGGCCCAGCGTTCCGCCGGCGCCGTGATCACAATTGCGGTCGCGCGCATGTCGAACGCTTCCGCGAACGTGTCGTCGATGGCGATTCCGTTGGCTGTCAGCTCCGGCATGCGACCGTCTCGAAGGGTTCCGACCGCCCGATTGCGCCCTCCGGCACGCGCATGAAATCGGAAGGCAGACCGTAGCGTTCGTCGTAATATTCCGACATCCGCCGCTGCATCGAGACCTCGACATCGGGCGTCACATGCAGTGCGCGGCCATAGCGGGTGCGCATCGACCTCGCCGTCGCGCACCACGAGTTCGCCGTCCTTGTAGACGCGAGCCGCTGCGCGGAACATTTGCGCGATATCCTTGGCCGGGCGATAGAGCGCGATGTCGGCGCGCGCGCCCGCGCCGAGATGTCCACGATCGGGCAGGCCGAGCAGCTTGGCGGGCGCCGCTCGCGTCATCGTCGCGATTTCGCTGAAAGTATATTCGCGTGTCAGCGACGGCAGCGTCGTTACGGCGAGCGCTTCGGCCGGCAAACGGGACGTCCACTCCGCCCGCACATCCTTGTCCATCAGCAGCGCAAAGATCTCGGGATAGGTCGTGAGTGGCGCGCCATTCGGGTGATCGGTGGTGAAGAACACGCGCCATGGGTCATCGATGAGCAGGAACAGCTCCAAGCCGGCGGCGAATTGCACCGCGTTGTGAAAGCCGCCGGCGCGATATTCGTAAGGCACCACGCCGACGCCGTTCGAGTCCCCGTCAGCGATGGCGTATTTCTTGGGCCGCGCCTGACCGCGAGCGGAGAATTGTCGCAGCACGTCGGACGAAATCGTCACCGTCTGGCCGAACATCACCTGCCCGACATCGATGGTCACATTCTTGGCCGCATTGACCGCTTCGGCGAGCTGAGGCGCGGCGGAGGAAAAGCCCTGCGGACCCTCCTTGCCGTAGCCGTAGAACTGAAGATGCGCCAAATGCAGCGGCAAGTCCTCCGCGGCTGCGATCGTCGCCAGCGCCGTCTCGAAGTTCCCAGGCAGGCCGAGATTGTTGCAGTGAACATGCAGAGGATGAGGCACGCCGGCCTCGTGCACCGCCTTCTGCAACGCTTTGACGATCGCGCGGCTGGTCACCCCGTAGTAGGGGACAATGTCGTCAAAGGAAAAGCTGCGGATGTTGTCCTTGAACGCCGCGACGCCCCCGGCGTTGACGACTTTGATCCCAAGCGCGCGCGTCGTTTGCAATGTCCAGGCAATATGATCGCGGAGCGCGCTCGCGCCGTCGCCGGAACGCAACAGACCAAGCACGAAGTCGTCATTGCCGAGTATCGCCAGAATCGCCTTGTCGATGATCGGAGTGTCGGCAAGTTCGAGATGCGCGTGGAGCGCATTGTGCGGCGAGATAGCCGGTTCGACCACGGTCGTGAAACCCATCTGAGCATAGAGCCGCCCGGTCTCGAATGTGGTCCAACCGACTTTGGAGAGCGGCGTCTCGGCGGGACGGCGCGCATGGGCGCGATGGTGTTCGGGCAGCATGAGCCGGGCGGTGTTCACATTCGCGCCCGCAATATGCGAATGGATGTCGATGCCGCCGGCCATCGCGATAAGCCCGCTCGCATCCATCGTTTCGTCTGGTTGGGCGCCGTCTTGCGGGGGCGCAACGATAGTCTCGTCACGCATCCAAAGATCGCCCATTTCGTCGCGCCGGTTGGCGGGATCGACGACATGCGCGCCCTTGATGCAGGTCAGCATGGCGAGGCGTTCGCCTTTCCGAGGCGAGCGCTAATGCGCTCGAGAGCCTCAGCGACGCTGGGCGCGCTGCTGCGCGCGGAGGCGGTCTCAGCGACCAGGGTCCCGACATCGGGGGAATGCATCACCGCATCATGATCGACGCCGGGACGCCCGACCGTGATAAGGACGTTCGGCGCTTTAGCGAATTGGGTCGTTCGCTCGCACAAAGCAATAAAGTTCACAGCGCTTTGCCACGCTGGCGGGACCGCTCCGAAGGCGGAGATCCACAACACGCAATCGGTCTCCCCCGACGCGACGAGCCGCTCAGCGTCGAACCGCCACGGATCATGAATCGAGACGCCGGCGCCGAATCCGGTTCGCATCGGGAAGCCGGTCATCCACCCGCAGGCCGCGAGCACGCCCGCCCCATTGTCCCGCGCGGGCAGCGGCAAGGTCGAGAAACGCGTGGTATCGTTCAAGTCGCGCACAAGCCCGTGCAGCATCTCGATTTCGAGCGCGCCGAGGCTCGCCGCGGTCCAAACCGCCACGCCGAAGCGCGCGCCTTTCACAATACCGGCGAGCGTGTCGAGCGCGTGCGGCGGAATCGGGGCTTGCGCGACACGTCGCCCTTTGACCCGCGCGCGCAACGCGGCGAGATTAGCGCCGAGGGTTGCGCCAAGACCGGCGGCGACAATTTCGATATCGCCATCGAGGCCAGGAATTTTTACGTCGGCTTGCGGCGCCAGCCACACGATACGGCGCTTGACGTCCGCGCCTTCCGGCCTCGCCGGCGGCGCCAACAGCCGCTCGTTCAAACGCGGCCAGGCTTCCGTCAAACCGTCGCCCACGAGCAGCACGACGTCGGCGCGCACGCGCGCTTCGCCGGGCGTCGTGAGCATGACGCCAGTCTCGCGCAGACAGTCGAGATCCCGCAACAAAGCCGCCGAATGCCCATGCTCGATGACGCCGCCGACCCGTTCGGCGAGCGCAATGGCCGCTCTCGCCCCGTCGATATCCGCGCCGAGCCCGGCGATGAGCGGCTGAAGGCTTCGCGCCAACAGCAAAGCCGCAGCCGCGGCCGCGTCGTCCAGAGAAGCCGGCGCGCCGTCGATCGATGCTGGGGCCTCGGCGCCGATTGGATCTTTCAGCGACATACGCTCCGTCGGATTGGTCTCATGTCAACCGAGGATCGACGCCAGCGATTGCAGGCAACCTCGGAAAGTCGAGACTTGACTCAACAAATCTCGCGCCGGCAAGTTCAATCGCATCGCGATTTGATTGCATCTCAGCGACAGACAATAGCGCACGCCGACGAAATGCCTAGCCCTCACCGCCAGGTTCATGAACGTATCGAACTGGGCATCGGATGACCGATCGTCCGGCGATCATCGTTATGGGCTATTCGGCGCGGGCGCTTGCGTCCTCCGCTAGCCGTGCGGGATTTGCTCCGCTCTCAATCGATGTCTTTGGCGATGATGATACGCGCGGGATGAGCCTGGCCTCGATGAAGCTCGAAGGCGGATTGTCGGACGGGCTCGCGCCCGACCAGGTCGCCCATGCCGTTGAAACGTTAGTGGGGGCCCATGATCCGATTGGTCTGGTCTATGGCGCTGGCTTCGAGCATCAGCCGGAAACGATTGCGGCGATAGAAGAGAGAACACGGGTGTTTGGCAATGGCGCGGATATCCTGAAGCGCGCCAAGGACCCCCTTGTGCTTGCGCTTGTGTGCGAGGCGAATGGCGTTCGACATCCACAAGTCGTGTTTGCGCCGCCAGATGAGCCCGAGCTCTGGCTCACGAAGACGCGGGGCGGCGCCGGAGGCGCCCATATCGCCATGGCGGAAGCCGGGAACTGCGCTCGGCCCGATTCCTATTTTCAACGTAGCGTTGGCGGAAGGAGCATCTCGGCTTTATTTCTCGCCAGCGAAAAAAAAACGGAAATTATTGGTCTCAGCATGCAGTGGACCGCGCCAACGCCGGCGTCTCCGTTTCGATATGGCGGCGCCGCCGGACCTGTCGACATTGACCCAGCGCAAGCAGAGGAGATCGTCCGTTCCGTCACCGCGATTGCTTCCGAACTGGATCTCGTCGGACTCAACAGCGCCGATTTTCTGGCTTCAGCCGACGCTGTCTGGCTCATAGAGATCAACCCGCGACCGGGGGCGACGCTGGACGTGTTCGAATCGAGCGAAGTCCCGCTGTTTGCGCGCCATATCGCCGCGTGCGAGGGACATCTCGCGCCAGCTTCTCCAAGTCTCGGATTCAAGGCGGCTGAAATCGTCTATGCCCCGCACGATGTTGTCGTTCGCAGGCGAGGGGATTGGCCGGATTGGGCGGTCGACCGATCGCCGGCGGGGACACAGATCGCAGCCGGGGATCCTGTATGCACGGTGCTTGGCTCGGGCGCGACTGTCGATTTGGCGCGAGGCTGCGCCAGCGAGCGGGCGCAGAAAATCATCGCTCTCGTTCAGGAGGCGGACCATTGAGCGATGTCGAGACCATAAGCATCAATCGACGCGCCGCCGAACTGACGGCTGCGCTGAGGCGCGACGCCGCGATATTCAACATTGGTGTTGCCCGCGGACCGCGCGGGGAAACTCTGATCGACGCGGGAGCGAAGCAGCGTGGTGGCGTGGAAGCCGGGCTGCGCATTGCGGAAATCTGTTTGGGCGGCCTCGGCGAGGTGCGGCTTGCCCCGAGCAGCGCCACGCCGCGCTGGCCGTGGACGATTGCGGTTCGTTCATCGCAGCCGGTGATCGCATGCCTCGGGAGTCAATACGCGGGCTGGAGCCTGGCGCACGGGACCGGCAAGGACGCGTTCTTCGCTCTCGGCTCCGGCCCGGCTCGCGCGCTTGGCGCAGAAGGAAGCGGTTTTCAAAGACATCGGCTATCGGGATGAAGCCGATGTCGCCACGCTCGTCATCGAAAGCGGGCGTCCTCCGCCGCCGGAAATTGTGGACAAAGTGGCGAGCGATTGCGGGGTTAAGCCTTCGGCTCTGACCGTGATTTACGCCCCGACTCAGAGCCTGGCTGGAGCGACGCAGGTGGTCGCGCGGGTGCTGGAAGTTGCGTTGCATAAGGCGCATGAGCTCAAGTTTCCGCTCGACCGCATCGTCGATGGCATGGGCGCCGCGCCGCTGAGCCCCCCGCATCCGGACTTTGTCACCGCGATGGGCCGCACCAACGACGCGATCATCTACGGCGGACGCGCGCAGCTCTATGTCGCGGGGCCGGTCGCGGATGCGAAGGGTCTCGCTGAGGCGCTTCCCAGCCGCGCGTCCCGCGATTTCGGCGCTCCGTTTGCCGAGATCTTCAAGCGTTTCAAAGGCGACTTCTACGCCATCGATCCCATGCTGTTCAGCCCGGCCGAGGTCATTGTTACGGCGGTCGAGAGCGGAGAGAGTTTTCACGCAGGCGAAGTGCATCACAAATTGCTCGATGCCTCGTTCGCCTGACATGGCGGCGCTCCGCTGACGGCCCGACCATTCTTGTCGTCAGCGATCAACGCGATTGGCACGCGCGCCAAATGGAAGCTGCGTTCACGGCGGCCGGCGCGCACGTCGAGCGCATCGATCTTGCCGATTGCGGGTTCGATACGTGTAGCCCGAGCGGATTGTCGTTGCCTGTGCTGGGATCGCGGCTGCCCGACGCGGTGCATGTTCGCACATTGTCGGCTGGCTCATTTGAGGCGACCACCAAACGCCTGGGCGTCCTGCATGCGTTGACGAAGCTCGGCGTCGTCGTCTGGAACCACGCCCAGGCCATCGAACGCTGTGTCGACAAGTCGATGACAAGCTTTCTGCTCGGGCAAGCCGGCGTGCCGACGCCGCCGACCTGGACGATGGAATCCGTGGAAGCCGCGCGCGCGCTCGTCGAACGCGAAGCGCCGCGCGGCCCGCTTGTGCTGAAACCCCTGTTCGGCGCGCAGGGGAAAGGCTTGCGCTTGATTCGGCGGCCGGAAGACTTGCCCGCCCCGGAAGAAATCGCAGGCGTTTATTATCTGCAGCGGTTTCAATCGAACGGCGCCCAGGATTTCACCGATTATCGGCTGTTCGTCCTGCGCGGTCGCGTGATCGCCGCGATGATGCGACGCGCCTCGACATGGATCACCAACGTCAAGCAAGGCGGCCAACCCTTGGGCGTAGCGCCGGATCCCAAGATGGAGCGTCTTGCGATCGCCGCGGCGGAAGCGGTCGGCGCCGCAATCGCCGGCGTCGACGTCCTTGTTACGGCCGACAGCGGCCCGACCGTGCTCGAGGTCAACAGCATGCCGGCCTGGAGCGGCCTGCAAAAGGTGGCCAAGTGCAACATCGCAGAGGCGATCGCGTTGGCGCTGATGGAGACGCTTGACCGCCGCCCCGCGCAACGGCGCGCCTCATGAACAGCTTGGAAGATCGCGTGGCGGCGGCCTATATCGAGGCGTGCCTGGCGGAACTCGACGCGCCCAAACCAGGCAACGTGCATCGGTTCGCGCCCGGCCACCGGATGGAGGTCGCGGACTTCGTCCGGAGCGCCGAGGCGAGCGCGGCTCCAATCACCTCACGAGGGGCGCGAGTGGGAACCCGCGTCCGCGCCGCGGTCGAGGCGACCCTCAAGGCGGTCGGACAAAACACCAATCTCGGCATCATACTCCTGTGCGCACCGCTCGCAGCCGCCGCGGAGGCCGAAGATGCGCCTTTGCGCCCGGCGCTCACGCGCGTGCTCGATCGTCTCGATCGGGCGGACGCCGCGGACGTTTTCTCCGCGATAGCCGCCGCCAATCCAGGCGGCCTCGGACGCGCGCCTCGTCACGACGTGAACGCCCCTGCGACGGTTTCGCTGCGGGAGGCTATGGCGGAAGCGGCGGATCGGGACCGCATCGCGCGACAGTACGTCACCGCTTATGACGACGTTTTCTCGCTCGGCCTGCCGGCGCTGGAGAGAGCGCGTCATCGGCATAGCGATCAGCGATGGTCGACGCTCGCCGTCTATTTGACCTTTCTCGCCGCGGCGCCGGACACGCATATCGTGCGCAAGTTCGACATGGGTGTCGCCGAGGCGGTTCGCCGCGAGGCGGTCGACTGGCGCGATGCGTTCACGGCGGCGCGCGACCCGGAGGCGATCGCCGGCAGCTTATTGGGCTGGGACGCGAGCGCTGAAATCGCGCGGGATCAATCCCGGGACGAGCGCGGATCTTACGGTGGCGACTTTGTTTGCGTCGGGCCTCTCGTGCATCCACGACGACAAATGCGCTTCCGCCATCTTGCCCTTCCGCGCTAACGATGCTTGAGTCGGGCTTGAGGGGCGCGCGCGCGCGCGCCCCTTGACTATCCGGCCAACCGATCCCGCTTGCCGCGGGATGCTGACAACAAGGATAGCCAGTCCGCCGGGCGTTAGAACGACCGGAGGAAAATGTGGTTTGGCTTGATCTCAGGGAGGAATTGGCATGGCTAAGATTCATAAGCTTATGGTTGGCGAGTCGCTGGTCGGCGATGGCAATGAAGTCGCGCATATTGATCTGATCATTGGGCCGCGGGGCAGCGCGGCGGAAACCGCCTTCGCCAATGCGCTGACCAACAACAAGGACGGTTTCACATCCCTTCTCGCGGTTCTGGCGCCCAATCTGGCGACCAAACCCAACACGGTTTTGTTCAACAAGGTGACGATCAAGGGCGCCAAACAGGCCGTCCAGATGTTCGGGCCGGCGCAACATGCGGTCGCCAAGGCGGTCGCCGACAGCGTCGCTGACGGCACGATTCCCGCCGCCGAGGCGGACGACGTCTTCATCTGCGTCGGCGTCTTCATCCATTGGGACGCGGCCGACGACAAGAAGATCCACGACTACAATTATCAGGCCGTCAAGGAATCGATCGAGCGGGCTGTCAACGGCAAGCCGACGCCCGCGGAAGTCGTCAGCCAGCGCGACTCCGCCAAGCATCCGTTCAGCCCGTAAGCTGACCGGCGCTCGGCGAATCGATACGCACGCGGGAGAAGCGTTCTCCCGCGTGCGTCGGGTTCTCCCGAGGCTTAGCTCCGCGCGTCTATGGCGATGCGCATCAAGTCCATGGCCGAGCGTGCGCCGAGCTTCTGCTTGAGCTGGGTGCAGTTGTTGGCGATCGTCTTGTAGGAGACGTTCAGGAGATCGGCGATCTGCGCCATTGTGCGCCCGGCCGCGAGAAGGCGGAGGATTTCGAGTTCGCGAGCGCTCAAATTCGAGAGCGCGTCGGGGCTCGGATCCGCGCGCAGAAAAGCGATTCGCCGCGCCATCTCGGGGTGCAGATAGCGGCCGCCGTTCGCGACCGTCTTGACCGCGCCGGCAAACAGCGTTGGATCGTCGTTCTTGGCAATATAGCCCTTGGCGCCGGCCTCGATCGCGCGCGCGGCGACGGTTGGATCGTCGTTCATGCTGAAGATGACGAGCCGCGCCTCAGGCTCCCGCTCAAGAATGCGGCGCAGAAGCTCGAGCCCCGAGTACCCCGGCAGATTGATATCAACCACCCCGACGTCAGGCTTGTGATCGAAGTAGGCGTTGAAACCGCCCGCGCCATCCTGCGCCTCGATGACCTCGACTTCCGGCTCCCCCTCGAGGAGCGCCCGGCACCCTGAGACGATGATCGGATGGTCGTCTACGATGAGAACCCGCACGGACTCAAGTCTCCTTGGCGATCCTGACCGCTCCGCGCTGCAAACGGAAAATGCGGAATAGGGGCCTTTCTCCACCAGCATTGACAAGCAGCCCGCGCAAAATCAACGGTGAAGGGCAAAAAAAGGCGTCAGACGGATGTGGCGTTCAATCTCCTTGCGCAACCGGATCAATTTCATCTTCGCCTCGCTGTTCGCGCTCTGGCTGGTGGCCGATGCGATCCACGACGTCTGGCAGGCAAGCGGAAGATCTCGCGTCGAGACACAAAGCGCGATGCGGCTGACGAAGGATTTCGTCGAGACGACCCTTGCGCTTTCGCCGGAGGCGCCCGAGCCGGAAGTGGTCAAGAACCTCGTCGCCAGTCTGCAGCATTTGCGGCACGTGCGCGCTGGGATCGGCGATCCGTCGCTTGCCTCCTCGATCCTCAGCGAGGCGAACACGGAGTCCGAGGCGCCGCGTTGGTTTCGCGCCCTTGCTGGCGCGCCAGCCGAAACGGCCGTCATTCCTGTCGCGCTGAAGAACGGCGGGTCGGCGTCCATCATTCTGGTCGCGGATCCCGCGGACGAGATCGACGAAGTCTGGGACGAAGCGCGGGAGAATGCGCTCGAGGGCGGACTGATGGCGCTCGCCGCAATCGGCGTGACCAGCCTCCTGGTCGGGCGCGCGGTCAGGCCCCTCGGGGTCGCGGGGGCGACGCTCTCGAAGCTCGAGGCTGGCGACTATTCGGCGCGCGCGGAAGGCGACGGACCTCCCGAGATCCGCAACCTCAATGCGAAGATCAATTCTCTCGCAGGCGCTCTCGACGGATTGAATCGCGCCAACGATGAACTGATGGAGCGCGTCTTCGACGCCCACGACGAGGAGCGGCAACTCATAGCGCACGAGTTGCACGACGAGTTTGGGCCGCATCTGTTCGCTTTGCGCGCAAATGCAGCGGTCCTGGCGAAGACCATCGGCGATCAGCCCACCGCTCGCGCGGCCGCGAGCGCGATCGAGGCCCAGGTCGGAGAGCTGCAAGGCCAGAACCGTCGGATCCTGGCCGACTTGCGCCCGGCCGCGCTCGAGGAGCTCGGTCTCGTCGAGGCGCTTGAGGCGCTCGTCGCGCATTGGCGCCGCGCCGATCCCAAAATGGTGGTCACGCTCGAGGTGGACCCGCGCGTCGAAGCCCTGGGCGAGCGCGCGAGTTTGATGGCCTATCGCTTCGTGCAAGAGGCGATGACCAACGCGTTTCGCCACGCGGGGGCGACGCGAATCGAGGCGTCGCTGAAGTTCGAACCCCGGAGTGAGGCCCCAGACTTGCGTGATCCGGCGCTCGCCGGGCTCGTCATGCGCGTGGCGGACGACGGCCGTGGGCTGAACGGCGAGGCCGAAGCGGGCATGGGCCTTGCCGGAATGCGGGACCGGGTCCGGCTCATGGGCGGATCGGTCAAAATTGCGTCGCCGCAAAGTGGCGGAGTTGTGCTCGAGGCGCGTTTTACTGCACTCCGCCCCAATCACGATTCGGGAAAACTTCCCGGTGTTGTCAGGAACTAAGCCCGAGAAAATATCTAATCATTGAAATTACTTGCGGGCATCCGCACGGTTATTGTAGCCCAGTCGCGGGCGGGCTTAGAGATGCTTTGCATCTCATCTCTCCCGGGGAGCGTGCTCGCGACTCCTGATTACAAAGGAATAAAGTCAAAAAGGGAGGGAAAGAATGACGAGCAAGGTTGCCGGACGCGTTGCGACGGCCGGTGTCGTTCTCGCCCTTATGACAATCGACTCCCGCGCGGAGACGATTACACTGCCGACGTTCGACGTGGTCGCGACGACGCCGCTCGGCGGCGGCGACATCGACGTCGCCAAGTCGCCCTTCGCTGTTTGGCAAACGAACTCGCAGGACATCCAGACCTTCAACGATTCGAGCCTTCCTGAGACCTTGGCGCGTCAGGCGCCGGGCGTGACCGTCGGCAATGTCTCGGGCAACGACTTCCAGCCAGACCTGATGTATCGCGGATTTGACGCAACGGCTGTCAGCGGAACGCCGATCGGCCTCGCCGTTTATCAAAATGGCGTGCGCATCAACGAGGCGTTCGGCGACACCGTCAACTGGGAGCTCATTCCAGAGAACGCGATCGACAGGACGGCGATCATTGCCGGAAACCCGATCTTCGGACTCAACGCGCTGGGCGGCGCGGTGACCGTAACCATGAAGAACGGCTTCACCTGGCAGGGCTTCGAGGGGGATGTTCGCGCCGGCTCATTCAATCGTGCCCAGGAGGAAATTCAGTACGGAAAGCAGATTGGCGATTACTCGGTCTATGTCGCGGCGACACAGATCAACGATGGCGGGTGGCGCGTCGACGGAAATACGCAGATCACCAATTTCTATGGCGATGTCGGCTACAAGGCAAACGGGTTCGAGTCGCACCTGCAACTGACGGCGGGCGACAGCCAGCTTGGCGCAGGGGCCACCACCCCGATCCAGCAACTGCAGAGCAGCTGGAATAGCGTCTACACCGTTCCGCAAACGACCGAAAACAAGCTGGCGATGCTGAATTGGACCAACAGCTACGCCTATTCGCCGACCTTGAGCTTCCAGGGCAACGCGTATTTCCGCGCCTTCAACCAGGCGCATGTCGATGCGAACTCCACCGACGTCGAATCCTGCCCGCCCTTCTCGTGCCTGGGCGACGACAATCCAACGCCGGTGCATGACACCTTCGGCAATGTCATCCCCGATCTATCGAACGGCGGGACCACCGATCTCGGTGAAATCGACCGAAACTGGACTCAATCGCGCTCGCTTGGATTCAGCGCGCAGGCTGTCGACACCGCCCAGGTCTACGGTCGCGACAATACGCTGACCGTCGGCGCCTCGCTCGATTACGGCTGGACCCGGTTTACCGGCAACAGCCAGCTTGGCGTCGTACCCTCCCTCGTCAACAACTCTCTTCCCGTGATCGGCCTGCCGTTTATCATCGACGAGCCCGACAGCTTTCCTGAACCCGGTCTTGGCCCACACCAACAACACTTATACCGGCATCTATGCGCTCGATACGTTCAGCGTCACCGACCGCCTGACGGTGACCGCCGGCGGGCGCTTCAACTACGCCGGCATCAGTATCGACGGACAGAACAACGCTCTTCTCAACGGCTATTCGAGCTACTTCCACGTCAATCCGACTGTTGGCTTCACCTACAAGATCACACCCGACATCAACCTTTACGCGGGCTATGCGATGACCAACCGCGCGCCGACGCCGCTCGAGCTCGGTTGCGCCGACCCGAACAATCCTTGCATCATCGACAATTTCCTGAGTTCCGATCCGAAGCTGAAGCAGGTTGTCGGCCAGACTTTCGAGGTCGGTTTCCGCGGCCAGAATGCTCTGAGCTATTGGGGGCCCCAGTGGGGCAAGCTGCAATGGTCAGCGGGGCTTTTCCGCACAACGCTCGCCAACGACATCCTGCCGCTGCAGAGCCCAGCCAATGGCTTCGGCTATTACGCGAACGTCGGGACGACATTGCGCCAGGGCGCGGAAATCAGCGCCAACTGGACCGGAGATCGCTGGTCCGCTTATGCCAACTATACCTATCTTGACGCGGTCTATCTTTCGACTTTCGACGAGCCGTCGCCCTTCAATCCATCGGCGGACGCCAATGGGAACATCCCGATCACCAACGGCACACAAATCGCCGGTATTCCGAAGAACACAGTGAAAGTCGGTGTCGATTACGCGGTGACCGACAAGTGGCATGTTGGCGCCGACATGGTCGCGGCGTCAGGACAGGTCATTTTCGGCAACGAGAACAACGCGCTTCCGCAGGTCCCGGGCTACGCAATTTTCGGTCTGCACACGTCCTACCAGGTCGGCAAGAATTTCCAGATCTATGGCTTTGCCCAAAACATCTTCGATCAACGTTATTATACCTCTGGCGCGTTGTTCGATGTCACTTCCTTCCCCAACGCAGCGCCATTCCTGACCAATCCGACAAGCCTCGGGCCGGGCAAGCCCGTCGCAATCTATGGAGGAATGCGCATCACCCTGTGAATGGACGGCGCCCTCGACCACAAGGAATTGCACGGCCGGATTCCTGACGCGGACTGGGCGGTGACCGACCCTGACCATGACAAGACCATCAGCAAGGACGAGTATCTCGCCTACGTCGAAGCCGTCTTCAAAAAAGCTGACACGGAGAACAACGGGACGCTAGACGCGAAGGAGCTGAAGACCAGGGCCGGCCACGCGCTGCTGCGCCTCTTGATGAAGTGAGTGCGGAAGGCGATCTGCCGGGAGAAGCGCAGGGTTGAAAGGCGCGGCCTGACGCGCAATAGAGCCCTGGGGGAGTGAAACGAGGCGTTCGTATGCAGGGTGTAGATCTGTCGCCGGTCGGCCTCTTTCTCGGGGCGAGCCTCGTCGGCAAGGCCGTGATGGCCGCCCTGTTCCTTGCCTCGCTCTGGTGCTGGGTGCTGATCGTCGAGGGCGTGATTTCGGTCGCGCGACTTCATCGCGCCGTCCGTCAGGCGCGCTCTGGCGGCCCACTCGCGAAATCGCTATCCAACGTGGCCGCCGCCGGCGATGAGGAAGCGCGCCGCCGCATTCCAGGCGAAACGGTTGGCGAACTGCGCTCGCGCATCTCGGACGCGATGGCGCGCGCCGCGCGCGAAGTGTTGACGCGCTCGGAGGGCGGCCTGCCCAATCTCGCGGTCATTTCTTCGGTTGCGCCGTTTGTCGGCCTGTTCGGCACCGTATGGGGCATCATGTCGAGCTTCGCGGCAATCGGCCAGGCGCAGGACACGTCGCTGGCGACGGTTGCGCCCGGCATCGCGGAATCGCTCGCGGCGACCGCTTACGGCCTGGCGGCGGCGATTCCGGCCTCGATCGGCTATAATCGCATCGGCGCGGCCTATGGCCGGCTCGGACAGGACATGGCCTCGTTCGTCGAAGAACGCGCGCTGGCGCTGCTCGCCCGTCCGGCCGAAGTCGCGCGCGAGGATGCGCCACGCCGCCGCGCGGAGACGCCCTGATGGCGCCCAGTCCCCGCAAGATCGGCGAAGGCCTCTATCAGCCGCTGGCCGACATCAACGTCACGCCGCTCGTCGACGTGATGCTGGTTCTGCTCATCATCTTCATGGTGACCGCGCCGATGCTGGCGACCGGCATCAAAGTGAATCTGCCAAGCGCGAAGACCGCCCAACCGCTCGAAAACAAGGAGCCGGTCGTCGTCGCCGTGGCCAAGGACGGTTCGCTATCGGTGGGAAGAGATGCGGTCTCGCGGGGTGAACTGGCGGACAAGGTCAAGGCGAAGCTGACCGACTCCAATGGAATCGTCCAGCTGCGCGGCGATCGCGACGCGTCATACGGCGACGTCGTGTCGGTGATCGACGAGCTCGCCGCGAACGGCGTGACCCGTATCGCCATCGTATCCGGGCCCGCGCGCATCGCGCCGCCGGCTTCGGCCGCGCCCAATGTGCTGACTCCGGCTGCGCCAGGCGCGCCTGTCCCGGCCGCGCCGAACGCGCAGGCGCCGTGACCCTCGCAACGCTGGACGGTCGGGTCTTCGAGCCGCCGCCGCTCCGCCCGCCCTGGCTCCGCCCTCTAATCATCGCCGTCGTGATCGCGCTTCACGCCGCGGCGCTTTCGCTCGTCTATCTGGCGCCCCGGCCGGTCGAACTGCCCAGCGAAGTGGTCGTCGACATTGAGCCAGAGGCTCCGCCCGCGGAAACACCCGCGCCCGCGGCCGAACAGGCGAAGCCGCCCGACCAATCCGCGCCTCCGCCAACTCCGGACGCCGCCCCGGCTCCGACCGAGCCGCCGTCTCCAACCCCTGTTGCACCGCCGCTCGCCGAGCAGGCTCCGCCGCCTGCGGAGGCGCAACCTCCGCTGCCCACGCCCGAAACTCCGCCGCCCGTCGCCGCGCAACAGCCGCCACCGCCCGCGGAGCAACCCCCGCTTCCCACACCGGAGCCGCCTCCGCCGCCGGTCGCGGAGCAGCCTGCGCCACCCATCGATGAGCCACTTCCGCCGCCTCGGCCGGAGACGCAGCCGCCCTCTCCGGCGCCAGTCGAGCTTGCGCCTCCTCCAACGCCTCAGCCGCCGAAGGCGGCCGAGGTCGCGAGGCCCAAGCCGCCTCCTCCTCCGCGCGTCGAAGCGCGGAGACCCGAGCCGAGGCCGGCGCGGAAGCCGGCAGCCCGACCGGCTGAAGAGCAATCGCGGTCCGCTGCCGCTCATGCGTCGCGCGGCGCTTCCTCGGCGAGCGCGCCTTCGAGCACGGCGGCGAGCGCTTCCTCGCTTTCGGCCTATATTGGGGAAGTGAGCGTCAGCCATTCGTAGCCGCCTGTTTTATCCGCCCGCCGCGCGCGCCCGGGGCGCGCATGGCGTGGTGGGCGTGAGTTTCACCATTGGCGCATCCGGCGCGGTGAGTTCGTTCGCGATCACCCGTTCCTCCGGCGACCACGACCTCGACGCGGCGGCGCGCTCCCTGGTGCAGGGAGGTCGGTTTCCCCCGCCTCCTGGCGGCTCGGCCCATATCTCGACGAGCTTCAACTATGTCCCTCGCTAGCCTCGCCTTAAGAGCGCTGGTGCTGGGCTCGGGCGCCGGCGGCGGCGTGCCGCAATGGAACTGTGGCTGCCGTGTCTGCCGCCTCGCCTGGAGCGGCGATAGCCATGTCAAGCCGCGCACGCAGGTTGGCGTCGCGCTCAGTGTGGACGGAGCAAACTGGGTCCTCCTCAACGCCTCGATCGACCTGCGTCAGCAAATTCTGGCCACGCCTGCGCTGCATCCGAAGGGCGGTGGGCGCCATTCGCCGATCGGCGCTGTCGTCCTGACCAATGCCGAGGTCGATTCCTCGGCGGGTCTTTTGGCATTGCGCGAGCGCCAGCCGCTCGTCTTATTTGGCACGCAGGCGACACTCGACGCGATCGGCGCCAACCGCATGTTCGACGTCGTCGACCGCGATGTTGCGCCTCGCCTCGCCGTCCGTCTCGGCGAACCGTTCGAACCGCTGCCGGGCATCAAGCTCGAACTCTTCGCGATTCCCGGCAAGGTTCCGCTGTGGCTCGAGGAGGGGAATGTCAGCACTGACGACATCGGCGAGGGGACGGTCTGCGTCGCGGTGGAAGCTGCGGGTAAGCGGCTCGTCTATGCGCCGGCTTGCGCCCGTGTTACGGAGGACCTCGACGCTCGCATCGCCAATGCAGACGTGTTGTTTTTCGACGGCACGTTGTTCACAGACGACGAAATGATCGCCAACGGCCTTGGCGACAAAACGGGGAGGCGCATGGGCCATAGCCCCGTGTCGGGACCAGGAGGAACGCTCGAGGCGCTCGCGCGCCACGCGCATGTGCGGCGCATCCTCATCCACATCAACAACTCGAATCCGATCCTCATCGAGGGATCGCCGGAAGAGGCGAAGGTGAAGGCGGCTGGCTGGGAGATCGCGTTCGACGGAATGGAGGTTTCCCCATGAATGTACACATGGCCTCGGAGCCCATGACCCCAGACGCGCTCGAGGCGGCCCTGCGCGCCATTGGGCCCGTGCGCTATCACGACCTGCATCCGTTCCACGGTCTTTTGCACGACGGCAAGCTCAACAAGGGCCAGGTGCAGGCCTGGGCGCTCAATCGCTTCGTCTATCAGTCGGCGATTCCTCGCAAGGACGCTTCCCTGATCGCGCGCTGCGAGGATCGCGAATTGCGCCGCGAGTGGGTGCATCGGATCACCGACCACGACGGCTCAGGCGACGACAAGGGCGGCATCGAGCGCTGGCTGATCCTCACCGAGGGATTGGGGCTCGACCGCGACTATGTGATCTCGCAGGAAGGCGCGCTGCCGGCGACGAAGTTCGCGGTCGAAGCCTATGTGCGTTTCGTGCGCGAGCGGCCTTTGGTTGAAGCGGTGGCCTCCAGCCTGACGGAACTTTTCGCCCCCTCGCTCCACAAGCGACGGATCGCCGGGATGCTGGCCAATTACAGCTTCATCGACGAGAAGGTGGTCGCCTATTTCCGCCGCCGGCTCGACCAGGCGCCGAGGGACGCTCAGTTCGCGCTCGATTACGTCAAAAGCCACGCCCGCACGGTCGAAGAGCAGCGCAGCGCCCTTGCGGCCTTGACGTTCAAGACCAATGTATTGTGGGCGCAGCTCGACGCCCTGCAGCACGCCTATGTCGACGGCGCGATCCCTCCAGGGGCCTTCCGGCCGGATTGAAGGCGATGGACGAGTTGAAGGCGATCGACGCTCAGTCGCGTCCGCACCTCCCGAGGGGCGTGCGGCTGAAACGCGATGAAGCGCGCGGGCGATGGACGCTGCTCGCTCCGGAACGGATTTTTGAGATCGACGATACGGCGGCCACCGTGCTCGAGCTTTGCGATGGCGAGCGTGATCTGGCCGGAATCGTCGCCGAGCTGGCCGCACGCTACACCGCGCCGCCGGCGGTGATCGAGAAGGACGTCGTCGCCATGCTCGTCGACCTCAAGACCAAGCGAGTGCTCGAGACATGACCGCTCACACCCCGCCTCCGCCCGCCCCGCCGATCGGGCTTTTGGTCGAGCTGACCCATCGTTGCCCGCTGGGCTGTCTTTATTGCTCCAATCCGGTGGCGCTCGAGCGCCCTGGCAACGAACTTGACGGCGAAACCTGGAGACGTGTGTTCAGCGAAGCCGCCGCGCTCGGCGCGCTGCATGTGCATCTTTCCGGCGGCGAGCCGACCGCGCGGCGCGACATTGTCGACCTCACACGCCACGCTTCGCAAAGCGGACTGTACACCAACCTCATCACCTCAGGCATCGGGGTGAACGAGACGCGGACCGGCGAACTGGTGGACGCCGGCCTCGACCATGCGCAGCTTTCCTTCCAGGGCGCGGACAAGGAAACCAACGACCGCCTTGGCCATTACAAAGGCTCGTGGGAGCGCAAGCGCGCCTTCGCCGGCTACGTGACCAAGGCGGGCGTGCCGCTGACCATCAACGCGGTCATCCATCGCTCCAATATTCATCAGGTCGCCGCGATCATCGATCTTGCGGTCGAGCTTGGCGCGCGCCGGCTCGAAGTGGCGCATACGCAATATTACGGCTGGGCGCTCGCCAATCGGGCCGCGCTGATGCCGTCGAAGAGCCAAGTCGACGAATCGATCGCGATCGTGCAGGCCGCGCGCGAGCGCCTTAAGGGCGAACTGGTCATCGACCTGGTGGTCCCCGACTATTACGCGCGCTACCCGAAGCCTTGCGCCGGCGGGTGGGGCCGGGTCGCCATCAATGTGTCGCCGACCGGCAAGGCGCTGCCGTGCCATGCCGCCGAGTCGATTCCGGGGCTCGAATTCTGGAACGTGCGCGATCATTCGTTGAGCGAAATCTGGCATTCGAACCCCGCATTCAAGGCTTTCCGCGGCACGGATTGGATGCCCGAACCCTGCCGTTCATGCGACCGGCGCGAGATCGACTGGGGCGGATGCCGCTGTCAGGCGCTGGCGCTGACCGGGGACGCGGGCAACACCGACCCCGCTTGCCACAAGTCGCCCGATCACGAGCGCATCGCGGCGATGGCGATGGCGGAGTCCGAATCCGGCGACGGCGTGCTGCGCTGGCGGTCGTACAAGGAAAAGGTCGAGGCGTGAGGGCGCAACAACGCGACTGAAAGGGCTCACACCCGAGCAGCCCGAGATCTGATCTTAACGGTTTCCTAGGTATGCGGGGTTAGCAATGACGTAAGGGGATGCACCGACTTACGCAGGTGACAATATGCCCAGAGGCGCCGCGCAGCACCCGGAGAAATCTCGAGGACCCAGTCTACTTCAAGAGTTTGAAAATTCTCTACCGGACTTCGAAAATCTTGACGAAGAACAGCATCTGAGATTTGTAAAGGCAATTCACCTGCTTTGCGGGTACTTGGATATTTCGGAGGCTCGCCTCCGCAGGGATCATTTCTTTAAGCTCAGGTCCACGATCACCCGCCTTAATGAGCTTTACGACGAATATCATTCCAAAGACGGGATACTTGCATCGGCAATATTGTTTGTTAAGCTGCACATCGAGTCGCACTATCTTGATAGTCAAGACGCGAATCTAGTCCACAACTTGACGGGTCTGCACGTTCATCCACCAGATTAGTCTGCGGGCGCCGGCGCCATCGCGCTGCTGCCGTGGCTCGGATGCGCCCGAAGCTCCATTGCGGCACTCAGGCGGACGTGTGATCCCCGATCGCCGAGTGACTCGCTAATCGTGCTCCAACCCATTGAAAGGGCTCGATTCGGACTTCGCAAATGGCACGTGGCCCCGGCCTACTGGCAGAGCGCCCGAGCGTTGGCCGTCCATTGTCCGAAGCCGCTCGCGACCATGTTGCGGATGACCGAGCAGACATAAGTCTTCTCCGCCGCCGGATTGCCGGGCCCGGCATTGTAGCGCGCCACGGCGAGCGTCCATGAGCCTTCCTGCGCCTTGAGCGACTTTGAGAAAGTTCGCCGCATATTCGACGTTGCGCGCCGGATCGAACATCTCGCTCAAGGAGCGAAAGTCGGCGCTGTGAAAATGGTGGTTGATCTGCATGCAGCCGATGTCGATGAACTTCGCGCCGCGCCCTTTGGCCTGCGCAAAACGCGCCATCGCTTCGGCGAGACTTGTCGAATGCACCGCCTGGCCATCGACGTTCATGTCATAGGGGCTGAGCCCGTTTCGGCTGCCTGTCTCAGTCAGGCCGACCGAATAAAGCACGTTGAGCGGCACGCCGTGCTGCGCCGAGGCGCGCGTCATCTCCCGCTCGCAAGCGAGCGGCCCATCGGCGCGTGCGGCGCGCCGCTAGAAGCTGCGATCGCGACCAGCGCCGCGCCGAGACAAACCGCATCGTTCGAACCACCCCGTTCCCCCGCGCCTTGCGCCGACCGCTGCTCGCTTCCTGCGGAGCCGCCGTCAGCGGAAGACCCATTTCCGTTCGCATTCCCATCCGTGTTGACACCCGCCTGCTTGACGATGAGCGAGTTGAGCGGCTGGCCGATCGCCGCCATGCGATCGGCGATCGCGTCGCGCGCGCCTTCGATTGATCCTAGCGTTTGAGAACTCGCGGCGCGGATGACGACGGAGAGCTTGTCGCCTGCGAGCCGCATCGTCATCGAGACATCCTCGAGGCCTCCGGGCGAGAGATCGACGTCGATCTCCTTGATTGGCGGAGTCGAGGGCGCAGCGCCGGCGGCGAGTGCGGTCGTACGCGGCGCGACGTCTGTCGGCCCGGCGCTGGCCGTCGAGCCGTCGAGTTGGAACGACGCCCCTGCGGCGAAGGGCGCCGACAATTGTCCGCCGAACAGGTCTGTTTGCGGCGTTAGCGGCGCGGCCAGCGTGGTGGATCGGACGGGCGACCGTCGGCGGCCTCGCCGCCCGATTCCGCTCGCGCGTGGACTGCGGCGGAGGTCGCGACCCGGGCGACAGGCGGAGGCGCCGAGACGTCGGGCTTTCGTATGCTGCTCGTGGCTTCGTGCGCGGCCGTCCGCGCGGCGCTCACGCGATGTGTCGGGGACGCCCCGAGGGCGAGACATGATCGGCGTCGGGGATGCGGCGTTTGCCGAGGCTTTCGCCGGCATGGCCTCGGCCGGCGAAAAGCCGGCGGCAAGAGCGCTTTCGCCGTTGAGACCGGGTCGGGCCGTCAAGCTGGCGGCGGACGCGGCGTCCGGCGCAAACGGCGTATTGACCGCAAGCGTGCGGCTCGCGATCGCGCCCGTGAACGCGGACGGGCCAAAGTGAAAAGCGCGTTCGCCGACCAGTCGCCCGACGGTCGCCGTCTTCGCGCCGGCGGCAAGGGACGCGCCGCTGTCCAAGGATTTCGGACCTTTCATCGCAGGCGAGGTCGACGAAGGCGAATTGTTCGCGGCTTGCGGGTTTTCGCCATTATCGAGGCGGCCCGCAAGGCGAACGGCAAAGCCGCCAGGAGCGCGCTGTCATTGAGCAGCGAATGACGAGCCGTCTGTCCGCGCGAGGACTCGTCCTGCGGCGATTCGTTCGAGGGACCCGGCTGTTCCTCGGCGGCCGAGGCGCCTGCTTTCGCCGGCGCGCCGGGAAGCGAGTTGAGCACGGCCCCGAAGGCGAACGGGTCGGCTGCCGCTTGCGGAGCTGGGCGAGACACGACCGGTGCGATTGGCCCGGACGCAGGCGCGGCGGTGGGCGCGGTCATGGCGTGCCTTCAATTTGGGTTGGCGGGGCGAGGCTCGACGTCCGTTGAAGCGCATCCTGCGCTTGCGCGATCGTCAGCGCGGGCCCGCTCGGCTTGCTCTTGTCGGCGTCGGGCAGAGCGACGGCGTTTTCCGTATTGAAGACACTCTGGTCGGGAACCGCACGGAGCTCCGCCGCCACCCTTCGAGCCGCAGCCAGCAAGCTGGCGTCAGCCCGGTCGAGTTTTGCCGCCGACAGAGCCCGCAGATCGGCTAGCGCCGCATCATATGCGTCCGAGAACAATCGACTGGCCGCCAGGTAGAGGCGGGCGCGCATGGCCTCCGGGCTGTCGGCCTTCGAGCTTTCGAGCGCCTCCGTCGCCGCCGAAGCGGCGGCGACGAAGCGCCCGCTCACCACACCGGACCTGGCCAGGTTGAGCAGGAACTCCCGCCGGCCTTCGGGGGGCAACGACGCCAGGGCGCTCGATAGCCGCTTGTAGTCGGCCGGATCCTCAGCGAGGCCGAGCCGGCCGACTGCGCTCGCCAGATCGCGCAGGAAATCCGCGGCATAGAGCGAGGCGCCAAAGCGGGTCACGTACTGCCGGGTCAGAACCGCCAGGCGGCTCATGTCCTTGGCCTCCGCCAGGAGCGCGATCTCGCGCCGCAGCGCGGCTTCCTCGACCAATCCGCCCGGCGCGAGCAGGCGCGCCCAATCGAGAAGATCAACCGCCGCCTTCGCATCCCGCTTCGTCTCGAGGACGGAGCGAGCGAACGCGACCTCGCCCGCGAGCCGCGCGTCGAGCGCGGTCAAATCCGGTTCCCGAAGGAGAGGGATGGCGTCGGCTTCGTGATTGGTGACATAGGCGAGCGCGCCACGCGCGAGCGACCGCTCCGACTCGAGAACCGCGTCGCCTCGGAGCAGCGGCCCGACATCGGCGAGAGACCCGCCGCTCAGGATGTAGATGATGAGCGAATCGGCTTCGCGTTTGTTCTTCCAGGTTTCAGGGGTCGCGGTCGCGATCGCCGCGCCGATCGCCTTCAACTGATTGAGCTCGGCCGGGTAGGCCGCCTTGTCGCCCTGAGCGACCCTGAACTGGATCCGTCGCAGTTCGTCGACGACGTCGGAGATCTTCGGCGGATCGGCAAACGCTGCGACCGGCGTGAGTGCAGCGAACACCGCCAAGGCCAGCATGCGCCAAGCGGAGGTCATGGCTTGGCCTCGCGCACGAGAATCTCGATGCGGCGATTTTCGGCCGCGAGGGGATGGGACGCGTCTTTCAGCCGATGGTCGGCGTAGCCTTCGACCCGCTCGAACCGCTTTTCCGGCAGGCCGCCGCGAATCAGCATGTAATAGGCCATTTGCGCGCGCGCCGAGGAGAGCCGCCAATTGTCGTAGGTCGCGGACCGGTAGGGGCGGCCGTCTGTGTGCCCGCGCACGACGATCGCGCCCTGCAAGCCTTGCAGGCTCGCGGCGATGGCCTCCATCATGTGCAGGACGCGCGGCTGAGGCTCGGCCGAGCCGACGGCGAACATGGCAAAATTCTGCCGGTCAGTGAGGCTGATGAGGATCCCATCATCGGTCGCCTGGACCTCGAGTTGCGGCCCCTGCATCGCCTTCGAATCGCCTCCCAACCGCTTATTCAAGTCGGCGAGCAAGTTGGACGCGGCTGTCCGACGCGCCGCGGCTGGGTCGAGGGCCGGCGAACTCGCCGTTGACGGAAGAGGCGTTCCCGCGCCTGGGCCTTCGGCGCCAGCTTGAAGGGGAGCCGGGGGCGCCGCCGCCGCTGGCGCTATCGCGGTCGAAGTGGAAGCCGGTTCGTCGCTGGGAGCAGCGGCGGCCGGCGGCGCGCCCGGATCCTCCGCAACCACATTGACGGCTTTGTCGCTGCCGAGCGGGCGGAACGGATCGCGCAACGCTTCATCTGCGCTCGGCCCCACTTCCCCGTATCCCCTGAGCATCGCCGAGGCGTCAATGCGAGGACCGGGCGGCGGCGCGCCGGCGATCTTGTCGAGACTCGCGCGAGGGTCGCTGAACAATTCCTGCTCCGACATTGTCGGATAGGGTCTTGCTGGATCCGGCGGCGGCAAAGGCGACGGGGTCGGCGGGCGCGCTTGCTCGTTTTGCTTCGAGGGACTTGGCTGGTTTTCGGTTCCCTTCGCCGCGGGACCTTCGCCGTGCTCGGAAGAAGGCTGTCCCGTACTGGGGGCGCCATTGCCGTCCTCCGGCGCGTAGATGGCGCCCTTTTCTGGCGCGCCATGAATGCCCTTCTGCGCCTTCGCCGGCTCCTCCACTTTCACCGGATTGAAGTATCGCGCGATCAGCGTCTTGGTGTTCTTGTCCGTCGCGCTGATGATCCACAGCACCAGAAAAAAGGCCATCATCGCGGTCATGAAATCGGCGAAGGCGATCTTCCACGCGCCGCCGTGATGCTCCTCCTCGTGCGCGCTATGGCGCTTGACGATGATGATTTCCGGATGCGCCTCGGTCATCGGCTCCGCTCAGGCCTCGAACGAGGCCAGCAACTCGGCCCACGGGCGAAGCTCGGCGACAATCCGCGTGGCGTTAGTCTCGACGACGGTCTCCGCCCCGTTATCCTCGACATATTCGACCTCGATCGGCAGATCGACGATTCGCGGGCGCAGGAGCGCGAGCACGCGCTTAGGCCCGCGAATCTTGACCAATCCGGGCGAATTGCTGGCAGAGATCCGGGCAATCGCCCTGGCCAATTCGTCCACGGCGCGCTTGACGACCTGCGGCGAGAGAAACGGCGCGAGAATACGGGTGACGGCGGCGCCGACATTGTCCTCGATCTCTTTGATCGCGGACCGGATCGCGGCTTCGAGCTCCGCCGATTCCTTGAGACGAAACTCTTGCTGCTGCGTTTCCGCCAGCTCCCGCGTTGCGGCGAGTTCGGCCGCGTGGCGGTCCGAAGCCTCGACACGGCCTTCCGCAAGGCCTTGCTCGCGGCCGCGGGCGTAAGCGTCGGCGAGCTTCGCCGACATATCCTCCGGCTTCGCCGGCTCTCCCTTCGGGGCCGTCTCCCGCGCCGCAGACTCGAGCAAAACCGGCTTCGGCGCCCACGGCGTGCGTCGGGGGGGTTCTTCCCCTTGCGTTTCGCCGCCCTTGTTCGTGATACGATCGAAGACTGTCTTGGCGCCGGATCCGACGGTCTGCGGGTTCGGCAGGCTTCGGGGGCGAAACGGCGAGCCCTCGGGTCGCGGCGGCGCCTTTTCTTCGGCCGAGCCCCCGAGGCGGTCAAGATAATCGGCTATGGAAAGCGGTCTCATCCGTTCGCTCCTTGACGAATCCATTGTTTGAGAACCGTAGCGGCGTGGTTCTCATCGAATTCGATCATCTTCATAAGCTTGCGCTCGGAACCATTGTCGCGTCGGGCGAGCAACGCCTCCATGAATTCGTCTCGATTGGAGTCGGTCTCGATGAGGATGCTTTCGCCGGGCTGACCGTCGCCGTCCGGCGCCCCCAATGCAGGCGTTTGGCCAGCGGCGGCGCCGCGCGCGTCCGTCAACGCGGCCAGGTTTGGGGGAGCGAAGGCCATTCTGAGGCCGGGCCGAACCCCAAACCACAGCAGCATCGCCGCGACCGCCACGATGGCGCCGGCGTTGAGGATCGATCCTGTTTGGCGGGCGACGATCTCGACCAGCGAGGGACCTGGCGCCGGCTCGAGGTCGCGGCTGAAATTGACGAAATCGACAACCGAAATCTTGACCGCATCGCCCCGCTGGCGGTTGAGGCCCGCGGCTGAGCCGACGAGCTGTTCGATCTCCTTGACCTGGGCGTCGACCGCCTCGGCCGACGGTTTGCCTCCAAGCGATGCGACGAGCGCGGCGCGATTGATCAGCACGGCCACCGAGAGATTCTGGACCACGAAGCCGGCGCTGGTCGTCTGAATCGACTTCGACGAGACCTCGTAGTTTGTCAGTTCCTCGCGCTTTTGCGTCTGATCGTTCGACTGCTTCGATTCGCCCGCTTGTCGGTTTCGGCTTCGGCAGATTGGCTTCGACGCCGGCGGGTTGCTCGCCGGCCGCGTTCTGCGAACTCTGCTGTTCCTTGGTGACCCGCACCGATCGTTCGACACGGCTGTCGGGATTATAGATCGTCTCATTCGTCTGCGTCTTGTCTGCGTTGAGCCTTGCGGCGACTGAGATCTGAAAGTTTTGGCTGCTGAGGTAAGGCGTCAGCGTGCGGCTCACGTTTTCGCGGATTTGCTGCGACACTTCCTTTTCGAGCGCGAGCAGATTGTCAGGCGACTTCTCGACCGAATCGGCGCCATACGCCAGGAGGCTGCCGTCGACATTGAGCACGGTCACGTCCTCGAGCTTCATTCCGGGGACCCCTGAGGCGACGAGGTGGCGGATCGCCTGCCCCATGGCGCGATCGTCACCGCCGTCGGTGCGGATGACCACGGAGGCCGAGGAGGGCTGGCGCTCGCGGCGGAAGGAGCCTTCGTCGGCGAGGACGATATGCACCCGCGCGGCCTTGACGGCGCGCATCATCTGGATCGTGCGCGCAAGTTCGCCTTCGAGCGCTCTCAAGCGCGTGACGTCCTGCATGAATGAGGTCAGCCCGAGCGATCCGAGCTTGTCGTACAGTTCGTTTCCGACCGCGCCGCTGCGCGGCAGCCCCTTTTCCGCCAGGATCATCCGCGCCGCGGCCGCCTGACCAGCCGGCGTCAGGACGATCGTGCTCTCGGCATTGACGTCGAAAGGCACGCCCGCCTCGCGCAAAGCCGTGCCGATGGCGGCGATATCGTCGCGATCCAGGCCGGAATAGAGCGTCTCCATGGTCGGACGGCTCAAGTAGTAGCCGGCGAGCCCGGTCGTCGCGAACACGGCGACGCCGATCAGCGCCAACGCGGACAGGCGCCGGACGCCCAGCCCCCGCAGGTTCGCCCAAAGCCGCTCGATTTGCGCCAACAAATTCGTCGCCACATCCGGGCCCGGGTGAGAATTCGTGAGCGGCCATCGTGGGGAGCGGAGCTTGCGCCGGCATTGCGCCGGAGGGTTCGCGCGCGGCCTCGATCGGCGCAACGAGCGAAATTTTTTCGCCCGTTAACTGGCCATTAGCGCGCGGCCGTTAGTTTTCGCTGGCCAGGGCGAGAACAGGCGCGATGAGCGCGTGTCGCCCGGCTTCACACGACGGTTAGGCTCCTGACGCGAGCCTTAGGCATGCGGCCGGTCCGTCGTCTCGGTGCGAGTTCGAAATGTCGCCCCATCAGCGTGAACATTTTAGACAGGAGCACAGCCATGAGTTCAATCTTAAACAATCCGGTCGCCCTTAGCGCGCTGCAGTCTTTGCAGATGACGCAGCAGTCGCTTGCGACGGTCCAGAATCAAGTTTCGACCGGCCTCAAGGTCGCGACCGCCGCCGACAATTCGTCTTATTGGTCGATCGCCGCCCAGCTCACCGCCGACAGCGGCGTCGTGTCCGCCTCCAATGACGCCCTGTCGCAGGGGCAGTCCCTTCTGGCGACCGCAAGCTCAGCGATCAATTCGGTCATCACGACCATCAATTCGATTCAGACCGCGCTGACGCAGGCGACCGAGCCAGGCGCCAACATTGGCAATATCAACACATCGCTCGCTTCACTCGGTAAGCAGCTGACCGACGCGGTGAACGCCGCCTCGTTCAATGGCCTGAACGTTTTGAACGGCAGCGTGACCGCGCTCAACTTCGTTTCCGGCTACAACGCCAGCGCAACGGGCGGGAGCATCAACACGATCTCCTTCACCACCCAGGCGCTTTACGGTTTGGCGACGGGCGGCGGGTCGACGTCGACGACGAGCCAGTCAACCGTCTCGGACGCCGCCACGATGGGCCAGCTGCAGACCCAGTTTGCGGCCGACACCGCGGATACGACTGCGGTAAGCTACAGCGCTCCCACGGCGACATACGGGAACAACGCGGTCTTCGAGGACACGACCAACCAGGCCCTGACGGTCCAGTCGATGGGGCTTGATGGGACCGTGACGACTTCAACCTACACGGCTCTCGACGCCAACGGCAATTCGATCGCCCAGGGCGGGAGCCCGACCTTCGCGGCCGCATCGTCTTATGCGGTAACGACGACGGTTACGACTGCGAACTCGCAGAACCTGCTTGTCCAAAGCGGAGTAGATCTGACCAACCTCAACGTTACGGGCGCTGCGGATGCGCAAACTTCCCTAAGCGCCACCGATCAGGCTTTGGCGGCAGTCACCAACTACGCCGCGTCGATCGGCGCGACGCAGGATCGGATGACGACCGCCGCCACGTTCAACACCGCCTTGATGACCAACTACTCCGACGGCATTTCGGGCCTGGTCGATGCCAATATGAACACGGCGTCGACCCAGCTGCAGGCGCTCCAGACGCAGGAGCAGCTTGGCATCCAGTCGCTGTCGATCGCGAACCAAAACGCGCAGCTGATCCTGAAATTGTTCCAGTAAAAAAGGCGCGCCGGGCGGCGGTTTTCGTCCAGCCGCCCGGCGTCGTCACTCAGGATCAAGTCTCATTCCAATGCTCCGCGCGCCGCTTGCCCACCGGCAAGGCTGCTGCTCCTCCTCCTATGCCGGCGCGCGGCATCCGAATCTTTCATGGCGAAAGCCAGCCCGCGGGCGACGCCGAAGGCCCGGCGAACCCACGGCCAAGACCGAGGCGCTCGCCCCGTCTCTCGCGCGGTGTCGGAGTCGGAATTGAGCGATATCAATCTCTTGCGGCGCTGTTTCCGAGTCGGCTTCGCGCCGCCTTCGAATCGGAACATTGGGCGGAGGGCGATAATAACAGAATTAAATAGTAATAAAAATATTTGAATGTGCCGAGGCCGTCAAGCCGAAGCGGGGGCTCAAGATCATGTTCCTCAAAGGCTATGCCCACAGGACTATGCGATATCGTGGCGGAGGAGGCGCTCGCGGCCTGCTCATGGCGAGCGCAGCGAGCGAGGCCGCGACAGTGAGGCCCAGCCAACGAATTGTCGGCAAGCCGGGCCGATCGACAGACGGGCGCTCTTCCGAACGCCCTCTGACGTCTAGTAACGCCTGCTCAGCCCGCCCTATTTCTCGATGCAATAGCCGAGGAACCGCTTGGAATCGATTGGGTCGAAACCCAGCCGGTGCTTCAGTTTCTTGCGCAATTTGCTGATATGGCTCTCGATGACGTTCTCGTCGACATCCTCGTCGAAGAGGCCGTAGACGGCATTGAAGATTTGCGTTTTGCTGACGCGCCGTCCGCGGCTGCGCAGCAGGAATTCGAGGATCCGTCGTTCTCTGCGGGGAAGGGGAAAGGGCTCTCCGTTCACCTCGGGCTCGCGTCCGTCAAAATAAACGTGCAATTCGCCGATCGTCACGTTGCCCTTCTCGCCGAACACGCGCCGGTTGATCGCGCCGACGCGGGCGACGATCTCACGCACGTGGACCGGCTTGCGCAGCACATCGTCGGCGCCGGCGGCGAATAGGCACAATGTGTCATCGAGCGAGTGGCGCTCATTGAGACAGAGAACTGGGGCGCTCGAGCGCTCGCGGATGAGCCTGGACAGCGCCTCGCGTTCATTGCAGTCGCCGATCACAAACGCCTCAACCGCGTTCATGTCCGAATCGCTGATCTTGCCGATCCATTCGCGAAATTCGGACGCTTCGATTCCCGCCGAGGAAACCCCCTCGCGATCAAAACCATTGGCGTAGCCTCCGGCCACCATGTTCCGATCGTCTACAATAATATACATACCCTGCTCCAGCCCACTGAATTGAAAAGGGGACACCTTCCGCTACGCGAACGCAGGCACTCAAATCAGACGAAGCAAACGCAGTGATTTAACCATTTTGAATTTTGCTTGTTATTAAGCAACAAAGACTTTGTTATTAACTGTGACGGATTATTACAGACTTATGCGTTTTTCGGTAGTCGGCTTTTTCTTGACAAAACCTTCTGACGTCGGAAAACTACGCCTGTGTTGGTTAACAAAATATGGATAAAGTTGATATTGTTATGTCCTATGTAAATGACTAACGAGACGTTCAATCAGGCCTTCCCCCGGCTTGGAAAGCAGGGCGACACGCCCGGCCCGATGTTGCTCGGGGTCGAGCGCGGGGATTGGCGCGTACGACCCGAGGCGGCGCTTAAGCTCGGCCGCAAACTCGCCGGCCGCGGCGAAGTCGCCTATTGGGTCGTCTCGCCGGAAGGGCGCCTGCCTGAGAGCAAGCGCGCCAACAATCGCATGCACGCCCGGGAACGGACCCGGTTGCGCTCAGCCAAACTGCTCGATGGCGCTTATCGCTTTGTTTGCGAGGGCCGGATCTGCGACCGGTCTCGCAATGGTCTGCGCCTTGCGCTCGCGCAGGACGTTTCGCTGCCGCCCCAATTGGCGGTGCACATCGACGAAACATCCGAAGTGCGCGAGGCGAGGGTCATCTGGCGGCGCGGGTCGGCAATCGGACTTCGACTGCATTCGGCCGCGCCAGCGAACGCTCTGACTGCAAGTCAAAGGTATGCTCTGCGAGAACGCTATTACGCGATTCCGGACTGAGCCTGTTCACGCATAAGACTTCTCCTCGACCAGGGCCGAGCGGGTGAGCGTGTTGATGGCGCGTTTGATCGCCGCGCGCGTATCGTTTTCGCAATACACCGATCGCGCGAGCGCGACGAAGCGCGGTCCGAAGTCTCCTTCGCGCTCGCACGTGCGAAGTGCGTCCTCGATCGCCCACAGCCGCTCGTTCACGCCAGCAAGCTGATCGGTCAGCAGATCGATCGGCGGCACGGACGCGCCGGCCTCTCGCGCCGAACGCTCGAGCAAATTCAGTTCGCGACGCACATTGGCGAGTTTTTCAGGTTCGCGGATTTGTTCGGCCTTGATGCGGAGGATCGTGATCTTGTCGATCAGTTCGCCGAGCGAACATGGCGTCGAGGCCATGCGCGACCCCGCCTGCCGCTCTACAAGCTGGGCGAGTTCGCTCGCCATGGCGTCGACCACGTCGCTCCAGACGCCGCGATGGCGCTGACGATAGAGACGCATCGTCGGATACCAGGGCAAATCGGCCCGTTCTGTCAGCCAACGCCATTCGGCGTCGCGTTTGAGCGCGACCCAAACCGGAGCCGCCAGAGCTCCAGCGAGATGCGCGATCGACGTGTCGCAAGTGACGACGAGATCGAGGCAGGCCATCGCCGCCGCACTATCGACGAATGCGTCGGCGCCAGCGTCAAAGTCGGCGCCCAGCGTCTCGACCCGGAACGAGGGCGGCAGATCGGCAAGCTGCTCCTCGCCTGTCCCTTTCTGCAGCGAGATCAGTCTCACGCCCGCGACTCTCGCAAGTGGCGCCAGCGCCGTGAGCGGCATGGAGCGGCCCCGATCGGCTTCCGGATTGGGGTTGCCCTGCCAGACGATTCCGACCTTGAAGCCTTCCGGGCCGATGCGCTTGAACCACATTTCGCGCAAGCGGGGCTCGGTCGAGAGATACGGAACCGCAGCCGGAATCGTCTCGAGGCGTGTCCCGAATGCGCGCGGCAGGCTGCTGATCGCGATCTGCGCGTCGAAGGGCTCGCCGCCGGGCGGGGAATCCGCGAATCGCGCCTTGGCCTTCGATGACAGAAGCCGATGCAGCCGCGGGGGACACACGAAGGTCGCCTCGACGCCAGCCGCGGCCATCAAAGGCAGATAGCGAAAGAACTGGATGGTATCGCCAAGGCCGTGATCGTTGAGCACCAGCACGCGCTTGGCCTTCCGTCCGGGCCCCTTCCAGGTCTCAAAGCGCGTGCCGAGCAACTCACCGAGCGATCTTCCCTTAAGCCAGCGCGCCTCGTAGCCCTCGAGCCCCTGTTCGAAGTCCCCGAGCGTCAGCTTAAGGCAGCCTTTGCCTGCGACGGCCTCGCGGCTGCCGAGCGCGACGGCCCTATCAAACGCCGTCATAGCCTCCGAGAAGCGGCCAAGGCTCCGCAACGCCAGACCCTGACCCAGCAGCGCCTTGGCGACACAGGGTCCCGGCTTGCTTGCCAGGAGATAGGCGTCGAGCGCCTCCTCGCTGCGATCGAGCTTCAGGAGCGCATTGCCGAGATTGATTGCGGCCTCGGGAAAATCATGGCGCAGCTCAAGCGCGCGCTCAGCCGCTTCGACCAATTCCTCGAGGCGCCCCAGCTCCCGCAGCGTTCCCGCGCGGCTGCACCACGCGTCAGGATCGTGAGGCGCGAGGATCGTCGCCGCTTCGAAGCGAGCGAGCGCCTCCACAAATCGGCTCGGCTGCGAACAAGAGCTTGCCTATATTGACATGCGCGACGACCAAGGAGGGTCGAGCTCGAGCGCGCGGCGATAGAAACGCATCGCCGATTGAGGCTTGCCCGCTTCGCTCAGCATGCACCCGCCCATGCACAGAGCGTCGGCGAAATCGGGCTTGAGGCGCAGCGCCTGGTCCATGAGCTTGATCGCCTCGTCGCGCCGCTGTTCACGCCACAGCGCGACGGCCGCGGCATAAAGCGCATCGGGCCCGCGCTGTGGTTCATTCGCCGCGGTGCGGATTGTCTGGAGGGCGTCAGGCATCGGGGTTGCGCGAAAGCATCCCATCCCGCTTAGAGCGCGGCGCTTGCGTGGACCTTTCTGAGGCAGGGCAGGCCTGCCGACGGGCTCACCCGCCTAGCGTAAGCCTCGACATGCTCGACATGAGCGCGGTCGAGAAGGTCGGCTGCGATGAGCCTGTAAAGTCGTTGAGCGCGCTGCCCAGCACCGAGCCGTTCGAACTGATGATGCTGGCGAGGACGGAGGCCGCGCCCGATTGTCCTGAGCTCGAATTGCCCGAATCGACCGAGAGACCCGAGGTCGCGCCGGAGCTCGGCCCATAGGTATAGTCGTACATCGCCGTGAACCGCTCGGTCAGCTGCGTGAGCTTAGCCGGGTCTTGCAGGTCGGAGAGGGGCATGAGCTCGGAAAGCGTCTGCGGTTGGAGGTCGCTCGCGGCCGTCGGCGAGAGCCCCATGATCGTTCCCGCCACTTCCAGAAGATTCGAATCGGCCAGGATTCCATATTCGTTGGTGACCGTCGGCGCGACGCGCTGGAAATAGAGCGCAAGCTGGACGCCGACGTCCTGGCCGCCCTGATCGCTCTCGAGCTGCTGTTCGACATAATCGCTCGTTGTCGTCGCAAGCGCGCTGGTTGATGACGGCGGAGTTGCGCCGCTGTCGACGAAATTGAAAGCCGCGGCGAACGCCTTCCATTGCGAGTTCGGCAGAGTGTTGGCTAGGCTCTTCGGGTTGGACACTCCACCTTCCAGAACCTTGGTGATAAGTCCCTTGGCGTTGATCTGGTCGCCGAGGCCATAGGCGTTGAGCGCGTAGGACAAGAGTCGATAGTTGCCGACGAGATCGCTGACCGACTTCACGGAGCCGATATTGGCCTCGTAATAGGCCGTCGCAGTTTTTACCGCTGGCTCGGCCGCCGTCATCGCCTGATAGCGGGACAGGTTCTGCGAGACGGCGAGAAAGGCGGTTGTCGTGCTGGTCATGGGCAATTCGCGCAGGCTTGGCTGGAAGCGTCGAGCCGCAGCCAGCCTAACGCCTTGACTTTAGCGGCCGAATTCCTGCGCCTCGGTTAAGAACGATTGCGCTGCGCTGGCCAAGTTCGTGTCAGCTGTCGACGCGGCGCGGGTCGAGCCCGGCGGCGGCGATGAGGTCTCCGCTTCGGACGCCTGTTCGCTCGGCGATCGCGTTCGCCAACGAGGCGACGAAATCGTGCCGCATGAACTGCGCAAGGAGCGCCATTTCCGCTTCCTCCTCGGCCACGCGCACGCCGAGACGGTCGTCCCCTTCCGCCTTCGGCTCGCTCCGCAGTCTTCGCATGATTGGCAATCCCTGACCCGGAATGGTCGGATTGTGCCATCGTTAAGTTGGGAAATGCGTGACGAATTGTAACAAATTGCAACTAGAGCGAGAGCTACGTCTGTCTATGCGTCAGTCTGACTGAAGCGCTCGACAACGTTTTCGACCCAGCGGCGGCTTGCAAGCGCGAGCGCCTGCGAACGGGCCAACAGCGACAGCGTAACCTCAGGTAGTGGCGGAAGCTGCTTGTCGGAAAACACCTCAAGTCCACCCGGCGCGAGCCCGTCGATCATTGGCGTGAGGCCCAGCCCCGCAGCCGCGACGGCTGCGAGCACCGCAAAATTTGAACTTGTGCAGACAATTTCGAATCGCCTTTCCTGGGCGCGAAGCGCGCCAATCGCCGCCTCATGAAACGGCCAGCCCTGCGGCGGGAGAACGAGCGGCAGCGGCCGCCCGTTGTGTTCATCTTCGGGCGTTTTGCCGAACCAGCGCAGCTGACCCCGCCATTGTTCGATCCGGCTCGGCTCGCTCTCGCCGGTCCCAATGATGAAAGCGACATCAAGCGCGTTTTGACGAAAGGCGGCCGAAAGCGCTTGCGAGCTATCGACGATGACCTCGAATGTCGTGGCGGCCGGGGCAAACGCGCGCAGCTCATTGAGCCGCCACGCCAGAATGGGGGCAAATTCGCTGGACATGCCGATCCGGATCGCGTCGTTCGGATTGTTGCGGCCGAGCTCGTCCAGCATGTCGTCATGCAGCCGCAGCAGGCGCCTTCCATAATCGAAGCAGACTTCCCCGATGGGCGACAATTCGAAGCGCCCGCCTTTCTTGAACAACGGCGCCTCGACGAGCTCCTCCAGCCGTTTCACCTGAAGGCTGATCGTCGGCTGCGTTCGTCCCAGCTCCTCCGCGGCGCGAGTGAACCCTCGCGCCTCCACGACGGCGACGAAGGCTCGCAAAATGTCGATGGGAATGCCGCGCACGAGAAGCCTTCCGGATAGAACTCTTTTTTCGTGTGTACAGTGTTTTTGCTTCCACCATAAGCGGCAGACATGCAACCATTCGCGTGTTCGGCGCCGCGTGACGTCGGTCAGGGTGAGGCGACGGGTCGGTTGCGATGGCCAAGCTTCAACTCTTCTTACGCTCGCCTTAATTGACGCGTCGGCATGTAAGAGGAAGTACAGTTTTCAATATTGAAACAAAGGTCACGAAGCGAGATCATAACTTGAGGGGTAGCGCGGCTCTCGAACACCGCTTCCGGCCTCGAATCAAATAAAGATCCGCCTGACGTATCGTAACTCATTGACAACGATACATGTCCTGTTCCGAATCAATTTGACTGTGACAATTCGCAGGGCGGTAATCAGAGGCGGGCGCGCGATGCAGATCCATGTTCTTGAAGAGATTAGGCCGGAGCTGGCGGCAATCGATGGCGCCGTGCGGCGGCGCGAGCTCGAATTCGACGCGCGCAACCCGTCGAGCCAATCGACCAACTCTACACTTTCGCGGGCTGGACCCTCGATGAGACGACGCGAGACCTCATGAGCCCCGCTGGGCAGCGGGTCGACCTGACGTCATCTGAGTTCGACCTCTTGATGGCGCTTCTGCGGCACCCCGGCCAGCCCCTGTCGCGCGCCGCCCTTCTCGGCGTGTTGCGCGGGCGCCAGTGGACCTATTTCGACCGCTCGATCGACACCCTGGTCGCGCGACTCCGGAAGAAACTTGAGGACGGTTCCGACCGTCCCCCGTTGATCCGGTCCGTGCGGGGCGTCGGTTACGTCTTCTGCGCCGCGGTCGCCAAGCTCGGCGATCAGGACCGATCCGTTGCTTTTCCGCGGCTCGCGCCCAAGGAGGGGTCCGAGCGGCATCCCTCACCCTGACGGGCCGCGAGGGGCCCACAGCGCCCCTGATCGTTCCGCGGCGCGTTGGGCTGTTCCGCGCCGTGGCTCGGGTTGCTCCCTAGGCGACCGTATGGGGCGCCGTCGCCGGCGTCGGCCCTCGCGGCTCTTCCGATTGACGTCCCGCCAAGCCGGTTCTATCCATGGCCGCGCGTCCTTATCTTGGCGAGGTCTGGTATTCCGGCCACGATGATCCGGTTTCACCGCAATGATTTGCCCGCCGAAGCGTCGTTCGGCGAGGCGGCGGCGATCGACACGGAGACGCTGGGGCTCGCCGTCGGCCGCGATCGGCTTTGCGTCGTGCAGATATCCCGCGGCGATGGGACGGCCGACATTGTGCAGATCGCCGCCGGCCAGACGAGTGCTCCCAATCTTCAGCGCCTGCTGGCCGATCCAGCGATCGTCAAGCTCTTCCACTACGGTCGTTTCGACATGGCCGTGCTGCATCACGCGTTCGGAATCATGGCCGCGCCGATTTATTGCACCAAGATCGCCTCAAAGATCGCGCGGACCTACACCGACCGGCACGGACTCAAGGACCTGACGCGCGAACTGATGAACGTCGAAATCTCCAAGCAGCAGCAATCGTCCGATTGGGGGGCCGACACCCTGAGCGAGGCGCAACTCGCCTATGCCGCATCGGACGTGCTGCATCTGCACGCCTTGCGCGAGAAGCTAGACGCCATGCTGAAACGCGAGGGCCGGGACGGACTCGCCCGCGCCGCCTTCGCTTATCTCCCGGATCGCGTCCGCCTGGACCTTGCGGGTTTCGAGGCCATGGACGTTTTTTCGCACGGCTACCCCTGACTTTGTAGACGTGGCGCATAGCCCGTCGTCAGACGGGCGTCCTTCCGGACACCCTATGGACCGCGTCCGGCGCGCTCCGAAGGGCGTTCGAAACAACGCCCTTCTGACGACGGGCTATGGAGCGCGCCACCAATTCCCGTCAGGCGACCGCCGTCTTCTGCATGGCGACGAGCTGCCGGACGCCGCCGCGCGCCAGCGCCAGCATCCGAATGAGTTCTTCCTCCGTGAACGGCGCGCCCTCCGCCGACCCCTGAACTTCGACCAGGCCGCCCAGGCCAGTCATGACGAAATTCGCGTCCGTGTGCGCGTTCGAGTCCTCGGCATAGTCGAGATCGATCACCGCTTCGCCGCCGACAATGCCGCAGGATATTGCGGCGACATGATCCTTGAGCGGCGTCTCGCGAAGAATGGAGCGCTGCGCCATCCAGCGCAGGCAATCGTGCAACGCGACCCATGCGCCGGTGATCGAAGCGGTGCGGGTGCCCCCGTCCGCCTGCAGCACATCGCAATCGATCGTTATCTGTCTTTCGCCGAGGCGCGGCAGATCCACCACCGCTCGCAACGACCGGCCGATCAGGCGTTGAATCTCCTGGCTGCGGCCGGAAACCTTGCCGGCGGTCGACTCGCGCTTGCTTCGCGTCAGCGTCGCGCGCGGCAGCATCGCATATTCGGCCGTCACCCATCCGCGTCCCTGGCCGCGCAGCCACGGCGGCGGCTTGTCCTCGAGCGAGGCCGCGCACAGGACGTGCGTGTCGCCGAATCGGACGAGACAGGAACCTTCCGCATAACGCGCCACGCCACGCTCGAAGCTTACCGAGCGCATTTCATCGACGGCGCGTTTGGACGGACGCATGGGCGGACCTCCCTTTTTGATGATCCGCTCTAGCGTCAGACGTCTCGCCTGGCAAATTGCACGTGCGCGCGCATCGCCGCCGCCGCGTTGACCATCGGCGCCCGCAACTCTAGGGTCGCCGCCAAAATTCACGGACCCACAACGATCCATGGCTTTCGCCAAAGACGCAGCGCTCGACCCGGCCAAATCGTTTCAAGGTCTCATCCTGACCTTGCAGACGCTTCTGGGCTGGCCACGGCTGCGTGATGCTGCAGCCCTACGACATGGAGGTCGGGGCCGGCACGTTCCATCCGGCGACGACCTTGCGCTCGCTGGGACCGAAGCCCTGGAAGGCGGCTTACGTCCAGCCCTCGCGCCGGCCCAAGGACGGGCGCTACGGCGAGAACCCCAACCGGCTGCAGCACTATTACCAGTATCAGGTGATCCTGAAGCCTTCGCCGGAGAACCTTCAAGAGCTTTATCTCGATTCGCTCGCCGCGATCGGCGTCGACATGGCGCTGCACGACGTGCGCTTCGTCGAGGACGATTGGGAAAGCCCGACGCTCGGCGCATGGGGCTTGGGGTGGGAATGCTGGTGCGACGGCATGGAAGTGTCGCAATTCACCTACTTCCAGCAGGTCGCGGGTTTCGAATGCGCGCCGGTATCCGGCGAATTGACCTATGGCCTCGAGCGGCTGGCGATGTATGTGCAGGGCGTCGAGAGCGTCTACGACCTCAACTTCAATGGCGGCGAGGGCGCGGACGCGTCGCTTACGGCGACGTGTTCCAGCAGGCCGAACAGGAATATTCCCGCTTCAACTTCGAGCACGCCAACACCGACGTCCTGTTCCAGCATTTTCGGGACGCCGAAGCGGAATGCGTGTCGCTGCTCGAGCGGGGCGAGTCAGGCGAACGTCATCTCCTGGCGCTTCCGGCTTATGACCAGTGCATCAAGGCGAGCCATGTCTTCAATTTGCTCGACGCGCGGGGCGCGATATCGGTCACCGAGCGCCAGAGCTATATCCTGAGAGTGCGCGAACTCGCTCGCGGCTGCGGCGCGGCGTGGCTCAAGACGGCGGGAGGGGGAGCGTATGCCCTCACCCCAGCCCTCTCCCGGAGGGAGAGGGCGCCTGCCTTTCTCCCTCAGGGAGAAGGTGGGCGCGCCGAAGGCGCGGCCGGATGAGGGCCGATCGAAATCCGAAAAGCGTAATCGAATGCCTGACCTCCTGCTCGAACTGTTCAGCGAAGAGATCCCCGCCCGCATGCAGCGGCAGGCGGCGGAGGATCTGAAGCGGCTCGTCACCAATGCGCTGGTCGAGCGCAATTTGCTCTACGAGGGCGCGCAGAGCTTCGTCACCCCTCGGCGTCTCACGCTGCATGTCGTCGGCTTGCCCGCCGCGCAAGCTCACTCGCGCGAGGAGCGCAAGGGCCCGCGCGTCGGCGCGCCGGAAGCGGCGATCCAGGGCTTTTTGAAGAGCGCAGGCCTCAGCCGCATTGAGGATGCGCGCGTCGAGACCGACCCGAAGAAGGGCCAGTTCTATGTCGCATTGATCGAGAAGCCGGGCCGCGACACCAAGGATGCGATCGCCGAGATCATCCCCGCGATCATCCGCTCGTTTCCGTGGCCGAAATCGATGCGCTGGGGTGATACGTGCGCTCGGAGGAGCCCGAGGACGCTTCGCTGGGTGCGCCCACTACGCGGCATCGTCTGCACGCTCGCTACGCAACATGATACGGCGGAGATCGTCCACTTCGATCTCAACGCGCATGGGCTCAAGTCGAGCGACGTGACCTGGGGCCACCGCTTCATGGCGCCACAGCCGATTCATGTCCGCCGGTTCGATGACTATGTCGACGCGCTGCAGAAAGCGAAGGTCGTGCTCGACGCCGACCGGCGCAAGGCGATCATCCTCGCCGACGCCAAGAACCTTGCTTTCGCCCAGGGGCTGACGCTGGTCGAGGACGAAGGCCTGCTCGAGGAAGTCGCAGGCCTGGTCGAATGGCCGGTCGTGCTCATGGGCGAGTTCGAGGCGGCGTTCCTCGATCTTCCCGCCGAAGTGATCCGCGCCACGATCCGCGCCAATCAGAAATGCTTCGTGCTTCGTCAGGCGCCTGAGCCCTCCTCCGTCATGGCCGTCCCCGCGCTTGACCCGGGGATCGACCCGGCCATCCACGAGGCGCCGTCAGGCGCGAATGCGGATGGGACTTCGACGCCGAACGGCGTGGATGGCCGGCGCAAGGCCGGCCATGACGCGGGAGAGAGCGGCAAGCTTGCCAACAAGTTCATCCTCGTCTCGAACCTCGTCGCGCCCGACGACGGCGCGGCGATCGCCGCGGGCAATGCGCGCGTCGTGCGCGCGCGTCTCGCAGACGCGCGCCACTTCTGGCAGACCGACCTTGCGCCGCTGCCCGACGCAAGGACAAGGGCGCGAAGCCGCTCGACCAGCGGCTCGAAAAACTCGACCATGTCGTCTTTCACGAGAAGCTCGGCACGCAAGGCGAGAGGATCGCGCGCATCGGACGCTGGCGCATGAGCTTGCGCCGATAGTCGGCGCAGATGCTGAGCGCGCGGCGCGCGCCGCGTATCTCGCCAAGGCTGACCTCGCGACCGAAATGGTAGGCGAGTTCCCCGAGCTTCAGGGACTCATGGGCCGCTATTACGCGAACGCCCAAGGCGAAGAGCCAAGCGTCGCCGACGCCATCGAAGAGCACTACAGGCCGCAAGGACCGAATGACCGCGTTCCGACTTCGCCGGTCTCGATCGCGGTCGCGCTCGCCGACAAGCTCGACACGCTCGCCGGCTTCTGGGCGATCGACGAGAAACCGACCGGCAGCAAGGACCCATATGCGCTGAGGCGCGCCGCGCTTGGCGTGATCCGCATCGTGCTGGAGAATGGGCTGCGGCTGCCACTTGGAACGACAATGGATGCCGCCTTCGCTCTGATCGAGCCATGCATCGATCTCGTTCGAAGCGCTTCGAAGAGCACGATCTTCGACGCTGCCACGGGGAACGAGTTCGTCCCGATTATCAAACGCGCGATCGAGGCGGAGAGCCTGAACGCGTCCGCCGAGGAAGGCTGACCTCCTCGCCTTCTTCGCCGACCGCCTCAAAGTGTACCTGCGCGAGAAGGGCGCGCGGCATGACCTCATCGACGCGGTGTTCGCGCTGCCGGGGCAGGACGATCTCCTTATGATCGTCCGCCGGGTCGAGGCGCTCGGAAAGCTGCTCGACACGGAGGACGGCAAGAACCTGCTCACCGGCTATCGCCGCGCCGCCAACATCCTGCGCGCCGAGGAGAAGAAGGACGGCGCGGCGGCCTTCACGGGCAAATATGTTCACGCCACGCTCGCGCCGCCGGCGGAAAGACGCCTTGCCGACACGGTGGCTGCTGCTGGCGAGGCGGCGCGCGAGCGCGTCGCCGCCGAGGATTTCGAGGGCGCGATGCGCGCTCTCGCGACCTTGCGGGCGCCCGTCGACGCCTTCTTCCTCGACGTGACGGTCAACGACCCCGACCCGGCGGCGCGCCTCAACCGATTGAGATTGCTCAACGAATTGCGTGAGGCGATGCACGGCGTCGCGGACTTCTCCAAGGTCGCCGGATAGAGCATTGGTGAATTTTGCTCGCGGCTGAAGCCCTCACCCCGACCCTCTCCCAGAGGGAGAGGGGGAAGAGGGGCGCGCCGCCGCTCCCCTTCTCCTCCCGGGAGAAGGTGTCGCCGAAGGCGACGGATGAGGGTCGTCTCCTTTAAGAATCCGCTCGCAGCGCATAAATGGCGGCGGGGCGCTTTTTGGGGGCGCGAACAAGGACGATGGCCATGGCGCTGAGGGAAGAGAATCTCGAAGGGGCCTCCGGCGGCGGTAAGCCGACGATCAGCGACGCGCAAGCCGAGGACGCGTTTCGCACCATCCTGAAATGGGTTGGCGAGGACGCCAATCGCGACGGCCTGATCGAGACGCCCAATCGCATGGTGCGCGCTTACCGCGAATATTTCGCCGGCTATGACGAAGACCCGCACGAGGTTCTGCACAAAACCTTCAGCGAGGTCGACGGCTATGACGAGATGATCGTCCTGCGCGGCGTCACCTTCGAGAGCCATTGCGAACACCATATCGCGCCGATCATCGGCCGCGTGTGGGTCGGCTACATCCCCGATAAGAGGGTGGTGGGCATATCGAAGCTCGCGCGCGTGGTCGAGATCTTCTCCAAGCGGCTGCAGATCCAGGAGCGGCTGACGGCGCAGATCGCCAATGCGGTCGACGAGGTGCTGAAGCCCAGCGGCGTGGCGGTGGTCGTCAAGGCGGCGCATCATTGCATGATCGACCGCGGCGTCCGTAAGCGCGGGGCCGACCTCGTCACCAGCCGGATGCTGGGCGTGTTCCGCGATCAGCCCCAGACCCGGCAGGAGTTCCTGTCGCTCGTCAATTCGGACAGCCACGAATAAACGCGCGACATGATCGGCGCCTTTCGCATCGAGGCCTATGTCATCGCCTCCGCCGATGGCATGCTTGCGGACGCGAGCGGCGTTCAGCCGGCGTCGCTGCATTTCGAAGCCGACCAGCGGCATTTCGAGCGAGGCCTTGATCAGGCCGACGTGGTCGTGAACGGGCGCCACTCGCAGGAAGGCCATTCGAACGCGACGAGCCGGCGCAGGCTGGTCCTGACACGACACGTCGCTAACGTTGGGGCACACCCTGACGATCCGAAGGCGCGGCTCTGGAATCCTGCCGGGGCCTCGCTCGAGGCCGCGTGCGCCGCGCTCGGCCTGAGTTCAGGGACGGTCGCCGTCATCGGCGGCCCGCAGGTCTTCACCCTGTTCCTCAAGCTCGGCTACGACTGCTTTCACCTGAGCCGCGCGGTCAACGTGCGCCTGCCGGGTGGCTTTCCGGTCTTTGGCCACGAGAGGTTTGGCGGCGATCCCGAAGCGACGCTGTTAGCCGCCGGCCTCGAAGCCCGGCCGCCGGTCAGGCTCGAGGACGGGCTGACCCTGACCGACTGGGTGCGGCCGGAATAGGCCGTTCGTCTTTGCACCCGGCCTCGTCGCGAGACGGCCTTGCGAATATGATTGTCAAATCATGACATCGCTTGTCGGCATGTGATAAGAATAGTGCTGTGCAATATACTTCGACGTTGGGGGAATACGATGCAACGTCTAGCTTTGATCGCCTGCGCATCGGTCACATGCTTGATCAGCCAGGCCCGCGCGGCGCCTCTGGATTCGCAAGGCATAGCCACGGATTTGTCTTTCATTGAGACTCAGGTGGCGAAGACTCTGGCTTCGCTGGGCTCCTCTCCGGCGCCCGGAAATCCCCTATATCCGGTCTCGGGAGGCGACAGCGGAACGTGGACGACGACGAGTCCTTCGGACGGAGCCCAAGGATGGACAAGCGGGTTTTTCCCGGGCCAGCTTTGGCTTCTCTATCAGGCGACGGGGTCTCAGCAATGGCTCGCCGCGGCGCAGGCTTGGACCGCTCCGCTGGCCTCGCAGGCGAATGGCCGCCCGATCGACCCTTCCGACATCGGCTTCATCATCGGGACGAGTTTCGGCAACGGATACCGGCTGACGGGAGACCCGAGCTACAAGAGCGTGCTTCTCACCACGGGCAACTCGCTCGCGTCGCTCTACAATTCAAACGTCGGGGCGGTTCGCTCCTGGACGTTCCCTCCATACCAACCTCCATCCCACTTTGCCGTGACCATCGATAGCATGATGCAGCTCGGGCCGTTGCAGTGGGGCGCCGGCAATGGCGGCAGTTCCACCTGGTCGGGGATAGCGGCGAGTCATGCCCAAACGGTGACGACAAACCTCGTGCGCTTGGATGGCAGCACGTTTCAGGTGGCGGATTTCAACCCAACCACCGGGGCGCTCATGAGCCGGGGGACATTCGCCGGCTATTCCGATAGCTCGACTTGGGCGCGTGGGCAGGCCTGGGCTTTGTATGGGTTCGTGCAGGCCTATCAGGCATCGGACAACCCAGCATTCCTGACGACGGCGGAAGAGGTCGCGAGTTACTTTGTCGACCATTCGCCCGCGAACGGTATTCCCCCCTGGGATTTCGACGCGCCGGGGACACAGCCTGTAGACACCTCCGCGGCGGCCATCGCGGCGGACGGGCTCGTCATGCTGAGTACGGTGGCGGGAGCGAACGGATCGCTCTATCTGGACGATGCCGAGAACATACTGGGATCGCTCAGCAGCAGCTACCTTGACGTTGACCCGACCGGCGAGTCCGTGCTGACCGACGGCTTCCCGGGCAACGGTGGGACGAACACCGCGCTGATCTACGGCGACTATTATTTCACCGAGGCGTTGCTGCGACTGCAAAACGTGCTCGACGGGAAGCCCGGCTGGGTGCTGTATAGCCCGGTCCCCGAGCCATCGACCTGGGCGATGATGCTTCTCGGATTCGCGGGCCTCGGATTCGCGAGGGTCCGCCGGGCGAGAGCGGGCCGCGCGCTACCCCGCGCCTGAGTTCGTGGACGGGGCTCGACGACGGGCTGACGCTGATGGCTGCGGCCCGAGCAGCCGGCGGGACCAAGAAGATCACTTCCGTCGATCGTATTCCACGAAGACGAAATCGGCGTCGTCGCGTGGCCCGCGTTCGCCCGTCTCGCGGGTGATCTCCCGCCACGCGTGCGGGTCGATCGGCGGAAAACGCGTCTCCCCTTCAGCGTCAAGCCCGACCTCGGTGATGAAAAGGCGATTCGCGCGCGCGATCGTCTGCGCATAGATCTCAGCCCCGCCGCCGATGATGATTTCGTCCGCGCCCGTGGCGCCCGCGCGCTCTGCGGCGAGGTCTAGCGCGGCGTCGATATCGGGGGCGACCAAGACGCCTGACGGAGCAAACGTGGGATCGCGAGTCACCACGATCGTGTCACGCCCCGGGAGCGCGCGGCCGATCAATTCAAACGTCTTCCGCCCAATCACCAGCGGCTTGCCCCAGGTCAGCGCCTTGAACCGTTTCAAGTCGCTCGAGAGCCGCCAGGGCAATCCGCCCTTTGCGCCGATAATTCCGTTGCGCGCGACAGCCGCGACGAGGACGACCCTCCCTTCTCCCTCCGGGAGAAGATGGCGCGAAGCGCCGGATGAGGGCGACTCGCTCACACCGCGACGGGCGCCCTGATCGCCGGCCACGGATCGTAGCCCTCGAACGCGATCGCGTCGGCGTTGAGGTCGAAGATCGAGCCGACGTCGCCGACCCTAAGCTGCGGCAATGGGCGCGGCGCCCGGGCGAGCTGCGCGCGCGCCTGATCCTCGTGATTGCGATAGAGGTGCGCGTCGCCGAACGTATGCACGAACTCCCCGGCCTTGAGCCCGCATTCGTGGGCGATCAGATGGGTCAGCAAAGCGTAGCTCGCGATGTTGAACGGCACGCCGAGAAAGATGTCGGCCGAGCGCTGGTAGAGCTGGCACGAGAGCCTGTCGCCGTTCACGTAGAACTGGAACAGGCAATGGCAGGGCGCAAGCTTCATGCGCTCGATCTCGGCCACGTTCCAGGCCGAGACCACGAGCCGGCGCGAGTCCGGGTTGCGGCGGATCTCGTTGATCACCCAGGCGATCTGATCGTATGTCCGTCCGTCCGGTCCTTCCCAGGCGCGCCATTGCTTGCCGTAGACCGGGCCCAGATCGCCATTCGCGTCGGCCCATTCGTCCCAGATGGAGACGCCATGCGCCTTGAGGTAGGCGATGTTGGTGTCGCCTCGCAGGAACCAGATCAATTCGCGCACAATCGACTTGAGATGAAGCCGTTTCGTCGTGACGAGCGGAAAGCCTTGGGCCAGATCGAAGCGAAGCTGCCGACCGAACAGCGAGCGCACGCCGGTGCCGGTGCGGTCTTGTCTGACGGCGCCGCTGTCGAGCGCCTCGCGCATGAGATCGAGATAGGTTTGCATGGGCGTTCTGACGGTCTTTGAAAGAGCCGGAAAGCTCTAACCGATTCGCCCCTTTGGGCAAGACCGAGCGTGGGGCTTTCGGGCTCTACCCCATCCTATAGAAGACGCAGTCGACCTCCACCAGGGACGCCGTGTCCGTCCGATCGTAGTTGACGGGCACAATGTTGCTGATCTCGAAGCCTCGTTGGTCCATGTGAGCAACGGCCTCGTGGAACTTCCAGGTCCCTTCATAAAGCGGGATGATGGGGAGCTCCATTTGGATGCCGACAAAGCGAGAGAGACATTTTGTGGCCCCTGAAAGAACCTGCCGCTCATAGCCTTGGGTGTCGATCTTCAGAAACGGAGACTTGCTCGGCGGCAGTTCCGCGAAGACGTCGTCCAGTCGGGCGACCCGTATCGATTCGACGCTGACCACTGTGGCCAGGGCGCTGAACGCAGTCGCCGCCGGCCGCTGTGGCAGAATGGAGCTGAATACAGACGACTCGCTGACATTAATCTCGGCGGTCCCCTCCTTCTCTCCAAGGGCCATATTGAAGGCTTGCCAGTGTCCGTCTCTGCTCGCGCGTGTCGCGAACGCGCTATAAGCCGCAGTGATGGGTTCGAAAGAGACGATCCAGCCTTCGTACCCTTCCTTTCTCAAGTTTTCGCCGTACTGACCGACGTTCGCCCCGACATCAACGACGAGATCGACGTTACGGGAGCGGATGAAATCGATCGGCCGCTTATAGTCATGCGCGCCTGTCCGACGAATTTCATACCCGAGGGTTCGAGCGAACGACCTCGTGGTGTCTCGGATGAAACTCATGGCCCGCGCCTCGCACGCCCGTCTCGCGGCGGCTAAGGACCGCTCAGTTTTGAATTACACCGTTCTCCTTGATTTGGCAAGATCAGTTTGTTGTTTAGGTCAATCCGTGTCAGTGCAGGCTCACCGTCTCGAGCTCATTTTCCCAGGCGTTGCTGATCGCCGCGTCCTTGGAATCGGTCAGCATGATCGGCGAACCGTCGGCGCCGAGGAGCGCGAACAAGGTCATTCCCGGACGCATTTCCGGCGCCTGCGGGAAGAGTCGGGCGACGTCTTCAGAGGCAATCGTCTTCACATAGGCGAGAGACCCATCGCCGAAATGGGCGAATTCCTGTGGCGTCATGTTGGGCGCCGCGGTCATCACGGCTTTGCTGGTTTCGGATCTCATCGCTTTACTCCTGTACTCGGCGGCCGCCTTACGCCCGCCGCTCGGACGCATCCTTCAATCGCGCGCCACGATCTTGATTGTTCGCACCAAACGCTCCGGCTGCGGGCGAACGAGGTCGACCGACAGCAGCCCTTGTGCGAGTTCGGCGCTCAACACTTGCATACCGTCCGCGAGCAGAAAGCCGCGCTGAAATTGCCGGGCGGCGATGCCGCGATGCAAATATTCACGCGTCTTGTCCTCCTGTTGCCGGCCTCGGATCGTGAGCTGGTTCTCCTCGACCGTGACTTCGATCTGGTCGTGAGAGAATCCGGCGACCGCGAGCGTGATGCGCAACTTTTCCGGCTCGGCGCCATTGGCCGCGACACGCTCGATATTATAGGGAGGATAGCCGTCCGTCCCCGCCTTGGAAACCTTGTCGAGCGCCCGCTCCAGATCATCGAAGCCGAGCAGCAAAGGCGAGGTCAGCGCCGTCACACGCACCATGTTCGAAGCCCCTTTCAGGCGCTTCCCCGGTACTTCAGGCCTTCCGATTAAGCGCCCGGTCCGGTTCTTGCCGTCAACCATCCGGAACATTCAAAGTTCCGGGTGAAGTCGATATAAGCCTTGCAATCCAACCTTCAAGGCGTGGATTGCCCGGGCGAAAGCCTCTGATTCGGCGATAGTTCCGACAATTCTGTTAAAATGCTGCGCTTGAAATCTAAACCAATCGTTTATGTTGTGGGCTGAGGGCGAGGATTATTGGCCAAGACAACGACGGCGTTGAGCAAGCTCGGAACCAAGCGCCAGTGCTTGGCCTGCGGCGCCAAATATTATGATCTCGGCCGCAATCCGCCGGTTTGTTCGCGCTGCGGCGCGAGGGCCGAGTCGAAGCGGACGAGCGACGCGGAAGAGCGGCCAGCCGCCCACGATGCGGTGGCCGGCACGCAGCCGTCCCGCGCAGTTGAGGCCCCGTCTTCGCCGCCGATCGGTCGCGAATGGTCGCGCGAGCAGGCGGACGCCATCGACCAGGTCGGCCGGTGGCTCAAACAGGGCGAGCCTCAGGTGTTCCGCCTCTTCGGCTACGCGGGCGTCGGCAAGACGACGCTTGCGCGCCACATCGCGGAGGGGGCGCGAGGCGAAACGGCGTTCGCCGCCTTCACCGGCAAGGCTGCGCTGGTGATGCGATCGAAGGGCTGTGCGGGCGCGACGACCATCCATGCGCTCATTTACCGGGCCAGCGAGGGCGTGGAGGGCGCGCCCAATTTCACCCTCAACGCCGATGGCCCCGCGTCGAAGGCCGGGCTGATCGTGATCGATGAATGTTCGATGGTCGACGCCGAACTGGCGCGCGATCTCCTCTCGTTCGGCAAGCCGATCCTGGTTTTGGGCGATCCGTTCCAGCTTCCGCCGGTCAAAGGCGCCGGCTTTTTCACCGACGGCGCTCCGGACGTCATGTTGACGCAAATTCATCGCCAGGCGCAGGACAATCCGATCATCCGCCTGTCCGAAGTTGTCCGTTCAGGCGGCGAACTCAGCATCGGCGATTACGGCGAGACGCGGGTCATACCCCGCGCCGCCCTTGACCCGGCGCAGGTCCTGGGGGCCGATCAGGTGCTGGTCGGGACAAATCGCACCCGCCGCGCCTACAATCAGCGCATGCGGGATCTCAAGGGTTTTCGGGAGCCGCTGCCGGTCGCCGGCGACCGGTTGGTCTGTTTGCGGAATGACCGCACCAAGGGCCTCATCAACGGCGGACTGTGGCGGGTCGAGACGCTGGGCGGGGTCAAAAAGGACTTCGTCAAGATGACCTTGCGCTCGGAAGACGAGGGCTCGCGCTCCACCGTCAAGGCGGCGGTGCTGAAAGCGTTCTTCGAGGGGACGGAGGGCGAACTCAGCTTTGCCTTGAGGCGGGAGTCGGACGAGTTCGACTACGGCTATGCGCTCACAGTCCATAAAGCTCAGGGGTCGCAATGGGACGACGTCATGCTGTTCGACGAAAGCTTCGCCTTCCGCGAGCACCGCGCGCGGTGGCTCTATACCGGCCTGACCAGGGCTGCCCGGAAGCTCACAGTGGTGAGGTGAGGACCGAAGGGCCATGGACAGCGGCGTCATATTGCCGTTAGCATTGACGTTGCGGCGCCGGAGATCTTGCCATGCGTATTTCCCCAGTGATGAGGGGAGCGCGCGCCTACGCCCTGGCCACGCTCGTTTTCTCTCTTGGCCTCGCGCCGTCGTTTGCCCGCATGGGCGGGTCGGCGGGCGGGTCGTTCGCTCGCCCGGCATCTGGGGGCGGTCATTTTTCCCATTTTGCGCCGGGCGGCTTCAACCGGCGCTTCGAGACCGGCCGATTTGGCTTCAACCGCTTCGGCCCGAACCGGTTTGACCGCTTTGGCTCCAATCGCTTCAACCGCTTCGGCTTCAACCGCTTTGGCGGGAATCAGCTGTTCGTAGGCGGCTGGGGTTGGGGCGGCTGGGGCGGGTACTCCGCTCCGGCGGCGTCCGAGCCCATCATTGTCGGCGACGGCGCGCCGGTGATCATCAATATCCGCGTCGATCCAGGTCCAGGCGACGCCGCGGGCGCCTTGAGCGGCGGCTGTGTCATCCACAAGCTCAATTACGACAGCGCCGGCAAATATGTGGGCGAGCGCCAAATCCCGCAGTGCTGATTGAACTGGACGCGCCACACGCTTGCCATCTTTGCGCCGAGACCCGAGGAGCGGTAGGTCCTCGTCTCCGCCGTCCCGGAGACGGCATGCCGTTTCAGCCAGGGAGAGCACGATGGACGTCGGTTTTATCGGTCTTGGCCAAATGGGCCAGGCGATCGCGCTGAACCTCGTCAAGGCGGGACACCGTGTTAGGGTCTACAACCGCACACGCGCCAAGGCGGAGGCGCTGGCGTCCCAGGGCGCCGAGGTCGCGGAAAGCTTGGCCGACGCATGCCGGCTCCCCGTGGTGATCACCATGCTTGCCGACGATTCGGCGGTCGAAGCCGCCTTTTTCGGCGACGGACACGGGCTCACGACGCTTGGCCGAGACGCCGTCCATATTTCCATGAGCACGATCAGCGTCGCGCTCTCCGACCGGCTGGCGCAAGCGCACCGAAACGCGGGCCAGGTCTTTGTCGCCGCGCCCGTGTTCGGCAGGCCCGAGGCCGCGGCGGCGGCCAAGCTTTTCGTTGTGGCGGCAGGCCCCGAAGCGGAGCTCGCGCGCTGCCAGCCCCTGTTCGACGCGATCGGTCAGCGGACTTTCATCATCGGCGACAAGCCGTCCGCGGCCAATCTCGTCAAGCTCAGCGGCAATTTCCTGCTCGCCGCGATGATCGAATGCTTAGGCGAAGCCTTCGCGCTCACCCGCAAAGGCGGAGTTGACCCGCATGCTTATCTTGAAATCCTGACCAACACGCTGTTCTCGGCCCCCGCCTACAAGACTTACGGCACGATCATCGCCAACCAGCAATACGAGCCGGCCGGGTTCAAGATGTCGCTGGGCTTGAAGGACATTCGCCTCGCGCTCGCGGCTGCCGACGCGCTGGCTGCGCCGATGCCGGTCGCGAGCCTCGTTCACGATCACTTTCTTTCCGGCGTGGCTCAAGGCGCGGGCGATTCCGACTGGTCCGCGTTGGCGCGTCTCGCCGCCGGGAACGCAGGTCTCTGAGCAAAACCGGAACGCCTCGTCCTGAGCTGGTCTTGCGCGGGCGCGCGCGCCCCATGATTCTCGGGACGCCGGGCTTGGGCTTGTTTGAGAATCTGAACTTGGGGCAAGTTTTCCCTGGGCTCCGCCGTCATCGACCGATTTGGTCGGGAGACCAAGCCGGCTTGCGAGCCGCGCGGCAATCCGGGGAAAACGCGATGGTCCTGCTCAGGCGTATTGCAATCGCGGCCGCCGCATGCGCCGCAGCTTCCCTGGCGGCTCTCGCCGACGATCAAAAACCGGCGGGGCAACCAGCCTATACGCCGCGCCTGAACGACATCATGGTGGTCACGCAGCTCGGGCATTTCAAGTTGTGGTATGCGGGCGCGGTGCAGAACTGGCCGCTCGCGAACTACGAGTTGGAGCAAATCCGCGCCAGCATCCGCCTCGCAAAGACGCTTTTTCCAAATAGCGACAAGTCGAACATGGATACGATGAAGCCGGCCGCGGAGGATCTCGACAAAGCGATCAAGGCGAAGGACGCCGCCGGCTTCACGAGCGCGTATAGCAAGCTCACCGCCGCCTGCAACGCCTGTCATGAAGCCACCGGCTTCGGTTTCATAAAGATCAGAGTGCCGAGATTGTCGCCCATCGAGACGTCGCCGTTCAGCGACGAGTTGTTCAACGGCAAGTAACGCCTCGCGTTCAAGTCCCCACGGTCGCGATGCGCAGGTTGTTGGTGGCGCCCGGGGTCCCGAACGGCACGCCGGCGACAACGATGATGCGCTCGCCCTCGCCGGCGAAGCCCTCGATATAGGCGTGGCGGCAGGCCCGATCGGCCATGTCGCGTTCGTCACGCGCATCGTCGGTGACGATCGGATGCACGCCCCAGACGACAGCGAGGCGCCGCGCCACCGATTCGATCGGAGTCAGCGCCAAAATGGCGGAGCGCGGCCGTTGGCGGGCGATGCGAAGGCCGGTCGAGCCCGAACTGGTCCAGGCGCAGATCACTTTCAGATCGAGCGTCTCGGCGACGTCGCGGGTCGCTTCGGCGATCGCGTCGGCGCCCGTCGCCTCGGGCGCCGCGCGCTGCGCCTCGATGATCGAGGGGTAGATCTTCTCCGATTCCACCGCTTCCGCAATCCTGTTCATGGTCGCGACCGCCTCATGCGGATATTGGCCCGAGGCGCTCTCGGCCGACAGCATCACGGCGTCCGCGCCCTCGAACACCGCGGTCGCGACGTCCGACACTTCGGCGCGCGTCGGCACCGGCGACGAGATCATCGATTCCAGCATCTGCGTCGCCACCACCACCGGCTTGCCGAGCCGCCGCGCGAGCCGGGTCAGGGTCTTCTGGATGCCCGGAACCTGCTCGAGCGGCATTTCGACGCCGAGGTCGCCGCGCGCCACCATGAGTGCGTCAGCAACGGCCATGATCTCCTCGATGCGCTGCACCGCCTGCGGCTTTTCGATCTTGGCCATCACCAGAGCGCGGCCTTTGACGATCGCCTTGACCTCGACAATGTCCTCCGGACGCTGAACGAACGAGAGCGCGATCCAGTCGATATCCTCCTCGAGCGCCGCGGCCAGATCCGCATGATCCTTGTCGGTCATGGCGGAGGTCGGAATGGTCGTGTCGGGCAGGCTCACGCCCTTCTTGTTGGAGACGCGCCCCGGGACTTCGACGACGGTCAGCGCCCGGCCTCCCTCGGCCGCGGCGACCCGCAGCATCACCTTGCCGTCGTCGATGAGGATGCGATGCCCCTTCGCGAGCGAGCTCAAGATTTCCGGATGCGGCAGATAGACGCGCGCTTGGCCCCCCGGCGTGGGGTCGCCGTCAAGGATGAAGGCCTCGCCGCGTTGCAGGTCGGCGGCGCCGCCGGCGAACGTGCCGAGCCTGAGCTTCGGCCCCTGCAGGTCGACAAGGATGCCGATCGGGCGGCCGGTCTCTTCCTCCACATCGCGGATCATCGCCACCCGCTCCCGCATCCCGTCATGCGAAGCATGGCTCATGTTGATGCGAAAGACGTCCGCGCCGGCGGCGAACAGGGCGGCGATGGTCTTGCGGTCGGCCGAGGCGGGGCCGAGGGTGGCGATGATTTTGACGCGGCGGCGACGGACCTGCAATTGCGTTCCTCCGACAATCGGCGGCGCTCGCCGCCACGCTCATTTTTCGCCTCGCCGGACAGCGAATCGGCGTTGTGGCTCAGGGGTTCGCCTGATCGGTCAGCTGCACCGTCCAGCTCTTCGAATCTTTACCGGTGTCGACTTCGAAGAACCCGGTCCGGTTGAAGCCGCGCACAAAGCAATCCTGCCGGCCGTCGATCTTGAACTCGCGATCTGACGTGCACATGAACACCTTGCCCTTCCACTCGCCGCCGCGCTCGTCCATCGCGTAGAGATAGTAATACTCAGCCGCCAGGGCGCCGCGCAAAAGCGTCACGCAGTCGAGCGATTTGAGGTTCCACCAGCCTTCGCTGACCCAGTTTTGTCCGTCGGTGTAGCCGATGGCGACGCTGACGCGATTACTGGTGTTGTTGCACATGCGCAAGTCCGCGCGCGCGGGCGCGGCCGCGCAGAGCGCCAAGCCGAGCGCAGAGAGCGCCAGCAGTTTTCCAGCAATTCTGTCCATGTCCATCGGGTGAAAGTGGCGTTCGCGCGACATATTCGGCGTGCGAGCGACGCTGTCAACAGCCGCCGTTCCGTGGAACGCGGCGGTTGATCGAACGTTCGTGCGTTCATTTGTCTGTCACCTGAGCGTCAACGGTTTGTCATTGTTATGGCGAGGAAGCGTCATTCGGCGCCGCTAAATTCCCCTCGTCCATATCTCTTGCGGAGCGTGCGGAACCGGGACGCCGCACGCGCAAAGGAGGAACTCAATGTCACGAGCAATCGGCGTTTCGCTTTTCGCTCTTCTCGTCGCCACTTCGGCGCAGGCTCAACAGATCGGCGACGTGTTCTACATCGCGCTTGAAAATCATAATTTCACCCAGCCTTCGACCGTGCCCGCAGGCACTCCCCAACAGCTGTTCGGCAACACCGCGGCGCCCTACCTCAATAGTCTGGTGACGCCGGGCAACCCGAATGCGGCGGACGTTTCTTTCGCGGGCAACTATCAGAACGTGTCGCCCACCCTGCACCCGTCCGAGCCGAACTACGTTTACCAGGTCGCTGGGCTCACCGGCCCGCTCAACGACAACGATCCCTATCCGAATAACATCGTCAACGCTCCGAACCTCAATCAGCTCATGGCGGCGAAGGGCGAAACCTGGCGTTCGTACCAGGAGGATACCGATCTCGTGAACACGAGCGGCAATAACATCAACGGCGATCACGGCGCGGGCGTCGGCTTGACCAATACGGTTACGGCGAAGAACCAGTATGAAGTGCCGTTGACCTCCTTCTCGGGCACATCAGACACCTACACCAACCCCTACAACGGCAGCCACCAATACAATTATGCCGCCAAGCATAACCCGGAGGTGTTCTTCAACGCCACCAATGGGGGCAACGATCCGACGTCGGCCAACTCGCAGGCGCAAAATTACGCGCCTCTGCAGCAACTCCAGACAGACCTCAACGACAACACTGTCGCGCAGTTCAACTGGATCACGCCGGACCAGTACAACGACATGCATTCGTCGCTGAACACCTCCTTCACCTACAACGGCGTCACCTATGCCGCCAACACCGACCAGGAGGCGGTGGCGCTCGGCGACAACTTCCTGTCGACGATCGTGCCGGAAATCGAAGCGTCGCAGGCGTTCAAGGATAACGGCGAAATCGTCATCTGGAACGACGAGACCGAGGGCGACGAGGACGTCGGATCGACCGCCGGCTTCGACGGCACCGAGATCATCATCTCCCCGCTCGCCAAGGGCAACGCCTATACAAACGACGTTCTGTACACCCACGCCTCCGATCTGGTCACCCTGCAGAACATCTTTGGGGTGGCGGGCCCGGGAGGCGCCGGCGGCTATCTCGGCGGCGCCGGGGGCGCGAACTCGCTCGCCGATCTGTTCAAGCCTGGCGCGATCCCCTCGGCCATTCCCGAGCCGTCGACCTGGGTGATGATGGGTCTTGGCTTCGCCGGTCTTGCCGGAGCCGCCGCGCATCGCCGCAAGTTGGGCGCGACGACCAAGCGCGCTTTTGCCGGCTGACGCGATAAGCCCACGCCATAGCGCTGCAATAGGGGGCCGGTCCCGCGGGGCCGGCCCCCTTTTTCTGGCCTCCCTCTTCGGTCGAACCGCCACGCGGGCCGGGCGGCGGATCATCATCGCCTCGCCGAGCGTTTGGCGTGTAAAATGGCGTTCCACCCGAAGGATGAGCTCCGTGTCAAACGGTCTCGAGTCGTTCGCCTTTGTCTACATCTGGCTCTCGATCGCCTCGGCGCTGATCGTGCTCGCCGACATTTTTCTCGTCGGGCGACGCCAGCCAATGGGGGTGATGGACGCGGTTTGGCCGCTGACGATGTTGTATTGGGGGCCGCTCGGCCTGCCGTTCTATTTCAGCTTCGGCCGGGCGAAGCCTTCGCAGACCCAGATACGCGACCATGGGCAGGGGCACGCGGAGCCGCCGATGTGGCAGGCGGTGTTCAAAGGCGCGGCCCATTGCGGCGCCGGTTGCGCGCTTGGCGATTTTGCCGCCGAATGGATCGTCCTCGGTCTTGGCCTCGTGCTGCTCGGCTCGGCGCTCGCGGCCAGGCTTACCTTAAGCTTTGTTCTCGCCTATGCGGCGGGGATCGCCTTCCAGTATTTCGCCATCGCGCCGATGCGCGGCTTGAGTTTCCGGGCAGGCGTCGTGGCCGCGGTCAAGGCGGACACGTTTTCGCTGATCGCCTACGAGATTGGCATGTTCGCCTTCATGATCTATCGCGCCTACACATGGCCGGCCATGCAGCCGACCGACTGGTCCTATTGGCTGATGATGCAGATCGCCATGGTTTTAGGATTTGCGACGACCTATCCGGTCAATTGGCTCCTGATCCGGTTCGGGGTGAAGGAGAGGATGTAGCGGCTTGCTGCGGTTTTCGGAGGCTCGCGGCTCGACGGAATCGCGCGAATCGCGGATGATCAACTTGATGATGCGCTTTCTTCTGTCGTGCCTTGGCGTGGTCGCCGCCCTCAGCTCGTTCGCTCCCCCGGCGCGCGCCGATTTCGCCTCCTGCGTGGCTCGTTGCGGGCTGCGGCGGCGCACAATGGGATCTCCGCCAAAACGCTCGACGTCGCCTTCAACGGGCTCGCGCCGGACCCGAAGGTGCTCGATCTCCAGAAGCAGCAGCCCGAGTTCAAGACGCCGATCTGGGACTATGTCGACGGGCTGGTGGACGACGATCGGGTCGCCGACGGCAAGGCGGCAATGGCTGGGCAAGCGCGCGCGCTCGCTCGCGCGGAAGAGAAATATGGCGTCAGCCGCACCATGCTGGCGGCGATCTGGGGGGTCGAGTCGAATTTCGGCCAGGAGATGGGCAAGCGACCGCTCGTGCAATCGCTGACGACGCTGTCATGCATGGGCGATCGCGCCAATTATTTCCGCTCCGAACTGATGGCGACGCTGAAGATCATCGACCATGGCGATGTGCCGCCCGAGAAGCTGAACGGATCGTGGGCGGGCGCCTTCGGGCAGACGCAGTTCATGCCCTCGACCTTTTTGCGGCTCGCGGTCGACTTCGAGGGCGATGGGCGGCGCGACATCGTCGATTTGGCCCCGGACGCGCTTGCTTCGACCGCGAATTATCTCGCCAGATCAGGCTGGCGCCGGGGCGTCGCTTGGGGCTTCGAGGTCAAGCTGCCAGAGAACTATTCGGGCCCGTCGGGGCGCAAGGCCAAGCAACCCATGTCGTTCTGGGCCTCGCGCGGCCTGACCCGGATCGACGGCCGACCGCTTGGCGAGGGCGAAGCCGGGCTCCTCATACCGGCGGGACGCCAGGGGCCGGCCTTTCTGGTGACGCGCAATTTCGACGTCGTCTATTCCTACAATGCCGCCGAATCCTACACCCTCGCCGCCTGCGTGCTTGCCGACCGCCTGAGCGGCGGCCGCGGCATCGTCACCCCCTGGCCGACCGACGATCCGCTTCTGTCGCGCGAGGGGCGGAAGGAATTGCAGGCGCTGCTCCAGAGGCGCGGCTATGACATCGGCGGCGATCCGGACGGGCACGTCGGAACCAAGAGCAAGGCGGCGATCGCCGATTTCGAACAAAGGGCCGGTCTGGAGGTCAACGGCCGCCCTTCGGTCAAGGTGCTGGCGGCGCTGAAAAAATAGGCGAAAACACCGCGACGGCGCCAAATTTGGCTCTCAAAGGCGAGAGAAATTCAGCTGTATTGGCGCAGTGACGACGCGCAAGAACAGAGGCGGGCTTGAGGTCGACGCCCGCGCTTCCGTCGAAACGCCGGAGGCGCTGAAGAGGTAGGTGGACTCGTGGCTCATTTCTCCAATCCGCCTGGAGGCCGGAGCCTTCTATCTTTTCTTGAAAAAACCGAAACCATGTGCTACTCTCTTCCCAATTGTCGGATTGAGCTCCCGCCTGTCCATTCTCGTCGGACCGGAAAAGGAGGCGTTTGTGGCAATTGAGATACAGTGAGACTGGGGAAAAGATTTTTTATTTGGATTCGCTGTAACCCATTGAAAAGTCCCAATTCGGCCAAAGGAATCCAAGGAAATCCAAGCTTTTTTCCTTGGTTTTCCTTGGATTCGCTTGGATTTATTTGGCGGCCGAACCCGGTTCGGGCGATCGGTACGGGCCTCCGCCCGCAGGGCAAATCTAGCCGGCGATTTCCTCCAAGGCCAGATTGGTGGTTCGCGGTCCGAACCGGCCGATCGTCGCCATCACCACGCCCATCGCCGCCGCGATGAAAATAAAGACGCCGATGGCGCCCGCGCGCTCGAGCACGAAGGCGATGACGAACGAGCTAAAAATGACCGAGAGCCGGCTCCACGAATAGACAAAACCGGCGGCGCGGGCGCGAATGCCGGTCGGGAACAGCTCCTGCTGGTAGGCGTGGAAGCTGAACGACATGATGTTGGCCGCGAGCGTCAGCATGACCCCCATGGCGACAATGAGCGCCGAACCGAGCGCCTGGCCGAAGATGAGGCCGCAGACGAGAATGGCGCCTGCGGAAGCGACGATGATCCATTTGCGCTCGAACCGGTCGCCGAGAAAGAATCCGAGGAGCGGTCCGATCGGGGCCGCAAGCGCGATCACGGTCGTGTAGCCAAGGCTGGTCGAGATGGTGATCCCCTGCTTGACGAGGAGCGACGGCACCCAGTTGTTGAAGCCGTAATATCCGACTGTCTGAAAGATGTTGAAGACACTCATCAGGATCACCCGGCCGCGAACGCCGGGAAGCCATAAGTCCCGGAAGCTGCTCGCTGGTGAAACCGGCTCCTCAGGGCCGGGCGGCGGCAGCGGCCGGCCGTACTCCGCCTCGACCTTCGCTTCGATTGCGCGCAAGACTTGGTCCGCCTCGGCGAGCCTCCCATGCTTGGCGAGCCAGCGCGGGCTTTCCGGCAAGGCCCGACGCAAAAAGACGACGACGGGCGCGGCGACGACCCCGATCAGCACCACCCAGCGCCACCCCTCGACCCCGAAGGGCGCGGTCGGCACGAGCATATAGGCGAGAAACGAAACAACCGGCACGGCGACGAAGCCAATCGCCTGGTTGATGGCGAAGGCGCGGCCGCGCAGGCTCTTGGGCGCAAGCTCGCTCAAATAGGCGCCGATCGTCACCATCTCGACGCCGAGGCCAATGCCGCAGATGAGGCGCCAGAAGTTGACGCCAGCGGCGTCGTGCTGGAGCGCCACCATGAAATTGGCGACCGAATACCAGAGCAGCGACCAGGTGAAGATCGCCCGGCGGCCGAACCAATCGGCGAGAAAGCCGCAAAGGAGCGTGCCAATGAAGAGGCCGGTGAAAAGGGCGGCGATGAAGCTCGCGACTCCGGCCGTTCCGAAGAGGCCCGTGGTCGTCGCGGTGAGCACGCCCGACTTGACCAGGCTCGGCGCGACATAGGCCGAAAACAGGAGGTCGTAGAACTCGAAGAACATGCCGAAGCCGAGCAGCGCGACGATTGTCCAGATCGTGCGCGTCGCCGGCAGTCGGTCGATGCGGGCCGAAATCGCGCCCGCGCTTAAGCCGGCCGCTCCGCTGTCGTTCATGTTTCCTCGCCTGCGCGTCCTATACCTCGCGCTTCCGGACCCCTTTAAGACGCGCGCTTGCGGCCGCGTGTCAAATGCGCTCCCGGCCTCTCCGGAGCGGTCGGCGGCTAACCGCTCAAGTCTAATTTAGCATCGCGTGGTCGACGCTCAATGGGCCGCCGCCCGCGAAGGCGAAATAGAGGAATATGAAACAGAAAACGACAGCCAATTCCCCGTCGTTCACGATCGGGTAAACCGAGCGCGGCGCGTGGGCCATGAAATAAGCGAAGGCCATTTCGCCGGAGAGGATGAACGCAACGATCCTGGTGTAGACCCCCAGGATCAACAACAGAGCGCCGACGGTTTCGAGGAACGCCGCGAGAATCAGGAGACCGCTGAGCGCGCCGACGGGCGAAGGCGCGGGAAAGTTGAACACTTTCGAGAGCCCGTGCTGCAGAAACACAAGCCCTACGACAATGCGCAGAATGCTAAGGATATACGGGCGCCACGTCTCCATTTTGGTATAGATCGCATTCATAACCGCCTCGCACCCGTGTTGGCTTCCCGCCCGTCCTCCCAAGAGAACGATTGGCGTTTAGGTCGGCAGTTAACACCGCAGCCGCCCTTCGCCACGCGAGTTTCGTCTTCATGCGGTAGCAATCCTGAATCACATTCTCTTGATCGATGATGGCGCCGTTGCTCGCGTCCTTCTTTGGCCACTCCACTGTCGTTTGGCGCCTCGCGATTGCGCTTGTTTCACTTGTCTTCGCCGGTTTCGCCGCGGCTCAGGACGCGCCGCTTAAGGTCGCGGTCTACGACGTGCCTCCTTACGGCCATGTCGAGCCTGACGGTTCGATTGACGGCCTCAGCGCCGATTTGTGGCGCCGCGCAGCGGAGAGCCTCGGACGCAATCCATCTCGTCCCAGTCGCGCAGATGGAGGAATCCTCAAGGGTCTCGAGCAAAAGGATTATGACGCGGCAATCGGCGCGATAACGATCACGCCGGCCAAACTCGCGCGGGTGGACTTCAGCTACCCGGCGCATCGTTCAGGGGTCGCGGTCGCGGTGCGCCAGGACGCCGGGCCCATGGCGGCGTTGACCAGCTACGGGTCCGTTCTCGGGGAGCTGACGCCCCTTATCGCGCTCACCTTCGCGCTTCTTATCGTCATGGGCGTCGCGATGTGGCTGGCCGAGCGGCCAATGCGGCCTCAGGCCACGAGTTGGTGGTCGATACTTTGCGCGACGGCATCTATTGGGCGGTCGTGACGATGACGACGGTCGGCTATGGCGACAAGACGCCCAAGACGACAGCGGGCCGGGTCATTGCGGTTGTTTGGATGCTGGCCAGCGTCGCGCTGGTTTCGATCCTGTCGACCTCGATCGTGTCGAGAATGACCGCCGAACGCGTGGTCGGCGGTCTCCGACTAACGGAAGCTGACCTCGCCGGCAAACGGCTGGCCGCGGTCGCTCATTCGTCCGGGGCCGAGTATCTCGATGAACGCCATTTGCGCTACGCGCCCTTCGACGACCTGCCCGCCGCCTTGACTGCGCTCAGTCGGGGAGAAACCGACGCCGTCGTCAACAGCGTCGGGGCACTGCAATATCTCGTCTCCACGCGCTTTAAGACTACGATCAGGCCGCCCCAGGGCGTTCTCGAGCCAGCCTATATGGCGATCGCGCTTCCGCCCGGCAGCCCGCTCAAGAAACCGTTGGACGAGGCCCTGGTTGGGATCACCGCAAGCCAGGAGTGGCGCCAGGTCGAGGATGGCTATTTCTGCCGCCAGCAGTAATCGTTCCCCGACCGCTCGGCGCCTCGAGGCAGCTTGCGATCACCTCGGCGACAGCGCACTCGGAAAGCTTTTCATCCCACCACGCCAACGATCTGCGGTGCAGGTCCTTGAGACGCTCCGGGTCGTCCGATAACGCTTTCACCTCGGCCCCAGATCGCCCGAGTCTTCGATCTGGATCGCAGGACAACCGACGTAAAACCAGTGTGGCGGAAGTCGATCGCAGATGACGACGCAGCCCTGGCGCATCGCTTCAAAGAACCGATAGGTCTCGACGGAGGATCCCCGCGGCGCCAACGCGATCTTCGTGTCGGCCATGATTTCCGTGTAGCGGTCGCCGGCGCTCGTCATCGTGCTTTCCGTGAAAGACGCGGTTGTGCCGTAGAAGACGCTCTCCGTCCAAGCCGCCAGCTTTTGCCAAGAATCGGCCATCCGCGAGCGGGCGATGACCTTCGAAGTCGTAACCAGCCTCTTGGGCGAAAACTTCGGATATTCTCTGTTTTCGATGCTGCCGAGAAATCCGACCAGGTAGTTGCGCAAATCAAAGGGCTTGCCCGGGAGATCCGTCTGGGGGCATAGCCTAGCGGGAGCACCATTCTTCCGGCGCTTTGCCTAGGAGAGAAGCCGCTTTGGCGCAGATACAGAGGTAGCGCCAACTCCAGAATACCCAGTCCCTGATGCATTTCAGCACCGAGGCTGGCGACTGCTCGCTCAGCGAAGCGCCGCACCAGGGCTCAAATCCGTAAGTCTTGAAGACGTACCGAACCTTATTCAGATAGGGCGGGATCCAGCACTCTTCGTCGGTTCTGATGACCGCGACAACGTCGTCTGCATAGGAAGGCAGTTCATCGACGAGAATATGATTGGATATCAAATAAAAAGTGAGCCCGCTCAGCGACGAACGCTTTTCGAATTCCTTAAAAATTCGCACCCAGTAATTGAAGAAATAACCATCAGGTTTGTCCTGCCATGTAACAATATCCAAATCGAACGGTTT
>CAVPPX010000057.1:0-48344 GCA_963707355.1 uncultured Alphaproteobacteria bacterium | reverse complement strand
CGCCGAGCGCGGGTAGGGCTAGGCGGACAGGACCGCGACGGGCGTGGTGGTCGGCTTCGACGTCCCGCCCGCGGGCTCGACGGTTATCCCGATCCGGTCTCCTGGTACCACCGCGGAAGCCAGCAGGGTGCTGGAGCCGGCCATCAGGCCCGCCGAGCGGGCGCCGGACGGGCTCATCACCCACACCTGGTAAACCCGCCCGGCCGGCGGGGAAACCATCCCGCTGGCGGTGACGACGGCTTCCCGCAGCGCGGCGGAGGCGACGACGGTGACGCTTCCGCCCGCTCTCGTCCCGGTCGTCTCGATCCGGGCGTCGGGGGCCGTGACGACCCGGCTGATCGCGGCGTCGCTCGCCCGGGCCGACTCGAGCTGGTGCTGAGTGGACACCTGCGTGACGCCGAGCGCGACGGCCGCCGCCACGCTGGCGGCGGCGGCGAAGGCGGCCACCCGCCTGGGGATCCGGCCCCGCTGCCCGGCGAACAGCCGCGACACCTGGGCCCGGCGCTGGTGGTCGACGGCCAGCGGCGGGAGCTGCCTGGTCCGGTAGGTGGAGGCCAGCACCCGCTGCTCCATCCCCGGCGGTGGCTGGAGCGCCCGCGCCATCGCGAGCCTGGCCGCGGTCTCGCGCAGGCCGCGGACCTCCGCGTCGCACGACGGGCAGTGCGGCAGGTGGCGCTCGAATTCCGCCCGTTCCAGGTCGGGCAGGGCGTCCAGGGCGTAGCTGCCGGTGAGCACGTGCAAATCTTCGGCCAGGATTTTCACCACGTCACCTCCATGCAGTCACGCATCCTGATCAACCCGTCCCTGATCCTGGTCTTCACCGTGCCGAGGGCCACCCCGAGCAGCTGCGCGACCTGCGGATAGGTGTATCCGCCGTAGTAGGCGAGCTTGATCGACTCGCGCTGCAGCTCGGTGAGGCCGCCCAGGCAGCGGCGCACCCGCTGGTGGTCCAGCGTCGCCGCGACGATCTTCGGCCATGTCGTCGTCTGGGGCCAGGGCCGGCGCCGCCTTCTGCTCCCGGCGCGAACGGCCGTCTCCGAACGGACCCGGTCGACCGCGCGGCGGTGCGCGATGGTCAGCGCCCAGGCGGCGGCGCTGCCCCGGGCCGGATCGAACCTGGACGCGGTGCGCCAGACCTCGAGCAGCACCTCCTGGGCGACTTCCTCGGACTGGGCCGGATCTCGCAGCACCTGCCGGACCACCCCGTACACCGGCCCGGCCAGCTCGCCGTAGACCAGCTCGAACGCCCGGTGGTCGCCGCGGGCCACCAGGGCCAGCAGGGCGGCCAGGTCCGGCTGATGTTCCGGCACCGGCTCCGGCTGCCACGGTCGTATATCAGGCCTGCTCATGCTCGGCCGGGCCAAGCGCGTCCGGATCGAGAAGGAGAACACCACGATCATCAACGGCGTTGGCGAAGAAGTCCGACATCGAAGGCCGCAATCTCCCAGATCAAGGCGCAGATCGAGGAGACGACCTCCGACTACGACAAGGAGAAGCTGCAGGAGCGGCTGGCGAAGCTCGCCGGCGGCGTTGCGGTGATCCGCGTCGGCGGCGCGACCGAAGTCGAGGTCAAGGAGAAGAAGGACCGCGTTGAAGACGCGCTCAACGCCACCCGCGCGGCGGTCGAGGAAGGCATCGTTCCGGGCGGCGGCGTCGCGCTGCTGCGCGCTAAGATCGCCGTCTCCAAGCTCAGAAGCGAGAACGCCGATGAGCAGGCCGGGATCAGCATCGTGCTGAAGGCCTCAGGCGCCGATCCGTCAGATCGCTGAAAACGCGGGCAACGAAGGCTCGATCGTGGTCGGCAAGATCAGCGACAACAAGTCGCAGACCTACGGCTTCAATGCGCAAACGGAAGAATATGTCGACATGATCGAGGCCGGCATTGTCGATCCGGCCAAGGTCGTGCGCACCGCGCTGCAGGACGCCGCCTCCGTGGCCGGCCTCCTCATCACCACGGAAGCGATGATCGGCGACAAGCCGAAGAAGGAAGCCCCCGCGATGCCGATGGGCGGCGGCGGTGGCGGCATGGGCGGCATGGACTTCTAAGTCTCGCGCCCCTCGACACTGAAAACGGAAAGGGCGGCCCAAAGGCCGCCCTTTTTGTTTGGTGCGCCGCCGCTGATCGATTGTGTCGCCTAGCCTCTCGCCGAGGAACGCCAGGCCGCCCTCCCCTTTCAGCTTACCCAAGACGGACCACGAAATCGCCTTGAAAATGGATGAGCTTTGCCTGCGAGAGGGCGGAGATCGCCGCGCGATTGATCACATTCCCCAGCACAATACTCTCCCCCCAGGCACCGCGACACCCTCGCAATCGCCGCGCTTTTATCGGCGCTTTTGCACTTGGCCCTGCTTAAGTGGCTTATCGTCTCTTTGCACGCGCCCACCGCCAACGGGCCGCTGCAGGAAACGGAGATAACTCTGGTTTCCCGGTCCGACATCGAGAACGGCAAGGCGCCGACAGCCAAGACTGGCGCCGCGCCCTCGAAATCCCGGAAGCACGCCAGAAATCCAAGCCCGCTTGCCTCCCGCCTACGCGCCATCTCCGGTTGACCGGCCCCAAGCGCGCGGCGATGCGTGGGTGCAATCGCGAGCTATACTTTCGTCGCAAGAATTGGCCGAACCGCGCAATCGGAAGACCTCCGAATTGTTGAAACATTTGGAGCCGCAAACGCGCTTGCAACAAGTGTGCAATCTCGAAGCGATCCTCCAGATTAATCGGCAATACGACCACTATGCGGTCGATTTCGTTGTCGCCTATGCGACGCAAGCGGTGGTTCGAAAAGGCGACGCCATAATTGCCCACGGCGCGGCGTTTCACAGTAACGGACAATGGTACAATCTTGCCTTCGAATGCCAAATGTCCATCAATCACCGAGACGTCGCTCACCTAAGATTTAAGGTCGGCGATGCGATACCCGGAGATCAATGGGCGGGTCTCAATCTGCCGAGCGCGCCGGCCAATCCTCTCGGTGGCGACTAGCGCGGGGCTTGAGCGCCGGCCTTCGGTGCCGCGTTATGTCTGGCAGCTTCCAAGAAGCTGTGGCGCCAGAGGCGCCGCAATTGTATACAGCGGTGCCCAATATAGCGGCGCGACCCTCGCCCCGCTCGTTAAAATTGGCCGAATTCTCCTTCGGAACAATCGTTTGAACCGCGCCCGGCGGAAACGACGGCGCTGGCACGGGCGTTGCAAACCAGATCCCAGGACCGACCGTCAAAATCGTGAGGTGGTGTTGGAGCCGGCCGACCTCGAACTGATTCATCTCACCAAGCGTTATGGCGCAACGACCGCGGTCGATTCGATCGATCTCAAGGTTCCGGCCGGCGCTTATTGCTGTCTGCTCGGCCCGTCGGGCTGCGGCAAGACCTCGACCTTGCGCATGATCGCGGGCCACGAGAGCGCGACCGAGGGCGACATTCTGATCGGCGCGGCCAATGTCACCGAACTGCCTCCGGCCAAGCGCGGCACGGCGATGATGTTCCAGAGCTACGCGCTCTTTCCGCATCTCTCCTGCGTCGACAATGTCGCCTTCTCGCTCAAGATGAAGGGCGTCGACAAGGCGACGCGGCGTCAGAAGGCGATGGAGTTCCTCGAACTCGTGGCCATGACGCCGTATGCGCAACGCGTGCCGGCGCAATTGTCCGGCGGCCAGCAACAGCGCGTCGCGCTCGCGCGCGCCCTCGTCACCGATCCGCAGATCCTTCTGCTCGACGAGCCGCTGTCCGCGCTTGATCCTTTCTTACGCGTACGCATGCGCGCCGAGCTTCGCCGTTTCCAGCGGCAGCTCAACATCCCGTTCATCCATGTCACGCACGGGCAGGACGAGGCCCTCGCGCTGGCCGACCTCGTCGTCGTCATGAACAAGGGCCGCATCGAGCAGACGGCGACGCCGCTCGAGCTGTTTGAAAAGCCCGCCACCGAATTCATCGCCCGCTTCCTTGGCGGGCACAACGTGATCGAGACGCCGGCGGGACCGGTCGCGGTGCGCGCCGACCGCATCACGCTGCGCCGCGGCAATGGCTCGGGCGCAAACGACGCGCGGTTCGTCGCCGCGGTGCGCGCCATCGAATATCAGGGCGCGCATTACCAGGTGTCGCTCGATCGGACGGGCACGGGTGAGCTGATGGCGGTCGTGAGCGACGAGCAGTTCGCCGACGAGCCGCTCAACATCGGCGACAACGTTTCCGTTCTCTGGGCCGACAAAGACATTCACGCGCTAGCCCCGGCGTCGTGAAGCGGGCGGGGAACTGCTGAGGAGAGAGCAAATAATGTCAAAGAAGACAATCAAGACAACCGGCCTATCCCGCCGCGCCGTGCTGAAGGGCGCGGGCGGCCTTGCCGGCGCCGTCGCCGGTTCCGGCGCGATCACCGGCTTCCCGGCCGTCTGGTCGCAGGAAGACAAGGTGCTGCGCTATCTGGGCACCGCGGTGAATCAGTCCGACGACATCACCAAGAAGGTGAAGCAGGACACGGGCATCACGATTCAGAACATCGTCGCCACCACCGACGATGTGACCAAGCGCGTCATCACCCAGCCGAACTCGTTTGACGTTCTCGACACCGAATTTTTCAGTCTCAAGAAGCTCGTTCCGTCGGGCAACATCCTGCCGATGGACGCCAAGAAGATCAAGGAGTTCGACAACATCACGCCGGTCTTCACCAAGGGCCAATTGCCGAACGGCAAGGTGATCGGCGACCAGGGCACTGCGCCGAAGAAAGTGATGTTCCTCGAAGGCCCGCACTCGACCAAGTTTTCGAAGACGCCGACCGAATGGGTGACGCTGATCCCGACCGTCTACAACGCCGACACGCTCGGCATTCGCCCCGATCTCATCAAGCGGCCGATCGAACACTGGTCGGAATTGCTCAACCCCGAGTTCAAGGGCAAGGCGGCGATCCTCAACATCCCCTCGATCGGCATCATGGACGCCGCGATGGTGGTCGAGTCGCTCGGCAAGTACAAATATCCCGACAAGGGCAACATGACGAAGCCCGAGATCGACATGACCATGGGCGTACTGACCGAAGCCAAGAAAGCCGGGCAGTTCCGCGCCTTCTGGAAGGACTTCAACGAAAGCGTCAACCTGATGGCTTCAGGTGAAACCGTCATTCAGTCGATGTGGTCGCCGGCGGTGACCGCCGTGCGGACCAAGGGCATTCCCTGCACCTTCCAGCCGCTGAAGGAAGGCTACCGCTCCTGGGCGTCGGGCTTCTGCATGTCGAAGGGCGTGACGCCGAAGCAGGCGGACATGATCTACGAGTTCGTCAACTGGTACCTGTCCGGATGGGCCGGCGCCTATCTCAACCGCCAGGGCTATTACTCGGCGGTGCTGTCGACCGCCAAGGCCAATATGGAGCCCTATGAATGGGCTTACTGGATGGAAGGCAAGCCGGCCGAAAAGGACATCCACGGGCCCGACGGGTCGCTCCTCGAAAAGGCCGGCGCAACGCGCGACGGCGGCTCCTACGACGAGCGCATGGGCGCGGTCGCCTGCTGGAACTCGGTCATGGACGAGAACGACTACATGGTCCGCAAATGGAACGAGTTCATCGCCTCCTAGCGATCGACTTCGTCCGTTCCGCGTTGCAGCGCCTGCAACCATGATGGCCCTTCGCTCCTCTCCTGCCCAAGCGGGAGAGGAGACTTGGGAAACCATTGGGTCTGACGAATGACCGCAACCAGCATCTCCACGCCGACGGTCAGCAGGGCCGCTGATCGCGCCGCCAGGCGTGGGCTGGACCGCGTCGGTATTCCGGGATGGCTTCAGGCGATGCCGTTCGGCCTCGTCTTCGCGTTCTTCTTCATCATCCCGCTTATCCTCGTCGTCATTGTCAGTTTCTGGGACTACAACGACTACGCCATGCTGCCGTCCTTCACGATGCGCAGCTACACCGAGACGTTCGAGGGCTGCTGGACTCAGCTGCCCGATCTCTGCACGATCCTGAAGACCTATCTGTCGACGGCCAAATTCTGTTTCATCGTCTGGGTCACCACGCTCCTTATCGGCTTCACGGTCGCCTATTTCCTCGCCTTCCACATCCGCTCGACGACGACGCAGATGGTGCTGTTCCTGGTCTGCACCATTCCATTCTGGACCTCGAACGTCATTCGCATGATCTCGTGGATACCGCTGCTCGGACGCAACGGCCTCGTCAACGACGCGCTCCTGCGCGCCCATGTCGTGGACAAGCCGGTCGAATGGCTACTCTACTCGCCCTTCTCGGTGTCGCTCGCATTCACCCATCTCTTCACCTTCTTCATGGTCGTGCCGATCTTCAATTCGATGATGCGCATCGACAAGCGCCTGGTTGAAGCGGCTTACGATTCCGGCGCCTCCGCATGGCAGACGTTGTGGAATCTGATCGTTCCCCTGTCCAAGCCTGGCATCGTCATCGGCTCGATCTTCGTCGTCACCATCGTAATGGGCGATTTCATCACCTTCGACGTCATGGGCGGCGAGCAGATCGCCTCGGCCGGCAAGGTGGTCGAGACGCGCCTCAACGCGCTGCAATTCCCGCCCGCCGCGGCGAACGCGGTGATCCTGCTCGCCGTGACGCTTCTCATCATCACCGCGCTCAATCGCGTCGTCGACGTCCAAAAAGAGCTCTGAACGATGGGTGAAGAACGGTCTCCCGCTTTCTATTGGCTCGCGGCCTTCTTCGGGCTGTTCGTGCTGTTCCTGTACGGCCCGATGATCGTCATCTTCATTCTTTCGTTCCAGGGTCCGACCGGCGGACTGACGTTCCCGATGAATGGCGTGTCGTTGCACTGGTTCGAGCGGCTGTGGAAGGGCGGCGGCATCGTCGACATCCATGACGCGTTCGTGCGCTCGCTCGAGCTCGGCTTCGTCGTGATGATCCTCACCGTTCTCTTGTCCCTGAGCGCGGGGCTTGCCTTCCGCAAACGGTTCCCCGGCGCGAGGCTGCTTTTTTTCGTCGCCGTCGCGAGCCTCATCGTCCCTTCGATCGTGACCTCGCTCGGCATCGCGCTCGAATTCCGGCTGCTTGACGATTTTCTCAAGAACCATGGACCGGGATGGATCGCCGATAACCTGAAGACGACGATGGGCACGTTCACCTCCGGTCTTGGCGCGCACATGACTTGGACGCTCCCGTTCGGCCTTCTCGTGATGTTCGCGATCTTCAACCGCTTCGACAATCGCTTCGAGGAGGCGGCGCGCGACCAAGGGGCGACACCGTGGCAGACGCTGCGCCATGTCATCCTGCCTATCATCCTGCCTTCGGTGATCGGCGTCGGATTCTTCGGCTTCACCCTGTCATGGGATGAGATCGCGCGTTCGAGCCAGGCGATGGGGGAGCACAACACTCTGCCGATGGAATTGCAGGCCCTGACCACAACCGTGACGACCCCGGAGATTTACGCGCTCGGCACGGCGACCACGGGCGTGTCCTTCGCCGTCATCGCAATCGCCCTGGTCGGAATCCTGACGATCCGGGCTCGCCAGGCTCGACACGGCTCCGACGCCGGGCAGGCGTGAGGGCCGCCTAGCCACCGGAACGCCGGCCTTCGCCGGCACACCCGGAAACGTGGCCGACCCTTTAGGGTTAGCGAATCGGCCCCGACGCCTGTAAACTCCCTCGCGCGTCGCGCTGCCGGGCTAAACTCGTGCTGAAACCGCGCGCTTATAAGCGGGACCTAATCGGGGAGTTTGACATGAGCACCATCACGCGTCGCAGCCTTATTCTATCGGGCGCCGGCCTCGCGACCGCAGCCTTCGTTGTGCCGGCCGAAGCCGCGACTGGCGCGGTCTCCCTGCATATTGCGAGCGCCGGTTTCATCTTTGGCGTGACAGGCGGCAGCGGCACGTTGACGTTCCGGGGACAGCAATTCCCGCTCAAAATCGGCGGCATCAGTGCGGGCGCCCTGGTCGGCGTCTCCGCTACCGACTTGGTCGGCACCGCGTCGAACCTTCATTCTCCAGGCGATATTGCGGGCATCTATTCTGCCGTTGGCGCCGGCTTGTCGATTGCGGGCGGCAGAAGTAACGCGCAGCTCGTCAACGCCAACGGCGTGAGGCTGCGCCTCCATGGGCGTCAGGTCGGCTTCAGCTTCTCGATCGACCTCAGCGGAATGAGCATCTCGCTCGCTTAAAGCCAGCGCGTCTTCGCATCGGGATGGACCTGCGCCGGCGAGAGTTTGCGGCGCTTATGCTCGGCGGGGCGGCTGCGCTCAGCCTCGCCGGGCGGGCGGACGCGGACAGCGATCCCCTGCCCTCTTGGAACGCGGGGCCCGCCAAGGACGCGATCGTCAAATTCGTCCACGCGACCACCGACGTCGCGAGCCCCAGCTTCGTGCCGCTCGCGGACCGCATCGCGACCTTCGACCAGGACGGCACGCTCTGGGTCGAGCATCCGATCTATACGCAGCTCGTCTATTGCTTCGATCGCGTGCCGGCTTTGGTGAAGGCGAAGCCCGAGCTTGCCAAGGTCGAGCCGTTCCGCACCGTGCTGACGGGGAACCGCGAAGCCATCGCGAAGCTCAGCCTCGAACTCGCTGATCAAGATCGCCGCCGCGACCCTGACCGGCATGGACGTCGACACGTTCCGCGATGACGTCGCCAAATGGATCGCCAAGGCGCGCGATCCGCGCTGGAATCGGCCTTACACCGATCTCGCCTATGCGCCGCAGATCGAGCTTCTCAAATATCTCCGCAGCGTCGGCTTCCGCACCTACATCGTCACCGGCGGGGGCCAGGGTTTCGTGCGCGTCTTTTCCGAGCGGGTCTACGGCATCCCGCCCGAGCAGGTGATCGGCGCCGCGGGCGCGGTCAGTTACCAATATGGCGCGAAGGGCCCGGTCCTCATCAAGGAGCCGAAGCTTCTGCTCAACGACGACAATGCGGGAAAGCCCGAGGGCATCAATCTGGTGATTGGCCGCCGACCTTACTTCGCCTTCGGCAACTCGACCGGCGATCGACAGATGCTCGAATATACGAAGGGCGGCGGCGGCGTGCGCCTCGCCATGCTGGTGCTGCACGACGATGGTAAGCGCGAATACGCGTACGGGCCCGCGCAAGACCTGCCCGAAACCAAGGTCGGCCGCTTCACGCCGGAGCTTTACGACGAAGCGATCAAGGACGGCTGGATCGTCGTCAGCATGAAGAAAGACTGGAAGCGCATTTTCGCGTTCGAGTAGGCCGCCGGCGCGCCTACGCCTTCACCAGCGGATCAGCGCCGCTCCCCAGGTGAAGCCGCCGCCCATCGCTTCGATCATCACCAGATCGCCGGGCTTGATGCGTCCGTCCCTGACGGCGATGTCGAGCGCGAGCGGGATCGAGGCGGCGGACGTGTTGCCGTGCTGGTCGACTGTGATGACCACCTTGTCGCGGGCAATGCCGAGCTTGTCCGCGGAAGCATCGATGATGCGGCGATTGGCCTGGTGCGGCACGAACCAGTCGATCTCGTCCCCCGTGACGCCGGCGTCGGCGAAGCATCCCTGGATCACGTCGGTCACCATGCCGACCGCGTGGCGGAACACTTCCTTGCCCTCCATCCGCAAATGGCCGACCGTCTGGGTGGTTGAAGGCCCGCCGTCGACGTAGAGCTTGTCGCGATGCCGGCCGTCCGCGCGCAGGCGCGAGGTGATCACGCCGGGCGAGCCGAGCCGGCCGTCGCTGTCGCGCGCCTCGAGCACGATCGCTCCCGCCCCGTCGCCGAACAGGACGCAGGTCGTGCGGTCGTTCCAATCCAGGAGGCGCGAAAAAGTCTCCGCGCCGATCACGAGCGCGCGCTTGTTCGAGCCGGAACGCAGAAATTTCTCCGCCGTCACGACCGCATAGACGAAGCCGCTGCAGACCGCCTGCAGGTCGAAAGCAGCGCCCTCGACGATGCCGAGCCCGGCCTGAACTTGGGTCGCGACCGAGGGAAACGTGTAATCCGGCGTCGACGTGGCGACAATGACGAGGTCGATGTCACCCGCCTCGAGGCCGCCGCTGCGCAACGCCGCCTGAGCCGCCTTGAGGGCCAGCGACGACGTCGTTTCGTCGGGCCCGGCGATATAGCGCTGGCGGATGCCGGTGCGCTGCACGATCCATTCGTCCGACGTGTCGACCTTGGTGGCCAATTCAGCGTTCGTGACCACGCGCGCGGGTAGCGCAGCGCCGGAACCGCGCACGCAGGCGCGGATCGACCCTGGCGCGCGATCGCGGGACGCGCCCTGTTCAGACCCGCGTGCGCGACGGTCGACTGGCGGCGGGGATGCAAGGCTCATGAGCGGCACTTTCCGTAATCAAGACTGGGCGACCCCCGACCACGCGGGCAAGGGTCGGAGCACGTTGGCGTGGGCGATCATTTCCCGAATTTTGCCAAGCAATTCTTGACGAACCATATCATACGCTAATTCCACGGCGCCAGCGTAGCTCTCGGCGTCGGCGCCGCCATGAGCCTTGATGACGACGCCGTCAAGCCCCAGAAAGACGCCGCCGCTGGCCCGCGGGTTCATTTTGGCGCGCATCGCGGTGATCGCCTTGCGGGCGAACAGGAAGCCGATGCGTGACATGAGATCGTGGCTCATGGCCTCGCGCATATATTGACCGAGCTGCCTTGCGGTGCCCTCAGCGGTCTTGAGCGCAATGTTGCCGGTAAAGCCTTCGGTGACAAAGACGTCGACCGCGCCCTTGCCCAGATCGTCGCCTTCAACGAAGCCGTGATAGCGCATGTTGGGCAGGTTGGCGTCGCGCAGCACCCGCCCTGCCGCCTTCACCTCCTCAACGCCCTTGATCTCTTCGGTCCCGACATTGAGGAGACCCACGGTGGGAGATTCGATGTGGAACACAATGCGCGCCATCGCCGCGCCCATCACCGCCAGATCGACGAGATGCTGCGCATCGGCGCCGATGGTCGCGCCGACGTCGAGCACGATCAACTCGCCGCGCAACGTCGGCCACATCGCCGCGATCGCAGGCCGCTCGATCGGCGCCATCGTGTGCAGGCAGAACTTGGCCATCGCCATCAACGCGCCGGTGTTGCCGGCGGAGACCGCGCAATCGGCCGCGCCTGACCTCACCGCTTCGATCGCCTGCCACATCGACGAGACGCGCCGTCCGGTGCGCAAAGCCTGGCTTGGCTTGTCGCTCATCCTGACGGCCACGTCGGTGTGAAACACGCGCGACCCGGCGGCTAACTTGGCATGGCGCTCGAGGATGGGCGTGATCGCGCTCTTGTCGCCATAGAGGAGAAACTTGATGTCCGGACGGCGTTCGAGCGCCAGGGCTGCGGCGGGCAGCACGATCGTTGGCCCGTGATCGCCTCCCATCGCATCCAGCGCTATGCGAACCTCGCCTGCCATTCCCTCGTCCGACCGCGTCGAGCGCGCTGCCCGGAGGGCGCGGCACGGCGCGACAATAGCGGCTCCGCCGAGCAAGGCAACGCAAGAAACCTTGACTAAAGTTATGGCCACCGTTGACTTATTTCGGCGCGGAGAACGGCGTCGCCCAAACGCGCGCGAAAATGATCGAGGTTTGGAAGCTGCGATCCGAGCGAATCGCAATGTCTAATCGTGGCCCGCTTTGTCTCGCTCGGCCAGCGCCGCGAATGGCGAGCCCACCGGCTCCGAATTCGCGCGCTCCTCGTCGAGGACCGCTCCGGGCTTGCGCGGATAAGGATCGAGGCCGAGAGCGAAGAACTCCGCCGTGAGAGCGCCGAGATCGATTTTTCCATCGACGATGGGATCGGGCTCGTCTTCGTCGGCGAGCGAAAACGTCTCCGTTTCCTGCGCCGCCGTGGATCTGGAATTGGCCGTTGTCTGCGGCGCGAACCGCACGTCCACGTCCTCGTCGACGATGGCCGGAAACGGCTCAAGCGAAACGACGCAGGTTTGAGTGAGTTTCCCGTGGACAGCGCCGGTGACGCGCGCCCCGCCGCGACCCCACGGCTCGACGCGCAACGTCGCCGTCAAAGCTGCGATGGCCGGAAGCCGGTAGAACGACGCCAGCTCTTCCCGCTCGGGAGGCGTGGCGTCAATCGTGACGACTTGACCTTCGCGAGGAAGGGCGTCGACCCGCACGAGGCGAGAGAAGAGCCTCTCCTCAGTCATGAGGTGCTCCGGCGGCGATCGAGCCAAGCGGGAAGCGAAAGCGCCCGGACGTGAAAGCCTCGATCGGGATCGTCCCCAGGGCGGCGTCGAGGGAAGCGATGTAGCGCGCTAGCGCTTCCGCTTTCGGCCCGGCGTCAGGACTGGTGGCGCCGTAAACATTCCGGGCGAGGGCCGCGGCGAGTTCATCGGATGAGGCGCCGTCGAGCGCAGCCGCGTAAGCAGCGTTACGGCCGTAGAAGGCGCTCCCCATCGCTTTCAGGCGCTTCGACACGCCAATATCCGAGTGCCCGATCTCGCGCAGCGTGTCGTCGAAATGGGAGAAGAGGCTGTCCACCAGATCCTGGGCGATCGCGTCCGCGACGCCGCCCAACGCTGTCAACCGACGCAAGACGAGCCCGGCGTGCAGCGTCAGAAGCTCGAACCGGCCGTCGATCCGGTCGGGCGCCGCCAATTGCTCGTAGAGTTCAGGGCGGCGCGCCGCAGCCACGATCTCGCCCAGAATCTGCTCGATGAGTGTTTTGCTGGCGCGCCGCGCGCGCCATTGGGCCAAGATCATACCGATGTCCTGCGAGCGGCGGCTCGCGCCTTGCTCTTGTCAGGGTTGATGAGTTAGGCATCCGCGCCCGGTCTGGCAAGGCGAAGAACTGGTCAAGAGAGACGGAATGCGAATGGCGCCGAAAATCCATCGTCGAGCAACGTTGGGATTGGCCCTCGGCGCGGCGCTCACGGTCAGCGGCTGCCTTGGCTACGAGGGCGACTTCGACCGCGGCTACCAGGTCGACCAGGAACTCGGTGTCGCAAATCAAGGTTGGCGCGACGACCAAGCCCGAGGCGCTTTCGTTGCTCGGCACGCCATCGACCACCTCAACCGTCGGCGGCGACGCCTGGTACTACATCGGCCAGAAGATGCAGCACACGCTGTCGTTCCTGCCGGTGAAGATGACCGATCAGCACGTCCTTGCGGTCTACTTCGACAAGAGCGGCAAGGTCGACCGGATCGCGAATTACGGCATGAAGGACGGCAAGGTGTTCGACTTCGTCAGCCGCACGACGCCGACCGGCGGCTCGGAGCCCGATTTCCTCAGGAATGTCATGGGCGGCCTGTTCAAGTTTAGCTGACCACCCGACGGCGCCTGCGAAATCTCCTGAACGAAGCCTGTGCCTGGCTGTACGGTTCGTTCGCTCGAAGGATGTTCCGGACTATCGCCGAAGGGGCGCGTAGCCTTGACTATAGATCCAATCCGTGGCTTGCGCGGGAATGTGACACGGCTGGCAATCGCTCTTGTAATCCGTCGAGGTTGTTTTGAGCGGTTTGCCTGCGTCGAACCATGACCAGCCCCAACCGTCGCCCCAGAGCTTGTTGCCCGGGTGGTCGTTTTTTCTGTCCTTCACCATGATAAACCACCCCTGGAGTTGATCTGCGCGGCTCACCGTCCCGGTTGTCATGGGAGCGGTGGCAGTGGCGAAGACTTCCTTGACGAGCGTCGCGCCGTCTGGGAATTGGCCCGTTTTCCGAAACGCCGCGATCGTGCCCGGCGACGCATAAACCTCGTGGAGTTGCTTGGAGCCGTTCGGGTGGCTGCTGTCGTCAGCGACCGCCCATGAGCCCAGATACTCATAGGCAATCCGATAATCGGCCGGAACGTGCAGATTACCGCCGGCGTCGACAGGAGGGGTCGCCTCCTGACCGGCGGGCGCCGTCTGTGATTGTCCCGATGCGCCCGAAAGGAAAGACCCGAGCGTGACAGCCGCCACCGCCAACGACGCGGCCCCTACGAAACCTGCAATCCTCACCTGACGGCCCCTTCCTTTGAGCGTGGCTGGGCCGAAGCGTTATCGGTCCAACATCGGATAAAACTGTGTCCAAACCTCATCTTTCTTGGCGCTCGCCTGATGGCAGTAAGCGCATTCCGATTGCGGACGCGCGGATGCGGTTTTTGCCTTCGGCTCGTAGTGATGGAAGTTGAAATACCCCCAGCCACCCGTCGCCAGGTATTTTTTACTGTCCTTCACCGTCACGTCGGCGCCGTTGTACGCGCCCGGGAAATAGCCGCGGCCCGATGGCTGATCTTGCGAACCATCGGGGTGATCGCCGGGTTTCAGCGTCCTTTGCAGCTCCTTGAAGAGGAGGGTTCCATCCGGAAATTCTCCGGTCTTCTTATAAATGTCGAATGACCCCGGTTCGATATAGACATTGTGAAACTCGGGGAAGTTCTCCTTGCCGTCGTTGAGTCCATCCGGCGTCAGCGGCGATCCCAAATAGATCCATGAACGCCAATTCGTCGGCAATAGGAGGTCGCCGTTGCTCGCGTATTGTGGGAGCTGACGGCCGGTCGAGGGCGCCGTGTTTGTATCCTGCCAGGCGGGAAGCGATTTCGCTGCCGGCCCGCTTGGTGTTGGCGCTTGCGCCTGGACAGCGCCCGCCGCGGCGACGGCGATCGCCGCGAGAACACCCACGAGAGTGCGCTTCATCTTTGCCCCGAATGGCTCGCGCCGCGAGCGGTCAACCGATCTCCAGGACCGCGTCCGCTGCATTCCGGCGCGCGGTCGCCAGGATTCTACGCCAGCCTTTCGAACCGGGAGTCCGAGAAAGGTGGCCGATCATCCGATTGTTCGGAGAGGCGGGCTGGGCGAGGGGCGAACCCCGGCCCGTTGGCCGTTCAAATGAAACCTGCTTAGGTTTGTCGCAAGCAGGAACGATCCAGCGTGACCAACCGTCCAATTCTGCGAATGCCGCCTGCCGACCTCGATCGCCTCATGACAACTCTGGAAGTCAGTTTCGTCCGACTGGCCGAGTGTCGCGTAAGCCCCGGCTGGCGTCTGCGCCTGCCGGCCATGCCTATGCCAGGGATCCACTACAACCTGATCGGAATGGGACAGGCCGGGGTGGCCGAAGAGGCGCCGATCCGGATTTCACCGCACACGTTATTTATCACCCCGCCGGGAAAGTCCCTCTGGATCGAAGCGGATGGAGGAAGCGGACCGGCCGACGGCCGCACACTGGTTGAGTTCGATGAGTTTGGTCCGGCTGAACTGCGCCAATTCGTCGCCGGCGACGCAGAGCCGAAAATCATCCTGATCTGCGGTTACTTCCGGGCGTCTTACGGCGCTTCGATCGAGCTCTTCGCGAATTTGCATTCGCCAATTGTCGAGATGTTCAACGAACAGGAGCGCCTCGATCGCCAATTGAAATCCGCGCTCGCGGAACTCGTCGCGCCGGAGGTCGGCAGCGGCGCGATGACGGCGGCTCTGATGAAGCAGGTTCTGGTGACCGTCCTGCGGCGCTCGCTGAGCTCGACCGAGCTCTGGGTCGAACGATTCTCGATCTTGGGCGATCCCCAGATTGCGCGGGCCTTTGCCGATATGGTTGCGCGACCCGACGCGCCGCACTCGATACAGACGTTGTCGCAGACGTCAGGCCTGAGCCGCTCAGCTTTCATGGCGCGCTTCAACGAGGCGTTTGGCAATTCGCCAATGAATGTGTTGAGGCAGCTTCGGATGCGACGCGCCGCGATGCTGGTGCAAGCTGGCAAACTTGCTATCGACCAGATTGCGCGCGCGGCCGGATACATGAGCCGAAGTAGTTTTCTGCGCGCTTTCCGCAAGGCTTATGGCAGCGATCCTTCAGACTATCGGGCCGGAGTCCGAAAGTCCGTGAACGAAGCCAAGTGACCTTCTCGCAGTTTTCCCTGGCCGACCCACCGGACGCGCACGGTAACCTCGCGTAGAGCTCAGACGCGCGGCCGCCGAAATATCCGCCGGCCGACTTTTTGCGTGTGAGATCGCCGCGCTTCCCCCCAGCGCTCGGTTCACTTCGCCAGGATCGCCAGCAGCAGCAGCGCGACAATGTTGGTGATCTTGATCGCCGGATTCACCGCCGGGCCGGCGGTGTCCTTGTAGGGGTCGCCGACCGTGTCGCCGGTGACGGCGGCCTTATGCGGCTCGGAGCCCTTCATCCACTTGTTTCCGTCCTTGTCGACGAACCCGTCCTCGAAGCTCTTCTTGGCGTTGTCCCACGCGCCGCCGCCCGAGGTCATCGAGATGGCGACGAAGAGACCGTTGACGATCACGCCGAGCAGCGACGCGCCGAGCGCGGCGAAAGCCGAGGCTTTCGAACCCGAGATCCAAAGCGCGCCGAAATAGACGACAAACGGCGCCAGCACCGGCAACAGCGATGGGACGATCATTTCCCGGATCGCCGCGCGCGTCAGCAGATCGACGGCGCGTCCGTAGTCGGGACGCTGCGTGCCGTTCATGATGCCCGGCATTTCCTTGAACTGCCGGCGCACCTCGAGCACCACGGCGCCCGCCGCGCGTCCGACCGCGGTCATCGCGATGCCGGCGAACAGATAAGGGATGAGGCCACCGAAGATGAGCCCGGCGACGACATAGGGGTTCGAAAGGTTGAAGTCGACGACGCCGATGTCCTTGAAGTAGGGCGCGCCGGTCTCCGTGAAGTGCCGAATGTCGTTGGTGTAAGCCGCAAACAAAACCAGCGCGCCCAGGCCCGCGGAGCCGATCGCGTAGCCCTTGGTGATCGCCTTGGTGGTGTTGCCGACCGCATCGAGCGCGTCGGTCGATTGACGCACCTCTTTCGGAAGGCCGGCCATTTCGGCGATGCCGCCAGCGTTGTCGGTGACCGGCCCGAAGGCGTCGAGCGCGACGATCATCCCGGCCAGGCCAAGCATGGTCGTGACGGCGATCGCGGTGCCGAAGAGGCCAGCGAGCTGGTAGGTCGAGACGATGCCGGCGACGATCACCAGCGCCGGCAGCGCCGTCGATTCGAGCGAGACCGCGAGGCCCTGGATCACGTTGGTGCCGTGGCCGGTGACGGAGGCCTGCGCGATCGAGACGACCGGGCGCTTGCCGGTGCCGGTGTAGTATTCGGTGATGACGACGATAAGCCCGGTGACTGCAAGTCCGACCAGGCCGCAGACGAAGAGGCTCGACCCCGTGACGACCTTGCCGGCGACCGTGCCGATGTCGCCCCAGCCAACGACATAGGTCGTCGCAAGCGCGAGGCCGAGGATCGACAGAACCCCCGTAGCGATGAGGCCCTTGTAAAGCGCGCCCATGATCGAGCCATTGGCGCCGAGCTTGACGAAGAAGGTGCCGATGATCGAGGTCACGATGCAGGCGGCGCAGATCGCGAGCGGATACATCATCGTCGGAACCAACGCCGGCGTGTTCTCGAAGAAGATCGAGGCCAGCACCATCGTCGCCACCACCGTGACCGCGTAAGTCTCGAACAGGTCGGCGGCCATGCCGGCGCAATCGCCGACGTTGTCGCCGACATTGTCGGCGATGGTCGCAGGGTTGCGGGGATCGTCCTCGGGAATGCCGGCCTCGACCTTGCCGACGAGATCGGCGCCGACGTCAGCGCCCTTGGTGAAGATGCCGCCGCCGAGCCGGGCGAAGATCGAAATCAGAGAGGCGCCGAAACCCGAGCGCGACCAAAGCGTCGATCGTCTCTCGGTCCGCGACGCCATGGCCAAGAACGCCGGTGAGAATGCCAAAGTATCCGGCCACGCCGAGAAGCGCGAGACCCGCCACGAGCAGCCCGGTCACAGCGCCCGAGCGGAAAGAGATATCGAGACCGCCGGCGAGCGATTTCGTCGCCGCCTGCGCGGTGCGGACGTTGGCGCGCACCGACACGTTCATGCCGATGAAACCGGCGGCGCCGGACAGGATGGCGCCGATCGCGAACCCGATCGCCACCGTCCACGAAAGCAGAAGCCCGAGGACGATGAACACCACGACGCCGACGCCGGCGATGGTGGTGTACTGGCGCCGCAGATAGGCTTGCGCCCCTTCCGCCACCGCGCCAGAAATTTCCTGCATGCGCTGGGAGCCGGCGTCCGCCGCCATCAGGCTATTGATCGTGTAGACGCCGTAAACAATGGAGAGCAGTCCACAGACGATAATCAAGCCCAAAAGCATGCGCGAAAGCCCCATTGCAAGGCCGCAGGCGCTCTCCCGCGGCTCGTTGGTGGCGCCTCTTGCCAGAAACTGCGCTGCGCCGCAACGTCGTGGCCGTTTTCAATCGGTTTTAAGGCAAATGCGGCGCTACGCCGGATCGCCACGGGCAAACGGCCCGGTAATTTCGGGTAATTTGGCCGCTCAGCGTTTCCCGTCCGGGGTCCAGGTCGTTTCTCCGATGCGCAAGGATAGAACCTTCAGTTCGCCCTTGGGTTCGAACAGGTCGTCCCGCAGCACGAGCCGGCCGTCCTGCTGGCCAATGCCCAGCAAGGCGTAGGCCGCCGACACCATACGCGCGGCGGAGCCGGTGTACCACGACCAGCCCCCTCGGCCGCCGTGTCCCCAACCGTCGTAGATATCAGCGGGCTGCTGAGTGGGAATAAGGCCGTAAACCGCGAGCTGTTCCGGGTCGGTCTTTTTCAGCGGGGAGATCTTTTCGTATATCTCAAAGGCGCGCGCGCTGAGGCGGGCGGCCAGTTCTCGGTCGCCTCTGGCCCTGGCCGACGCGGCGAGCCGCACGAAGCCATCGACAATCCAGGTCGCGCCGTGGCTGTATTGGCCGCCGTTCTCACGCACTCCGGGCGGATAGTCCGCGATCCGTCCCGGATAGGGCTGCGAATGTTCATAGAATGGCTGCTCGAGCAGCAGCACCCGGTTCTCGCGCTCGATCCCCTTCAATCCGCCCTCGACCGCGGCAAGCGCGCGCTCGTCGTCGCAGGCGCCGGAATAGGCGGCCCAGCCATTGGCCATGGCGTTGCGTTCGCCGATCTCCTGCCCGTCGTCGGCGAAGTCGAGCGCGTAATGATCGCCCATCCAGCCGGCCTCCAGGGCCTTCCGCTGGCCTGCGAGTTCCTGTTCGCACCGGACGGCGAAAGCTTCGTCGCCCTTGATCCGCGCCAGATCGACGAAGCCGTCGAGCACGTTGGAAAGAAAGAATCCCATCCAGACGCTGGTTCCAATTTCGCGCCGGCCGAGCGCGTCGATGCCGTCGTTCCAGTCGCCGGCGCGCAAGAGCGGCAGGCCATTCGCGCCCAGGTGTTCGAGGGTAAAAGCGATGGTCAGGCGCGCGTGCTCGTAGACGGTCGCGCTCTCGCGTGAGACGCGGGGGATCACGATCCAGGTGTCTTCGTGCGCGGGCACGGCCTCGGCTTCGAGGAAGGGCGTGACCTCGTCGAGCACCGTTCGATCGCCGCTTTCGCGCACATAGCGGGCGAGAACATAGGGCAGCCAAAGGTGCGGGTCGCTCGCCTTGGTGCGCTGGCCGAGACCGGTGCCGCCGCCGGGCGCGCGATGCCACCACTTGAGCACATCGCCTTCGCGGAACTGCTGGCTTGCGTGCAACACGATCTGCGCCCGGGTGAGGCGAGGCTCGAGCAGCGTCAGCGGCAGCACGTCCTGCAACTGGTCGCGATAGCCGGTCGCGCCGCCAAGCTGGTTCGGGCCGACGCGGCCGAACAGTCGCGACGCGTAAAGCTGATAGGGCAGCCAGGTGTTGACCAGCCGGTCGAAGTCCGGCCGGTTGGTGCGAACTTCGACCTTGCCCAGCCGCTTCGCCCAGGAGGCGCGCGTCGCCGCAAGTTCGTCTTCGGCGCTGGCGACTCCGATGCGCGCCGCGGCGGCGAGCGCTTCCGTTCGGCTTGGCGCCTGGCCGAAGGCGATCGCGATCTTTGTTTCGCCTCCGGGCGGCAGGACGATCTCACTGCAGAACGCGGCCACGCGCCGCCCGTCGTCGCGCGCGGCGCGGTCACTCGCGCCGCCCTCGACCATCGCAGGGGTCAGAATATTGCGTCCCGGTCCGCCGAAGAATTGCGCGCGGATGGTCTCGGTCGTCGACCCCTCGAGGCTCGTCGCGGCAAAGGCGAAGCCGCGCACGAAATCATTGCTGGGGTTGCTGAAGAGAAGGGTCGAGCCGACTGTCTCGTCGCGAATTTGTCGATGCTCGCGTTGGGACTGTCGTCGAGCGCGAGATCGAAATAGGGCGCGACGCGCAGGCGTTTTGAACGCGTTCCGCGATTGCGCAATGTGAGGAGACGCATGTCGCCGGGGTAGTTCGGCGGCACAAAGACGACATATTCCGTTTCGAGATCGCCGCGCTTCATCGTGAATGTCGCAACCCCCGGCTCATAGACCGCGTCGTGCGTGGCGCCGTCGTGCTGAAACGGGGCGAAGCTCGGGGCGTCCGTCTCGCCATTGTCGAGATCGCGCAGGTAGACGATCTGCCCTGGCTGCACGGCGGTCACGCTGTCGAAGCGAAAGGCGGAGAGGCCGTTCTGGCGGGCGTTGCCAAAAGCGGAGAAAATCTCGCCGTCGTTGGAGACCATTGTCGCCATGCCGATTTCGTTCGCCATCACATGCGCCCACGGTCGCGGCGTGCGATGCGTAAGGCTTAGCGCCTTGCCGTCGGCCGAGAAGCCAAATGGCCAGCGCGACGGCAGTGCCGGAGAAGGTTCGACGGCGCGCGTTTCGTAAAGGCGCTTTTGCAGCTCGCGCTCAGGCAGCGGCGGAAGGCCAAGGCGCGCGGCGATCAATTCGCCCGCCCAGACAGCGTTGTCGGAACGGCCGACGATAAACTCGCACTCCGCCGTCTCGCCCGGACCAAGCGTCGCCTCGACAGTGAAGCTCGCAGCGGGATCGAAGGGCCAGAGTTTGCCTTCGTCGTCGAGCTTGCGCCACCGCCACCGCTGGCAGCCGGTTGGCTTTATCAGCGAGCCTTCGCCGATGAAGCGGATGCGCGAATCCTCGTAGCCGACGAGCTCGGCGCCGGCGCCCGGCTTGACGGCGAAGAACGCGACTTCTCCGCGATCGGCGCGTGCGGACCGCAAGAGCCGGTTGCGCGCGAGAATGGCGTTGAGGGGCGCCACGAACATTGTCTCGACATGCATGCCGGCGAAATCGAGGTCCTTGGCGTAAGCGCCGGTCTCGTGGCCGGCGACCTCGCAGAAGCTGGTGAGGCGCAGGCGTCGATGCCGGTCCGATTTGTTCTTAAGCCTGATGCGCCAGCTCAAAATCGCGCCTTCCGGATCGGGCGCGATCTCCATACGCGCTTCGATCCCATTCAGCGCGTTGACGATCGCGAGACGGTTGAAGCCTGTCTCCTCGATGTGATAGTCGCCAGCCCGCCGAGCGGGTTCAAATCCGATCGACCAGGGCGCCTCGCCCTCCTCGCTCACATAGAAGAAATGGCCGCGCGCCTGCAGAGGATCGAGCGGCCGGCGAAAGAGGTCGATGGCAAAGCCGCCGCGCTCGGCGCCCATAACGAAAGCCGCGCCCCTGCCGTCGCGCTGAATTTCGAGCCCCACCGCGCCGTTGTTGAAGGTATAGCGGTCCGGCCGTCGAGCGAGTTCGAGGGGCGCGCCGTCGAGCCACGGTCCGGCAGGCCCAACTTTCGCGCGCTCTTTGAGGAAGGTCGCGACAGAGGCCGCGGCGATCGCGGCGCCTGAAGCGGCATAGGCGAAGCCCAGTGTCTTCACCGCGTCCGGCATGGGCGCGCCGCCGCGCGCAAGCGTCTCCGCTCCGGTCCAGGCCTTGTCCCACTCGGGCCCGCGCGGAATGTAGAACGGGATGAGCAGCGGCGCCCAGGTGCCAAACCTGCGGATGCCGTCCGGAATGGCGCGTGTGCGGCCATGGTGGCCCACGAACCGCGCCGCCGCCTCGTCAGCGCGGTCGCCGCCGAGAAACGACAGATTGACCAGGGTCGCGACCCTGAGGCCCATATGGTCGAACCAGATGAGGATTTCTGAGCCAGTCATAGGCAAGCAGCCCCGTGAACATGGCCAAGCTGAACTGGCGGAAGTCCGCAGGACTCTGCGTCACATTCGCCCCGATCGCGACGCCCGTGCGGATCGCGCCGTCCTGATTGTACCAGGTCGGGTCCGGCGACTGACGCAGGAACGAGTTGATGACCGGCGACATCCACAAGCCCCAACGCAAGACGCGCACGCCTTGCTCCACCAGGCCTTCGACGCCGGCGGGGCTCAGCAGCGTCTTGACCGGACGCAAGCTTCGCCGCAGCACCGCGTCGAGCAGAACGTAGTTGATCGAGAACAGCGGCGCCGCGAGCGACCAGTTGATCACCCCCGCCACCGACTCGGTCCAGAACAGCCTGACCCCGCCCGCGACCTCGCCGAGATTGATCGAGCCATACTTGTTGAAGATCGGATAGGTGGTGAAGTCGCCGAGCTTGCGGCCGTCGAGCCGGTAATTGACGTCGGCATAGGCCCAGAACTTGTCGATCACCACATGCAGCTGGGGGGTGTCGAAATACCAGCCGAGCGCGCCGGCGACCAGGCCGCCAAGCAAGACGCCAAGCGCATAGAGTTGCCAGCTCTGAAACTTTCGCCGCTCGCCGCGGATCACGCTTCCTGCGTCGAAGGCGAGGTCGACGCCGCCATAAGCGAGGGCGCCGATCGCGGCCATCACGAGAAAGCGCGCGCCGCCATCGTAGGCCGCCAGATCGGCGCGATAGGCGAGCGCAAGGCCGAGCCCGACGACAAGCCCGCGCACCGGTCCTCGCGGATCGCGATAAGCCGCTCTCAACCGGCCGAAGAAAGGCGGCGTTCCGTCGGCGCTGCCCACGATCGTTTGGCCGAGCGGAAAGAGGAGCGCGCCGAGAAGCGGGCCGATGATCAGCGAGCCGCCGTCAAGAACCGACGCCGCGCCAGGGGCTTTCAGGATCAGGGCCGCTATGAGGATAAGGCCCATGAACAGCGCGCCGTAGAGCGCGCCCTTGATGAAGCCAGTCCGCCAATGTTCCCAGACCACCTCGAAGCGCGGCGGCCGGCCGGCAAGCCAATCGAGAGCGACGCCGGTCAGAAGATAGACGATCGCCCATAAGCCAGCTTGAGCCAGCGCCGCGCAGAGGGCGGAAAAAAAGATCGCCAGGAATGGCTGCGCGACCCATTGCGCCGCATTGGCGAACAAAGGCGTGGCGGCCGCGACCGCGCCGCTCAACGCGAACAGAGCATGCGTGCGCACCGAGCGCGGAGCCATGTTCACGCTGACCAGGCTGATCAGAATGAAAATCGCCTCGCCGATCAACCAAAGCGTCAGCGCGCGTCCGATCGCGACCTGCGCCGGAAAGGGCAGATTGGCGTGCGCGGTCACGGCGGCGCCGAGTTCGGCCATGTGCCAGTCGGCGCCAATCGCGAGCATGAGGTTAAATAAGAACGGGACCGCGATCAGGCTCAGCGCCTCAATGAGGCGGAGACCTCGAAAGCCGCCGATGAGCGCCAGGATCGAGCCGCCGACGTAGATGATCAGTGCGATCGCGGCGCCAGGCGGGTCAAAGCGAAAGACATCCGCCCATGGGCCCGGCAGCTGCCAGAAGCCGAGCGAGTCATTGCGATGGTAGGCGAAGATCGCGAACGCCGCGGCGTCGACGGCGATCAGCGCCGGCGAATACGGTCGCTCGGCTCGCGCCCAGCGCAGAAGCGCCAGCGCCCCGGCGCCCGCGATCGCCGCAACGATCGGTTGAAGCAGCGGGATCGCCGCGTAGAAAGCGAGCGCCAGCAGCGCCGCGCCGGCGAGCCACGAAAGCCCTACCGGGCGACGCGCAAAAGGGCGTGCAAAAGCGGGCGTCGTCTCCATGCTTTCCGCGCTCCCGATCAGGCCCGCGTCTTCCTTGCGGATCGCACACTGAGTTGCAAGCCCGCCTTCAGCGTCGCTTGCTGGTCGCCCCATAGCGGCCCAATATGGCGTCTCTGCGCACTGGAGCCGCTATAATTCGGCCACAGTGTCGCGCGAAGCGACCGGTGGGAAGCTCCATGATGATTCATCGATGGGTTGCATTGGCGCTCGCGGGCGCTGTCGTCGCGGCGATCGCTGCGCAGGCGGCGGAGCTGCCCTCTCAGCGGGGTCAGCGCGACAAGTCGAAAAAGACCGAATACGTGACACCGTGCAATGTCGCCGGCTCTCCGGGCATCCAAGCGGCGGACGGCGTTTGCGTCAGGTTCAGCGGCTATGTCTCCTCCCAGTTCGGCGCCGGCCAACTGAAGTAGCCATCATCGCCCCAGTCTTGCCGGTGAAAGCGGCTTCGGACTAAAGGGGGCCATGAAAAAGCCGCTGGCCCCCCTCGTCCATTTGGGACAACCCTCGCGCATCCCTGATGCGCCCGACGCCAAGACGCTCGAGCGCGTGCCCAATCCGCAGGCCGATACGGATTATGTCGCTCGCTTTACCGCGCCGGAATTCACGTCGATGTGCCCGGTGACCGGGCAGCCCGATTTCGCCCATCTGGTCATCGACTATGCGCCAGGCGCATGGATCGTCGAATTGAAGTCGCTGAAGTTTTATCTCTCGAGCTTCCGCAATCACGGCGCCTTCCATGAAGATTGCACCGTTCGCATCGGCAGGGACCTGGTCGGCTTGCTCAAGCCGCGCTGGTTCAGAATCGGCGGCTATTGGTTCCCGCGCGGCGGCATGCCGATCGATGTGTTCTGGCAAAGCGGCAAGCCGCCGAAGGGGGTCTGGATCCCCGATCAGGGCGTCGCGCCCTATCGCGGCCGTGGCTGACAGAACGGGTCCGCCAGGAGGAACAAGGCAATCTGCGGGGCGTTCACCCGGCTCCAGGGCGCAAGGCGCCCCAATCCGAATGGAGTCCGCAGATGAACCGTCGTTTTCTTCTTGCTTCGATAGCAACGTTGTCCGCTGGCCCGGTCTTCGCGCAAAAGATGACCCCGCCGGCCCCCGCTCCAAGCGCCGGCACGGACGCCCAGCAAAGGCACCTCCGGGACACCATCGCCTACGGTTCCTTGTCGCTGTTGCTCAGTCGAATGGCGCAGCCGAAAGTGACCCACCCCGAGCTGAAGCAGTTCGCTGAGTTCGAAATCGCCGAGCAGGAAACAGTCGCCGACGTTTTAAAGGCGCTTCAGACGAACGCGGCGCCCAAGGGCACGATTCAGTCCCTCACCGATGCGGAGCTGATGCAAAACTTGGACGACGCCGGAAAGGCTTCGGTCGAGAAATTGCGCGCCGAAAAAACCGGATCTCGGTACGATCGCGACTACATTCGCTACCAAGTCGAGGGCCATCGGAAACTCCTCGACATTCAGGAAGTCTATCTGAAGTCGCCTGACAATCTCGATCAGACCAATGTCGCAAAACTCGCGCGCGGGATGATCAAGGAGCACCTGACCTTGCTGGCCGGCCTGGACAAGGAGGCATAAGCGCGATTCGCTGGTCCCTTTTCGCCGAGCGGTTGGCTCGAAGCACGGACAGCTTTGGTCGCAGCAATTTGCCGAGCGTGCGTCGCGGCTTGCCGGCGGTCGGCGGAGCGAGCCTCGCCAACGCATAGACCCGGGCGCGCAGCTCGTCGGCGAGCGCCTGCCGATCCTTGAGCGCGGCCAGGGAAGCGAACGGAATCGGCGCTCCGATCGCGACCGGGAGCGCGGTTCCGATGCGCGTCTTGACCTCGTGGAAGATCAGCGACAGGCGAAGCGTGAGGCTCACGTGACTCGCGATCTGGAACAGGCGGCTGTTCTGGCCGCCAAACCAGATCGGCACGACGGTCGCCTCGGAACGCTGGATGAGCTGCGACACGAACGGCTGCCAGCGCCCATCGACCGCCGGCTTCAGACCAAACTTGTCCGGCGCCGTCGAAACGGCGCCCGCCGGGAATACGACGATAGCCCCGCCCTTTGCGAGATGGGCGCGCGCCGCGGCGCGCGAAGCCAGGTTCGTTTGCTCGGCGCCCTTGGCCCCAGAGAAATCGATCGGCAGGATGAACGGCGCCGCCTCGGGCGCCCGCGTCAGCACGATGTGGGTGAGAGCGAGGAAATCGGGCCTCACCTTGCTGACCAGCCAAGCCATGACGACGCCGTCAAGCACGCCGTAAGGATGATTGGCGACAAACACGACCGGGCCGGCCTTCGGCACGGCGGCGAGCGCATGAGGATCGTAGCGGACGTCGAGTTCGAGCGAGCGCACGGCGGCCTGCCAGAAGGTCTCGCCCGCGCGGGGACAGCGCTGGTTCTCGACATACATCCGCTTGAGCTTCGGTTGACCGGTCGCCTTCTCGACGAGGCGGATCAAGGCCCGCTGGATCGGCGGGTCGCTCGCGGTCGCGTAGCTGAAGAGGTACTTGTCCATCGGAGTCGATTTCCGCGAGCAACTGGCGAAAGTATAATGTTCACACGACCGCCATGTGACAAGCCCGCGTTAGAAGCTCTCGGCGTTACGCTTAACGAGCCGGTCGAAATCCTGAAGTTCGGCGATGAGCGCCTCGAAATCCTTGAGCGGCACCATGTTGGGTCCATCCGACGGCGCATGGTCCGGGTCCTGATGGGTCTCGATGAAGACGCCAGCCACACCCACCGCCACCGCCGCCCGCGCCAGCACCCTGACGAACGCGCGCTCGCCGCCCGACGACGTTCCCTGCCCGCCCGGCTGCTGCACCGAATGGGTGGCGTCGAAGATGACCGGGCGCCGGTCTCGCGGGCCAGGATCGGTAGCGCCCGCATGTCGGAGACGAGGGTGTTGTATCCGAAGCTCACGCCCCTCTCCGTCACCAGGATGTCGGCGAGACCCGCGCCGTCGAGTTTGGCGACCACGTTCTTCATGTCCCAGGGAGCGAGAAACTGCCCCTTCTTGACGTTGACCGGCCGGCCGGTCTCCGCCGCCGCGACCAGGAGATCCGTCTGCCGGCAAAGGAAAGCCGGAATTTGCAACGCGTCGACGGCTTCAGCGACCGGCGCGCACTGACTGCTTTCGTGCACGTCCGTGATGACGGGCAGGCCGAGCGTGTCGCGGATTTCGGCGAAGATCGGCAGCGCGGCTTTGAGCCCCAGTCCGCGCTTGGCCGAACCCGAGGTCCGATTGGCCTTGTCGAAGGACGACTTGAACACGAGGCCGATCGCCCGCCGGCCCGCAATCTCCTTGAGCGCCCGAGCCATCTCGAGCGCATGGGCCCGGCTCTCGAGCTGGCAAGGCCCGGCGATGAGCGCCAACGGCAGCATAGGGCCGAAGTGGGCGGCAAGCGGCCCCTGGCCGATCTGAACGATGGAATTGTTGCGCAAGGCAAGTCCTGTTGGCGGGAAATATCCCGCTTTCGTCGCGGCTCTTAGCGGGAGGCGAGACGTGATGGCAAGCGCGCGATCGCGGCGCGACTCGTTGATCACTGACCTCATTGTGAGGCGCCGCGTAGCGGCCTCGAAGAATGTTCCAGTTGGCGGCGCTGCGCCGCGTCTTACGGAGCGTCCTTCGAGACGCGCCTTTGGCGCTCCTCAAGACGAGGGCGCATGCGCTACCCCTGCCCCTCCACCGTCTCGCTCGCCGCGAAGTCGATCTCGACCCGGGCGCCGCTCGGATCAAAGAAAAACAATTGCCAAAGGCCGCCCGCATGGCCGCTCTCAGGCAACCGCCTCAAGTCGTATTTCATTCCGCGCGCCTTGAGCTTGGCCACATAGGCCGACGGGTCCGTGCCCCAGAAGGCGATGTGATCGAGCACGCCGCCGCCTTCCGGGATGGACGGTCTCTCCACCACATGCAGCACCGCCTTGCCGTCATTGTAGAGCCAGGCGCCGGGAAACGAGAACGCCGGGCGCGGGCCGGAAGTGAAGCCGAGAATGTCGCTATAGAACGCGATGGTCTTTTCGGCGTTTGTCGAAAGGATGGTGAAATGATCCATCCGGGCAATCGGCATCGGGCCTCTCCTCCCTTGGGCGCACGAAGCGCGAACTGTGTCTCCACCCGCCAGACTCGTCGCCTCCCCCGACCTCTGTCAAGTCGCCTGCAGACAACGCTCGCGAATTTGACATGTCCCGCGCGCCCGGCGCAGGCTTCGCGCTCATGGATGAACGGACGAATAGCGCCGAGGGCGAACTCGGCATTCTTGCGCGCCGCAGAATTGAGGCGGCGATCATCGCGCCGATCTATGACGAGATGCGCGAGGCGATCGGGGAAGAGAAGGCGCGCGACATCCTGCGCCGCGCCATTCGCCGCGCGGCGATCGACGCCGGTGCGCGAGATGGCCGCGCGCGCGAACGACGGCGCCGATCTCGAAAGCTTCAAGGCGATCCTGCCTCTATGGACGAAAGACGAGGCGCTGACGATCGAGGTGATCGACGATCGGCCGGGCGTGCTCGACTTCAACGTCAAGCGCTGTCGCTACGCGGAAGCGTATAAAGCCATGGGCCTCGGCGACATCGGCGACATCCTCTCCTGCAACCGCGACGGCGCGTTCTGCGAGGGCTATGACCCGCGCATCAAGCTGACGCGCACCCAGACCATCATGGGCGGGGCGAGCCATTGCGACTTCCGCTATCGCTCGAGTCCGGAACCGCGGACGTCACCGTAAAGAGAAAAGCCTGCGTGAGCTCGATCCCCAACACCATGACTGCCGCGATTGTCGAGGGCGGCAAGGGCCCAGCCGACTCGTTGAAGGCTGCGAGCGTTCCAACTCCCAAACCAGGTCCCGGAGAACTCTTGATCCGCATGAAGGCTGCAGGGGTCAATCGACCGGACATCATTCAGCGCATGGGCTTTTATCCTCCACCGCCAGGCTCGCCGGAGACCTTGGGGCTGGAAGTTGCAGGTGAGGTGGCCGCTGCGGGCGAAAACGCGATCCGGTGGTCGGTGGGCGATCAAGTCTGCGCACTTCTCGGCGGGGGCGGCTACGCGCAATATTGCCGGGTCGACGCCAGGCATGTTTTGCCTATTCCCAAGGGCCTGAGCCTGGTGCAAGCCGCGGCCCTGCCGGAAACCGCCTTCACTGTCTTCGCGAATGTGTTGGAAAGCGGAGCCCTCAAATCCGGCGAGACCTTCGTGGTGCATGGAGGCACATCCGGCATTGGCGTCATGGCGATCCAGATGGCGAAGGCGGCAGGCGCCAAAGTGATCGCCACCAGTCGCGGCGCAGATAAAGCGGCGGCGGCGCTGAAGCTCGGCGCCGACGTCTCGATCGACACCAACGAGGAAGACTTCGTGGAGCGAATCAAGGCCGAAGGCGGAGCCGACGTCATTCTGGACATGGTCGGCGGCGCCTACACGCCGAAGAACCTTGCGTGCCTGAAGCCGCTCGGGCGCAATGTCCTGATCGCCACTCAGGACGGAGCGAAAGCGGAAATCGACCTCATGCGCGTGATGCGCGACCGGCTTATCCTCACCGGATCCACTCTTCGCCCTCGCTCAGCCGACGAAAAGGCGCGTCTTGCCGCCGCCGTGGAAGCCCGCGTCTGGCCTTGGGTCGAAACCGGTAAGATCAAGCCGATCGTCGACAAGATCTTCCCCTTGGCCGAGGCTGGCGCGGCGCACGCGTACGTGGAAAGCGGAAGGCATATTGGCAAGGTGGTGCTCATTGCCTGAAGGGCGTCAGCCGGGCAGGTCGAAGCGCATCAGCGCGCGTTCCTGCAAGCCGGCGCACCACACATGGCGACCGACGCGGCAGACGCCAGTCACCATCGCGAAGCCGCCGTCCGTCCATTTGAAATCGTGCGCGCAGGCGCCGTTTTCGTCGTAAGCCGCGACCCACGCGACGCGCGAAGGCTTCGGCTGCAGGCTTTCCGGGAGACGCGCCACGAGCCGACGCAGAAAGAACGGCAGCTTGTGCAGGCTTTCGAGCGCGGGATTCGGTTCTGACACGAGGGCGACCCAGATCATGCCGTCCTCATCGGCGCCCAGATTGTCGGGAAAGCCGGGAAGCTCCGCGATCACCTCGCTTGCTCCCGCACGCGGGCCGGCGAGCCACAGACGAAGCAGGCGCCGTCCCGCGGTCTCCGCGACGATGAGGCTCCGTCCGTCCCGCGCCCGGACGAGACCGTTGGCGAAACGCAAGCCATCCATCAACCGCGTCAACGTCCCGTCCGCCGCGCGGCGATAAACGCGTCCTGTCGGCACGTTCTCAACAAAGTCTTTTTTCCATTCGTGGACGCTGTAGCGCATCGACGAGATGGTGAAGAAGAGATCGCCGTCGGGCGCGGCGACAACATTGCTGCAAAAGATCAGCGGCTCCGCGCCGTCGTTAGTGACGAGCGTTTTGACCAGGCCGGTCTTGAGATCGAGCTCCAGCAGACCTTTCGGACTGTCGCAAATCAGGAGCCGCCCGTTCGTCGTCGCTTCCAGACCTAAAGGTCGGCCGCCGGTCCTGGCGACCTCGCGCACCGCCCCGTCCGTTGGCGCGACGCCGAGAATGCGCCCGTCGAGAAGCCCCGTGTAGATCGAGCCGTCAGAGCCAGCCACGACGTCTTCCGGGCCCTCGCCAGGCAAAGGAATCAAGTCGTAGGTGGGCAATGAAGCGGACATGGCCGCCCCCCATGCGGCGCCGTCTCTTTAATTTCGAAATCGCGCCTCCGCGCTACTTTACAGGGCTTTGAGCTTGCGTGGAATGAGGGAGCTGGATTTTCAAGCGCGGCGCGTTTTCATTGCGCGCTTCCGAAGACGCCGACCGCGATCCGCAATCGGCCCTGAGGCCGCCACACTTTGCGCTCTGATCCCTCATACGCGACACGGGACTCGGACTGGGAGGACGCCTATGCGGCTCAAGTTGGCTTTCATCACTTTCCTGGCGACGCTCGCCGCGACCCCGCCCGCATCTGCGCTCGAGCGCTCGAGCGACAGCAGCAATGACCGATGGGTCGAAGTCAGCGGGGAAGGCAGCGTCGGCGCCGCGCCGGATTTCGCCCGGGTGACGCTTGGCGTGACCAGCACCGGCAAAAATGCGGGCGAGGCGATGGCGGCCAACGCCAAAGCAGCCAACGCCCTCGTTTCGCTCATCAAGGCGGAGGGGGTCGCTCCCGCCGATATCCAGACTTCCGAACTGTCGATTTCGCCAATGTTCTCGCAAGCCCCGCCCGGCCAAGAGACCCCGCCGGCGATCACCGGATATAGCGTGAGCAACAACGTGAGCGTAATGCTGCGCGACATCCCACGTCTTGGCGCGCTGCTCGACAAGGCCGTGGCCGCCGGCGCCAACTCGGTCTACGGCATCGGCTTCGGCCATAACGATCCGAGCGCGCTGCTCGACAAGGCGCGCCCGCTTGCGGTCGCCGACGCCAGGCGGAAGGCCGAGATCTACGCCAGCGCAGGGGGCGCCAGGATCGGCAGGCTGATGGTGCTCACGGAAGAGGCCGGCCGCCAGATGCCCGTCGCCTTTTCGCGCGCATTCGCCGCCGGCGCTCCCGCGCCGACGCCGATCGAAGCGGGCGAGGACAAGCTGACCGTGACCGTCACCGCGCGGTTCGAGCTGACCCAGTGAGCCGGCCGCCTAAAGCCGGACCGAAATTCGTCGGAGGTCACCGCGACCGGAGCGGCCGGGGCAACCGTCGTCCAGACGCGGGATGGGCCCACAGCGCCGCAGTCGTTTGCTCGCTCGGCGGCAAGTCGACCGCGACGAGGTCAATTTCTTTGGCGGCGCGCGAGAAAAGCTCGGCTTTGCTTTTGATGCGATAGGTCGGCGAATTGGCGTCGTCGACCGACAACACGCTCACGATCTCAAACGGACCCTTGGGCCTCGACATCGATGGCAGCATCCTGTCGAAGTCGACAGCTTGCCCGATCGCGAATTTGTGCAGGGTCATGATTTGGCGGCCTCTCTGGCCTTCTCGTCAGAACGTGGGTGAAAAAGCGCCTTCTCTGCGGTTAAGGGATCCGCTTCCTGCATTTCCTCGACAGCCGACGCGAACGAGCCTCATTCTCGATTACCCGGCTCGCCGTCGATTACGCGGCTCGCCGCCGAACGAAACCCCACAAAGCAAAAACCCGCGCACGGCGAGCCGGACGCGGGATCTCGAACCACATTAGCCCTGCCAGTACATCCGTGGTCAAGGCGATATGGCTGTCAGGCTTTGCCGATCAGGCGGCCTTCAGGTTATCCGCCGAGGACTTGCCGGTCTTTCGATCTGCAACAAGGTCAAAAGTAACCTTCTGTCCCTCGTTGAGGCTGTAGAGACCGGCGCGCTCAACGGCGCTGATGTGCACGAAGACATCCTTGCTGCCATCGTCCGGCTGGATGAAGCCAAAGCCTTTTTGGCTGTTGAACCACTTTACGGTTCCTTGCGTCATGAGAACTTCTTTCAAGTACGTGTTTAGATAGGCTGCGCGATTGCGCAACCGGCTCGGAGCAATCGAGATTTAGGAAGAAGGTCGTCAGTCCGACGCGTAGCGCGCGGCGAGGCCAAGTCGTCCGGCCGAAACTCGATTGGGTGTTCATAGCCTATGTCGGCCCGCTCCACAAGGCTAATCGGACGCCCCCGCCATGGCGCGTGCGCCGCCGGCCGCCGACGCCAACAGGGGCTGAAAACCTTCCCGCCATCGGCAAGAATAGCCGGCGTCGATAGGATCGCGGCCGTAAAGGAACACGACCGCGCTTTCACCGCTCGCCGCCGCCCCGAAAGATCGAGATGGACGATCCCGCTGACCCCCCCGACACCCCGTTTCAACGCCTGCTGAACCGCGAGATTCTTGTCAGCGAGCGGCGGCGCATGCTCATCCTGGCCGCCCTGCAGGCTTTGATCCTCGTTCTGATCCTCTTGACCGCGACGCTCGCCCCCGGCTTCGTCCGATCGATCTATCACGACCGACTCCCGGAGCGCGCCGCGTTGGCGGCGTTCTCGGCCTTCATCGCCTACGAACTGTTCGCGGCTGGCCTGGTCACGATGTTCCTTCGTCGCGGTCGAAACTATCCGGTTTTCGGGCGCTACGCGAACGCACTCGTCGAAACGAGCTTTCCGACCGTGCTGCTCTATCTCCTCGCAGGCTATCTGTCCGCGCCCGCCATCATTTTCGGCACGTGGCCGGCGCTGCTCTATTTTCTCTTCATCATTCTTTCGACGTTGCGGCTGGACTTTGCGCTCTCGGCCTTTACCGGCGCGGTCGCCGCGGTCGAACTGTTCGCCCTCGCCTCAGTCACCCTGCATCTTGGCTGGCGAACCGAGGACCCAAACTTCAACATCGGCTATCATCTGACCCGCAGCGCCGTTCTTCTGGCGGCCGGCTTGCTGGCCGGTGCTGTCGGAGCGACGATCAAGAGCCATTTTGAGCGCGCGCTCGCCGCGGCGGCGGCCCGCGACGAAGTGACCAACCTCTTCGGTCAACACGTTTCGCCCCGGGTGGTCGAGCAGCTGCTCGCGATCGGCGCGGCCGAGCTTAGCGAGATGAGGCGGGTTTGCGTCATGTTCGTCGACATCCGCAGCTTCACCGCGGCGGCGCGCAGTCGGACGCCGGCCGAAGTCGTCGAGCGCCTCGACGACGTTTTTGAAATCCTGGTCGACGCCGTCGACCGGCATAACGGCATCGTCAACAAGTTTCTGGGCGACGGCCTGCTCGCCATCTTCGGCGCGCCGATCGACGATCCTCTTGAAGCCGCGAACGCCGTCGAAGCCGCGCGCGAGATGCTGAGCGCCGTCGACGCGAGCAACGTCGACCACCCCTGGCCGATCCGGCTCGGCATCGGCATCCATATCGGCCAGGCGGTGGCCGGGACGGTCGGCTCGCCGCGCCGCAAGGAATATACGGTCATCGGCGACACGGTGAATCTGGCCTCGCGGCTCGAGAGCCTCAACAAGGAGGTCGGATCGCAACTCATCGTCTCCGACACCGTGCGCGAGGCGGCGGGCGACGCCGTCGGCGAGGCCCTGCCGCTCGGGCCCCTCCCCGTCCGCGGTTACGAGGAGCCGGTCATGGTCTGGCGCCTCGCGTAAGCGCAGATTGCATTTGGGTCGACCGGCCCTTGCCGGCCGCGCTCGATTGCCCGTCGTGAGACGGGCGCTCTTACGAACGCCCTTTGGAGCGTGGCCGGCGCGGTCGAAAGGGCGGCCGGCAGGACGCCCGTCTACCGACGGGCTATGGACCGCGCCTACAGCGCCCGATTCGACGGAATTGCAATCTGCTCTGGGGTCATAACCCAATCGCCTTTACGGGAGCGGCCGCTTCGGGCAGAAACCGGTCGAACTGATTGGGCTTTGACCTTAAAGCGAACGGATATCGACGAAAATACAAATGTATTGAACGAGCGGGACTGAGAGTTGGCCCGGCTGGTGGCTGTTACCGAGCAAGACGGCGCCTATTCGCCGGTTCGCTTTGTGCGCGCACGCTGCGGGCCGCCAGCCCCATCGGGTTCCGGATCACGCCCAACGTCGCGCGGAAGGGCGCCAAGGTGGCGCAAAAGGCCCGCGTCGGACCTTCGCGCCCACCCATGTCTTCCGCGCCTTATATCCGTGAGGCGATAGGCTTTCTGTGCCGATCGGAACACGAAATTCCGACAATTGGGCTCTTATAGCGTTAGGCATTGGCGCTCCTGAAGGCGTCATGGCCGGCCTTGTGCCGGCCATCCACGAGAACACTGTCCTATCGGGATAAGCATCTGATAAGAAACATTATTTTTTAGTAGCAGAGATTATCGCGGCGGGCGTGGATGGCCGGCACAAGGCCGGCCATGACGATCCAAGGCTGAATTCCGAGACCAACAGCGAACGCTGTAAGAGCCGACAATTCCTTTTCAAAATTCAGAAATAATGCTATATGTCTTCTCAGTCGCCGGCCAGCACCCGCACTATGCGGCGCCGGCGGCGGGACAAGAATGGGCGATTGATGCGTTCCGCGAGAGGTGAAAATGGAAGAAAGAAAATTTTTATTTGGATTCGCCGTAACCCATTGAAAAGCCCCGATTCCACCAAAGGAATCCAAGGAAATCCAAGCTTTTTTCCTTGGTTTTCCTTGGTTTTGCTTGGATTTCCTTGCACGAATTTGGCCGGCGCGCGGCCGTCTCGCTTCGCCGATAGCGCCGACCAGGGTGGAATTACGAGCCAACGCTGTTTTTCAATCGCCTTCCAGTTCGCCCACATGCTTTTGCGCATAAAGCTGAAGCCCAAGCTGTTCAACCAAGGTTAGCTGCGCCTCGAGGAAGTCGATGTGCTCCTCCTCGTCGGAGGTCAAAGTCTCGAACAAGATTCTCGACACTCGGTCGTTGGCCTGTTCGCAGTGGCGGGCAGCCTCCAGGTAAAGCTCGCGGGCGTGCATTTCCGCCGCGAGATCGCATTCCAGGATTTCCTTGACGTTTTTGCCGATCCTGAGCTGGTCGAGCGACTGCATGTTGGGCTGGCCGTCGAGGAACAGAATGCGCGCAACCAGCTGATCGGCGTGCTGCATCTCTTCGATCAACTCTTTGCGCCAAGTCTTGGCGAAGTCCTTGTAGCCCCAGTTATCCAGAATGCGATAGTGCAGCCAGTATTGATTGACTGCCGCGAGTTCGTGCTTCAGCGCCCGGTTGAGATAGTCGATGACTTGTTCATCACCCCGCATCCGTCACTCCACGCGTTCCATCCAAGCGGCGAAACTCGTCCCGAGCCGCCGCGCTCCACCCACTCCTCGAGCCACGCGCCAGGGCGGGCCAAGCAGCGCCTTGAGGAAACTGGTAGCACGTTGTTTATCGCGCGACGAGGCGGACGGCTTTTGCCGGCTCACGCCTTCGACTAGGCTTGCGGGCATGACGGGCCAACCTCAGATGCAGCCTCCCCCGGACGCGGACCAGCGTCGCGCGGCCAAACCGGTCGTCGTCTACGCGCTCGACCGGCTGCCCGCCTACGACGCGGCCTTCTACGACAATGCGCGCGCAGGCATGACGAAGATTGACGAAACGATCGTGCCGCCACGCGAGGGGCGCGCGTTCGACGTTCCGGCGGGGCATTTCTTCCGTATCGTCAGCATCGAGGGCCCGCAGGTCGGCGACCTCAATTTGTGGCGCGCGGGCAATCTCGCCGAACGGTTCTTCAGCGGCAAGACGAGGGCGCTCAACGCAACGCATGTGACCACCGGCAGCCGGCTTTGGAGCGCATTGCCATACCTGAGGCCGATGGCGACCGTCACATACGACACGCTCGGTTGGTACGGCTTCGATTCCGACGGCGCGGGCGTTCATGATGTCATTGGCACGCGCTGCGACCCCTACACCCAGCGGCTGATATCCGGCAGCGACTATCACCATTGCTGCCATTCGAACCTCACGCGAGCGCTCGCCGAGCGGACAACACTCCCTCTGAGCGAAGCAGAGCCCCATATCCACGATGTGCTCAATGTGTTCATGTGCACGGGCTACGAGCGCGCCTCCCACCGCTATTTTATGAAGGCGAGCCCCGTGCGTCCTGGAGATTTCATCGAGTTTTTTGCCGAAATCGATCTCATCGGCGCACTTTCAGCCTGCCCGGGCGGCGATTGCGGGTCGAGCCATTCGAGCGACGCCGCGCGGTGCTATCCGCTGAAGGTCGAGATCCTTCGGCCCCGCGGCGAAGCCCTTCGAAGCTGGCGCTCGCCGGAGGTCAGCGCTTATTCCGGCCCATAATGTGACAGGCGGCGCCTATCCGTAGCGCAGCCGCGATCGCTCCCGCGCCTTGCGGGCCTCGGTCTCCCGGTCACGCGGCGGAGCGGCGCTCTGCAGGGAAAAGATGAGCCTCCGCGCCGCTTCAGTCACCTCGTCGACCGCGCGGTCGAACGCCTCGGCGTTGGCGTTCGAGGGCTTGGCGAAGCCGCTCACCTTGCGAACGAACTGGAGAGCCGAAGCGCGGATTTCCTCGTCGCTCGCGGGCGGCTCAAAATTGAACAGCGGGCGGATGTTGCGGCACATGAAAACCTCCTTTGTGCGTGGCGCGATCCGATCTGGTCGAGCCGCCATTGTCATCGCGCTCCAGCCCGGAAGCCATCCTATACCCATTGGGCGACCGAGGCCGCATGGGGTCGTCGCATCCAAAACGGTGAGTGATCCTGGTTTCATCTGGCTTGGAGCAGCCAAATTTGCGAGCGGCTCAGGCACAACCGCCTTCGATTGAAGAGCCTCGATTGATATCTTTAAGTCCGCTGTAACGTTCAGGGCTCAGTTTAAGGAACACAACGATCCAAACTGCAGCAAGCTAGCGCCAGCCACGCAGCCGTTTAGTCGGCCGCGAAGGTGAACATCCCGACGCCGCCCGTTACATCTTGGCTTGAATAATGTGGCAATTTCGACGCTAAGCCAGTATGCGAGCGATGTCTTCAAATTCGCGCAGGAAAGATTTGTCGTTGCGTGAATGTTGCAAATAACGATATAAGTCGGATAAACCATCGCAATGGGCAAGAGCGAGATGGGATCTCCCGCGCCAGCGCAATTGTTGGACTCGGGGCTGTGTGGGCTTTCGTTGGTGGCGGGATACTACCGCATCGCCGGCGACCCGGTGCAGTTGAGGCATCAACTTGCTCTGACCGGCCGCAGCGCGCAGGCCGAGGATATCGTTCGCGGAGCGAATGTCCTTCGGCTGAAGTCGCGCATCCTTCGCGGGGTGACCGCCAAGCGTCTCGGCGCCGTTCCTTACCCGGCTATCCTCAGTCTTAAGGATGGTGGTTTCGCCGTCCTGGGCGCGGGTTCGACCAAGGGGACGGCGAGGCTGGTCGATCCAATCGCCCGGACAGCACAAGAATTGTCGATAGAGGAGATAGCGGCGCTGTCTTCAGGCGAACTGGTCCTGATCACGCGCCGACTTGGCGGGGCGGGGGTCAATCCCACCACGTTCGGGTTCCGCTGGTTCTGGCCCTCGATTTTGCGTTATCGGCGCTCGCTCGCCCATGTCCTCGTCGCGTCGCTGTTTGTGCAATTGTTCGCGTTGGCGACGCCTATCTTTTTCCAGCTGGTCGTCGACAAGGTGCTGGTTCACAAAGGCGTCTCGACGCTGATCGTGCTGGTGATCGGCATGGTGACCCTGGGCCTGTTCGAGACCATCCTCCAGTTCCTGCGCACCTATACGCTGAGCCACACCACCAATCGGATCGATGTCGAACTCGGCCGGCGGCTATTCCACCATCTTTTTCGTCTGCCCCTTGCCTATTTCGAGACCCGCCCCGCCGGGCAGACGGTCGCCCGTATGCGCGAGCTCGAGACAATCCGCAGTTTTCTGACCGGGCAGGGCCTGACCTCGCTACTCGATCTTGTTTTCACGCTGATCTTTTTCGTCGTGATGTTCATCTATTCGGTGAAGCTCACCCTGGTCGTCCTCGCTTCGATACCGGTGTATATCGTCATCGCCAGTCTTATTCGGCCGGTGCTCCGCGAACAGATCAACGAGAAGTTCAATCGCGGCGCTCGGTCGCAGCAGTTCCTGGTCGAATCGATCGTCGGCGCGCCGACCCTCAAGGCTGCGAGCGTCGAGCCGATGATGCAGGCGCAATGGGAGGAGCGGCTGGCGGCTTACGTCCGCACCTCCTTCAACGCCGGCGTTTCAGGAGCGCTCGGACAGAACCTCATTCAGTATGTGAGCAAGGTTACAACTGCGCTGATCCTGTTTATCGGGGCGCAATCGGTGATCGAAGGGACCATGACTGTGGGCGAACTCATCGCCTTCAACATGATCGCGAGCCAAGTGGTGCAGCCGATCCTGCGGCTGTCGCAACTGTGGCAGGATTTTCAGCAGGTGCAGGTGTCGGTGGCGCGTCTGGGCGATATCCTCAACACACCGCCGGAGCCAGCGCCGCAGAACCTTCTGACCTTGCCGCCGCCGCGAGGCGCCATCGAGTTTCGCGACGTGACGATGCGGTACCGGCCGGACGGAGCGGACGCGCTGCGAAAAGTTTCGCTGTCGATCGAGCCGGGGGAGGTCATTGGCGTCGTCGGCCCGTCAGGATCTGGCAAGTCCACGTTAACGAAGCTCATCCAGCGCCTGTATGGTCCTCAGTCGGGTCAGGTGATGCTCGATGGCGTAGACATTGCCCAGCTCGATCCCGGCTGGCTGCGCCGGCAGATCGGGGTCGTGCTGCAGGAGAACCTTCTTTTCAACCGCACCATCCACGAGAACATAGCGCTTGGCGACCCTGCCATGCCGCGTGTGATGGTGATGCAGGCGGCTCGACTCGCCGGCGCGGACGAATTCATCGCTCAGTTGCCGCAAGGCTACGACACGATGATCGAAGAACGTGGCGCCAATCTTTCGGGCGGCCAGCGTCAGCGTGTCGCGATTGCCCGGGCGCTCGTAACAAATCCCCGAGTTCTCATTCTGGATGAGGCGACCTCTGCGCTCGACTATGAGAGCGAACGGATCATTCAAGACAACATGCGTTCGATCGTGCGCGGGCGCACCGTCATCATCATTGCTCATCGCCTGGCGGCGGTTCGCCCCTGCTCCCGGATCGTGGGAATGTTGAGAGGCGAGATCGTCGAGGTCGGCGGGCATGAAGAGCTCCTCCGTCGGACGGACGGACTTTATGCGCGTCTTTGGGCGCTGCAGTCCGACCATGTGAGGGCGCCAGCATGAACGAACGCGCTGCGCCGCCGGTAGCCCCGCCCCCCCAGCCTCGGCCTTCGCGGCCGCCTCCGATTCTGGTCACCGGGCGTGATCGCGAATTCCTGCCGGCCGCCCTCGAAATCCTCGAAACGCCGCCCCCTCCGCTGCCGATCGCGCTGATGGCGACGATAAGCGCCTTCGCGCTGGCGGCGCTGGTGTGGTCGTATTTCGGCCGGCTGGACGTCCATGCGACGGCCCCGGGCAAGATCGAGACAGCTGGCTACGCCAAGGTGATCGAACCGCTTGATCCGGGCAAGATCGCTGCGATTCACGTTGAGAAAGGCCAAACGGTCAAGGCGGGGGATCTGCTCTTGGAGCTCGATCCCACGGAGGCCGACGCCGACGCGTTGAGCGCTCAGAACGCGCTTAACGCGAGTGTAGCCGAGATCGCACGGCGCCGTTACGCGATCAACGCCGTGCGAGCCGCTGAGATCGAGGTTGAGAGCGCGCAGGACCGGCTCGACGCGCGCAGCAGGGACGATGCGGCGCCGGGGGCGGACTCCGGCTCGGTCGAAAGTCTGGCCGGTCAGGCCGAATTGAACATCGCCTGGGACCGGGCTTTGCCCGAACAGTTCCAGTTACGGGAAGAAGCCGTACTGCGTGCGGATCTCGCTCAGCTCTCCGACGCCCTCAAAGCGCTCGACAGGCAGATGGCCGAAAAGCTGGCGACGCAAAAGCGCCTCAACATGAGCATCGCTTTCCAGAACAAGCTGATAGAGACTTTAAATCAGCGCGTCTCGACCAGGCAGCAGGCTATCGACCTCAACGTCGGCACCAAGATCGATCTTTATAACGCCAAGGAAGAGCTGGAAAAGTCCGAGGCGGCGCTCGCGTCCGACCAAGGCCAGCTGATCGAAACCGACGCGGCGGTCAGATCGGTGCGCAGCGAAAAGGCCAAGACGGTCTCCCAGTTCATCGCCGACAACGAGAACAAACTCGCTGACGCAGCCCGCAAGGCTGACGAAGCCCGTGAGGCGCTCGCCAAAGCGGACGCGCGCCTTGCTCACACTCGGCTCTATGCGCCCACGGACGGCGTCATTCAGCAGTTGGCGGTCACCACTGTCGGTCAAGTCGTCACCACCGGCCAGCAGCTCGTCGTGCTGACGCCGATCGGCGGCAAGCTTCAGGTCGAAGCGCTCGTGGCCAATCTCGATATTGGTTTCGTCAAGCCCGGCCAGGAGGCCGTGATCAAGATTGACGCTTTCCCGTTCACGCGTTTCGGCGCGCTGCATGGCAAGGTCGTCAACATCGCTTCCGCAGCCATCGCCGAGCAAGACGCCAAACGTGGGCTCGCCAACGAAACCGCGACGGCCAACGTGGCGCAAGAGGCGCCGAGCGCCCCCGGTCAGCCCGAAAGCTTCGTTTTTCCGGTGACCGTATCTCTCGACGAAAGCGCGATGAAAATCGATAACGCGACCATCCCATTGACCCCGGGCATGACCGCCACCATCGAAATCCGGACCGACTCCCGCCGCGTGATCGACTACTTGCTCTCGCCCTTGGCCAGAATCGGATCCGAGGCCTTGAGGGAGAGGTAGACGGCCAATTCTCGCTGGCCTCGGGGAGTTTTTCTGCTCGAGAACGATCGAATCAAGCTGGTTTCTGCCGCCGAGAAGCGGCGCGCGCCGCCCGCGCCTCGCGAAACGACAAGAGCCGCCGCGTTTCCTCGTCCCATAGCGTGAGGCGAACGCAAACAAGGCTTTGCCACAACGTCAGCCGACTGACTTGGCGAAGCTCAGGATAAGTCCGCAACACCTCGGGAAGCCGATAAAAAGGAACGCCGCTCGACAGGTGGTGCACGTGATGGACGCCGATATTGGCGCTGAACCAGCGCAACGGCAGCGGCAGGTCATAATGCGAACTGCCGTGCAGGGCGGCTTCAGGCTGGCTCCAATCCGCCGCTTCGTACCATGTCGTTGCCTCGAATTGATGCTGGACGTAGAACAGCCACACGCCCATCGTTGCGGCGAGCACGACGATCGGCAAATGGACAATAAGCAACGTTGTGAAGCCCACGCACAGGATCAGGATACCGGCGGCAAGCAGGATGCCGGCGTTGGTGCTCATCGTGCTGAGCCATGGCATTCGCTGGCGTTCGAAGCCGAGCGGCAAGCGATTCTCCAACAGAAACACATAAGCCGGACCTAGCCCGAACATCACCAGGGGATGGCGATAGAGCCGGTAGCGCAGCCGGTCGCGCCAGTTGCGGGCGAAATACTCATGCACCGTCAGCGTCTTGATGTCGCCGATGCCGCGCCGGGCGAGATTGCCCGACGTCGCGTGATGGATCGCGTGGGAGCGCCGCCAGTGATCGTAGGGCGTCATCGTCAGGACGCCGAGCGTGCGGCCTACCCAGTCGTTTGCGAGCTTGCTGGGAAAGAAGGAACCGTGCCCGCAATCGTGCTGGATCAGGAACAGGCGAATGAGCAGCCCCGCGGCAATGGGCGCCAGCGCGAACGAAAGCCAGTACTGGCCATGGGTCGCGGCGATCATCATCGCGGTCCAGATCGCGACAAAAGGCGGGAAGGTCACAATGAGCTCGAAGACGCCGCGAGCCGCGCTCGCACGGCGGTAAGGGAGGATCGCCTGCGCCCAGTCACGCGCCGACCAGACCGCGCTTTTCGTTTCCGTCACCGACATCTTGCCTCCGCCCGATATGCGCTTTGTAGGAAAGCGTCGTCGAGCGGGTGGTCGACTGCGCCGAAAGTAAGGATCAAAGATCCCCTGACAATTCATAGACACGCGGGCGTGAAAAAGCGATGACAATCCGCAGCCAAGCGTTGCGCATTCGATAAGGCCCGGGATGCCCGCGCGGCTGTTTCAGCAATGGCGCCGGCACGCGTTCTTACCGCCAAACCGGCACAAGTAAACGCCAATAAACGCTCTTAAACGCGCTTAAACGTTAGTTAATTTACTAACGTTTATTTTTTCGAATCTAGCTTTTTCAATGGGTTACAACCGATTCAAATAAAAAAATTCTGGTTCCCTCAAGACCCGCGGCGAAACCGACTCGATCCCCTTCACCTGCGTCTTCTCCTTTCAGGACGCCCAGACAAGCGCGGTCCGATCCGGCGACTGGAACAATGCATAGCACACATTTCTGTTTTTGGAAAGATCATAGCGATTTTCTGCTGCGCCCCCTAGGACCGCGCGGCTCGGTCGCTACGGCCACAGGCTGGCGCGCGCCAGAGCCGGAACTTAAGATCAAAGGTTAGGACGATCTTCGCGCGCGGACCCTGTTTTAGCCAAGCGGAAACCCAAACCATAAGGAGAAGGACCATGCCGCTCGTTCGCATCGATCTGCGCAAAGGCAAGCCGGATGCTTATCGCGCGGCCGTCAGCCGCATCGTTCACGAGGCGTTGGTCAGCGTCGGCGTGCCGAAAGACGACCGCTTTCAGGTGATCAATGAGCACGATTCCGGGAATTTCGTCTTCGACCTGAACTATCTCGACATTCGCCGCACCGAGGACCTGGTGATGACCCAGATCACCTGGAATGAGGGCCGGACGCTCGAGCAGAAGAAGGCGCTCTACAAGGCGATCGCCGACGGGCTCGCGGCTGCGCTCAGCCTGCGCCGGGAGGACGTCTTCATCAGCCTCATCGAGGTCAAACGTGAAAATTGGTCGTTCGGCAATGGAATTGCGCAATACGCGTGAATTATTGGCAAATGCGGTAGCTCGCGCTCGAGCCATGCGGTTCGATGTCGAGGTGCATATTGTTGGCGTGAAACGAGTCTGAGCCGGGACCGAGGACGGTGGTGAACCAGCCGCAAGCCGCCGTCCGTATCGCGCGAAAGTAGGACGCTTCGTCCGCGCCGGTCTGCCGCTCAACGAGGATATGCCGTTTGTCGGCGAGCGTGATCGCCATGAAGTCGACCGCCAGTCCCGTGGCGTGGGCGCTGATCTTGGCCCCGGCGATGCGGTCTTGCGTGCGGCAATCATAGCCGGGACCGGTCTCGATCGCCGTGACCTTGGCGTGCAACGTCGCCCGGCCAAGCGGCGCGACGATGTGGCGGACGTAGTCGGCAAGCACCGCGGCGAATTCGCAGGCGACGACGGGGCGGTCGGGCAGGCTCACGGCGCCGCCGTCCGCAATGATCAATGACAGTCGGACCGGCGCGTCGACGCCGCATCCCTCGGCCGACATGGGCGGCGCCGTGGCAGCCTCTGCGCTGACGCCGTCAGCGATCAGCTCCCCAAGGCATGTCGAAGCCGCGTCTGCCTTCGGCGCCGGAGGGGGCGGCTCCGCTGGCGCCTTGTCAGGCGCCGCAACCTCCGGCGGACGAGGCGGCGGCAACGGCGGTTCCTCGGCCCCGGCTCTCACCGACGCAGCGGAGGCGCCGAGTGCGAACGCCCCTAGCGCCAGCGCTACGTGCTGCATTTTGGATAGAACCGATGGCGTCAGCGCACCCGCCCCCTTTCGTGGCGTCTCCGTTTCACGTCCACCGGCCTGAAGCGAGTTCGTCCAGCGCACCCGTAGGCGAGCATGTACTTGAACCGTCCGTCGCCTTTAAGCGATCGTTCCGAGCCGACTTGCATCGCCCCGCTCAGAGCCTGACTTAAAAGCCTACGCGCGAGCAAGGCGTCTGATGGCGAATTGGATGGCGGCCAAGGTTATGAAGGCGGCGAGCGTTTCGGCGAGGTTCTCGTAGTCCTTGGCCAGACGGCGGTTGCGGCCGAACCAGGAGAAGGTTCGCTCGACCACCCATCGACGGGGCAGCACGACGAAGCCTGTCATGTCATCCGAACGCTTGACGATTTCGAGCCGGAGTCCCGGCAATCTGGCGACGGCGTCTTTGACCTGACGGGCGTTGTAACCGGCGTCGGCCCAGACGAGCTCCAACCATGGGAAGCGCTGGCGGATCTTGTCGAGAACCAGCGCCGCGCCGTCACGGTCTTGCATGCCGGCGGAGTGGACGATCACCCGCAGCGGCAGGCCTTCGACGTCGACGAGGGCGTGCACTTTGCGGCCCTTCGCCTTCTTGCCGGCGTCATAACCCACTGCGTCCTTTTCACTCCGGCTCGCGGCTCCCCCTTTTCCGCCGCTTTCAGCGACTGGCTGTCGAGGATCGCGGCGGTCGGGCTGGCCTCGTGGCCGAGCGCTTCGCGCAGCGCCATGTGGAGCTCTTCCCAAATGCGCTCCCACACGCCGTCGCGCTGGAACTGGCGGAAGATGTTGTAGACCGTGGAACGCGGAGGAAATGCGCCGCGCGGCAGATACCGCCAGGGACAGCCGGTGCGCAGAAGATAGAAGATCGCATTCATCGCCGCGCGCATGTCGGTCTTGCGCGGCCGTCCGCCCGGCTTCGCCGCCGGGATCAACGGTTCAAGGCGCTCCCACTGCGCATCAGTCAAATCGCTCGGCAGACCTCGCCCAGACTGTTTGTAAATCTCCCTGTGCGCCTGCGTCCACATCGCGAATTCAAAGCCTCCGAGCCATCTCGGAGGCGGTGAATCACGCCCTAACCCCAAGCGCCAGAAGCTTTTGGGTCAGGCTCGTGGCCGGCGAGGCGTCCGCGGGAGCACAGCGGAGGCTGCGGGCGTCGCGACCGTCAGAAGGGAAACGCCAAGGCGGCGGAAGAGCCATTGTGGCCTGCGTGAGCAGCTCCCGCGCTTTTTGTCGAAAGGCTCCCGCGCGAATCAAAGGCTTAGTCTGCCGGCGGGCGCTTCGGGTGCTTGCCGCCGATGGCGCGCCGCTCCTTTCCAGCGGGATGGAGGTGAGCCAGAAACGTCCAGGCTTCCCGCGTCCAGCGGGCGTCAAGCAGTGCGTGATGGCGGGCGCCCTGCTGATGAGGCAGCTCCGGATTGCCCAGTTCGATCGCCCATTGTTTGATGTCCAGGCAGAGTTGCGGATAATGGAACGGCAATTCCTCGAGGCCCCCGAACAGCCACACGAATCCGACCCAGTCGTAGGCCGGAAAATAGCCCCAGAACACGGGGTGCTCGTCGTGATCGGTGAACGCCCGCAGGCGATAGCTGATGTCCTCGCGGCGCACACCTTTGCCCTCGAGTTGCGGGCGCACGTTCTCCTGCATCCATGGATCGGCCTTCGACCAGTCCACGTCGCTGCTTTCTGCATAGAACTCGCGACCGTCTTCGGCCACGATCCCGACACTGACGAGATCAATCGTGTACGGCTTCGCGATGAACTCAGTGTCGATCCAATATTTCATGGGGGCGCGCTCGGAGGGAGGCTTAAAGGTCAAGCGTTCAAAGGCAGGAAAGAGAATCCACAGCGCGATATTGGCGGAAGGGGAGAGCGAAGGCAAACAAGGGCAGCCGAACGCGCCGACCTCTTCAGGACAGAACCCCACGGACGCGCCCGCCCCCGTGTCGATTCAAGCAAGCGCCAATAAACGCGCTTAAACGTTAATAAATTTGCTTGCATTTTACTAACGTTTATTTTTTCGAATCGGGACTTTCAATCGGTCGCGGCCAATTCAAACAAAAAAGTAACTCCCACCACCTCGTCCTGAGGCGCCGCGAAGCGTCCTTGTAACTTGGTTTTCGCGTCTTCTGATAGGATTGAGGGCGCGGTAGCGGAGGGGACGCCGGCTCGTCCTTGGGCCTTTTGAGCCCGCGCCTCAGCCTGGTCGCCCCTCCGTTTGTCCGTCGACCTCGAACAGTCGCTTGGGCCGCAAGAGCCCGTTTGCGCAAGGAAGGGGAAAGATGGAAAGGGCCTATGTCGGGATCGACGTGTCGAAGGATCGGCTCGACGTTCACGTTCTGCCGAAGGGCGAGACCTTTGCGGTCGCGCGCGACGGCAAAGGTCTGGCGGAACTCGTCGAGCGCATGGGGACGCTGGGCCCGGAGCGGATCGCGGTCGAGGCGACGGGCGGCTTCGAGACCGTCGTGGCGGCCGCGCTGGCGGGGGCTTCCCTGCCGGTCGTGGTGGTCAATCCGGCGCAGGTGCGCCACTTCGCCCAGGCGCTCGGGCGCCGCGCGAAGACCGATCCGATCGACGCGGGCATGATCGCCCGCTTCGTCGAGGCGACCAAGCCGGACTTGCGCGAACTGCCCGATGAGGCCACGCAACGGCTCGCCGACCTCGTCGCCCGGCGCCGCCAGATCATCGAAATGATCGTCGCCGAGCGCAATCGGGAGAAGCGCGTCGCGGTCATGCGGATCCGCAACAGCCTCGCTCGCCTGATCGCCGCGCTCGAGAAGGAGCTCTCCGAGATCGATGCGGAAATCGACGCTTCCGTTGCGCGGATCGCCGGCATGGCGCGAGAAGGAGGACCTCCTCGCCTCCGTTCCGGGCGTGGGGCCGATCACCGCGCGCACCCTCATCGCCGAACTGCCCGAACTCGGAACCCTCGACGGCAAGCGGATCGCAAGCCTCGCCGGGCTCGCCCCGTTCACCCGCCAGTCCGGCCAGTGGAAGGGCAAAGCCATGATCGCCGGAGGCCGCAAGAGCGTGCGCTCCGCCCTCTTTCTCGCAAGCCTCGTCGCCTGCCGTCACAACCCCGTCCTGAAGGCCTTTCGCCAACGCCTCATTGACGCAGGCAAACCCAAAATGCTCGTCGTCATCGCCGCGGCCCGCAAACTCCTCACCATCCTCAACGCCATCCTGCGAGACCGAAAGCCTTGGCTACCCGCTTGACAGCAAAGACAGTCGCTGAGGCGCCCCGAAGGGGCCTCGAAGGACGCTTCAGGGGGTGCAAACGAAGCGACGAACTGGACCATCCTTCGAGACGCCGCGTTGCGCGCGGCCCTCGAGGCATGAGGTCCGTAGGGTTCAGCTCCGCCTGGGCAGTTACCAAAAAAATTGGCCCACGTCTCGACTTCGCGCCCATCGCCTCAAAAGCGCCTTGCCCAACCCTTCTCCTCACGGACACCCCCGACGCGCGGTTTCGCTTCGGTGACTGGGAAGAGATTAGCACGGGTTTCGCTTTTTGCCACTAGCTTTATGATTTTTCGGATTCGCGCGTCCATCCGTCCAGGTGCTGAAAGGGCGCTGGCCACGCGTATGAAGTCAGCGCCCCAAACCGCGGCTCAGCGCTCGCGTGAACGAAGTCAGGATCGAACAGCGCCCCCGCGCTTGATCAGAAACCCGATTCTTGAAAGCACGCCGGCCTTCAACGTCGCCACCAGGCGGCCTGAAAACAACTTCTTCGGTTGTCCGCACCATAAGCACGTCACGCTCGCGACACTTTGCGGTTTGCCACATGCCGAACAGACATTCACGTGTCGCATGGAAGGGTTCTTTCCTGGAGGCTCGAAGTTGAACGCGCCATCGGCCGAAATGTTGCCGTAAACACTAGCCGACTGCATGCGTCGGAGCCGGAGGGCCCACTGGCAGGAGCCGACGCGATGAGTTCGGCGCGAGCGCGGCTTCCTTCAGCGCTTGCTGGTCGCCGAAACCGGCGATTTGGCGCACGGCGAGGTCGCGGAAAACCTACAATACCGTCGTATTTTCACGCAATTCCAGGCGTCCTGAGGCTGATAAGGAAGCGATTCAGAGGCCTGAGGGACGCTGGGGCCGCCCCGCGGTCCTGTGCTATTGAACCCGATCGCCGACTGCGCCAAACTCTCCACTGCGCCGGCCTCGTCTCCATTGAACTGGAGGACGCGAATGCGGATCCCGATCATTCTGGCTCTTGTGGCGCTCCTCTCCGGCTGCAACGCCAATCAGGCGATCAATCCCTCCGGACAGGCGAACCGCTGCGCGAACGATCCCAGCTGCAATCCTTACAATCCCTCCAGCTACGCGCAGAACAACGTCGGGATCGGCCGCTAAGAGCCGGCGCGCGGCGAAGGCCGGCGGCTTACCTGCGACGGGGCGGCTGACGCGGCCCCTCGTGTTCCCGCTGATTGCGCCGGAGGACGTTCGTCCAGGTCTTCTCCCGTCGCTGCTCCGCCCCAGTCGCCAGACGACATTTCCGAGCCTTCTCGGGACTTATATAAGAGATCCCGCCTCGAAAAATCAATTCTTCATATCAACTCATTCGAATGTTGTGCTCCGGGAACTGGGTGGAGTCGAAGATACAAACATATTCCAAGTTTATCGAGACAGCAAAGCAGGCAATAGCACCTCTGTTATTGCCAAGATAGAGAAGTCACCGCCGGCTCACCGTGGACGGCT
>CAVPPX010000056.1:0-113134 GCA_963707355.1 uncultured Alphaproteobacteria bacterium | reverse complement strand
CGCGTACATTACGTTCCGTCCGGCAAGGCAGGCGAGTTCGAAGGCACTGGCTTCCACGGCGAGCGTCGGCATCAATGATGCTAAACTTAAGCAGCTCAATGCGGCGAATTTCTTAAACGAAAGCTTCCGAAAAAGTGAGGCTTGGCATGACGATCCCCGACGATATCGTCGGTTGGCTCCAACGACACCTGACGACCTTGTGTGAGGATGACCTAAGCATCGGTCATTTTGCCTCCGGCAACATAGACACGGTTCCCGATGGCACCCTTCCCGCTGGCAATTAAGCGTGGACACGATATACCGTTCTGTAAAGTGTAATCTGATTACGGTTTACAAGTACATTGAGTGCTCCACCGAGACGTCATTCTTTGAGGTGATTCATCTCGAAACCCGTACGGCGATGCGGGGGCCGTCTTGTGGAACGGAACTCTGATCTATGGAACCAAGAGACTTGAGGCATTGGCTCGGCCGTTCTTCAGCATTTCGTCTCAGGGTTGGAATGATGTGAACCCAGCCTTCATCGAGGCGCTGGAGCAAATCTTCGCCGAGAACGGCATCCCCTGGTCGGACAAGCCGCTGCTGCCGATCATACCGAACGCGGCCAACCCAGAAACTCGCGCTCTACGCTGATCGAGGCGCGACAGCCGCCGCTGAAAGACCAGTACGACGAGTGGCTGGCGCGCATCTTCTCGGTTCCCGTCTCGCCGTTCGTCAGCCAGGTCAACCGCGCGACCGGCGAGACCATGCGCCAGCAGGCGACGCAGGAAGGCCTCGTGCCGCTGAAAGCCTGGGTAAAGAACGCGCTCGACCATGTGATCCAGGAGTGCATGGGCGAGCCTGGGCTCGAATTCGTCTGGGTCGGCGACGACGCGATCGATCCGCTGGAGCAGGCGCAGACGCTGCAGATCCTGGTCGGCGCGGGCATCAAGACGCGCGAGGAGGCGCGGGCGGATCTGGGGCTTGCGCCGGCGAGCGGCGCGGGCGCGCAATCTTCTTGCATCTACAGATGCAACAGCCCGTACGAGCGCAAGCCCCAGCGTTCCCAAGGCCTAGAACAAAAAGAGAACATTTCCTTGACCGCTTACGCCGGTCGTGGCATAGTCAACTACAGTGGGAGAAGTGGCGGAGGCGATCAGGCCCTGCTCTTCCCTGACCTTTCAGAAAACTTCTTCGTTGCGCGCCCGGTCACTGGGCGTGATTTCGCTTGCTTCCTCCGGAGCCTGCATGTCCGCTCTCGACTTGTTCCTGCCCCTCGCCAAGGTCGATCTCGATCGCCGCCTCGTCACCGGCGTTGCGACGGCGGAGACGCCCGACCGCTCGGGCGAGATTTTCGACTACGCCTCGAGCAAGCCCTATTTCGAAAAGTGGTCTGCGGAGGCGGCCGCGGCAAGCGGCGGCAAATCGCTCGGCGCCGTTCGCGTCATGCATACGCCGATCGCCGCCGGGAAGCTGACCGAGATCGCCTTCGACGACAAGGCGAAGCGCATCACCGTGTGCGCCAAAGTGGTCGACGACGACGAATGGCGAAAGGTTCAGGAGGGCGTCTATACCGGCTTCAGCCAAGGCGGGCGCTATGTGAAGCGATGGGCCGACCCTGACAGCGGGCTTACCCGCTACACCGCCGAGCCACATGAGATCTCGCTCGTCGATCTGCCCTGCGTGCCCGACGCGACGTTCGATGTGGTCAAGGGCGGGATGATCGAAAAGCGCGCTTTCGCGTCGCACGCCGAGGCGATCGATACGACCGTCGATGAGAATATCGATGATGACGATTGCGCCGCCGACAAGGGCGAGTTGTCGGCCGGGGAGCGTGAGAAAGACGCCGAAGAGGACATCGCACTGCCCGACGGCTCCTATCCGATCCGGTCCGCTAAAGATATCGAGAATGCCCTGAGAGACTACTACCGAAGCGGCAAGAAACCGGACGTCAAGGCGCACATCATTGCACGCGCCAAGGCAATCGGGGCCGAGAGCGCCCTGCCCGACGACTGGATGGAAACGGCCGATAAAGCGGCCGGTGTCTCCAATTCGCCGGGCGCGCAGGCCCCCGATGCGTTGGCTAAGGCCCTTACCTACGCGGCTTTGAAGCTCGACCGCGCGACAGCGGAAAACGCACGCCTGCGCAAGGCGCTCGACGATCTGACGCCAGCGCTCACCGAGATGACGAAGCGCATCGCGGCGCTGGAAGCCCAGCCACTGCCAGCCAAAGCTGCGCTGCGCTCGATAGCCAAGTCGGCCGACGCCGCCGACGAGGGCCTGGTCAGCGCCGACGACGCGGTTCGGCGCCTAGCCTCGCTGTCAGCTCATGAGCGCGCGCTTGCGCTCACCAAGCTAAGCCTCGCCAACCCCGCGCCGCCGCGCTTCTGAACCACCCCGGCCAGTTTGGCCAGCCTGAGCGACCAATCGCCCAAGTCGAGATCCTGACGCTCCGCGACTGGCCCTTCAGTCGCGGCCCGACGGAATCGCCGACGCCGCGGCGTCAGCGAGGGCGGCGGTCGAGGCTCAGCGGACCATCGCCTCGCTAACGGCGGCGATCGGTCACCCGCTCGAAGCCTCGGCCGCCGCAGATCTTCGCGACCCATTGGCGGCTCGGGACGCATCGTCGCCTACAGAGCCAAATCCAACGTCCGTCGCGCTCAAGGAAGCCCAATGACTCCGATGAAGTCTATTTTCGTCCTTATAACCGTCTGCGGCATGCTCGCCGGTTGCACTTCCACCGGACAGCTCACGCCCACCGCATCGGCCGCGATCAACGCAGCTTACAACGACGTGTGCAACGCGCTGCCAGCGCTCGGTCCTGCCTCCGCGACGATGAACGCCGACGCCAAGAATGCTTACGCCCAGGCGCTGACGATTTGCGCCGCAGGCACACCCACCAATGCCCTCGCCGCGGGCGTCGATATTCTCGCGGTCGAGAATGCGCTGCTCCCATACTTCACGAAAGCGACAGCGCTCGCGCCAGATCAAGAGATTGGCAAGCGGCGCGTGAAGTTCGGGACTGTCAATCTCAGCCATCTGAAGTTTGGCGAGTGATCGCGACCTCAAGGCCCACCGGTCCATCGCGTGACGGTCCCGTTTTGCGGCCCACCGCCTTGCGGCGATTCAGCACGATCTGGCCCCCCTCGAAGGCTCGAGATCCTGGGTTCCTCGCAACAACCCCTATCGGTCGCGGCGATCGCGTCCGCCATCTATCGCCATCAATCGAGTTAACCCCTATCCGCGCCAAAGGACCGATCATATGAACATCGCGCTGACGACCCAGGAGACGCTGGGTTTGATGAAAGAACTCGCTCGCTAAGAACGTTACGATCTCGACAGGCCTGACTGCGTACGACCTGCAGGCGCCGGCGAAGAACCTGTACCCGACGATCACGCCGTTGAGAAATTCAGTTCCCCGCGTCGCACGGCTAAATCCAGGCGATGCGGCTCACTGGCGCTCAATCTTCGGCACGACGGGTTCGGGCTTCGACGCGATGGGCTGGGTTCCGGAAGGCCAGCGTTCGGCGAGCATGTCTTATTCGGCCATTTCTATCACCCTTCCGTACGTAACGCTCGGCGAAGAAGATACGGTGACCTTTGAAGCCGAAGCGGCCGCGCAGGGCTTCGAAGACGTCAACGCCACAGCGACTCTGCGAATCCTTCAGAAGACGATGCGCAAGGAGGAAACGGCGCTGCTCGGCGGCAACACGTCGCTTGCGCTCGGTAAGCCCGGCACACCAACGCTCAGCGCCTCGGGCACCGGTGGAACTCTGCCGGCTGCGACCTATTCGGTCATTGTTGTCGCGCTGACATTTGAAGGTTACCGAAACTCTACGCTTGCCGGCGTCGCGACCACAATGACCATCACCGGCAATGACGGCAACACCTATACATTGAGCGGCGGCTCCTCGCTGCGCAGCACCAACGCGACGCAGGCCGTGTTGGCAGGCCAAACGCTGTTTGCGACCGTCCCGGTCGTCAATGGGGCCGTCGCTTATGCATGGTACGTTGGGGCTGCCGGCTCGGAGACGCTGCAAGCGATCACCACGATCAACAGCGTCGCTTTTAGCGCGCCACTCATTACTTCCGGTCAGCAGCCGGCGACCGCCGTCACTGCTGACAATTCCCGCAACCCGGGCTAGCGTTCGACGGATTGCTGACGGACGGATTTAACCCGTCGACGAGCTCGTTCGTGCAGGCGTTGCCGTCTGGCATCGCGGGGACCGGCACGCCTCTCACGCCCTCGGGCCGAGGCTCGATCATGGAGATCGACAATATGCTGCTGCAGATGTGGAACAGCTATCGGCTTTCGCCGACTGTGATCTACGTCAACGCGCAAGAGCAGAAGAACATCACGGCGAAATGCCTGACAAACGCTTCCGGCCCGCTCGTTCGCTATAATGTCGACGCCTCTCAGTCGGCGCCTTACGAATTCACGGCCTCCGGCGTCGTACGCTGGTACTACAATCCGTTCACTGGCGTCGAGATCCCGATGCCGGTTCATCCGGATCTGCCGCCCGGCACCATCCTGGCCTACTGTGAACGGCTGCCGGCATGGTATCAATCGAACGAGACGCCCAACGTCGCGGAGGTCCTCACGCGTCGCGACTATTATCGCGTCGATTGGCCAGTCCGCACCCGTCGCCGTGAGTTCGGCGTCTACACCGAAGAGGTGTTGGCCATATACGCCTCATTCGGCATCGGCATCCTCACCAACATCGGCAACGGCTGACGCTCGGCCGCGTGGCGCGTCGCCGCAAGGCAGAGGCGCATGCGCGGTCGTTTCGATTTTGGCCCGTTATCGCGAGCGTTGCATGTCGCCCTTCGATTTGACCAATCTCGCGGCCTTGAAGGCCTGGCTCGGATTGCCGTCCGCGCCAGGCCCGAGCGACGCGACGCTCAGCGCGCTTGTCACGGCGGCAAGTCGTTCGATCTACGCGGCGCTAAGCCGCCCTAGCCTGCTGCCGTTTTCCTATGCTGAAACGATTGATCTCGAAACCGATCGAGTCACCTTGAGGCGCTGGCCTGTGCTGCAAGTGACGTCAGTGACATGGCGCGGAATTGCCGTTCTGCCCGACGAGAACGCCGACCTGGAGGCGTCTGTCGGTTATGCCCTTGAGCCGGGCGACGGGATTCCGCCCGGCCGGCCCCAGGCGCTCGATTTGTTCGGCCGTCACTACCGGTCGGGGCGGCAGAGTCTGGTCGTATCCTACAGCGCCGGATATGCGGTTCAAAACGAGGCTCAAACCGTTCCTGCGGCGGCTCCTCTCCAGCTCTCCGCGTTTTCGCCTTATGGACCCTGGGGATCGGATCTCGGCGTGACTTACGCTGCTTCCGGCGCGCCGCTGACGGCCGTTTCCGCCTCGCCTGCCGCCGGCCAATATTTGGTCAGCACCGGCACCTACTCGTTCTCCGCGGCCGACGCCGGGCAATCGGTTTCCTTGTCTTATGGCTATGTGCCGCAGGACATTGCACAGGCAGCCCTGGAATTGGCGGCTGAGCGTTTTCGCGCAGCCGAGCGCATAGGGCTGAGATCGAAGTCGATCGGCGGTCAGGAAACGATCTCTTACGACACGAGCGCAATGTCGGCGCCGATCCAAGCAATGCTGCTACCCTATAAGCGGGTCATCCTCTGATGTCCGGGCTCGAGGTCCGGGGTCTCGAAGAAACAAGTGCGCGGCTTGATGCCTATCCGGCCGCATTGCAAGCCGCGCTCGGCGCTAAGGCGACCGAACTCGCAGCGGCGCTGACCGATCTGGTCAAAAACAAGCTTTCCGGCGCCGTGTTGAACACAAGCTCAGGCGCGCTCCGCAACTCGATCGCGGCCTCCGTGACTGCCGACGCGGACGGCGTCCTGGCTTCGGTCGGCTCCGAAGGCGACGTGAAATATGCGGCGATTCAGGAGTATGGCGGCAAGACGAGCGCACACGAGATCCTGCCCGTTAAGGGCGACGTGCTCGCTTTTGTCGCCGGCGATGGTCAGCACTTCGCGCGCCGGATCGAGCATCCTGGCTCGGTGATCCCGGAGCGGTCCTATTTGCGCTCATCGCTCGAGGACATGAGAGACGAAATCCTGGCGGCGCTCGCCGACTGCGCGGCCGATGCATGGGAGAGCGCATGACCCGCGAAGCGGCTTTCTCCGCACTATTCGCCACGGTATCCTCCGCTTATCCGTGGGGCGTCGCGTCGCGGCGGATGAAGCTATGGAGCGAAGTTCCAGCCGCCCTGCGCCCGGCGTTCTTCCAGCTCGAATCCGGACCGGAAACCTATCAATGGGCCTCGCCCGCGACGCCGAAGCGGACGCTTGAGGCCAAGCTCTTCCTCTATTTTGACGCTCGTGACCCGACGACGCCTGGTGCGATCGCGATCAACAACGCTCTCGACGCGATCGACGCGGCGCTTGCGCCAGCCGACTCCAACATCGGCCTCGGACGCCAAACCCTCGGCGGCGCCGTGTATGACTGCAAGATCACGGGCGTGCCGGTGCGAGACACAGGCGACCTCGACGGCGACGGCCTCGCGGTGGTCGCGGTGCGGCTGGTGGAGCCGTGAAACGCTCCGTCCCTCGCTCCGCTGAACCTTCCTCGGAAATGCTCTGCGTCTCCCTGACAGCAGCGGCGCAACCCTCATACCGACCCCATAACGGAGTTCATCCTCATGTTCGTATTCGGCTCGGGCGTGCTGATCGGCACGCAATTGAACGTCCCCAATCCGACCCCGATCAACTTCGGACTGATCCAGAAGGTCAGTGTCGACACGTCGGTCAGCGTCAAGGAACTGTACGGCCAATTTGCGTTCCCGGTCGCTGTCGGATCCGGCACGCGCAAGGTCACGTGCAAGGCGTCCTTGGCGCGCTTCAGCGGGCAGGCGCTCGGCCGGCTGTTCTATAACCAAACGCCCACGCTTGGTTCGACGATCTCCTCGTTTGCCGAGGTTGGATACGTCCCCACCGCCAGCCCGTTTACGGTCACGTCCCGAAGTGCCACGCACTTCGTCGCCGACCAGGGCGTCACCTACGCCGCGACCGGCATTCCCCTGATCAATGTCGCTACGGTGACCGCGGCAGGGCAATATTCTTTCAACCCAACGACAGGCGTCTACACTTTTAATGCCGCCGATCAGGGCCGGACGTTCTGATCACCTATAGCTACGCCGCAACGACGCCCTTGGCGACAACGACCCAGAACATGACGGTCGCCAACCCGCTGATCGGCCCGACGTCGACCTTCTCAGCGCCGCTCTTCGCGACTGATCCTACGAACAATGCGCAGTTTTCGGTGACGCTCAACCAGTGTGTCGCCAGCAAGTTCTCGTTCGACACCAATATTGAGGACTTCGCGAAACCCGACTTTGAGTTCCAGGCGTTCGCCAACGCCGCGGGACAAGTCATGACCTTCAACTTCGGGGATCTCTCTTGAGCGACGACACGTTTGCCATATCGCTCGGCGGAAAGGCCTGGTCGGTTCCGCATCTGCCGTTCCGCGCGATTGATCCACCCCCAATGAATTGGTCCACCCTGAGGTATGTCTTTGGCAGCCAGGAGGACCAAAATGCCGAGGAAGCATCACAAGCCGGAAGAGATCGTGGCGAAGCTGCGCCAGGTTGATGTGCTGACATCGCAAGGCAAGTCGGTGGCCGATGCGATCCGAGCCATCGGCGTCACTGAGGTGACGTATTATCGCTGGCGTCAGGAGTACGGCGGGCTGAGGAGCGATCAGGTCAAGCGGATGAAGGATCTGGAGACGGAGAACACCCGTCTTCGGCGCGCGGTCTCTGATCTGACGCTGGATAAGATGATCCTCGCCGAGGCGGCACGGGGAAACTTCTAAGCCCCGCGCGCCGGCGCGCCTGCATCGACCATGTTCGAAGCGAGTTGAGACTGTCGGAGCGCCGGATCTGCCGGGTGCTTGGACAGCATCGGTCCACCCAGCGGCGCGTTCCGACGGGGCCAGACGATGAGGAGCGGCTGACCGCCGACATCATTGAGCTGGCCCGCCGGCACGGCCGCCTTGGCTATCGGAAGATCGCAGAGATGTTGCGTTCGACCGCCGGCTGGATCGTCAACGACAAGCGGGTCGAGCGGATCTGGCGGCGCGAGGGGCTGAAGGTCCCCGCCAAACAATCCAAGCAAGGTCGCATCTGGTTTGCAGACGGATCCTGCATCCGTCTGCGCGCCGAGCGCCCCAACCATGTCTGGTCCTATGACTTCGTCCAGGATCGCACGCACGATAGCAGGAAGTATCGGATGCTCAACCTCATCGACGAGTTCACGCACGAATGTCTGGCCATCCGGGTCGACCGGAAGCTCAAGTCCGCCGACGTGATCGACGTGTTGTCCGATCAGTTCGTTCTGCGCGGCGTACCCGAACATATCCGATCCGACAACGGACCAGAGTTCGTCGCCAAGGTGGTGCAGGACTGGATCGGAGCCGTTGGGGCTAAGACGGCCTACATTGAGCGGGGCAGTCCCTGGGAGAACGGCTTCATTGAGAGTTTCAACGCCCGGCTTCGCGACGAACTGCTTGATGGAGAGATCTTCTACTCGCTTGCTGAGGCCAGGATCGTCATCGAGAGCTGGCGGCGCCACTACAACACCGAGAGGCCGCACGGATCCCTGGGCTACAAGCCGCCAGCGCCTGAAGTGTTCATCCCCGCCTTCGCCGCGCGGGCGGCTCTGCAACCCCGACCAGCGACGCCGCCCGCGCTAGCCGAGAGCCAAACCATCAACTAACATTCGCCCTGGACCAGTCTCTGGGGGCTGATCACGTCGTTCCGGCGTCATGCTCTTGGCGCGCGCCGCGCCACCCTTCTTACCGAGCGCCTTCGCTGCCGGGTCCTTGCCATCGTCGGCGGGTAGGGTCTCAGTTTCCTCTCCGGTCGCAATGCGCATGACTTTGACGGCGTTGCCGATCACGTCAGCGGGGCGTCGTTCACCTTTCGGTCCTATTGGCATCGTGCTAACCTTATAACCTCTGACTGCGAGTTGCTTACCGATAAGCATACACGAAATCGCGCGACGGAAGAAGCGCGACGGCCCATTGAGAACGGATCGCCAATGTCAGGAGACGGTTTGAGGATTGCGCGGTTCATCCTCGTTCTCGCGAGTTTAAGCCCATTGTTTTTCCTTTGGGGGATACGAGGGTCCCCCGCGTTCGATGGCATATGCTGGATTGTATTTTGCGCAATCATGATTATCGGTCCGAATTTGTTTCTTTTTTTGTTAATTTTTATCTCGAGACGTAGACAAAATAAGAAAACGATAGTTATTATTTCAAGCAAGGACCAGAGTGATCAGTTGCTTGTGTATCTATTTGCTATGTTGATACCTCTATTTGGCGTTGAATTAAGGGAAGAAGAGGAGTCGCTGCGCTGATATTCGCGGTATTGTTCATTGCATTTATTTTTTGGCACATGCAGCTTCACTACATGAATATTTTTTTTGCAATTTTCGGGTACCGAATTTTTACGTGGAAACGTTGGAAGCGGGAGACTCGCCTAACCGTCAGTCCTATGCTGTCATATCAAGGCGGCACTCCATCGAGCTTGGTAGGCCGCTGAGCGGCTTACGGCTTGGGGGGAACGTCCTTTTGGACGTTGTGGCCAATGATGGAGGCGGAGTTTGATATAAACACGATTCAGTCGGTCGATTTCGGCATTTCGGTTGGCGGGGGCTACCGAGTCGTCCCTGTTGATGGCGAAGTCCAAAACGCGCTGAAGGAAATGCTTCAAACAACTGTTCAAAATTTGTTGGCCAAAGAAGAGGCGTGGGAAGAGTATTCGGTTTCTGAAGAATACAGCAACAATCGCAAGTTATACTCGCCACGAGAAAGCGAGCTTATGGAAGAAATGGCGAAAATATACAAACAGGATGGTTTTCCTGATATAGTCCAAATGCCAAACTCGGTGCAAGACATACGATTTTATTTTGCAGTCTTCCGAGATGCAGATAGTAGAAAGTTAATAGCCGTTCGGCGCGCAGCGCAGTTTAAGGGTTTTGTCAAAGCTAGAAACAAACTAATTCGCGTTATAGACAATACGCTAAAAATAATTCACCAGGATGTATTCAAATTAGATTTTAGCTTTGACGTTTTAATATGCGATAAAAATATATACATAGAAGACGTGAAGGGGCTAGAATATTTAGCGTTCTTGACTGAGGCAATCGCAAATTCAGCGGAAGGGAAACTGCAAAAAATTCAAGCGGCGATCCCATTCCTAGATTTAAGAGCTATCGTAGCGGATATCGGTTCTCACCCTCGAACCGCGAGATTGGTCGTATCGATAAAATTTAGGGCCAACCTCGCGAATTTCGACCGATCGAAAATTGAAGCCATGGCTAACGCCCAAGGCATGAAATTGATAACAGACAGCGCCGGCAATCTACGGCCGAGAGCGACCGACAGGCATGCTCTAATGGAAATCCTTGATGACCGCCGCTACGTATCTAATCTTACTACCACAGACCCTGAGCCGTTTCGCGCCAAATCGCGGCAGCGCGTGAAGCCAGCTTAATTTCAAACTGAGACACTACCGTCTTGCCGAGCGTCTGGCGCTCCTTCACGATGATCACTATCGTCTACGCGAGACGATCGGTGGGCTTCCCAGTCGCGCCGACATTCATGATTTGGAACTGCGGCTTGAGGAGCGGATCGATTCGCTGCCGCACAATTCGACCGCGCTTTCGACCCGCATCATTCCTGATGATGCCGCTCGTAGCCGTTGGCCGACACTTGAGCAGCGAGGCGAGCGATCCACCTATGCCAAGGCGCTCTCAAATCGGGGCGAAAACTTCAGCGCCGACCTTCAGGAGTCCGCGACAATAACTGCCCAAATGCGCAATCTTCTGGCTTTTCTTTTCAAACGCGGGCGTACTCAACGGCGAGCCCAGACCTCTAACACAAAGTGAGATTTTTCGCGTTGTCATAAAATCTAGGGCATGGTGAGGCTTCGATGATGTAACGCGGGATGTTGTTGACGATTATGCGAGTTATCTTCATGGGTTCGCCAGAATTTGCGGTTCCAACATTGTCGGAAATGTCGAGGAGGGCTTATACACCTGTCGCCGTCTATACGCGTACGCCTGCGCGAAGTGGCCCTCGGGGCCTCGAGATGAGAAGGACACCTGTTCACTCGGCGGCGGATTCTTGAATCCCAGTTTTCACGCCCAGTTCCTTGCGCGAGGTCGACGTCCAAAAAGCCTTCAACAATCTCGCGGCTGATGTTGTAGTCGTGGCCGCGTACGGCCTGATATTGCCTGTCCCTATCCTCGCGGCGCCAAAGCGGGGCTGTTTGAACTTACACACCTCCTTGTTGCCACGTTGGCGCGGCGCGGCCCAATTCAACGCGCAATTATGGCCGGCGACTCTTCACGCCGGCGTTGACGTCATACGAATGGATGCCGGGCTCGATACCGGACCGATAGCAATGCGTGAAATCGTTCCGATTCGTCCTCACGCAGACGGCGGGAGACCTAACGAGTCGTCTGGCGGCAATTGCCGCCAAACTGTCGGTACGCGCACTGCAATCAATGGAATCCGGTCTACTGGAGTTCCACGCAGCAATCGACCATAGGCGCTTCTTGCGCGCGCAAGATTGAGAAGAGCGAGGCAGAGATTGATTGGACGCAGAGCGCAGAAATTGTTCGCAACCACATCCATGCGCTGTCACCTACGCCAGGCGCCTTTTCGAAAGTCCTCATCGGAAATAAGGAGGAAAACATCAAGTTTTTCCGCGCCGAGGCCACAACAGGCACGGGTTCCCCCGGGATGCTCCTCTCCGAAGACATGCGCATTGCATGTGGCGCTGGCGCGATACAAGTTCCTCCCATGGACAACGCTCAGGTAAGACCGCAATGAGTGGTCGCGAATTGATGCGTGGGACAACCCTCGCTCCGGGAGCGATCTTCACACAGTCTCGTTGGCATTAATTTGTCGCCTACTCATGAGTTTGATTTCCTCTTTGCTGTCTTCCGCGGCTCGCAGGGTTTGGCTGCGGGAGAAACATCCAGACCAGCAAAGTGTTCGACTTTTGGTCGTACAAGGATGTCTGGTGTGCGCAATCTGATTTTCTGAGCGATGATCATGACTTGCATATTTCGCGCTGCGCCGAACACTGACGCGACCGGCGATAGAGTTCGTCGTTTCGGTGACCGACTCCCAAACGGCACCTCGAAAGCGACGACAATTCCGCCAGACCGAACAACCGTAACCCTCCGGTGGCGGCCGCCTGTACTGGAGGATGGTTACGGCGATAGTGCGACGAGAGTGGGCACGAGATAGTGCCCATCAACGATCATGGGCACTATCGATGAAGCCGGAACTGTCGGCTGGATCTTCAGAAGGGATCGGCGCGCGTCGGCGACGTTTCTGGTCGAGCGACGAGAAGCGTCGGATGGTCGCCGAGAGCCTGAAGCCTGGCGCGTCTGTGGCGATGGTTGCGCAGCGTTATGGCGTCAACGCCAATCTTCTGTTCACCTGGCGGCGTCAGGAGGCTGCCGCGGCGAACGGCTGCGCGGAGCCGGTGAAGCTCGTTCCAGTGACGGTTGCGGAGGCCGAGGCGCCGAGTGCCGCTTCTGTCGCGGCGCCAGAACCGATCGGGCGGATGGAGATCGTCCTCTCCGGCGGGGAGCGGATCATTGTCGGCGTGGACGTCGACGCGACGGCGCTGGCGCGCGTGGTCAGAACGTTGACGCGCCGATGATCCCGGTCCCCGCGGGCGTTCGGGTCTGGCTGGCGACGGGCCACACCGACATGCGGAAGGGCTTCGATGGGCTGGCGCTGATCGTGCAGGAGGCGCTGAAGCGCGATCCGCATTCGGGCCATCTGTTCGTGTTCCGCGGTCGCCGCGGCGATCTCATCAAGTGTCTCTGGCACGATGGTCAGGGTCTGTGTCTGTTTGCCAAGAGGCTTGAACGGGGTCGCTTTCTGTGGCCGTCGTCGGCCGATGGAACGGTGGCGATCTCGGCGGCGCAGCTCGGCTATCTGCTTGAGGGGATCGATTGGCGAATGCCGCAGAAAACCTGGCGTCCGACGGCGGCCGGATGAGGATTTTTGCTTACAAATCCGCACGCTTGTGATTCCCTTCGGATGTGACAGGGACGATTGATTCTCTCCCCTCCGACCTTGCTGCAGCGCATGCGATGATCCTCGCTGAACGGGCTGCGCGGCTTCAGAGCGAAGCGCGAGCGGCGCACGCTGAAGCCGATCTGACGCATTCTCGCGCGACGGCGTCGAGCGCTGAGGCGTTGATTGCGAGACTGAAGCTGGAGATCGAAAAGCTTCGGCGCACGCTCTATGGCGTGAGCTCGGAACGCAAGGAGCGGCTTCTCGACCAACTGGAGATGCGGTTGGAAGACGCCGAGGCGGACGCGACGGAGGACGAACTCGAGTCGGAACGCTCCTCGTCGTCGACCATCGTCAAAACCTTCGAGCGCAGGCGGCCGGGGCGAAAAGCGTTCCCCGAGCATCTGCCGCGCGAGCGAGTTGTGATCGCGGCGCCGCTGAGCTGCCCCTGCTGCGGTTCGACGAAGCTGTCGAAGCTCGGCGAGGACGTCACGGAGACGCTCGAGGTTGTCCCCCGTCAATGGAAGGTGATCCAGACCGTTCGGGAGCGGTTCTCCTGCCGGCGGTGCGAGGCGATCACCCAGCCGCCGGCGCCGTTCCATGTCACGCCGCGCGGCTTTGCCGGCCCGAGCCTGTTGGCGATGATCCTGTTCGAGAAGTTCGGCCAGCATCAGCCTCTCAGCCGGCAGAGCGAGCGCTACGCCCGTGAAGGGATCGACCTCAGCCTGTCGACGCTCGCCGATCAGGTCGGCGCTTGCGCCGCGGCGCTGCGTCCGCTGTACGCTTTGATCGAGCGCCATGTCCTTGCCGCCGGGCGGCTGCATGGCGACGACACGACGGTTCCCATCCTCGCCAAGGGCCAGACGGTGACCGGTCGGGTGTGGGTGTATGTCCGCGACGACCGGCCGTTCGGCGGCAAAGACCCACCGGCGGGGTTGTTCTACGCCTCGCGCGATCGAACGCGAGAGCATCCCGAGCGGCATCTGGCCGGTTACGCCGGCATTCTGCAGGCCGATGCGTACGACGGTTACAACCGGCTCTATCTTCCCGACCGCAAACCCGGTCCGATCGTCGAGGCGCTGTGCTGGAGCCATGCGCGCCGGAAGTTTTTCGAACTTGCCGACATCGCCGCCAATGCGCGGCGGAGCAAGACCGCTACGCCGATCTCGCCGATCGCATTCGAGGCCGTCAGACGCATCGATGGGCTCTTCGACATCGAGCGCGAGATCAACGGTCTGTCGGCCGCCGGTCGCTTGGCTGTGCGCCAGGAGAGGGGCACTCCCCTGGTCGCGGCGCTGGAAGCCTGGATGCGCGCCGAGCGCGCCAAACTCTCCCGGCACAATGCAGTCGCCAAGGCGATCGACTACATGCTCACGCGTTGGCAGGCCTTCACTCGCTTTCTTAACGATGGCAGGATCTGCCTCTCGAACAATGCGGCCGAGCGCGCCCTACGCGGTTTGGCTCTGGGCAGGAAGTCGTGGCTATTCGCCGGATCGGAGCGCGGCGCCGAGCGCGCCGCCCTCATGTACACGCTCATCCACACGGCGAAGCTCAACGACGTCGACCCGCAGGCTTGGCTCGCTGATGTCCTCGCCCGCATCGCCGATCATCCGGTGCATCGTCTCGACGAACTCCTGCCCTGGAACTGGGCAGTCGAACGGCAGCGTCGTAATCTCGCGGCATGACTGCCGCCGTTCTCCGTCTCAAAGTCACGCTTAACGACGTGGAGCCGAAGGTTCTACGACGCATCGAGGTCCCCGCCGACATCAAGCTCGACCGCCTGCATCTGACGCTGCAGGCGGCGCTCGGCTGGACGAACAGCCACCTGTTCGAAATCCGCGCCCGCGACGTGGGCTGGGGCCAGCCTTCTCCCGACTGGCCAGACGGGCCGCTCGACGCCCGCAAGGCGAAACTGATCGACGTGCTCGAGGACGCCGGAACCAAGACCCTGCGCTATCTCTACGACTACGGCGACGGATGGGAGCACACGATCAAGGTCGAGCGCATGGCGCCGGCAGAGCCCGACGCCGTCTATCCGCGTCTGATCGAGGCGTCCGGCGGTTGTCCACCCGAGGACGTCGGCGGTCCCTGGGGCTATGGCGAGATGCTCGAAGCGCTCGAAGATCCCGGCCACGAGCGCCATGCCGAAACCCTGGAGTGGCTGGGCGAGGACTTCAATCCCAACGCCTTCGACGCCGAGCAACTCAAGGCCGACGTCGCCGCCCTCGCAAAACGCTGGGAAAGAAAACCCTCCCCTAAAAAACCGCGACCCGCCTGACCCGCGGCACTCACCGGAGGGTTACGAACAACCAATCGTATGGCGAAGGATTTAATGCACGCGGTCTCGTAGCGCCGCTTCCAAGCGCTATAGCTTAGGCCCACGATCATTCACTTTCCGGCCAACTACCCTCCACAACGCCCGCTTTTTTGATATCGCGAGCTATGGCGCGCCAGCCAATATCACGTCGGAAAAAGCCCTCCTGCCATTTGATTCGATCGATAGCCGCGTACGCGCGCTCGCGCGCGTCAGCAACGCTGCTCCCATTCGCCGCTATCGTTAGAACTCGTCCCCCATCCGCGAAGATAGCGCCGTCGACTTCACGCGTGCTCCCGTGAAGAACGACAACTCCCGGCTCCAACTCAGCATCTTCGATTGCTCGGATCCGGCATCCTCGTAGCGGCTGGCCAGGATAGCCTCGAGCAGCCATCACGACCGCGAGCGCAGTGTCGGAAGAAAACCTCGGTAGGTCGCCGCTCAGAGTTCCGCTCGCAGCGGCAACTAGAAGCGGCAATAGGTCATCTTTGAGGCGCGCTAGGATAACCTCCGCTTCGGGATCCCCAAATCGGACATTGAATTCAATTACTTTTGGGCCGCGTTCGTCGACCATCAACCCTGCAAATAGCAACCCACGAAAGGGCGAGCCTCTTTCATTCATCCCGCGCAATGTCGGCGCTACAATCTCGCGCATTATGCGCTGCGATAATTTCTCGGTCATTATGATCGGCGGAGAGTAAGCGCCCATCCCTCCGGTATTGGGACCCTTATCGCCTTCACCCACGCGTTTATGATCCTGCGCGCTGGAGAAAGGCATGCCTTTTACGCCATCGCACAAAGCAAAGAACGAGATCTCCTCACCTTCGAGAAACTCTTCAATGACGATTTCCGCTCCCGCCGACATCCCCGCGCTGGACAGCAACGTGTCGACCGCGACCTCTGCCTCTTCAACTGTCCGGGCAACGACAACCCCCTTTCCCGCGGCAAGCCCATCAGCTTTAACTACGATCGGCACACCACTCTCGCAGATATATGCCTTTGCCTCTTTCGGATCTCGGAATCGCCGAAAATCGCCTGTCGGTATCCCAAATTCTCGGCAGAAATCCTTGGCATATCCTTTCGATCCTTCGAGCCTAGCCGCGTCTCTCGTCGGCCCGCAGCACAGTACGCCTGCGCGTATCAAATCATCTGCCAACCCGGACACAAGCGGAGCCTCGGGCCCGACCACCACGAGGTCAATAGCTTCTCTCTGACAAAAGGCGATCACCTTCGGATGTTCCGCTAAACTCAGCGGCACAATGTGAGCGATAGTTGCACAACCCGGATTACCCGGGGCCACAAAAAGATTTCCAATAAGAGCGGACTTTGCGCATGCCCGAGCCAATGCATGCTCCCGGGCGCCAGAACCAAGAATTAGTACGTTCGTCCTTCGCTCGCGCATAAATTCTTATCCAAGACTAGATGACGCGCTTTCACCTGACGCCTTATTCGACTAAACTGGACCCGGGCAGCGGGACCGTCTGAGGCAGGTTCTTAGTTGGAAGCGCGACCGTTCCGGATTCCTTTTTATCACGCAGCAAGAGGCTGCGTCTGCTGTTGCGGCTGTGGGCATGTGGGCAACGCGGAGGCGTTGTCCATCATGTCCACAGCCCTGGCGCCGGCGGTCGCCTCTCGCCAGACCGCCATCGGCGAGCGGTCGGCGAGCGCCTGGTGCGGACGCCGCTCGTTGTAGAAGGCGACCCACTCGGCGATGCCGTGCGCGGCGTGCCGGCCGTCGGCGTAGCCCTTGAGATAGACGTCCTCGTACTTCAACGACCGCCACAGCCGCTCGATGAACACGTTGTCCATCCAGCGGCCGCGGCCATCCATGGAGATTGCGACGCCGGCTTCGATGAGCGCGCCGGTGAAGGCGGCCGAGGTGAATTGCGAGCCCTGGTCGGTGTTGAAGATCTCCGGCTTGCCGAACCCCGCCAGAGCCTCCTCGAGCGCCGCCAGACAGAACGACACGTCCATCGTGTTCGACAGCCGCCACGCAAGCACCGCGCGCGACGCCCAGTCGATGATCGCCACGAGATAGAGAAAGCCGCGCCCGATCGGAATATAGGTGATGTCGGCAGCCCAGACGTGGTTCGCGCGCTCGATCGTCAGATTGCGCAGGAGATAGGGATAGATCTTGTGCCCATGCGCGGGCTTGCTTGTTCTCGGCTTCGGCCCGAGCGCCGCGATCCCCATCAGACGCATCAGCCGCTGCACGCGCTTGCGGTTCACGTTGACGCCCTCGGCCCGCAGCATCGCCGTCATGCGGCGCGAGCCGAGAAAAGGCCAGGCGGTGAACAACTCGTCGATCCGGCGCATCAGCGCGGCGTCGTTGTCATTGGCCGGCTTGCGCGCCCCGTAGACGCCCGAGCGCGCCACGCCGAGAAGCGCGCATTGCCGCCGAACCGACAGCGCCTTGCCGGCGCGGTCGAGCATCGCTCTGCGGTCCGGCGCGCTCATCTTCCGGACCTCCTGTCTAAAAAATCCCGCTCGACTGTGAGCTGACCGATCTTGGCGTGCAGCCGCTCGATCTCCCGCTCATGCGCCGTCTCCGCGTCCCGCCCGACGCCCGGGTCAAAGGCGCGCGCCGCCTGATCCTGAAGCTGCTTCTTCCAGGCGTAAATCTGGTTGGGATGGACCTCGTAGCGCTGCGCCAGGTCAGCCACAGTCGCCTGCTCCCGCAATGCCTCCCGCGCAATCTTCGCCTTCAGCTCGGCGTCAATCCGCCGCCTCGTCCTCTTCGTCATCGTTCGCTCCGTCTATCAAACGGAGCGGCCGTTCTTCAACTTAACCCCCGGTCCCAAAATTAGGGTCCATTTCACTCTTGCGCAGATGCGCCATCGGCGTCTTGGTCAGCGCGTTGAACGTGCGCTCGCAGCTCTTGCAGCGGAACCGCGCAACTCCGCGCGAGCGGCCCCAGGCGACGATCTGGCGGCCCGCATAATGGGGACAGCCTCGGCCTTCCACCCGCTCATGACCGCTCGTTCCCAACGCGTCAGGGCGACGGCTGCGCCTGGCGCCCCGGGCCGCCGACTTCTCCGCCTCCGCGCCGGGCTCGTCCCCGCCGGCGTCGACCTTCGCCAGCGGACCAAGCGCCTCCCGACGCTGTTGCGCGCTCAGCCGTGCGATCCCAGAGAGCCAAAGCGAAAAGTCCGTAGCCTTCATGCAATAACTCCGCGTCGCCCTCAGTCTGCCGCAAAACAACAGCTAACGCTATAAGAGCCATGGAATATTTTATATTATGTTCGTGTGAGCAGGATGCTTTGGAGCGAGGCGACGGCGGGCGCGGTGATTGTTAGGTGTCATCCCGCAGACACTTCTGGCTTCGCCACCTCGAACATGCTTTAACGCCAGCGCCTAAAAGGAGCGCCGTTTATGGTGGACCTCTCAATCCCGCACTTTCACAACGATCTCGGCGTCCCTTCGATCAAGGTTGGGGTCGCGGAATTTATGTGCACCGGCGCGAGGCCGCCGTTTGACCATCCCCACATTTTCATCGACATGGGCTCCGATATCGAGGCGATCTGCTCCTATTGTTCGACTCACTTCATCTACAGCGGCGATCTCAGCGGGCCCTGCTCGCCAGCCGAGTGCGAATTGCGCGACCTCGCCTGAAGCTTGCCGCGGCACGCGATCATCGCCGGTGCCGGAATCGCCGGACTTACCGCAGCGATAGCGCTGTTACGTGCGGGGTTCACGGTCGCCATATACGAGAGAGTAAACTCGATCGATGAATTTGGGGCCGGTTTGCAGGTCACTCCGAACGCGGCACGCATCTTGGCCAGGCTCGGTGTGCTCGAGCGGGTGCTACCGCATGCCTCAAGGCCGCGCGCTGTCGTCGTATTGCGAGGCTCGGATAGCGCCGAACTTATGCGAATGCCGCTGGACGACGCGGAACGTCGGTGGGGCGCAGCATATTTAGTCATTCATCGCGCTGATTTGCAGCGCGCGCTCATCGACGCTGTCCGCAGTCAACCGGCCATCGAACTGACGCTAGGCACGACCCTCCTCAATTTTGCTGATAACGGGGTGCGTCTTTCCGTCGAATTGACCCGAGGTGTAACCCAAATCCGCGATGAGGCCGATCTCCTGATCGGCGCCGACGGTTTACGCTCCCAGGTTCGTGACCGCTTGGGCTTCGGAGCTCAAGATCAAGCTGAGTTCGCCGGACGTATTGCCTATCGCGCACTCGTCAATGCCGATGATGCTAACGTCCAATGGACGCAGAATATTGTTCTCCGTCTCGGAAAAGACGCGCATCTCGTCCAGTACCCCTTGCGTGGTGGATCAATTACCAATCTGGTCGCGACCATCGGGTCGGCAACGCCAACACGGGGCGTTAATCATGCCGATCGTGAAGAAGACGAAAGGGCGAGCGGTTCAACCCTTGAATACGCGTTCTTCGGGTGGTCAAGAGAAGCGCGCTTGTTGACAAAGGCACCAGCTCAATGGCGAGCTTGGCCGCTCTATCACCGTTCTCCGATTTCATCTTTTTCGCTCGGGCGCGTCGCGCTTGTCGGTGATGCGGCCCATCCGATGGTCCCGTTCCTTGCGCAGGGAGCCGCCCAAGCCATCGAGGATGCGGGCGCGATCGGCCGCATTCTCGCTCAAGTGCAGGATATCCCGACTGCTCTCTCGATGTACTCACGTGATCGTGTCGGAAGAGCCGGTCGAGTTCAACGGGAAGCGCTCAAACTTGGCCGCATCTACCATATGCGTGGCCCCTGGGCGCTCGCTCGGGACACGACAATGCGATTATTCGGGGCGCGGGGCCTAATCGAGCGGTACGACTGGCTTTATGGCGCGTAACGCTAGGACAAAGGACAAACCGCGCACAGGCCATCCTGAATGCCAAGAACGCTGGGATGCAAACTCAATGATGAGTGTGAAGAATCTGGCTAAGGAACAGCTTGGTGCGTTTATGCTGCGGATGCCGAAAGAACGGTAGAGGTGCGTTCATCTCCACGATTTCGCCTCCGTCCATAAACACGACGCGATCGGCAACCTGGCGCGCGAAGCCCATCTCGTGCGTCACGACGATCATCGTCATGCCCTCTTGCGCCAGCGCGGTCATGGTATCGAGTACTTCCTTCACCATTTCCGGGTCGAGTGACGACGTCGGCTCGTCGAACAGCATGATCTTCGGCGTCATGCATAATGCGCGCGCTATTGCGGCGCGCTGCTGCTGACCGCCTGAGAGCTGGCCTGGATATTTGTGCGCCTGATCCACGATTCTCACGCGTGCTAGAAGCTTAGTCGCCAGTTCGTCCGCATCCCGCCTAGGCATTTTACGCACCCAGATCGGCGCCAGCGTGCAATTCTCCAGAATGGTAAGGTGAGGAAACAGGTTGAAGTTCTGGAACACCATCCCCACTTCGCGCCGCACTTCATCGATCCGTTTAATGTCGTCGGTTAGCTCCACTCCGTCTACTACGATCAATCCGCGCTGATGTTCTTCAAGGCGATTGACGCACCGGATGAGCGTCGACTTGCCAGAACCAGACGGGCCGCAGACCACGACGCGCTCTCCGCGGGCAACCGTCAGGCTGATGTTCCGCAATACGTGAAAGCTCCCGTACCATTTGTGGACGCCGATAAATCGGATTGCAGCGTCGTCGCTTCGATCATCGTCGGCCGACGCGCTCGACATTACATGCGCCCTTTAGCGAGAACTCTCTCAATGTGAGTCGAGTAGCGCGCCATTCCGAAGCAAAAAAAGAAATAGAAGATGCCGGCGAAGACGTAGCCCGTCACCATGATCGTTGGCCCCGCCCAAACTGGATCCTTGATCGCATTGTTTATCGCCTCGAGGAAGTCGGTCGCGCCAACAATCGAGATCAGCGTCGTGTCCATAAATAGGCCAATGAAATTGTTGACGATTCCCGGTAGCACCAAGGTCAGCGCCTGAGGCAGTATGACTAGGCCCGTCATGGGAGCATATTTCAATCCGAGCGCCATCGCAGCTTCATATTGTCCTCTCCCCAAAGACTGAAGACCGCCACGCACTTCCTCAGCCATATAGGCTGCTGAAAATATGATGATTCCGGCCAATGGACGCAGCAAGCGGTCAGGAGTCCATGTCTCGGGCACAAACAATGGCAACAGGTTGTTGGCCATGAACAAGATCGTAATGAACGGCACGCCACGGACGAACTCGATGAATACGACGCTTGCCAAGCGGACGGCGGGCAGCGGCGAGCGGCGTCCAAGCGCAAGAAGCACGCCAAGCGGCAAAGAGAAGACGATTCCCACAACGGCCGTCAGCAGCGAGACGAAAATCCCGCCCCACAGCTGAGTGTCGACACTCGGCAGACCGAGCCAAGACGAACCGCGCAGAAGAATGAGCGTCAGAATCGGATAGACGACAAAAAACAGGAAAGCACCCCAGGCTCGCCGAGGTGCGTTAATCCACAGCAACCAGATTATCAGAGCGGCCCCGATAGCCTCTGTTACATCGACGCGCCAGCGCTCGGCGACGGGATACGACCCGAACCGCAAGTAGTCCCACTTCGCAACGACAAACGCCCAACAGGCGCCATCTTGATGCTGGCGGCAGGCGCGCGCCGTCTCCCGCGCTCCAAATCGCGCGGGTGGTCGCCCAAGCAGCCAACTGCGGCAGCAAATACGCGACAAGCGCGACGCAGCCGAGAGTGACCAACGTCGATCCGATCGACGAAAAGAGATTCGCCCGGGCCCAGGCCAGCGCTCCAGTCGATAGGAGCGGCGGCGCTTCTTCAGGCTCCGGTGCTTTGCGAACATAGGCCAGCGCGTCCACGCTTACTGTCCCTTCAGGGCGTAGTGCGCGTTGAAGGCATTAAGAGCCGTGGCGACAGCAAGCGAGATGACCAGATAAACCGCCATCGTGATCGCCATCACCTGCACTGTCGCCTGCGTCTGGTTGAGAACCGTGCCGGCGAAAATCTGTACTAGGTCGGGATAACCGATAAACACGGCAAGCGAGGAATTCTTGACGATGTTTAGATATTGCGATGTGAGCGGCGGCGTTATGAGTCGCATCGCCTGCGGGATGACGACCAGCCTCATCGATAGGCCGTGATGCAAGCCAAGCGCGCCAGCGGCCTCGCTCTGACCAAACGGCACCGCCAAAACGCCGGCGCGAACAACCTCCGCGATGAAAGCTGCGGCGAAGGTGACAAGTCCGAACACAAGCGCGGCCATTTCGGGGATGATTTGGAGTCCCCCTTTGAGATTGAAGCCGGACAACCGGGCGACATCGAACCCGAACGGCGCCCCGGCCACAGCCATCACGAGCGCAGGCAGTCCGACGATGAGCGCGGCGGCGAAGAGCGCAGTTGGCATTTGTGCGCCGGTCCGGTCCTGTCGCCGCCGAGCCCACACGTGAAATCCGACCGCGGAAACGATCGCCACCACTCCCGCTCCAAGAAACCATGCGGCGGCGTGCCGCGCGACAGGCATTGGCAAGTAGAGGCCGCGGCTGTTGAGAAAGACGACGTCGCGGATACTGATTGACTGTCGAGGTCCCGGTAATGACTTGAGAACCGCGTTGTACCAGAACAGCAACAGCAAGAGCAGCGGCGTGTTGCGCATGACGCTGGTGTAAACGAGCGCAAACCACGACAGCAGCCAGTTGGGAGAGAGGCGCGCCACGCCAATCACGAAGCCCAACAGCGTCGCCAGCGGAATGCAAATGACCCCGATAAGAAGGGTATTGAGCAACCCAACCCAAAACGCTCGTCCGTAGGTGGACAGGTTGGAGTAATTTATAAGATGAAGATTGATATCGAAGCCGGCGACGTCGTTCCAAAAACCGAAGCCCATCGGAATGCCGCGGGCCCGCATATTGACCACAGCGTTATAAATTCCGCCCCAAACTAACGCCGCGATAAGCGCAACCAGCAATATCTGGTAGGCTAGCCCGCGTACTCGCTGATCATTCAGCCAAGACGAGCGCTTGGCGCGCGCCGGGTCCATTCTTTAGGTCCCTAGGTCGTTAAGGCGCCTGCCGACGACGAGCAACGGTCGATGGATGGCGTCGCTCGCCGACGCAAGACCGGTCGCTCACCACATGTCGAGCGCGACCCGCGCTTCGTCGGACATACGGGTCTGATCCCAAGGTGGATCAAACACCATGTTTACTTTCGCTCCCGCAACACCTGGGACTGCGCTAACGGCATTTTCAACCCAAGTCGGCATTTCGCCCGCCACGGGACAAGCAGGCGCAGTCAACGTCATCTCGATGCTGACAAAACGACTGTCGTCTATATCAACATTGTAAATCAGGCCTAGTTCGTAGATATCCGCGGGAATCTCCGGATCATATACAGTTTTCAGCGCCGCGACGATGGAATCTGTCAGCTGACGCAAGTCTTCCGGGTCCATCTCGGAAGGCGGCCTAAACACCGCATTTCGCCCGACCTGAGGGGAAAGCGCCTCGATGCCATTCGCGCGGCTTTGAGCCTCGTCCATGCCCATCTCCCTACTGGAAGAGCTTTCGCGCGCGGATCAGCGATTCCGCCAGCGCATCAACTTCGTCGAAGGTGTTGTAGAGCGCAAACGAGGCCCGGCAAGTCGATGTCACTCCAAACCTTTGCAACAGCGGCATCGCGCAGTGCGTTCCGGCCCTCACGGCGACGCCCGATCGATCGATCAAAGTTGCGATGTCATGTGCGTGCGCGCCCTCCATCGTAAATGAGACGATAGGACCTTTTCCTTTTGCGACGCCGATTATGCGCAGGGAATTGATCGACGACAGGAGCTTGTGCGCATAAGCGCACAACGCTTCCTCATGCGCGCGGATACGGGGTCGCCCGATCCGCTCGATGTAGTCCAATGCCGCCGCGAGCCCGATCGCTTGCACGATCGGTGGCGTGCCGGCCTCGAACCGGTGTGGCGGATGGTTGTAGGAAACAGTGTCCCTCGTGACTTCCTCGATCATCTCGCCGCCGCCTTGGTATGGCGGCAACTTCTCAAGAAGTTCTCGCTTGCCATAGAGCACGCCAATACCAGTGGGGCCATAAACCTTGTGCCCAGTGAAAACGTAGAAGTCCGCATCGAGGTCGCGCACATCGACGTCAAGGTGCACCGCGCCTTGCGAACCATCGACCAGCACGGGGATCTCTCGCCCATGCGCGATTTTGACGAGCTCCTTGATTGGGACCGCGGTCCCAAGGACGTTCGACATTTGCGTTATCGCGACAATCTTCGTTCGATCGCTCAGAGCGCGTTCGAATGCGTCAAGCGAAAAGGCGCCATCGTCGCCAACATCGACCCATCGCAACACCGCACCCTTGCGTTCACGGTGGAAGTGCCAAGGCACGACATTGGAGTGATGCTCCATCACGCTGAGTACGATCTCGTCGCCGGCGCCGATGTCCGCAAGGCCGAAACTCGATGCAACGAGATTGATCGCCTCAGTCGCCGATCGGGTGAAAACGATCTCCTCGTGCGAGGCGGCATTGACGAACCGCCGCACCGTCTCGCGGGCCCCTTCATACGCTTCGGTGGCCGCATTCGCGAGGTAGTGCAAGCCCCGATGCACATTTGCATATTCGTGCTCATAGGCATGCGTCACGCGATCGATAACCTGCTTCGGCTTCTGAGCCGAGGCGGCATTATCCAGATATACAAGCGGCTTTCCGTACGGGCGCTCGGCCAGGACAGGAAAATCCGCCCGTGTCGCTTCAACGTCGTAAGCGTCAAACGCCGGTTGCACGAACTTGTTCACGTCTTCGCCTTTCGCGTTCCGAGCCACGCGGTAAGTCGAGCGCGCAACGCATCGACCAGCAGCTTGTCGTCAACTCGGTCGATAGCCTCCCCCCCGAAAGCCTCAAGCAACATGCCTCTCGCGTCGTCGTCCGAAATGCCGCGCGATTGCAGATAAAACACGTGTTCGGGGTCGAGCGAAGCCACCGTTGCCCCGTGGCCGCACACAACGTCGTCGGCAAAGATCTCCAACTCGGGCTTCCCATTCATCTGCGCTCGCGGGGACAGGAGAATAGCCTGCGACTTCATAGCTCCATCTGTCTTTTGCGCTGCTTTTTCGACAATGATCTTTCCCTGAAACACGCCGATCGCGTCGTCATCGACGATCGTGCGATAGAATTCGCGGCTCGTCCCAGCTGGAGCGGCATGAACGACCTGCAGCGTCGTGTCGGCACGTCGCGCGCCGTCGATAAGCGCTAGTCCACCAAGCGACGCCTTAGATTCCTCTCCAAGCATCCTGACAAAAATCTGCCGACGCGTAAGGTCGCCGCCAGAAATCAATCCAAAGGCGATTAGCTCCGCGCCCTTCGCAAGTTCGCAGATCTGGGTTTCGATGTGCAGCCCGGGCTCGTCGCCAACGACCGCGACGTGCTTCGCCCTAGCTCCCTCGGCCAGCGTCAAAATCGTCGTCGAGTGTCGTTGGACCCCGGCATGCGCGCCGTCGAATATCTCAACGAACGATGCCCGCGCTTCCACGTCGAAATCGATAGCGGTCCGCGAATAGATGGACCAGCACGATGCGTCATTGTCGAGATGCAGAAGCGTGATGGGCTCGGCAATGTTGGCCTCGCGCACAACCGAGATGGTGTAACCGCAGGGACTCAGCGCCTCGTTTAGCGCCGCTAAGGGATCGTCGGCCGCATGGGCCGCGACCCCGTCAGCGATTGAGACACCGGGCGGAAGGGGATCCGAGAGCTCGGCGATAAAGCGTCCGCCTAGCAGGACGAGTTGCGGCCCCACCGCTAAGCGCTCGCGCCGTGCGAGCCGGCTGCGCGCCGCCTCGACGTCAGCCCGCGTCGGCGCAGGCAGGATCGGCGCCGCATCGGCCATCGAAGCGCGCAAATCCGTGTAGTGCCAAGTCTCGACCCGCCGGGTCGGCAGTCCGACCGCAGCGAACCGGGCGAAAGCGGCGGCCCGAGCAGGCGATCGCTCGCGTCGCTCTTGCTCCGCAAATTGCCGGGCAAGGGTTGTTTCGGCAACCGAACGATTGACGACATGCGCGGTCATCGGCGAATTACGCAACCTCCTCTGCGTAATCGCGATAGCCATTGCGCTCGAGCTCGAGCGCAAGCTCCGGACCGCCGGAGGCGACAATCCGGCCTCTCGCCATCACATGCACGACATCCGGCTTGATGTGGTCCAAAAGCCGCTGATAGTGCGTGATCACGACAAAAGCGCGCTTTGGACTGCGAAGGGCGTTGACTCCCTCGGCGACGACTCGCAACGCGTCGATGTCGAGGCCCGAATCGGTTTCGTCGAGGACGCTGACCCGCGGCTCCAGCAGCGCCATCTGCAGTACCTCGAATCTCTTCTTCTCTCCGCCGGAAAACCCGACGTTTAGCGGCCGCCGCAGCATCTCCTGATCGATCTTTAACGCTTGCGCGGCCTCCCGCACGCGGCGCATGAAATCGGGCGTGGTGAGATCGCTTTCTCCTCGCGCTCGCCGCTGCGCGTTCAACGCCGCCTTGAGAAAAGTCATTGCAGCGACACCGGGAATCTCGACCGGATATTGGAACGCCAAAAACAGCCCCTCAAGGGCGCGCTTGTTCGGCTCGAGCTCCAGCAGACTCTCTCCGTCCAGCAAAACCTCGCCCGATATAACGTTGTAAGCGGGCTTGCCGGCCAAAACATAAGCCAACGTCGACTTGCCAGACCCGTTTGGACCCATGATCGCAGCAACCTCGCCCGCGTCCAGGCTGAGACTAAGGTTGTCGAGGATCAGCTTGTCCTCGATGGAAACGCTGAGATTCTTGATCTCTAGTACTCGCCGCTTCTCAGCTCGCGTGCGGCCCATCGAGCTGGCCGTCATCCCACGCTCCCTTCGAGGCTGATTGAAATGAGCTTCTGTGCTTCAACGGCAAACTCCATCGGCAATTGCTGAAGCACGTCCCGGACGAAGCCGTTGACGATGAGCGCCGTCGCCTCCTCGGCCGACAGCCCTCGTTGCAGGCAATAGAACAGCTGCTCCTCCGAAACCTTCGACGTGGTGGCCTCGTGCTCGATCACCGTGGCGGCGTTCTTCGCCTCAATATAAGGGACCGTGTGCGCGCCGCACTCGTGCCCGATCAGAAGCGAATCGCAATTGGTGAAATTGCGCGATCCCGTCGCCAGCCGGTGCGCAGACACCTGACCCCGATAGGTATTTTGCGATTTGCCAGCGGCAACGCCCTTTGAAATGATGCGGCTCGTCGTGTTGCGGCCAAGATGGATCATCTTCGTTCCGCTGTCGACCTGCTGATGGCCGTTTGAAATCGCGATCGAATAGAATTCCCCGCGCGAGGCCTCGCCACGCAAAATGCAAGACGGATATTTCCACGTGATCGCCGAGCCTGTTTCGACCTGCGTCCAGGAGATTTTCGATCGGGCGCCGCGGCAGTCGCCGCGCTTTGTGACAAAGTTATAGATGCCGCCGCGACCCTCGGAATCGCCAGGATACCAGTTCTGCACGGTCGAATATTTAATCTCCGCGTCGTCCAGAGCGATAAGCTCAACGACAGCGGCGTGGAGCTGGTTCTCGTCTCGCTTCGGCGCCGTGCACCCTTCAAGATAGCTTACGTAAGCTCCGCGGTCGGCGATAATCAGCGTGCGCTCAAACTGGCCCGTATTTCGCTCATTGATGCGGAAATAGGTTGACAGCTCCATCGGACAGCGGACACCCGGCGGCACATAGACGAACGAACCGTCGGAGAACACAGCCGAATTGAGCGTGGCGTAGAAGTTGTCGCTGCTCGGCACCACCGTGCCCAGATAGCGGCGAACGAGGTGGGGGTGATTGCGGACCGCTTCGGAGAAGGAGCAAAAAATAACCCCTGCCTTTGCGAGCTCCGCCTTGAAGGTCGTCGCGATTGAAACGGAGTCGAAGACGGCGTCAACCGCCACTCTGGGCCTCTCGACACCCGCGAGGATCTCCTGCTCGACAAGCGGGATGCCGAGTTTAGCGTAGGTGCGCAATAATTCCGGATCAACTTCGTCGAGCGACTTCGGCGCGACCCCGGATTTTGGCGCCGCGAAGTAATAAATGCTCTGATAGTCGATTGGCGGATGGCTAACGCGAGCCCATTTTGGTTCTTCCATCGTTTGCCAACGACGAAACGCCTCGAGCCGCCAGTCGAGCATCCACTCCGGCTCGTCCTTCTTTTGCGAAATGAACCGAACGGTGTCCTCGCGCAGGCCCATAGGGGCCAGATCGGACTCGATCGGACTGATGAAACCGTATTTGTACGCATCGACCTCAATCGAGCGTACGCGATCGACGGTCTCCTGGACGGCCGCCATGAGTGACTTCTCCTCGCCTTGACGGTTTCAAGGACCGCCAGTGGGGGTCATGATCAGGCCCCGGCTCAGAAATGTTCGTTTCGGCCGGCGGCTGCGGCCCCTATATGGCGTTCATGCGCGCCGATTGCAAATGTCGATTCCGCTGCGCGCGGCGCCACAAGCAGCTAATCTTGCCTAAATTTCACATGATTATAATGTTATTATAGAACCATCGCCGCCAAAAATGGCCACTGGCCGCCATGGTCACGCCGTTGCCTCGCCACGCAATTGAGCTGAGAGCCTCTTAAGATCGATCGGATCGGCGTCACGCTCGCCCAAAACGTTGGCTTGGCGTTCCCCAGCGCCCACCGAAATGTCCGCAAACTTCATTCTCATCGGCGTAGCGATCGCCTCGCCGAACGCGATCGCCTCACGATCCGCGATCGATGACAGAAAGGCGATCGTGCTGCTGGCTGAAACGCCCGCCGCGGCGCGAATGATCTCCTTATCGAGTTCGTTGGCAAGCCGCATGGCGAACATGGTCGAACATTGCGACAGCACCGTCGGGTCGAGTTCCGAAGGACGTTGCGTAACCACGCCAAGCGAGGCGCCGTACTTGCGTCCTTCCTTGGCGATGCGTCCGATGGCCAGACGCGCTGGACCGAAGGCTTGTCCGCTGGAGGAGGAAATATAGCGATGCGCTTCTTCGCATAAGACATTGATTTCATAGTTACCTGAGCACCAAAAGGCGATCTCGAAGGCGAGTCGAGCCAGCACCGACACGACCGAGTTTGTGACTTCGTTAGGCAAGCCCGCCAGCCGGACGATCGTAACAGGCAGCCCCCGGGTCGGGATGCGAAAGAGCCGAGAAATCACTTTGGCAAGGTCGTCCTCGACCACCAGCCTGCCGAACATGAACCGGTAGCGGGGATCGCGGTTCAGCCCCTCGAGTCGGTGGCGCAAGGCCCGCAAATCGGAGCGCGGAAACCGTTGATCGAGCATGCCGAGCCATTCCTCGATGATGGCGACGACATCGATGATGCGATAGGGCGTTGGCGCGTCGGAAGTTACGGAACTTCCCTCAGCAATTGGCTGGCGGCGCACCGCGCTGGCGCCGGCCAACGAACCCAATTCGGCCTGATATTTCGCCCGCGCGATGCGAATGACCTCATAGAGCGCATCCCGTTCGTCCGGGTGAGGCTGTCGGTTGCTAAAGACGACATCGGCCAGTTCATCGAATTTAAACATCCAGAATGGGAGCTCAAGGCTTTCGGAATCGACAATCTGGGCCAGCCCGGGAAAATGGGCCGAATATTCATTGTGCGGGTCAAAGATGATGATGCGGAGCTTCGGCCTCACGGCCAACGACTTCTTCAGCAACAGGCTCACCGAAGTGGTCTTGCCGACGCCAGTCGAACCCAAAACGGAAAAATGACGCCGAATCAATTCACCGACATCGATCTCTGCGGGAATATCCTCATTTTGGCTCAGGCGGCCGATTTCGACCCCCCGTTGGCCGCGAAACGTGTAGACGGCCCGAAGATCGTCTGCACGTATGCGGTGCGCCGGCGCGCCAAGGGAGGGAAATGACCGCACGCCACGATAAAAAAGAGGCGCTCCGTCAGGACCGTCGATGATTTCGCCGTTCAACTCGATCGTGACGCGAGTGGCGTTCGAACTCGGTTTCGGACCATCTGCCGTCATCCGTCGTAACTTCGCAGACGGAGCCGACCAAACGCGAGGTTCGATGCACGATGGTGATGAGATGGCCTACCGACCAATCCTCCTCGCCCGTCTTCAGCGGACAGCTGATAACGCCCTGCGTGCCGTTTAACGCCACCAGCCGCCCGATAACGCGCGCTGGCTGGGGCTCTCGCTGATCGGACTGAAACTCCTTCCTATCGATTTGCGCGGTCTCACGTCGCTCCGGCTGCATTGGGGCGGGCGAATGCACGGATCGCAAATCTTCCGCTTTGCCAACTCTTTCGAGAGCGTCGCGAAAAAACTGGCTGTCGGTTCGGATCGAGTGCATGTCTGACCGATCGCTGGCGCAAAGGGATAATGTCGAGCTTGCGTCTGGGCCCGTAAAGAATCCGTTTGGCGTATCAATGCGTTTTGAAACGTTGTGACTGTCGGGACGACAGAAGTCGTGGCGTTCGCAATCGCTAACGCGCAGTCTCGTCAAAGGTCATGCAGACGTTCGGATCTCCGGCTCGGCGCCGACGAGGCGGCCAAACTGCCGCATGCGCGACAAAAGCCGCTCTCCACTCAACGGCGCGAGGTCCGCCGGCAAAGCTAGGATGACGCGACCCTTCACGCAAACCATAGGGGCGCGCGGCAACACCCCAGGCATCGCGGCGGAAATGTTATACGCGACTCGCATCGCCGCGCCGAGAATTCGCGCCCGATCGAGCTGTCGCGCTGTGACCAGCGCACGCGACTGCGGCGAAACAGGATCTTCATTGGACATGTGACGGTAGGAAGCGGCCAGCGCGAGAAATGCCCGCGAGGGATGATCGACGCCGATGAACGCTGCGTTGACAACCAAATCGTAGGCCTGGACGCCGCGATAGTCAGGGTGAGCGCGCCAGGAAATGTCGGACAAGAGACATGCGGCGTGGCGCAACCGCCGATCCTGACCGTCCTCTTCGAGATGGGTCGATTCGATCAGATGGCTCGTCCATGCGTAAAGCTCGTCCCCGTGGTCAGGCGCCCGCGAGCGCAACTGGTTGAACTCGCGGGCCGACAGAATGAGCGGATCCCGCGCCTGCTCCTCGGGAGAGAGCTGCGAGTAGATTAGCCCCTCACGAACGCCGAGGGCTGAAACGATAATCTCCTTCGGATTGGACTGTCGAATGATCTCCTCAAGCACCGCGGCGCCGTAGGCCAGCAACGGCCTGCGGGCAGCCGACACCAACTCAATCGACAGCAGCGCGTCCACCTCGATCCGTTCGACCAGCGACGCGAATTCGAGCGCGTCGCGCGAAGGGATGACGTAATTGTGCATCACGTTCATCGGATACTGCCGCTGCCGCATATGCAGGCGCGCAAGCGCCCGCCAAGTGCCGCCGACGGCATAGAACGTGCGACCGGGCAGCCCTTGAAGCGCTTTCACCGCCGCGAGCTTCTCACGAACGATCTTGGCGGCCCTTTTCGGCGAACGCTCAGAAAGGTCCATCAGCGACAGGCCGCCCAATGGCAGGGTGACCCCCGGGCTGCACTCCCCGTCCCGAACATCAGTAAGCTCGAGCGAGCCACCTCCCAAATCCCCAACAAGGCCATTCGCTTTGTAAATCGAACTTATGACGCCAAGGGCCGACAATCTTGCTTCTCGCTGCCCGCTCAAGAGCTCAATCTTGCAACCGAGCACGCGTTCCGCGCGATTCAGAAACTCGGCCCCGTTCGCCGCGTCACGCACGGCCGCAGTCGCGACGCCGCGCACGTCGCGAATTCCCATCGTGTCGCAGAGAACGCGAAAGCGCTGAAGCGCGGCGAGCGCCTTGAGGACCCCGTCCTCCGGCAAAAGTCCCGTCATCGCGACGCCTCTGCCGAGGCCGCACAAGGCCTTTTCATTGAAAGTTGGCGTCGGAGCGCGTGACCGCAACTCGTAGGACACCAAGCGAACCGAGTTCGAGCCGATGTCGACAATCGCCAGCGGCTTTCCCGGCAACCGTCCTCGCGCGTTGTCGAGCATAACTAACCCCGTCGGGCGCCCCCATGTCGCCCGGCACGGCCCTCTATCAGACGCGCCTGCGAAGCGCCATCGGAAAGGAGTCCATCAGCGCCTTGCCACGGCCCGAAAGGCTTGGATTGGTCATGAAATAGTTGTGCGCGTTGAACGGCTCCTCGCCCTCGGCGGGAACAATTCTTTCGCTCGAGCCGTCAGGTAGAATTCGAAAGCTCTGCTGGTTGTCCATGAGGTTCGCCTGCATGATCTGATCGAGGACGTGTTCGTGGACCGTCGGATTGAGCAGCGGGACGAGCGCCTCGACGCGCCGATCGAGATTGCGCGGCATGAGATCGGCCGATGAAATAAACGCCCGAGCCTTCGGGTTGGGCAGGCCCCAGCCGGCGCCAAACGCATAGATGCGGGCATGCTCCAGGAATCGGCCGACGAGCGACTTGACGCGAATGTTGTCGGAAAGTCCCGGGACGCCCGGCCGCAGACAACAAATTCCACGTATCACGATGTCGATTTGCACGCCTTCCCTGCTCGCGGCATAGAGCGCGTCTATGATCTGCGGATCGACGAGCGCGTTGCACTTGATCCAGATCTGCGCAGGCCGGCCCAGTCGCCCGTAGTCGATCTCATCCGCGATACTGCGCAGAAGCGTCTGCTTGAGCGTGATCGGCGAAATCGACATTTGCTCAAGTCCATCGGGCTCGGCGTAGCCAGTGATGAAATTGAATATGCGCGCGACATCTCGGCCAATCGCCGCATCCGCGGTGAAAAGTGAAATGTCCGCGTAAATCTTGGCGGTCACGGGATGATAATTGCCAGTGCCCAGATGACAGTAGTTGACAAGCCCTCCACCCTCACGTCGCACCACCATCGAAAGCTTCGCGTGCGTCTTGAGCTCGATGAACCCATAGACGACCTGCGCCCCAGCCCGCTCCAGATCCCTCGCCCAGCGGATGTTGGCCTCTTCATCGAAGCGGGCTTTCAGCTCCACCAGCGCGGTGACCGATTTCCCGGCCTCCGCCGCTTCGATGAGCGCCCGGACGATCGGGCTGTCAGCCGAAGTCCGGTAAAGCGTCTGCTTGATCGCGACCACGTTGGGATCGTGCGCCGCTTGATTGAGGAACCGAACGACGACGTCGAACGATTCGTAAGGATGATGGACAACGAGGTCCTTCTGCCGAATTGCCCCGAAAATATCGCCGCCGAGCTCCTTGACGCGTTCCGGGAAGCGAGGGTTGTAAGGGGGAAACTTAAGCTCAGGGCGGTCGATCGCCACCAGTTGCGACAAGTCGTTGAGCGCGAGCATACCCTCGATCAGCACGATGCCAGACGGGACAACGTCGACGTCGCCGGCCACGAACGCGCGTAACGATTTGGGCATGCTGGCCTCGATCTCGAGCCGGATGACGATGCCGCGTCGGCGCCGCTTGAGCGCACTCTCGTACAGGCGAACAAGGTCTTCCGCTTCCTCCTCAACTTCAATATCGCTGTCGCGAATGACGCGGAAAGCCCCCTCCCCCAGGACTTCGTGGCCTGGAAACAAAAGCCCGATAAAGGCGACGATCAAACGGTCGAGCATGACGAAGCGCGTTGCGCCCCCAAGGGGACCGTCGGGCAACCGGAGAAAACGTTCGACGCTCCCGGGAATGCGCACAAGCGCGCTCATCGTTGCGCCATCCCTCGGATTTAAAAGTTCGAGCGCCAGCGTGAATCCCAGATTGGGAATGAACGGAAACGGATGCGCCGGATCGACCGCAAGCGGCGTCAGAATCGGGAACACGTGCAGGAGGAAATAATCCTGCAGCCACTCTCGTTCTTTGCGTGTCAGATCGCCGACGTTGAGGATGACAACGCCGTTAGCGGCGAGTTCGGATTGCAACGCCCTCCACCGCGCCTGCTGGGAAGCGATCAACTCGGCGACACGCTCGCTGATGCGCTCAAGCTGCTCCGCGGGCGTGCGCCCGTCGTCGGAGACCTCCGCGACGCCAGTCAGCACCTGGCCAACCAGGCCCGCCACGCGAACCATGAAAAACTCGTCAAGATTATTGGCCGAGATTGACAGGAAACGCAGTCGTTCGAGGAGCGGATGGCTCGGGTTGCCGGATTCCTCCAACACCCTTCGGTTGAACTCCAGCCACGACAATTCGCGGTTGATAAACCGTTCGGGCGAGGACAACAGGGGCGGCGGTTCGTCATTCGCCGCTGCGACTGCGGTCGATGACGAATGCTGCTTCTTCGTTGCAACCGCCGGGGCCAAGCGAAATCTCCCTTTCCGTCAAGAAATATTGATCCAATCCCGGCGCGCCGCAAGCGCGCGGGAGCGCCTTGTTCAACGCCGCAGGCACGAGGCGAATCCGCCGACGCGCCAAGACCCAGGCGGGAAGAACATATAACATGTCCTACAGTTCTTTTGGATGCCTCTACGGCGCGCCCTATCTCGAGGGCGAAACTAAACGGGCTGCTAACCCGCTGAGAACGATCAAGACGCGAAAGTAAAACGAAACTGAGGCTCGCCGTCGAGCCGCTAATGCGGGCGCGGCTCCCGACGCCAATCATGCGTGTTCAGACGCCGCGCGCACCGAACGGGCGAGTTCGTCGAGGGCTTGCGGATAGATCCGGTGTTCCTCTTTGAGGACGCGCGCTGCAAGGGCGGCCACGTCGTCCCTCGGAAGAACGGGCACGCGCGCCTGGGCAAGGATCGGACCGGCGTCGAGCTCAGCGGTCACGAGGTGAACCGTGCAGCCATGTTCGATGAGCCCTTGGGCCAGAGCGCGCTCGTGGGTGTTGAGGCCGCGCAGATTTGGCAACAGCGAGGGATGAATGTTGAGCATCCGTCCTCGCCATCGCTCGACGAAGGATGCGCTTAACACCCGCATGAACCCCGCGAGGCAGACAATGTCGACCGAGGCGGAGGTGAGCCGCGTGTCGAGCGCCGCCTCGAACGCCGGCTTGCCCATATAAGCTCGAAAGTCGATCGCCTCGGCCGGTACGCCCATGTCGCGGGCCAACGACAGGCCTGCCGCTGCCGGATCGTCCGACAGAACAAGCACGATTTCAGCCGAGAAGTCCGGCGATCGCGCGGCTTCGATCAAAGCGCCCATGTTGGAGCCGCGCCCCGAGATGAGAACCGCTGTTCGCACTCGGGGCGTCACAGACGAAGCTTTCCATGGGTCGAAAGTGTACGGCCCTCGGCCGGGACAAGCTCTCCGATCAGGACCGGCGAGAGGCCCGCGCCAGCAAGCGCATCCCGCGCTTCCGCCTCTCTGTCGGCGGAAACGAATGCGGCCATCCCGAATCCGCAATTGAAGGTGCGCAGCATCTCCCCTTCATCGAGACCGCCGACCGAGGCCAGCCAGGAGAAAACAGGTTGCGGCGTGAAGGCGTTGAGATCGAGCGAGACGGCGAGCCCGTCGTCGAGCACGCGCGGCAGGTTGTCCGGGTAGCCGCCGCCGGTGATATGAGCGAATGCCTGGATGCCTCGGGTTCGCTTCAGCGCCTCGAGCAGCGGCAGCGCATACAGGCGCGTCGGCGTCAGAAGCGCGGCTGCGAGCGAGCGTGCCGGATCGAACGGGGCGGGAGCTTCCCACCCGAGCCCAGACCGAGAGACAACCCGCCGCACCAGCGAAAATCCATTGGAATGGACGCCCGACGAGGGCAGACCGAAGACAAGATCGCCTGGCTTCAATCCTGGCCTCGGCAACAGCGTCCCGCGCTCGGCGGCCCCAACCGCGAAGCCCGCAATGTCGAAATCTCCAGGGGCGTAAAGACCGGGCATCTCCGCCGTCTCTCCGCCGATCAACGCGCATCCCGATTGGGCGCACCCCTCTGCGATGCTTTGCACCACTGCAGCCGTCGTGCTTTCGTCAAGCTTGCCGGAAGCAAAATAATCCAAGAAAAACAATGGCTCGGCGCCTTGAACGACAATGTCGTTGACACACATCGCCACCAGGTCGATGCCGATTGTGTCATATAAGCCGCTCTCAATCGCGATCTTCACTTTTGTGCCGACGCCGTCGTTGGCGGCGACCAGGATCGGGTCAACAAATCCCGCCGCCTTAAGATCGAACAATCCGCCGAATCCGCCAAGGTCCGCCGCCGCGCCGGAACGCCGGGTGCCCCGAGCGAACGGGCGTATCCGGTCCACAATCCGGTTGCCGACATCGATGTCGACCCCCGACTCGGCGTAAGTGAGCGGCTTTTGGCTATCGGACATCCAGGCTCGCAGGGCTTCGGTGACCATCGGGGTAATTGCCCGACGCGCGACGCGCAAGGGCGGACCAGACCAGGTTTCCCAACCTTTGCGACTTCGTGCTATCGCTGCGCCCCAGACATCCCATGCGCGTAACGAAGTCAAAACAAGGGGATGGTCGGGCGGTGACGCTAGGGCGTCTATAGTTGATGAATATCGGCACGCTCTTCAACAATTTACCCAATTTCATCACGCTCGCGCGAATGCTGATGACGCCTCTGGCAGTCATGATGATCATTTCGCAACGTTTCTTTCCCGCATTCCTAATTTTCATTTTGGCCGGCGTTTCCGATGCAATCGACGGATTTATCGCCAAACGATTCGCTCTCCGGACGGAGCTCGGCGCCTATCTCGATCCACTCGCCGACAAGGCGCTGCTAATTTCGATCTACGTATCCCTCGCCATTTATGCCGGTTTGCCAGCGTGGATAGCCATCACGGTCGTGTCGAGAGATGTCATGATCCTCGTGGCCGTGCTGGTCTCCTGGCTGCTCGACAAGCCGGTCGAAATCCGCCCCGTCTGGGTGTCGAAACTGAATACGGTCGCGCAGATTACGCTTGCTGGCTTCGCGCTCGGGGTTCGCGCGTACGGCCTCGACCAGCCGCTTTTGCAAACGGCCCTTCAATGGACCGTCGCCGCGACAACCCTGGCTTCTGGTGGAGTCTATGTCGCACAATGGCTCGACCATATGAGCCGATAGGGCGCAAACGATGCTAGACAGTCTCGCCGCCGTAACGGTTCTCGTTCCCAGTTACGATGACGGGCTCGCGTTCTTCCGTGACGTCCTCGGCTTCGCGGTTCTTGAAGACACTCCTCTCGCTGCGGAGAAGCGCTGGATTGTCGTCGCTCCGTCTCCTGGCGCAGGCGCCGCGCTGGTGCTCGCCGTTCCGAGCGATGACTGTCAAAGAGCCCGTGTCGGCGACCAAACGGGAGGACGGGTCGGCTTTTTCCTTCGCTCTCGCGATTTCTGGGCAGACTATGAGAAGCTGCTTGGGCGCGGCGTCAATTTCCTGGAAACGCCGCGCAGCGAGCCCTATGGGCTTGTCGTAGTCTTTGCCGACCCTTGGGGCGGAAAATGGGACCTGCTGCAGATAATCAGGGAAAGATCCAAGACGCCATGAGGTTCGACCAGTGAGTCTTGGAGCGCCAAGTCCTCTTCTGGGGGCTCGGATTGGTGGCCGTTCTTCTCATTATCTATTTGCTCGGCTTCACAATAACACCGTTCGCCGCAGGCATCGTTCTCGGCTATCTTCTCGACCCCGTTGTGGTGAAACTCCAGAGGTTCGGCTTCAATAGGCTCGGCGCGTCACTTCTCATCTTGATCATTTTTGTCCTGGCAGTCGTAGTTTTTTTCATTTTTGTCGTCCCTGTTTTGGGGAATCAATTCATCGCTTTCGCGCAGCACCTGCCAGCCTACGCGGTGCGACTGCAGACGTTCGCGGTGGAGGAGGGAAACGCGCTCGTCGCCAAATATGGCGGCCATTGGCTGGATACCCTCGGGCTGAGACAACAATTGTCCAGCGCGCAAATTCAAAAATCGGTCGGCGACTTCGTCGCGCAAAGCGCCCAGTGGCTGCTCGACGCCTTCTCAAAGCTAGTGTCCGGCGGAGCTGCGTTGTTCAATTTCTTATCGCTCCTGATCGTGACGCCTGTCGTCGCCTTTTACATTCTTGTGGACTGGCACAGGATGATCGCGAAGCTCGACTCTTGGCTCCCGCTTGATCATCGTCAAAGTCTGCGAAAAATCGCCCGAGAGATAAATCAGGCGCTGGCAGGTTTCATCCGCGGCCAGTCGATCGTCTGTCTGTTCCTCGGAATCTGGTACAGCATTGGCTTGACGCTGATCGGTCTCGACTATGGTTTTCTGATTGGCGTTGTCGGCGGCGTGCTAAGCTTCATGCCTTATGTCGGTTCGCTAACCGCGCTGGTGCTTTCGCTCAGCCTCGCCCTCTTTCAGGGATGGCCGAGCCTCAAACTGTTCTTGTTGGCGCTCGGCGTTGTCGGAACAGGTCAGTTCCTTGAAGGATATGTGCTGTCGCCGCAGCTCGTCGGCGAATTGATCGGGCTTCATCCCGTCTGGTTGATGTTCGCGCTCCTTGCCTTCGGACAATTGTTTGGCTTCCTGGGCCTGATCATCGCCGTTCCAACTGCGGCCGCGATCGGCGTCATCGCTCGTCATCTCATCGGTCTTTACCTGACGAGTTCGTTTTACCGTGGCAGTTCCGACCCGGGGCGTCCATGACGTCTCCGCCTCGTCAACTGACGTTTCGCTGGCCGCATTCGCCGAGCTTTGCGCGCGAAGACTTTCTGTCAGCGCCTTCCAACCTCGACGCGCTGACCGCAATCGAACTTTGGCCGAATTGGGCTGGCCGAATGCTGATGCTTGCCGGGCCTGAGGGAGCCGGAAAGAGCCACCTCGCGGCGATTTGGGCTCGCAGCGCCGGCGCTATCAGTCTCGTGGGAGAGGCGTTGGATGAACAGAGCGTCCTGGCCTGCGCAGGAAGCCGTGCGGTGCTGATTGAAGACGCCGACAAAGCGATGGGCGCTGAGGCGATGCTTTTTCACCTGATTAATGCCGCGCTGCAATCCAAAGCGTGGCTGCTTCTGACCTCTCGTACAGCGCCGGACACCTGGGGACTCAACATTCCCGACCTTTTGTCACGACTTCGACTGGCGCCTGTTGTACGCCTTGCCGCGCCTGACATCGAGTTGACCGAGGCTGTTCTCTTCAAGTTGTTCAGCGATCGGCAGCTTCAGGTGGAGCCGAATGTCATTGCTTATATCGCGCTCAGGATCGAGCGTTCGCTTGGAGCCGCGCGAGAGCTTGTCGCCATGCTCGACAACGAAGCTTTGACGCAAGGCCGACGTATAACGCGAGCAATGGCGAGCGCAGCCCTGCGCGAAATGACTTCGGATAACGAATTGCCCTAGCCCGGCCACAAATTTATGTTTACACTTTATTAATCATCGCTGTCTGCATGGGAGATACCGGGCGCAGCGACCGAAATTGAAGTGAAGATCCGGGAGGAGACAATGCGGAAGTCCCTCATTCTTGCTCTCACGGCGATCGGCGGCGGCGTGAGCTATGCAGCGGGCGTGACCGAGGTCGCCACGGGCCCCGTCACCGACGACTCGTCCACTTGGCGCTGGCACGTATCATCAATTCTAGCCGCCCAAGGCGATAAAATCTCTCCTGGCGCGGAAACTGTCGACGTCCTGGGCGTCGAGGCGTTCAATCAACGTTACGAGCGCTTCACCCCATTGGGGTTGCCGCAGCCGCGTGGCGATTTACGCTAGAAGCGTAACGGCGCAGTCATACGCGGGTCCGGCGACCCGCGCCGTCTCGGCCGCGATCAGCGAGTCGCATCAAGGGCGCCGATGTTTTGCGCTCGCGCCCAGATGCGTTCGAAATTGCCCTCAAACGCGTCGACGATCGCGGAGTTGGTAATGAAGATGGCGTCGTTGTCCTGGGCAGCGAGTCCCGACCGCGAGAAGTTGCCCGAACCGGTGCGCAACACCGCCCCATCGACGGCATAGGCCTTCAAATGCATGAGAACGCCTTCGCCTTTGACCCGCGCGACGACGTTGGGGTGGGCGAGCAGCGCTTCGACGAGCCCGCCGCGCGTGGGTCCATGCTCGGCGAATTGGGACTTGTCCAAATAAAGTCGGATCAGCACGCCGCGCTCCGCCGCATCGGTCAGCGCTTCTATGATCCGAGGGTCGGACAGGACGTACGCGGCCATGTCGATCGACAACTCGGCGCGGCCAATCGCCCGCGCGTCGAGGCTCTCAAGGTTCTCCCGCGGCGCATAGTGGATCTCCGGCTGGGACCCCTCGGCGTTGGTCCCTTTCTCCGCCCAAGCGGCGCCAAGCGCTGTCAAAGCCAAACAGGCGCTGAGAAATAAGCGAATTGCCAAGGCCAATTGAACCGTTTTGAATGACTACAACTTAGTAGTTGTATTTGGTTGCAAATGCAAGGGGAGCTTGCGGACCAAGCGCAAGCGCTTCAATCAGAGAGCAGAGCGCTGTAATATCGCGCCGGCACGGGCGGCTCGAAGCATGACGATTGTAAGAGGCTCATGAACGCGATCACCGAGGTTACGCGGCGTCCCTCCGTCTGTCCGCACGACTGCCCCTCGGTTTGTGCTCTCGACGTCGAGGTGATTGGGGGCAAGCGCATCGGGCGTATCCATGGCGCGCGCGACCAAAACTATACGTCCGGCGTCGTCTGCGCCAAGGTCGCTCGTTACCACGAGCGCATCCACCACCCCGATCGGCTGACCCAGCCGTTTCGACGCGTTGGCCCCAAAGGAAGCGGCCAATTCGCGCCGATTGGTTGGGACGAGGCGCTCGACCGCGTCGCCGATAACTTCCTGTCGGTCGAGCGCGAAGTCGGACCCGAAGCCGTGTGGCCGTACTTCTACGCCGGCACGATGGGTCTCGTGATGCGAGACGGAATTGAGCGCCTCACACACGCCAAGCGGTATTCCAGGTTCCACGGGACAATCTGCGTCGGGATCGCCTGGCCCGGATATGTCGCCGGAACCGGTCGGCTCATGGGCGCCGATCCACGGGAAATGGCGAAATCGGACTGCGTCGTCATCTGGGGCACCAACGCGGTCGCCACGCAGGTCAATGTCATGACCCACGCGGTCCGCGCCCGCAAAGAACGCGGCGCGAAGATCGTCGTCATCGACATCTACGAAAACGAAACGATGCGTCAGGCCGATCTCGCATTGTGCCTGAGGCCGGGCACGGACGGAGCGCTCGCCTGCGCGGTGATGCACATCCTGTTTCGGGACGGTTTCGCCGATTGGGACTATCTCGAGCGATACACAGACGCGCCGCATGATCTTGAAGCGCACATGCAGACCCGCGATCCCGCATGGGCGAGCGCAATCACCGGCGTCCCGGTTGCGCAGATCGAGGAATTCGCCGCCCTCGTCGGGCGTTCGAAACGCAGCTTCTTCCGGCTCGGCTACGGTTTCTCCCGCCAGCGCAACGGCGCGGCGAACATGCACGCGGCCTTGTGCATTCCCGCGGTCACCGGCGCCTGGGCGCACGAGGGAGGCGGCGCCTTCCACAGCAACAGCGGCGTTTACAAACTGCAAAGGACAATGATCGAGGGCCTGGACGTCCGCGATCTGAATGTTCGTCGCCTGGACCAGTCGCGGGTCGGCGCGATCCTGACCGGCGACGCGGAGGCGCTGAAAGGCGGCCCGCCTGTGCGCGCCATGCTGATCCAGAATACGAACCCGCTCGCCGTCGCTCCGCAGCAGGAGAAAGTGCGTCGCGGCTTTTCGCGCGAGGACCTGTTCACCTGCGTCCACGAGCAGTTCATGACCGACACCGCGCGCTACGCGGACATCGTGCTGCCGGCCACCATGTTCCTGGAACACGATGACATCTACACCGCCGGAGGCCATCAGCACTTGCAATTCGCAGCCAAGGTCGTCGATCCCCCCGAGGGCTGCCGTTCGAATCATGAGGTGATCGCCGCGCTCGCCCGACGCGTCGGGGCGAAACATCCCGCCTTCTCGATGTCCCCACGCGAGATCATTGACTGGACGCTGCGGGAATCGGGCTACGGCGACCTTGAGAAGCTTGAAAGAGACCGCTGGTTCGACTTGCAACCCCCATTCGAGGAGTCGCACTTCCTCAGTGGCTTTGGCTTTCCTGACGGGAAATTTCGCTTCAAGGCGGACTGGAAAGACACGCCGATCGCCAATGACGGATTGCGCGGCCCCTGGCGCGCCATGCCGACTCTCCCTGATCATTGGGCGATCAACGAGGACGCTGACGAAGATCATCCGTTCAAGCTCGCGACCTCTCCAGCTCGAAATTTCCTCAATTCGACCTTCACTCAGACGCCGACCTCGCTCACGCGGGAACAGCGGCCCGAAGTCATGATCAATCCGTCCGATGCGGCGAGCCTTGGGCTCTCGCAAGGCGACGTCGTGCAACTGGGGAACGAACGTGGCCGAACCCGCTTGCACGCCCGCATCGTCGAGAGCGTGAAGCCGGGCGTCCTCGTCAGCGAAGGCATCTGGCCGCCCTCGGCCTTTCTTGACGGCTGGGGAATCAACGTCCTCGTCGGCGACGACAGCGTCGCTCCCTACGGCGGCGCGGCGTTTCACGATGTCAGCGTATGGGCGCGCCGGGCATGAAGTGCGGCCACTCGGCACACTTTCTTTGCCCGGATCGTCGGGATATACGAAAGCCCGATTGTTGACCGGCGCGTCAATTCCTGTTCGTGAGCTAAGCAAAATGAAGAAGCCGTCCGGCGTGCAAACCGACGGGTCTATGCAAAGTCTTGTCGACGTCGCTGCGATCGACCAACTCGCAAGAATCGTGTCGCACTACGATCTGAGCGAGATCGAGATCAGCCTCGGCGACCTGCAAGTGCGTCTGGCGCGCGAGCGAGCGTCGTCAGCGGCGAGCGTAGCCGCAAGTCCTCAACCGGCGTCTGCCGCGGCCTATGCCGCGCAAGGCGCCGCCGTCGTGCCGCCTGCAACGGAGCCGCCGGCCGTCGAACTGGCTGGCGCCGTAAAGTCGCCGATGGTCGGAACGGCCTATTTGCGGGCCAGTCCAGAAGCCAAGCCGTTCGTTGAAGTTGGAGCGATGGTGAAGGTTGGAGACAAGTTGCTGCTGGTCGAGGCGATGAAGACCTTCAACGACATTGTTGCGCCGCGGGCCGGCAAGGTCATGAGCATCCTGGTCGAGGATGGCTCGCCGGTCGAATACGACCAGCCGTTGATGATCGTTGAATGACCGCGATACAGAGTCGAGCTGCGATGGTTGCGAGCGATCGGGGAGCTCGCCCCGATGTTCGATAAAATCCTGATCGCCAACCGGGGCGAGATTGCGCTCAGAGTCCTGCGTGCGGCGAAGGAGCTCGGCATCGCGACCGTTGCGGTCTATTCAACCGCCGACAAGGACGCAATGCACGTCAAGCTTGCCGATGAGAGCGTATGCATCGGGCCTCCGCCGGCGCGCGACAGTTATCTCAACATCCCCGCGATTGTCGCTGCGTGCGAGATCACTGGCGCTGACGCCGTTCATCCGGGATACGGTTTTCTAGCCGAGAACGCGCGTTTCGCGGATATTCTCGAGGAGCACGACATCACATTTATCGGCCCGAAGGCTGAACACATCCGCTTGATGGGCGACAAGATCGAGGCCAAGCGCACGGCTGTGCGGCTCGGGCTCCCGTGTGTCCCGGGTTCCGACGGCGGCGTAAGCGATGAAACTCAGGCGCTCAAGATCGCGGCCGAGATCGGCTATCCTGTGATCGTCAAGGCCGCGGCGGGCGGGGGCGGCCGTGGCATGAAGGTCGCGCGCGGCCCTGACGATGTTGCTGAAGCGCTCAGCGCTGCGAGGATCGAAGCACGGACCGCCTTCGGCGATGATGCCGTCTACCTGGAAAAATATCTCGCCAAGCCGCGCCACATCGAAGTTCAGGTGCTTGGCGACACGCAGGGTCACGCCATTCACCTTGGCGAGCGCGACTGCTCGCTTCAGCGTCGCCACCAGAAAGTATGGGAGGAAGGCCCCTCCCCGGCTCTGAACCCGGAACAGCGCGACAGCATCGGCGGAAGTGTCGCCAAGGCGATGGCTGAGTTGAAGTACGTCGGCGCTGGAACGATCGAGTTCCTGTACGAGGACGGGAAGTTCTTCTTCATTGAGATGAATACACGGGTCCAGGTCGAGCATCCGGTCACCGAAATGATCACCGGAATCGACATCATCAATGAGCAAATCAAGATCGCCGCGGGGTCCCCGCTTTCCATTGCGCAAGATGACGTTCGTTTCCTAGGCGCTGCGATTGAATGCCGCGTCAACGCCGAGCATGCGCGCACATTCGTGCCATCGCCCGGACGAATTACCTACTTTCACCCCCCGGGGGTCTTGGCATTCGCGTCGATTCGGCGGCCTATCAGGGTTACGTGATCCCGCCCTATTATGATTCCCTGGTTGGCAAGCTGATCGTCCACGGCCGAACTCGCACCGAGGCGCTGATGCGGCTGCGGAGAGCGCTCGATGAGTTCGTCGTCGAGGGCGTCGAGACAACGCTGCCGCTGTTTCGCGCCCTGGTTCGAAACTCGGACGTTCAGAACGGCCAGTACGATATCCACTGGCTCGAGGATTTCCTGAAGAACGAGCCCAAGACGGACGCGTGAGGAAACGGGCCGCTGGGGCATAACGCATTTGGGTCGAACCGGAGCCGTCATCGCCAGGATCACCGGATCTAGGCCCGGGGGAAGCGATCCGGGAACGGTAGGGCGCCCATGCTCTCCTGAATCGCCGCGTCGTCGCCGTAGCCGTCGAGAGACCAGCGGCTTTCGACACTTGTGGCTCCTCTCGACCCCTTCCGTGCTGGCTCTAGCCAGCAGTTCGATCCAGTCAATTGGCGAGAAATAACATTAATAATACGTTATTATTTCTGCCGGATATTCGATCGATTCGAGTTGCAGAAAAACGAGGTTAAGTAGCTGAGAAGACTAGAGTCGCGTGCAAAATCGTACACCGTGCTCCGGCGCGCAATTTCGCCTCGGCCTCAGGCCTCCGCCCGTCTCAGCTCAGCCGTTGCAAGGCTGCGCGGGCTTCGTTGTTGCCGGGATTGACGGTCACCGCGCGCTGGTAGGATTCCACCGCTTTCGCGTGATTATTCAGCTTTTCGTAGCAGAGTCCGAGGCCTGACCAGGCCTCCGAATTATTGGCGTTCACGTTCAGCGCCGCGTTGAAGTCCTCGATCGCGGCCTCATACTTGCCAGTCGCCATCAAGCTCTGGCCACGGGCCTGATAGGGCTCGCCCGCGAACGGGTCGCGATCAATCGCATTGTTAAAATCGGTGATCGCCTGAACATTGTTGCCTTGGCGCTGATAGATGAGGCCGCGCGCGTGATAGGCTTGGGCGCCCTCGGGGTTCAGCCGGATCGCCTGATTCAGGTCGTTGAGCGCGCCCGAATAGTCGCCATGCGAGCGCTCAAGATTGCCACGGCCGAGATAGGCGGCCGCGTCGTTTGCGTTGACGGAGATCGCCTGATTGAAGTCCTGCATCGCCAGGTCGTCCTTCTTGGTCTGGCGGTAGGCGAGCGCCCTGTTGGTGTAGGCGCCCGAGAAATGCGGATCGAGCTCAATCGTGCGGCTGAAATCCTCGATGGCGTTCGAATATTTGCCGAGCTTGGCGTAGACGACGCCGCGCGTGTTGTAGGCGGAAGCGTCACTTGGATTGCGTTGAATGACGTCGGTAAGGGAAGCAATATTGCCGGCGTTGGAGGCTTGAGCCGCAGGTTCCGCGTCGAGTTCCGCCACGTGCGTATTCAGCCCGCCGAGCGTCTCGCTGCACGCCACAAGCGTTAGCGCGATCGCCGCTAACGCGGCCCGCGCCATAATCCCCGTGGATGCCGGTTGTCCCCTCATCGCGCCAGGACCGAAGGCCAGAGCAAATGTGCGCCTTCATCGATGATACGCAAGGTCAAACCAAAAACCCCGCCGCTCAACCGGCCGCCGAGGGCCACGGGCGCTAGACGTTAAAGTTTTGCTCGGCAAATCTCGCCGACAGACATCGAACGTCGCTGATCAGCTGGCCGAACGGGGCGCGCCGGGAACCGGCTTCGGCTTCATCGGAAGCAAGCCCTCGCGCTGCAACTTCTTGCGCGCGAGCTTGCGCGCGCGCCGAACCGCCTCGGCCTTTTCGCGCGCCCGCTTCTCGGAGGGCTTCTCATAATGTCCGCGAAGCTTCATCTCGCGGAAAATCCCCTCGCGCTGCATTTTCTTCTTGAGGGCTTTGAGGGCCTGATCCACATTATTGTCGCGAACGAGTACCTGCACGGATTATCCTGTATTTTGAGGCCGAGCCTCGAAAGATCCGAAAACTGGGGCGCGCCTACGCGGACACCGCGGAGCGCAAGTTGCGGGGGCTTTAGCAGAGAGGCTATTTCTTGTCCAGAGCGCTTGCGAATCCACGGCCACGTCGCGGTTCCGTTGTCGCGGCCGTCATGGCATAGAACACCCAAGTCAGGATCCTCCAAGATGAACAGATTCGAGCGTCGACCAGTCGACACCGGCGAAGCGAAGGTTGAATTCCTCGACGGCGATTTTCGTATCCTTCGACCCGGTGCTTATGTGCGCTGCGCCATGACGGGCGAGCCGATTCCCCTCGACGAATTACGCTATTGGAGCGTTGATCATCAGGAGGCTTACGCCACTCCGGCCGCATCGATGAAGCGCGAGTGTGAGCGCCGGTAGAGCCCGCGCACGCTCCGCGGCCTCGACACTCCAACTTCAACAACCAGCGCGCGAGTCAGCACAAGAAAATCCAAGTAAATCCAAATAAAAATCCTTGGATTTGTTTGGATTTACTTGGTCGAATTTAGGCTTTTCAAAGGGTTACGCCAGAAAAAATTAAAAAAATCGGCGGCCTTCCAACTCGCGTCCCAGGTTGCGGAAGCGACCGTCTTAAGCCAGGCCCAGCCTCTCCCAGCGCCGCTTGGCCCAGGGTCGATATTCCTGAACTTACGGAACAGTATAACTTATATTTCCAGATTCGCCAACAGAAAGTTCGACACCAACGGCGCGCTTCTGCCATTCCGACTTAAAGCGGCGTGCCACGAGACCATGGCCTCGAGCCCGCCGCGTGGTCTTTCCGTCATCGAATGGGCGGGCCATATTGAATGCCGCCGGCGTTCCACAGCTGATTGAGACCCCGCGGAATGGCAAGCGGAGTTGTCGCACCCAGGTTGCGCTCAAAAACTTCGCCGTAATTCCCGACATATCGAATGACGTTGGCCGCCCAGGCGTTGGTCAGCCCAATCTCTTCGCCAAAATCTCCGCTTGTGCCGACCAGGCGCTTGACCTCGGGCTTCTGTGACCTCAACGCCTGATCGATGGTCCGCGAACTCACCCCAAGCTCTTCCGCGTTGAGCATGGCGAAATAGACCCATCTCACAACACTAATCCATTGCAGGTCATTGCTGCGGACCACCGGGCCGAGGGGCTCCTTCGAGATGACGTCCGGCAGGATCGCCTGATCTCTGGGCTTGGCGAGGCGGAGGCGCAGTGCATAGAGCTGGGAGAGATCGCTGGTCAGGACCGAGCAAAGACCGGCGTCGTAGTTCTTGATCGACTCGTCGGTCGATGAGGATATGACCTCCTGGAGCGTCATTCTGTTGCTGCTGAAGAAGTCGGCGAGATTGTCGATGGTCGTAGTGCCGCTCTGCACACACACCTTGGCGCCGTCGAGTTGGAGCGCCGAATTCACCCGCAGCGCCCGCGGAACCATGAATCCCTGCCCGTCATAATAGGTCGCGCCAACGAAGGTCAGGCCGAACTCGGTTTCCCTTCCCATCGTCCACGTGGAGTTGCGCGCGAGAACGTCAATTTTGCCGTCCCGAAGCGCCTGAAACCGGGCGTCCGCCGATAGCGGCGCGAGCTTGACCTTCTTCGGATCGCCAAAGATGGCGGCGGCGATGGCGCGACAGAAATCAACGTCAAATCCGGTCCAGATCCCGCGTTCGTCGACATTGGAGAACCCAGGCAACCCCTCATTGACCCCGCAGACCAACGATCCGCGCGCCTTGACCGCCGTCAAGGTCGGCGTGACCGCGGTCGCACAGGCGAAGTCAGCCATCGCCAAGACATACGCGGCGATGGCCCATCGCAGCGTCGCCCGTCCCAGTCCGGCACGTCGGCGCGGTCGATCCATTCGGAAGCTCACCCTTGGCGCTTCCTATGACCATAACCGAGGAAGAGGTTTGAGAAAACCGCGACCGATGGAAGCGCAAGCATCCCCCGTGGCGCGCCCCGATCACCCGCGTTCCTCAAACGCGGCCGGAGATTGTCCGCCAGGGCGCGGTGTTCAGTTTTGCGCGCGACTTAATCTTTTCAGCTGCTTAAGCTCATTTTTCTGCAACTCGAAACGATGAGCCATTCGCTGCCGCTCGGCGGCGTAATTGCCCTTGCAATGGCGCCCAAGATAGTTCATATATGAACCTTATTTCGGCGAATTTGGCGCCGCAGCGGCCGTTTGGCGGCTTCCGCTTTCTGTTGGAGACGACGATGCCGACTTACAAAGCGCCGGTGAGCGACACCGTCTTTCTATTGAGCGACGTCTTCGACTACGCGAAATACGCGAACAGCCCCGGCTTTTCCGAGGCGCCGATCGATGTCGTCGAGGCGGTGCTCAGCGAAGGCGCGAAATTCGTCGAGGGGGTCATTCAGCCGCTCAACCGGGTCGGCGACATCGAAGGCTGCAAGCGGCAGGACGACGGCAGCGTCGTCACCCCCAAGGGCTTCAAGCAGGCCTATAAGAGCCTGGTCGAAGGCGGTTGGGTCGGGCTTGCAGGCGATCCCGCATACGGCGGTCAAGGCCTGCCGATGTTCGTCGGTGCGTTATTCGGCGAGTATGAGTGTTCCGCCAATATCGCCTTCTCGATGTATCCGGGCCTCACCCGCGGCGCCGTCGCGGCGCTGATGGCGCACGGCAATAATGACTTGAAAGCGCGTTATCTGCCGAGGATGACGACGGGCGAGTGGGCGGGCACGATGTGCTTGACCGAGCCACATTGCGGCACCGATCTTGGCCTTCTCAAGACCCGAGCGACTCCGTTGGCGGACGGCTCGTACGCGATCACCGGCCAGAAGATTTTCATCTCGGCCGGCGAGCATGATCTGACGGACAACATCGTTCATCTCGTACTCGCGCGCATCGAAGGCGCGCCGGCGGGCACGAAGGGCATCTCGCTCTTCCTCGTGCCGAAGTTCCTGCCGGACGCGGATGGCGGCGTCGGCGAACGCAACGGCGTTGTTTGCGGCTCGATCGAGCACAAGATGGGCATTCACGGCAATTCGACGGCGGTCCTCAACTATGACGGCGCCAAAGGCTGGCTGGTTGGGGAGGAGCACCGCGGTTTACCCGCGATGTTCGTGATGATGAACGGCGCCCGGCTCGGCGTCGCCGTCCAGGGTCTCGGGATTTCCGAGGTCGCCTATCAGAACGCCGCAGCCTACGCCAAGGAGCGCCGGCAGGGTCGCTCGCTGAAAGGTCCGGCCGAGCCGGACAAGCCAGCCGACCTCCTCCTGGTCCACCCGGACGTGCGCCGCATGCTGCTTGAAGTCCGCGCCTTCAACGAAGGGGCGCGCGCGCTTCTGGTCTGGATCGCGCTTGCCCAAGACGAGGCGCGCCACGCCCCGGACGCGAAGACGAGACAGACGGCCGACGATCGGCTCGGTTTGATCACGCCAGTGCTCAAGGGCGTGTTCACCGATTATGGATTTGCCAACGCGGTCAAGGCGCAGCAGGTGCTCGGCGGCCACGGCTATATCGCCGAATGGGGCATGGAGCAGTTCGTGCGCGACGCGCGCATCGCCATGATCTACGAAGGCGCGAATGGCGTGCAGGCGCTGGATCTGGTCGGTCGAAAGCTAGCGAAGGATGGTGGGCGCGCATTGATGGCGTTCTTCGGCGAAATCAACGGTTTCCTCGCCGCCAACAAGGATGACGTAGCCCTTGCGCCGTATCTCGGCGGCCTCAAGTCTTCGCTCGGTCATCTGCAGCAAGCCACGATGTGGCTCTCGGCCAACGGCCTTAAGAATCCGGATAACGCCGGGGCCGGTTCCTATGATTATATGCATCTCATGGGCCTGACCGCGCTCGGCTACATGTGGGCGCGGATCGTCAAGGCGGTGTTGGCTCGACAGGCAAGCGGCGAGAGCACCCCCGCCCTTGACGCGAAATTGACGCTCGCCAAGTTCTTCAACGAGCGTATGCTGCCGGAAACGGCTGCGCATCTGGCGCGGCTCAGCGCCGGCGCGGAGGCCCTCATGGCGCTTCCGGCGGAGGCGTTCTGAAAGCGCGTTGGGAGGCTAAGGGCGATGGCGATCGATGCGGCGGCTGGCTTGGCGGGAGGTTGCCAGTGCGGCGCAGTGCGCTATCGCCTGATCGCCGAGCCGACCGGCGTCAACATCTGCCACTGCCGAATGTGCCAGAAGGCAAGCGGAGGTCCGTTCATGGCCTTCGGCGGCGTGAGGCTTTCGGAATTCATCGTCACCAGCGGCGCAATCGCAACCTTCTCGAGTTCGGACATAGCCGAACGCGGCTTCTGCGCGCGATGCGGCACACCATTGACCTATCGGGGTTTGGAGAGCGATCGCGTCAGCGTCACCCTCGGCAGTCTTGACGATCCCGGCGCGGCCGAGCCGCGGACGCAGCTTGGCGTCGAATTGAAGGTCCGCTGGCTTGACCGTTCCCTGAACCTTCCCGAGCTCCGCATCGAACAATGGCTGGCGAAGAAAAAGATCGCGGCCGTTCATTCGCATCAGCATCCGGATCACCAGACCTGACGAAGCATCGCGGCCCGCGAGCCGCATGGAGAGACACGATGACCGAAGCCATCATCTACGACCACGTGCGAACGCCGCGCGGGCGCGGCAAACCCGATGGCTCGCTGCACACCGCTTCGACTCTCCATTTGGCGGCGACAGCGTTGAAGGCGATCAAGGATCGCAACCATCTTGACCCCGATCGATGTCGACGACGTGGTGATGGGTTGCGTCGATCCGGTCGGCGAAGCGGGCGGCGACATCGCGCGCATGGGCGCGCTCGCCGCAGGCTTCGGCGACACGGTCCCGGGCGTGCAGATCAACCGGTTCTGCGCGTCGGGCCTCGATTCGGTCAATTTCGCCGCCGCTCAGGTGATGAGCGGACAGCACGACCTCACGATCGGAGGGGGCGTCGAATTGATGAGCCGCGTCGGCATCGGCGCGTCGGGAGGCGCATGGCCGGCTGATCCGTCGCTGGCGATCCCCGCCTATTTCATGCCTCAGGGCATTTCGGCCGACCTCATCGCGACGAAATACGGCTTCTCGCGCGACGACGTCGACGAGTACGCGGTCGAGTTGCAGAAACGCGCCGCGGCGGCCTGGAAAGAGGGCCGGTTCAAGAACTCGATCGCGCCGGTCCTCGACGTCAATGGCCTGCCCATGCTCGAGCGCGACGAGCATATGCGCCCTGGCACGGACATGCAGTCGCTAGCCTCCCTCAAGCCTTCGTTCGTCATTCCCGGCGAGCAAGGCGGCTTCGACGCGGTCGCCGTTCAGGCGCATCCGGATGTCGAGCGCATCATCCATGTTCATCATGCCGGCAATTCATCGGGCATCGTCGATGGCGCCGCCGCCGTGCTCTTGGGCTCGCGTGAGGCGGGCGCGAAAGCGGGCCTTAAGCCGCGCGCAAAAATCCGCGCTTTCGCCAACATCGGCTCCGAGCCCGCGATCATGCTGACCGGGCCGGTCGACGTGACCAAGAAGGTGCTCGCGCGCTCGGGCATGTCGATCGACGACATTGACCTCTTCGAAATCAACGAGGCGTTCGCCTCGGTCGTGCTCCGCTTCCGCCAGGCGTTCGACCTCGACGACAGCAAGGTCAACGTCAACGGCGGCGCGATCGCGATGGGCCATCCGCTGGGCGCGACCGGCGCGATGATCCTCGGCACCGCGCTCGACGAGCTCGAGCGCACAGGCAAGAGCACGGCGCTCATCACGCTCTGCATCGGCGGCGGCATGGGCACCGCCACGATCATCGAGCGTGTCTGATTACGAGACGGAGTTTCTCAACATGAACCTGACCAACTTTCGTTTCGAGACCGACGCCGACGGCATTGCGCTTGTGACCTGGGACATGCCGGGCCGTTCGATGAACGTGATCAACGCCGAGGTCGTCGGCGAGCTCGGCCAGATCGCCGACAAGATCGCAAGCGACCCAGCGATCAAGGGCGCCGTCTTCACCTCGGGCAAGGATGGCTTCGCGGCGGGAGCGGACCTGACGATGCTCGAGACCGCAGGCAAGGAATATGCGCGCCGCGCCAAGGCCGAAGGCAAGGACGCCGCGATGCGCGCGCTCGTCGACGGGACGAAGCAATTGTCGCTCGTCTACCGCCGCCTCGAAACCTGCGGCAAACCGATGGCCGCCGCGATCAACGGCGTGTGCATGGGCGGCGGTTTCGAACTGGCGCTGGCGTGCCACTACCGCATCGTTGCGGATTCGGACAAGGCGCGCGTCGGACTGCCGGAGATCAAGGTCGGTCTCTTTCCCGGCGCAGGCGGAACGCAGCGCGTCGCGCGGCTGATGCCAACGCCGGATGCGCTGCAGATGCTGCTCAAGGGCGATCAGATCCGCCCGGCTGCCGCGAAGAAGATGGGCCTCGTGCACGAGGTCGCGCCCGCCGATGAGATCGTCGCGCTCGCCAAGGCCTGGGTGAAGGCGAATCCGAACGCCAAGGCGCCCTGGGACGACCCGAAGTTCAAGCTTCCTTCCGGCAAGGTTTTTTCGCCTCAGGGCATGATGATCTGGCCGCCGGCCAACGCCATCTATCGCCGCGAAACTTACGACAATTATCCGGCGGCCAAGGCGGTTCTGACGAGCGTGTTCGAGGGCCTGCAACTGCCGATGGACTTGGCGCTTGCGGTTGAGAGCAAGCATTTCGCCAACATCCTGTTGTCGAAGGAAGCGGCGGCGATGATCCGTTCGCTCTTCCTGTCCATGGGCGAACTGAACAAGGGCGCGCGCCGCCCGGCCAACGTGCCGGCGACGAACTTGCGCAAGGTCGGCGTGCTCGGCGCGGGTCTGATGGGCGCCGGAATCGCCTACGTTTCGGCGAACGCCGGGCTCGATGTCGTGCTGATCGACCGCGACCAGGAATCGGCCGACAAGGGCAAGGCCTATTCGGACAAGCTCATCAGCTCCCAGATCGCCAAGGGCCGCGCCAAGACCGCCGACAAAGAGGCGCTGCTCGCGCGCATCACGCCGACCGCGGACTATGCTCAGCTCAAGGGCTGCGATCTCATCATCGAGGCGGTGTTCGAGGATCGCGCGATCAAAGAGGAGGCGACGAAGAAGGCGCAGGCCGTCGTCGGACCCGACGTCGTGTTCGCCAGCAACACCTCGACCCTGCCGATCAGCTCGCTCGCCGGGACGTCGCTGAAGCCGGAGCATTTCATCGGCGTGCATTTCTTCTCGCCCGTCGAGAAGATGATGCTGACCGAGATCATCATGGGCGAGAAGACCGACGCGAAGGCGCTGGCGACGGCGATGGATTTCGTCCGCGCGATCAAGAAGACGCCGATCGTGGTCAACGATTGCCGCGGTTTCTATGTCAACCGCTGCGTCGGCAATTACATGGTGGAAGCGCACGCGATGGTGATGGAAGGCGTGCCGCCGGCAATGATCGAGAACGCCGCCAAGATGGCCGGCATGCCGGTCGGGCCGCTCGCGCTCAACGACGAAGTCGGCATCGATCTGAGCTTGAGAATCCTTCAGGCCGCCAAGAAGGATCTCGGCGCGAACGCCGTCAATCCCGGCCAAGAGAAGCTCATCGAGGCGATGGCGGCCAAGGAAGGCCGCTTCGGCCGCAAGAACGGCAAGGGGTTCTACGACTACCCGGCGAATGGGCCGAAGAGCCTGTGGCCTGGACTGGCGAAGATCGTCGGCAAGCGGCTCGATCCCGACGCCATCAGTGTCAAGGACCTCAAGGATCGCTTCCTCTTCACCGTGGCGCTCGAGGCCGCGCGTTGCATGGAAGAGGGCATCGTCACCGATCCGCGCGAGGCCGACGTCGGCTCGATCCTCGGCTTTGGCTATGCGCCTTATTCGGGCGGCGCCGTGTCCTTCATCGACGGCATGGGGCTCAAGGCCTTCGTCGCGCGCGCCAAAGAGCTCGCGGCTAAATACGGTCCGCAATTTGAGCCGGGCGAGAAGCTCATCAAGATGGCCGAGCGCGGCGAGACTTTCTATGGCTCCTACAGTGAGAAGCGAAAGGCGGCGTAAGAGCGCAGCTGTGCACGCGGTCGGATTCAGCTGTCTCGTGCGCGCTAGCACTCAGCAGCCTTGCTGCTAACAAGTTGATGTGGCACGGTTTTTGCGGAACAAGCGATTGCCAGAATGCGTTGGAAGTGACACCATCGCACTCTGGGAATCAGGAGGACCCGCATGGCCACCGCCGACTTCCGCCGCCAGCTCGAGGGGTTTGGGCTGACCACCGCCAATATCCTTTACCGCATGCCCGATCACCCAGATATCCTGCAGAACTTCATCTGGCAGCATCACGACCTGCATCCGCACTTCCCCGAGCTTAAGAAGTTTCTCGACTTCTGGACGCGCGAGCTCGACGGTCTGCTCCACTCGGTGACCGTGGCGCATTCGCGGCTCATCAAGCCGGCGGAATTCAAGGCGGTCGGCGCGGAATTCCGGCTGAACTGAGCCTATCGGCCAACGCCGTCGGAGATCACGGCGGTCTGAACTGACAACTGGCCGTTCAGGCGCGGACAGACGCCGCTAGCGGGCCTGATCCAGTCGAATGCGCAAGCCCAGTCGGTCCTCCGCGCGCTTGAATCGCCTCATAACTCTCGCTGTCGGCGAGCCTATAGCCCGCCACCAAAACCGAAGTCGGCAACACGCGTTCAAGGGCATGTGGGAGGTCGCCATCGACCAGCCCGCTCTCGTCAGGCATCTCGGCGGAAAGATGCAGGTCCCTCAAGGGCTTCAACGCCTCCGGGCGAACCCAGAACATCGTTCCGCCAAAGAAATCGAGTTGGAACTTGTCGGCTGGGACGCCCATACGTTCGGCAAGCTTTAAGCTCATGAGGCGATTGGCCGACCAGGAGAGATCCTCGGGATAATTGTCGTTTGGCAATCGGAACATTTTCGCGCCGATCATCCCGACCGAGGGGTCGCGCTCGAACATGTCGACGGCGGCGTTTGCAGCGCCCGGCCCGCCCAAGAGATCGAACAACAGCCGTCGCCGCCACATCTCGCCCGTATACATCTTGCGGCCGCCGTCGATCGATTTCTTGCCGTGGATCTTGCAAATGTACCGGTAGCGATCGAGCCGACCCCGTTCAAGCAGGATCAGGAACGGGCCGATATCGCGGCCACGATTCTCCATGATCTCAATTTCGGCGGCAGGATAGCTGCGTCGAATCGTTTCGATCAACCGTTCGCGACCCGCAACTGTCGTGACGATCAGATCGAACGGAATCTTCAGGCCCCGGAGCGCCCCAGCAATGTCGGACCATGTGTCCTCGTAGTAGATGTGGGCAACGACCGCCACCGGCGCCAATGCGGGACCATTCGTCACTTGAGACGGCGAACTGGCCTCGGCCGGCCACCCATAAACAAGCTCCGGATGCTTGGCGACAAGTTCGCTATCGAACTCGATGCCGATGTTCCTCATATCGCGGTTGTATCTGGTGAACCGTCTGCGTTCGGTTTTTGGGCCGGCGGAGAAAAGATAAAACTCATCAAATTTGAGAAACTTCCGTTTCTTGACGAAGAACGCCAGACGTAGCCGCGCCCATAGGGTCGGCAATGCCCCGAGCGTTTCAACGCGAAAGTCGCGGCTTTCGATTGCAAGCGCCCCGACCCCGCGAGACGCAACGACATATTCCAGATTCGGCGAATAGGGCACCAGTACGCTTTTGTTGCTGGCGCCGATCCTGACAAGTGAAAGAGCGTCCTCCCCCCTCTGACCGACGGGCTTTAATCGGTAGGCGCGCGGGAAACGCAAACGAAACTGGCTCATCGATCTCTTGCCGAGTGTTTCCTGCGCGGTAGGAGCAGCGACAACGCCCCCTCTAGCGAGGAAGCCCGCATGGCGCAATCGGAGCCCTAGACGAAGTCGCCCAGCGCTCTAAGGAAGGCCGTGCAATTCTGCGCGCGAGCCCTTGTTTTCAATGGCTTAGATTGATTTTTCTGCAACTCTAAAGTGACGACATTAGTACATTTTGATACTGTTTTATAGCCCATTTCAATCGCATCGCGTCTGGGCCGTCCCCTCATGATCTGCTCCTGAAAGGCGTTGCCCACTCGATCGGAGCGATGGCATGTCATTTCCCTGCAAGCCTCCTTGGGCGAGCAAAGCGGCTTGCCTGAGGTCGTTGGCGAAGGCGCGGGTCTCGGCGTCTTTTGCGGCTGGGTCCGGAAGCCGAAGCAGATAGGCGGGATGGATCGTCGGCAGCAACGTCCGTGCGCCGAGCGCGATCGGCTGTCCGCGCATGTCAGCAAGGCGCGCTGATGGTCCCGTCACAGCGCGAAGCGCACTCGCGCCCAGCGTGACGACCAGCGGCGATTCCACCAGGGCGAGTTCGCGGTCCAGCCACCAGCGGCAGTGATCGATCTCGCGCGCGCCAGGGGTCTTATGGATCCGTCTTTTTCCGCGCGGTACGAATTTGAAATGCTTGACCGCATTGGTGAGGTAGCACTCGGCTTCTGCGAAGCCCGCCTCGCGTAACGCTGCGCGCAGAAGCGTGCCCGCCGGCCCAACGAAGGGACGACCCTGAAGATCCTCTTGATCGCCAGGCTGCTCGCCAACGAAGATCGCCCGCGCCTGCATCGGACCTTCGCCGAACACCGTTTGCGTTGCGCAATCGGCAAGCGAACAGAGACGACACGCTTTCGCCTCGCGCAGAAGCGTTTCATAGGCGTCAGCGGGCTCGTGCGGCGCGCGGGCCTCGGCGAAGCGCGCGGCAACTCTTGCGACGCCATGCTCGGCCTTTGCCGCCGGCGCGGCGACCATCTGATCCTCGCGCAGCCGAGCCGCGGACGACATCGCCGCGATTTGCCGCGTTTCAGGAAGATTGGCCCAATATTTCTTCGGCATCTCCTTGAGCATGGCCCGCTTCATCAGCCGAGCGGGATTGAAGATGGAACGGTAGTAAACGTCCCAGGCGCCGGCGAAATCGTCGAGCGGCGGCGCGTCCTCGCGCCGCGCGCCTGGCCCGAATTTCAGAGCTCCATCCCAGAGGATCGAGGTCCGTGGGGTCAGGATCGCAAAATGCATTGAGGCGAAACGGTCGACGAAAAATGGCGCCGTGAGCTCTTCGATGTAATGCGCGGGCTCAAACCAAGCGACGAACCGCGCCCCGTCCGGCGCGTCGATTTCGCGAAAGCGGACGAAGGCGGTCATCTTGTGCCGATCGCGCCGCACCGCGCGCTCCATGTCCTCAAGCCGGCGCACCAGCGGGTCGCTGGCGATCTCCAGGAAGCGCGGCGTCTCCCGAAGTCGGACGAGGGCTCTGTAAAGCAGATCGTAGCGGCTCGGCTCACGATGTCGGCAAACCAGATTGGCGAGATCGAGGAAACGCGGAGGCACGCGCAGCGGCGCGCCTGTCGTCGCGGCCTCGGGCGCCTCGTGCTCCGAGAAAAGGTCGTTTTCTCTCTCCGCGCTCCCCGCCACAAAACGGATTGCGTCGGCCCCGACGCCTCTCGCCGCCGCTGAGCGTGCGGCTTGGCGAAAGCCTTCGAAGTCAATCTCGCCTTCCAGGCTAACGATCTTCACGGCGCTCCGCCCAACTCACGCAAAAAGATCGAGCTGGCGCGAGCCGCCACTCGCAAGCTTAGCGGCAAGCGAACCCGAATCGATGAGGCCGGTCGGCCGCCAGTCCGGGGTGACGACAAACGGGCGCACTGCGTCCAGCGAGTGGACGAGACGGGCGAGATCATCGATCCGCAGCGTGACATGCCGGCGCGCAGTCAGGATACGTTTGACAACGCGGGCTCCCAAGCCTGGCACGCGCAGGAGCGTCTCGCGCGGAGCGCGGTTGACGTCGATCGGAAAAAGAGCGCGGTTGCGCAAAGCCCAGGCGAGCTTTGGGTCGCGCTCGAGATCGAGCATGCCATCGCTCGCGCCATCGACAATCTCCTCCGGCGCGAAGCCATAGTAGCGCATCAGCCAATCAGCTTGATAAAGACGATGCTCGCGCATCAGCGGCGGCCGACGAAGCGGTAAGCTTTGCGAGGCGGACGGAATAGGGCTGAAGGCGGAATAGTAGACGCGCCGCAGGCCGTACGAAGCATAGAGCGAGGCCGAGCGGGCGATGATGTCCCGATCGCGCGCCTCGTCCGCGCCGATGATCATCTGCGTGCTTTGGCCGGCCGGAGCGAACCGCGGCGCGCGCGGCGTTTTCCGTTTCTCTTCTTTCGTTTCGTCGAGGCGAAGGCGAAGGCCGCCCATCGCCTTGCGGATGACGAGCGCGTCCTTCTGCGGCGCCAGACGGGCGAGCGCCTCATCGACCGGCAGCTCGACATTGACCGAAAGCCGATCCGCCGCCCGGCCGGCGCGCTCCATCAGGTCTTGCGACGCTCCGGCGATCGCCTTGAGATGGATGTAGCCGCGGAAGTCGTGGTCACGACGCAGCGTCTCGGCGACGCGGACCATCTCCTCCATCGTATGGTCTTCCGATTTGGCGATCCCCGACGAGAGAAACAGTCCCTCGATCATATTGCGGCGATAAAAGCCCAGCGTGAGAGCCACGACCTCCTCGACCTTGAAGCGAGCGCGCGGCGTGTTGCTCGACAGGCGATTGACGCAAAAGGCGCAGTCGTAGACGCAGAAATTCGTGAGCAGCACCTTGAGGAGCGAAACGCAGCGCCCGTCGGGCGTGTAAGCGTGACAGATGCCCGAGCCCGTCGTGGACCCGAGCCCTTTGCCGTCGCGCGAGTTTCGGCCGCTCGCTCCCGAGGACGCGCAGGAAGCATCGTATTTCGCGGCGTCTGCGAGGATGGCGAGCTTGCGGTGAAGGCTTGCCTCGATCTGAATGTTCATGGTTTGTTTCTATCACAGCCTCTTGGGCCCGCCAAGACAGCTGCCTGCGGCGGGAGACAAAAAAGGGGGCGCTTGCGCCCGCATCGAGATAGATACGCCCGAGCGAGGATCTCTGAATGACCGCCAAAGCGCCCAACATTCTCATCGTCATGGCTGATCAAATGGCGCCGGCGTTTCTGCCGATCTATGGCCATCCGCTTGTCCGCGCGCCGAATATTGAAGCGCTCGGGCGAGGCGGGGTCGTGTTCGACAGCGCCTATTGCGCGAGCCCGTTATGCGCACCGTCGCGCGCCTCGTTCATGTCCGGCCTGTTGCCGTCACGCACGCGGGTCTATGACAATGCGGCTGAGTTCGCGGCTGACATTCCGACCTTCGCTCACGCTCTCAGGCTTCGCGACTATCGCACCCTTCTCTCCGGCAAGATGCACTTCTGCGGACCCGATCAGCTGCATGGCTTCGAGCAGCGGCTGACGACCGACATCTATCCTGCCGACTTCAACTGGACGCCGGACTGGGATCGCCCCGACCATCGTCCGAGCTGGTACCACAACATGAGTTCGATTCGAGACGCGGGTCTATGCGTGCGCTCGAACCAGCTCGACTTCGACGATGAGACGGCGTTCATGGCCGAGCGGGCGATCTTCGATCTCGCGCGTGCAAAGGATCAACGACCGTTCCTGCTGGTCGCTTCGTTTTCGCATCCCCATGACCCGTTCGCCGTGCCGCAGCGCTACTGGGACCTCCACCGCGACGAGGACATCGACATGCCGGCGCCCGGGAACGCGCTCGACGCGCATTCGCGGCGCCTTCGCCACGTTTGCGCGATGGATGCCGAACCGGTGACCGAGGCTCAGGTGCGCGCCGCGCGGCGCGCCTATTACGGCGCAATCGCCTATATCGACGACCTGCTCGGCCGGCTCATGCAGGCCCTCCGATCCGCCGCTTTGGCCGAGGACACAATCGTTATCCTAACGAGTGATCACGGCGAGATGCTGGGCGAACAAGGCCTTTGGTACAAGATGAGCTTCTTCGAGGGCTCGTGCCGCGTGCCACTGGTCATAGCGAGCCCCGGCCGCTTCGAGCCGCGCCGCGTTGGCGCCAGCGTCTCGCTCGTCGATCTCATGCCGACGCTCATCGACCTCGCAGGCGGGAATGCACAATCGCTCGGAATTGGCGTCGATGGGCGCAGCCTGGCGCCTCACCTCCGCGGCGCGATCGGACATGACGAGGCGATCGGCGAATATCTGGCCGAAGGCGCGATCGCGCCGATCGTGATGATCCGCCGCGGGGCATACAAATTCATCCACTCGCCCGTCGACCCTGACCAGCTCTACGACCTCAGCCGTGACCCCGCCGAGCGCGACAACCTCGCGGACAATCCGTCATGTGCTGCGGTCATCGCCGATTTTCGCGCGGAGGTTGGAAAGCGCTGGGATCTGGCCGAGTTGGACGCGCGGATCCGCGATAGCCAGCGCCGGCGCCGCCTCGTCGACGCGGCGCTCAACAAGGGCAAAATCCAGGCCTGGGATTTCCAGCCGTTCCAGAAGGCGTCGCGTCAGTATGTGCGCAATTCCATGGACCTCGATGACCTCGAGGCGATGGCCCGCTTCCCGCCGATCGCGCGTCGCTGAGAATTGGACAGCAGGACAGCCGCCTGCCCCGGGCTCTGTCTGGCGCTAACCCTATTCCAGCGCGGCGCAATCCCCAACTCCCCACCGGGCAGAAATCGCGCTAGCCTCTTGGCTCTGAAGAGGGCCCTTGATGGCGAGCGGGACCAAGAAGCCGATCGATCTCGCTGAGCGCGCCGCCAATCGGCGCAGCAGACGTTCTCACGCAGCCGCCGCAGAGGACGCCTGGCGGCGCGAGACCTTTTGCCTGCCGCGCGACGAAGCGCGCGCCAAGGCGCGCGAATGGTTCGAGCGTTTCCCCAAAGCGGCCTACATGACCGAGATCGAGTCTTGGCGCGAGGTCGCCGGCGACCAGATCGAATTTGTCATGCGGCGGTTGCCGTCCGCCGATTGAGCCGAAATTCGTTGTTGTTATCGCTCTAGCACGGCTGAAGGCAGGCTTTTTAGCTTGAGCCGCCGTTGTAGCTGAACCTCCGCCCCCATATAAGGGCGAGGCTGCCCCAACCCAGGAAATGGGCTTGTCGGGCGGCGACAACATTCGGGGGTGGAGTTGTCCTCGTCCAGAATTGTGCATGAGCGCCTTGTTATCATCGGCTCGGGGCCGGCCGCCTATACGGCGGCGATTTACGCCGCGCGCGCTTTGTTGAAGCCCCTCGTTCTGGCTGGCTTCGAGCAGGGCGGTCAGTTGATGACCACCACAGATGTGGAGAATTATCCCGGATTCGCCGAGCCGATCCAGGGGCCCTGGCTGATGGAGCAAATGCGGGCGCAAGCCGATCACGTGGGCGCACGGATCGAGAGCGAATATGTGGTCGCGCTCGAACTCGGACACAGGCCGTTCATCATTCGCTGCGACAGCGGTCGCACCTTCGCCGCCGAGGCGATTGTTCTTGCGACAGGAGCGAAGGCCAAATGGCTGGGGCTCGCGAGCGAAGAGGCGTTCAAAGGCTTCGGTCTCTCGGCCTGCGCGACCTGCGACGGGTTCTTTTTCCGCGGCAAGACGGTGGCCGTGATCGGGGGCGGCAATACCGCGGTCGAGGAGGCGTTGCATCTCTCCAACCTCGCCGCCCATGTCACCGTAGTGCATCGCCGCAACTCGTTCCGGGCGGAGAAAATCCTGAGCGAACGTTTGGCCTCCCGTCACAACGTCTCGATCCGATGGAACACCGCCGTCGATTCCATTCTGGGGGAAGCGCCGCCGCGCGGCGTAACCGCCATCCGGCTGCGGAACGTCGTGACCGGCGCGCTGGACGATCTTACGGTCGACGGCGTCTTCGTCGCGATCGGCCATGAGCCGGCCTCCGAGCTGGTGCGCGGCCAAGTGGCGCTGAAATCAAACGGCTATGTCCAGACAGCGCCCGGGTCGACCGCGACCAGCGTCGAGGGCGTGTTCGCTGCCGGCGACGTTGCGGACGACGTATTCCGCCAGGCGGTCACGGCCGCCGGTCTCGGCTGCATGGCGGCGCTCGAGGCCGAGCGCTGGCTCGCCGCTGAAGAACCGAAACGGGCGGCGGCCGAATAAAGATATGCCGCCGACGGCGCCAGGCAAATAAGTAAGCGAAATCTCAAGGGCCTCGTGGGGCCGAGGAAACGTTCATGGACTGGGATAAGCTGCGCGTCTTCCAGGCGGCCGCCGACGCTGGGTCGTTCACCCATGCCGGCGAGACGCTGGGTCTCAGCCAGTCGGCGATAAGCCGTCAGGTCGGAGCGCTGGAGGCCGACCTTGGCGCGCCGCTGTTTCATCGCCACGCCCGCGGCCTCATTCTGACAGAACAGGGCGAAATGCTGCTCGGCGCCGTGCGCGACGTCGTTCTCAAACTCGACGCCGTGCGCAGCCAACTCATAGACAGCCGTGAGAAGCCACACGGCGAGTTGCGGGTCACGACGACATTGGGCCTCGGCGCCAACTGGCTGGCGCCCCGGCTCGGCGAGTTCGTGGATCTCTATCCGGAGATCAAGCTCCAATTGCTGTTGTCGGACGATGACCTCGACCTCGGGATGCGCGAAGCGGACGTCGCGCTCAGGCTCCGCGAACCGATCCAGCCGGACTTAATTCGGCGGCGCCTGTTCACCGTGCATTTCCACGCTTATGCATCAGCCGACTATCTGCGACGGCACCCGCAACCGCGCAAGGTCGAGGATCTCGATCAACATCATCTGGTCGCTTTCGGCGCGCCGACGGCGACCCATCTCCTTTACGATCTCAACTCGCTTCTGGCCCTGGGCCGCGACCCCAAGTCTCCTCGGAATCCGCAAATTACGATCAACAATCTGGCCGCGATGACACATGCGGTCGAGCACGGCGTCGGCATCGCCGTCTTGCCCGACTATTGCGTGCAGCCGGAATCAGGACTCGTCCGTCTGCTGCCGCAGGCGGACATGCCGGAGATGGACTGCTTCCTTGTCTACACCGAGGAGCTCAAGAATGTCGCGCGGGTACACGCCTTTCGCGACTTTCTGATCAGCAGCGCGCAGCGCTGGCGCTACTGAGGCGTGTAGAGACGGCAGGTTGGGGCGCGCGATCCGTCTTCAGAACAACCGGTCCTTCCAGGTCTTCGGCGTCTTCTCGTTTATGATCTCAAGATCGATGTGATACTTGAAGTCGCGGGTGCCGCGCCGCCTGATCGCCTCGACCATGCTCGCCAAACCCGTGTCGAGATCGACAGACGTCTTGTACTGCAGCAGCTTTCTCGCCTTATCGGAAGAGCACGACGCGTGCTCGACTTCCTGCGGTCGCCCGGTCATGAAGATGGGGTCGAGATTGAACTGTAGCTGATTGGCGATCCGCTCGGCGAGCTCGATGATCGTGATCGTCTCCTCGTCCGGACCGATATTGATGATCTCGCCAACGACGTTGTCGCGGAACGCCATCTCCTTCAAGCAGTAGAGACAGTCGTCGATGAACGAAAAGCACCGCTTCTGCTTACCGTTCCCATAGATAATGGGCTGGCGCCCCTGCAGCATCAGATTGATCATGATCGACGCTACGTTGCGGAACGGATCGTCCCATTTCTGCCGGGGACCGATGATGTTGTGGGGCACCGCGATCACATATTCGACGCCATGTACGGTGCATAGATTGCGCAGAATGTCCTCGGCGGCGAGCTTGCCGATTCCGTATGGGTCCTGCGGCTTCGGCTTCTGGTCCTCGGTGAACGGCGGCTTGAGCGCGCCGTAGCGCGCCATCGAAGAGCAGAAGACGACTCGTTTCGCGCGATTGGCGACCGCGGCGGAGAAAATCGCCACGGAAGCGCCGACTATGTTCTGGGTTACAAAGTGGGGTGAGAAAACCGACAGGCCTTCGTACGCCGTCGCGGCGCAATGATAATAGATGTCGCAGCCTTCCGACACCTTTTGGATGTGATTGAAGTCGTTGCAGTCGAACTGGTGAAAATCAACTTTCGACGGGACATTGTCGAGTTCCCCGCCGATGAGGTTATCGACCCCCACAACGTGATGCCCATCGGCAATCATCGCGTCAGCCAAATGGCTGCCGAGAAAGCCCGCGACCCCCGTAACGAACACCTTCATCGTTGACCCTTTTCTCGTTTCCGCGCTGTTTCTCGCCGCAATTTATGCTCAATCCGAAAGCGTGACTTATGCCAGAAAGATCCTTCGTTTCGTAGTAACGACCGAAAGGATCCACCTTTCGACGCCCCGACGCTCGCCGGCTGGGCAAGAAGCGTTGCTTACTAATCGGCGCGTTGCAAAAAGACTTTCGTACCTGGTCCCTGAGTGGCTCGCATGAACCCGGGCATTCCCGTTTCCCCGCTCACGCCGGCCCACCATCCGCTGAGGCCGATGGTGAACGAGCGCCATGACTGAAAGCGAAGCAGCAGTTCCAAGGTCTCCATCAGCGCGACGCCCGCGAACAGAGGCCAAACCGAGGGGTATCGCTTTTTAGCGAGGATCACCCGATTCCTCTCGGAAAGGTAAATGCTGAACCGCGACCGCTTTGGACGCGGTCCGCCAGAACCCGAGGTCGAGCCCGCTACGTGGTGGACGACCGAGTTGTGCGCATAGCCCAGCCGGAACTTTCCGCGGCGGAGGGACCATTCGCTGTCTTCGTGATAGACGAAAAAGTCCTCATCCATCACGCCGATCGTGTTGATGTAATCCTTCGACACGAACATCGCCGTGCCAGCGACAATGTCCAGGTCCGCCTCAACTTCCCTCAAGTCGGGAGTCATTTCGGCAGGCTGTCCATGCCCCAGCGACCGAGCCCGCCCAAGTAAAGGCCAGTATTTGAGGCCGCCCCACAGCTGAACCCGCCCATCGGCGACGAAGACAATTTTACTCCCGACAATTCCGTAGCCGCCTTCCGCCTGTCGGCGCACCAAAGCGCCGAGCGCATCCGGCTCGGGAAACGTATCGGGATTGAGGACCCAGATGAAATCCCAGTCGGCAGCGGCGGCGGCGATGCAGAAATTGACGCCGCCGCTATATCCACGGTTCTCGCGCGATCTGAGAACCCTCACCGCGCGCCGGTCCGCGCCAAGATGGAAACGCTGGCCTTCCGCAGGGCCGAGCCGATCATTCGCCTCGGCTTCGGCCGCGATCATCCCCGGGACTTGGGACAGTTCCCGGACGTCGCGCTCGAAGGCCTCATGGCCACCGTTCTCACAGATGACGACGCTGAACTCTCGGTAGATCGAGTCCTTGAGCGACCCGAGGCAGCCCACAAGGTTCTTGGCTTCGTCTGTCGCAACGATCGCTATGACGACGCGGGGGACGGTGCTGATTGCGTTCGCGACTTCCGACACTCGACACCCCTACCAATTGGTCAATCTCGCATGGCTGGCGAAACGCTATTTGCAAAACGCTGACGGGCTCTCGCGTCGGCGCCATGACGCGCGGCTAAATGCTTCTCCTTGCAAAGCCCCCTGGTGCGTTTGTTTGAAGTGGCCGCAACAACTCCAAGCGACCCTTGCGGCCACTCTAAGGGCCGAACGTGTGCGCCTCTCTTACGAGCCTTGACCGGAATGGAAGACGCCACGGGAAGATCGAGAGGTATCGGACCCATAAAGCAGTGTCAATCGAGAGGCCGTAGCACTCTGGATCCACTGGGAAGACAAGCCCGGCGCAATTCACTTTTCGTCCCGCCGCACGAGGGCTCGATAGGCCACCGAAAAGCGGTACGCGCAAATCTGGGCGAGCCCCACGATCGCGATGAGGCGGTTTCAGAGTCCCGTTCAAACGTTTCGAGACAAGCGGCCGGAAGGCATGCGGGGCGACCGCAAGTAGGGCCGCCGTGTGGCGCAACAAGACGAGGATCGGTCCCTTGCCCTTGCGCCGAGCGCCTTCGGCGAACTCGAGCGTCAGCCGCCGCCATTTGCGCTTCAATTCCTCCATTGTCCGGCGAGCGGGGTGGCCGACGACCGACTTGGGCGCAAACCGGATACGATAGCCCCGCCGCCACGCCCTTTCGCACCAATCCATATCCTCCGGGACGCTGTTTATGAAGTCGCCGACTGCGTCGAACACCGAACGCCACACGAACATTGACGCCGTGACCGTAAACTTGACCTCCTTGACGTAGCGCTCATTGCGAAAGGCGAACACGATCTCAAAAGCCTCGGCCGCCGTCATCCTTTGCGGATCCTCAACCAGGACGTCGACATGGCCGCCCGCGATATCCGCGTGGCGCAGTTCGGCGAGGCCTTCCTCAAGCCAGCGCTTATCCGGCCGACAGTCGCTGTCGATGAAAGCGAGCGCCGCGCCCCGTGAAGCCCTTACTCCCGCGTTGCGGGCCGGCCCGGGGCCCCGCTCTGCGGCTTCAATGACCTGGCCGCGCGATCCGACGATGCGGCAGACCGCGTCGAAGCCGCGGTAGCTGCCGTTGTCGACGACAATGATCTCCGTCCGGTCGCTTGGGAAGCTCTGCGCTTCCAGCATTTTCAGGCAGGTGTCCAAATTGTCGTAATCGTCCAGGTGCGGCACGATCACCGAGACGAGATCGACGGCGCGCGGCCCGCCCGTCGCCTCGAGCGGCACGGCTTGTTCGGTCTCACTGACCGTCATAGCCTGCCTTTGAACCTCATTTTGCGTATTTGGTCATGATTGATACGGTTTTCTCAAAATTGCTCATTGCTAAAATGTCGTCTGTCTCCAGCATCGTATCGAATTCCGATTCAAGCGCAGCGACCAGGATCATATGGCCAATCGATGTCCAAGCGGGGTAGTCCTGATAGACGAGCTTTGACGTATCGACGTCATCGTCAAGGTCAAAGCTCTCTTTAAACGCGCCAAATACCCGCTCCCTTACCGTCATTGACCTGTCTCCACAATCGTAAGGTTTAAGCCCGGAACGAAGGTCATCCGCTTCCCGGACCACCCGGTCAATGCCACTCACTCGACTCGTGTGCAAAGGAAAACCCGTTCCCCGCGCTTTAGCCCGTGCTTGAGGACGTAAGGCTCTTTCGACACCCATTCGCGGAGAGAAAACCCCGCCCCGCGCAGCCTATCGCGAAGGTCGCGACCATAATAGCGAGCATGATCCTCCTGCCCGAAATGGATCAATCGGTCGGCCGCGGACACGATCGACGGGTTCTCGTATGTCTCGTCGAGTCCTTCTTCCAACGGAACCATGATGATCGCCATGCCGGACGGGCGCAAAATACGCCTCAGCTCCGACATCGCCTTGCGATCGTCCGGGACGTGCTCCAAAACGTGAAGGCATAAGACGAGATCGAATGACTGATCCGGAAGAGCGATGTTGCAGATGTCGATGCGAAGGTCGACATCCGGCTTGAACAGGTCGCACGTCTTATAGCTCTTGACCCCTTTACTGCGGATGAACGCGGTCAGGCTCGGCTCGGGCGCGAAATGAAGAAGCTCCTTGCCCTCGAACAGCGGCTCTTGACCTGCGCAGATGGCGAGCGCCCGATGACGTTCAAGAGAAAGACACCCGGGGCAGATCGTATCGGCGGCCAGCGGGTATCCGTAAGAAAAGAAACGGCCGGAGTGACCACAAATCGTACAATGTCTCGGATATTGAGCACCGAACAACCTCAGGCCGGATTTGCGAGCATATTTAAGCGCCCGTACAGTGGCCCGGATTGGCTTCGGTACCTTTGTATACTGCATGAAATCTTAGCCCTAAAACGAAGGAAGCGGCGCTCAGGAGAAAACCAAATGGTCTTTTCTTGGCGCCGCGCTTATGTAGCGACATTCTATATCGTTCGAGCGCGGCGATGGCAATCCCCAAATCGGCTTGGATCCAGGCGCTGACGTGCCTGCGCCGCCCGGCGCGGATTGACCGCAATTCGCCTCAGGGCAGCGTGCTATCAGCCGTAACTGATGTCAGGCTGCACGCCAATTCGGGGCCGGACGTATCGTTATTGCTTTTCGACCTGCCCGAATTCCAGGTCGACCGGGGTGGCGCGGCCGAAGATCGACACGGCGACTTTGACGCGCGATCGGGATTCATCGACTTCCTCGACCACGCCGTTGAAAGAGGCGAAGGGGCCGTCCGCCACCCGCACGTTTTCACCAATCTCAAACCGGATCGCCGCTTTCGGCCGCTCGACGCCGTCGGCCACCTGGCCCTTGATCCGGTCGGCTTCGATATCGGGAATCGGCATCGGTTTCTTGTCCGCGCCCAGGAATCCGGTCACCTTGGGCGTATTCTTGATCAAGTGGTAGGCCTCGTCGGTGAGGTCGCATTTGACTAGAACATAGCCGGGAAAGAATTTTCGCTCGGAATTGATCTTGCGCCCGCGGCGCATCTCGACGACCTGCTCGGTCGGTACGAGGATTTCCTCAAATTTGTCGGACAGGCCGCGCTAACTCGCCTGCTCGCGAATGGATTCAGCGACCTTCTTCTCAAAGTTGGAATAAGCGTGAACGATGTACCAGCGCATAGTCATATTTGGGCGATCCGGATCATAGCCGAGGTTAGCCGCCGCGCCCGAAGCCAAGGGCGAGAGAAACGATTGTTCGCAGAACCTCGTCGACGACGAGGAAGAACAGGCTCGTGAACACCACCAGCATCAGCACGAGCCCGGTGGTGATCAAGGTCTCGCGCCGCGTCGGCCAGATGACCTTGGCGCCCTCGGCGCGCACCTGCTGGATGAACTCGAATGGATTGGCCATTGCCTCGACGTGGGTTTGAAATTCGACGCGGCGGGCGACGACGCCCAGCCAGAAAAACTCGCGGCGCGGAGCCTCCCGGCGCCGCGCCACCCCGACCTCATATAGGAAAAGGCGCCTCTCGCCAAGCGAAATGTGACGTTCCGATAAAACGGTCCCAAAAGGCCCAGGTGCGTGCGCCTCGGGCCGCTAGCTGCGGAAGTGCTTCGATAGCTTGAGGCCCTGGTGCTGATAATTTGAGGTCTCGTCGGCGCCGTACAGGGCGTCCCCATGGCCGGCGAGCTTTTCGTACACGAGCCTGCCGACGGGTTGACCGTCTTCCAGCAAGAACGGCACGTCGCGGCTCCGCACTTCCAGCACCGCCCGGGCGGAAGGGCGCCCGTCATTGCCCTGCCCGAAGCCAGGATCGAAGAAGCCAGCGTAGTGAACGCGAAATTCGCCAATAGCCGGGTCGATCGGAGCCATTTCCGCCGCAAGGTCCGAGGGGATTTGCACGCGCTCCCGCGAAGCCAGGATATAGAACTGGTCGGGATCGAGGATCAGCCGCCGGTCCTCGCGGGCGCGAATGGGCTCCCAGAAATCCTCGATGGCGTAGCCGCGCAAGCGGTTGACGTCGATGACGTCGCTGTTCTTGATCGCTTGGTAACCGACGACGGATTCGCCCAGACCTCCAAGATCGACCCGCAACACCACGCCCTCGCGCAAGTCGAGCGAGCCGTCGACCAGCGGACAGGCGAGGTGCCGCTTGCGGATCTCGGCATCGTCGAGAGTGAAAGTGTGTCTTCCCTGCTGCTTGGAATTGCGGCTGCGAAACCGGACCTGGCTCAGTTTCGATCCCATTTTGACGCGGACGCTGAAGCTGCGGGGTGAAATCTCCAACCAGAGCTCGCCCTGGTAGTCGAGCGGAACCTCATCGAACGCCTCCCCCCCATCGACGATGAGGCGGGTGAAAATGTCGATGCGGCCTGTCGAACTCTTTGGGTTTGCGGCGCCGGACAGGTTGGGTCTCAGCTCCAGCCGCTCCATCAGCCTGGCGATATAGACAATCCCTTTCTCCAGCACGGCGCCTTTGCCCGCCAATGAGACGGGCTCCGCGTTCAGGCTCTTGAGCCGATCGCGAACGGTGTGCCCGCGCCCGGGCAGGAAGCTCGACCGAACACGATAGGCTTCCTTGCTGAGCCTGAGGTCGAGACTGGCAGGCTGAAGCTGCGATGACTCCAGCGCAATCTCGGCCTTGATCAATTTCCGGCCGATCATGGCCCGGATCTTTTGCCGCCCGAACAGGCCGAACGGAGCTGAGAACAGGGCGTCCGCCACGCCGGGTTCATCACTGTCGAGAATGTGGGGAAGGAGCGTTCGGGGCGGGGTCAAGCTCAGGCCTTAAAGGGGGATCTTATGTCGTGGCGCCCCCAACTTAACCCAGGACTTGGTCTTGACGCCAAGACTTTGCTGGCGCTATGCAGGATTTTACTCGTGGTCATTTGAGCCGATCGGCTTGCCGCCACGTTAAACAACGGGCTAAAAGATCGGGGCGCATTCAAAACCGTCGCCTCATCTCGAGCCCGTCAGGCGCCGTCGGCGCAGAGGACTTGAACGATGACGAGCCCACGAAAATCCCGCGATCCCAAGACGCTGAGGCCCGCGACGCAATTGATCCATGGCGGATCGCTGCGTTCGAGATTCGATGAGACGTCCGAGGCCCTTTTTCTCACCCAGGGCTATCTTTACGACACGATGGAGCTGGCGGAGGCGCGCTTCAAGGGTGACGATCCGGGGTTCATCTATTCACGTTTCGCCAATCCGACAGTCTCGATGTTCGAGCAGCGGATGGCGCTGCTCGAAGGCGCCGAGGCGGCGCGCGCGACGGCGAGCGGCATGGCCGCCGTCACCGCCTCGCTCATGGGCCAGCTGAGGGCTGGCGACCACATCGTCGCCGCGCGGGCTTTGTTCGGCTCGTGTCTCTATGTGGTCGAGGAGTTGCTGCCGCGCTTCGGCGTCGCCTCGACCCTGGTCGACGGCGCCGACCTCGACGCCTGGCGCGCGGCTTTGCGTCCGAACACCAAGACGGCCTTCCTCGAATCGCCGACCAATCCGACGCTCGAGCTTGTCGACATCGCCGCCGTCGCCGAGATCATGCACGGGGCGGGCGCGACCTTGGTGGTCGACAATGTGTTCGCGACGCCCTTGCTGCAGCATCCGCTGAAGCTCGGGGCCGATTGCGTTGTCTATTCGGCCACCAAGCACATCGACGGCCAGGGCCGCGTGCTTGGCGGAATCATCCTGGGAAACGAGAAGTTCATTGCCGACCATATCCACAATTTCCTCCGCCAGACCGGCCCTTGTCTCTCGCCGTTCAACGCCTGGACGCTGCTCAAGTCGCTGGAGACGCTAACTGTCCGCGTTGCGGCGCAAGTGCGCAGCGCGGGCAGAATTGCGGACTTCCTCAGCCAGCATCCCGCGGTTCGGCGGACGCTCTATCCGGGCCGCGCCGATCATCCGCAGGCGGCGCTCGCCAAGCGGCAGATGGAAGGTGGCGGCACGATGGTGGCGTTCGAGGTCGCCGGCGGCAAGGCGGCGGCTTTCCGGGTCGCCAACGCGTTCTCGATCATTGGCATTTCCAACAATCTCGGCGACGCCAAGAGCCTGGTCACCCATCCGGAGACGACGACCCATCAGCGGCTGAAGCCCGAGCAGCGGGCGGCGCTCGGCATTGCGCCTGGTCTGCTGAGATTGTCGGTCGGGCTCGAGGACGTGGAGGACCTGATCGAGGACTTGGGCCAGGCGCTGGACAAGGCGTCGCTGCCACGCCAAGCCGCCGAATAGGCGCTGGGACCTGCGTCGCCGCCCGGCGCACAAGTTTACGCGGGCGAACGATTCCAAGAGCTTAACTGCGCTTTTGCGCAACTTTTCGAGGCCCTCGCCTCCTGCTGCAAAAACGCCAAGCGCCGCGATCTTGTAAGGGTGTCATCACGGCGGAAGGGCCGCCTTCATTTCGTTTCCCGCCCGAGACGGACCCCCGCCGAAAGCGAACGAATATTTCGCCAGACGAACGAAAGTTTTCGCATGCCTGACCTTAAGTCGTTGAGAACATTAAGAGCGTTGAATCAGTGATTTCGCGGTTTTATTTGTTTTCAATGACTTAATCGCCGTTTCGTTTCGCGCTATTTCAAACGCCTTTCACACTCCAAATCGGCGAGCGGATCGCGAAGTCCTTCTCCTCTCGCAAACCACCCCTGCAGCCCGGAGACTTGCTGAAGGCTATTCGATTTTTCTGTAAATGTCAAGCAATATGTCTATATTCTGCCTACCAGACGAATCGCGCATCGAGGTCCAAACCTCGACGTCGGCCGCACCCGGTGTCGACAACGGCGCGCTCGGCGCGGCAGGCTCTGGTTCTGACCTTGGTGTCCGGCTTGGAAGGTCGGCGGTCGAACTCACCAGATGGTTTGCAGAGACTGAATCTTGCGCAGCCTGTCATCGTACGTGACGAGCGGCGCATTCAGCACGAGAGCGGTCGCAGCGATCATCCGGTCCGCTGGATCGCCGGGGAAGGCGTCTCCGAACTGACCAGCGCGCTCGGCGATGTCATCTGTCAGCGGCTCGAGTTGATATTCAGGCAACCTCCGCACATTCGCCAGCCACGCGGCCGCGGGCATGTTGAAGCGCAAGCGTCCACGGCGCTCGAGCGTTGTGATCTCAAAGAAGCTCACGCTCGACACGAGAAGCTCGTTGCGCCTGCCGTGTTGCTGCAACGCCTGAGCCGCGCTGCGCGACAGTTTCTTCCTTTCGCCGTCGACCCACCACACCAGCACGTGGGTGTCGAGAACGATCACTGATTGATGGTCCACTCGTCAGGAGCGTGCGCAGGCTCGTCGGGCAAGTCGTACTGCAGGACGGTTCTCCGTAAGCGCCTTCGGATGAGTTCGGCCTCTTCCTCGGCCGCTTTAGGGCCCGTGATCTCCGCGATCACCGCGCCCCGAGAGGTCACACGAATGCGCTCTCCCCGGCGTGCACGATCAAGATACGCGGGCAGATTCTGTCTCAGATCGGTCACGTTCACGTCTGTCATAGCGCGTTGTCTCTGTACAGATATCTGTACAGAGACAATGTACGTTCCGCGAGCGGTTGCGTCAACGACCCGGGGCTTCGCCGACGCTCTCTTTGTCACCCGCGACCGTCCGCCGACGCTTAGCGTCACGCGAAACTTGGCGATAGCCGTTCCGTCCGGTAGATTGCACGCATATGGGCAGTGTTTGGGAACGTTGCTGACGAACGCGACCGCGCATCCGGGCGGAGTTGCCTACTGAGCCGAGTTGCGTCGCCCAAACCGAGCGCGGAACTCAAGCCGCGACGTCGGCCACCACCGTGTCGAGCAACGGCGCGCCCATCGCGGTCACGCGAATGCGCCCGCGCTCGTCGAGCTCGAGGAAACCGTCTTCGACCAGGCTGCGAATCCGCTCCGGGTCGATCAGGCGGCCGCTGACCTTCTCAAACGCCCGTGGGTCGACGCCCTCGCTTAAGCGCAAGCCCATGAGCAGGAATTCGTCGCCCTGCTCCTCGCGGCTGAGCGGCGCGTTTTCGACCAGGCCGTGGCCCTCGGTCTCGACCTGGGTGAGCCACATTTCCGGATGCCGCTCGGTTTCCTGGGCCAGTCGGCCCTTCGCGGTGACGAGGCGCCCATGCGCGCCAGGCCCCACGCCCGCATATTCGCCGTAACGCCAATAGATGAGGTTGTGGCGGCTCTCGCCGCCAGGGCGTGCGTGGTTCGAGACCTCATAGGCGGGCAGACCGCGCGCATAGGTCAATTCCCGCGTCGCCTGGAACAAGGCGAGACCGAGCTCTTCGTCGGGCAGCTCAAGCTTGCCCGCGTCACGCAGGCGCTCGAACATCGTGTCCGGTTCGATGGTCAGTTGATAGAGCGAAATATGGTCGCCGACATAATTGAGCCCCTCGGCGAGCTCGCGCCGCCAAGCGGCCTCGCTCTGTCCGGGCCGGCCATAAATGAGATCGAAGGTGAACCGGGGGAACAGTGACGCCGCGAGCCTCACGGCGGCAAGCGCTTCGACCACCGTATGCCTGCGCCCGAGCGCCTTGAGGTCAAAGTCGTTCAGCGCCTGCACGCCGATCGACAGCCGGTTGACGCCGGCTGACCGATAGCCGCGAAATCGCTCGGCCTCGACGCTGGTCGGATTCGCTTCGAGCGTGATCTCGGCGTCCTTGTCGAGGCGCCAGGCGGATGCGATGGCGTCGATGATTCCTTGCACCGTCTCGGGGCGCATCAGCGAGGGCGTTCCGCCGCCGAAGAACACCGAGCGCACCGTTCGGCGCGACGCAAGTCCCGCCCGATGGGCGATCTCCGCCCTAAAGGCGGCGAGATAGCGAGCCTCGTCGATCGCCGCGCCGCGCACATGGCTGTTGAAGTCGCAGTAAGGGCATTTCGACAGGCAGAAGGGCCAATGCACATAGACCCCAAATCCCGGATCGGCGGGAGGGGTCCGGTCGGCGCTCGCGGCGGGCGCGATCACGCTACGAATTATTGTTCCGTTATGCCAGCGAACCGCGGCCCGCGCCAGCGTGGGCGCGGACGCCCCTGTCGTCACAACGCCTCGTCGCCGGTCTCGGCGGTTCGGATGCGCATCGCCCGTTCGATCGGAAGGACAAAAATCTTGCCGTCGCCGATCTGGCCGGTGCGCGCGGCGGCCCGGATCGCCTCGATCGTCGGCTCGACCTCGTGATCGCTGACCGCGATCTCGAGGCGCACTTTCGGCATGAAGGCGACGTTATACTCAGAGCCACGGTAGATTTCCGTATGCCCCTTCTGCCGGCCATAGCCATTGGCCTCGCTGACCGTCATTCCCTTGACGCCCAGCCGATCGAGCGTCGTTCGCACCTCTTCCAGTTTGAACGGCTTGATGACCGCCACGATGAGCTTCATGTCCGCACGCCCCCGAAAGGCAAAAATCCTGGGTCCCTCGCTATGCTGGCGAAGACGCCCGCGCAAGCGCGCATTTACAAGGGGTGGGCGAATGTTTTGCAGTTCAGCGAAGACAGCGTGTCGCCAGACGCGAGCGGCCGCGCCAACAGCCGCGCAAATCGCAATCGCCGTCGCAGATAAGAAGCGACCGTCGGGCGGTGAGGGTCGGAAGCCACAGGCGGTCGATGCCCGGTGGCGACCGCCAGCTCGCACGCGACGGGAAAGGCTGAGCGCTTGCGCTCAGCCTTTTAGCCTCCGCCGCTCACCTCTCGAGATCAGCCAGCGTCGGCATGCGCCCGTTTGGCGTCATATGGTTGATGATCTGCGGCAACGCGGTCGAGAGCTGGTTCAGCAATTCTTGCTGGCTCATGCCGGTGCGCTGCGCAAGTTCGGCCAGCACGTTCTGCCCGAGGGCCGAACCGAGCTGTCCAGGCTGAACCGGCTCATTCGGACCGTGGCCGACCCAGGAATTGACCTGCGGCGACACGCCCCCCGCGCTGAGCTTGCCAATGAGATCCGAAAGGCCGCCAAGAATGCTGCCGGCTGGCGCGTTGGTTGGCACAGGCTGCCCAGGCGGCGGAATCGGCACAGACGGCGTGGAGGCGGGCGCCGAGCTGCCGCCGAACATCTTGCCGAGAATCAGCGCGCCCACGGCGACCGCGATCGGCGTCGCCAGATTGCCGCCCGGAACCGCATTTCTCATCGCGTCGTCAAAGGAAGCCATCGTTGTCTCCTCCACCTGAATCCAAATCGCAAAAAGCCTCTGCTCCGACTACAGCTGAGCAGCCGCAATTCGAAGATATGACGACCAAGACTACCGGCTTGCGTTTTCCCCGTCCATACCGCACATTCCTGCGGCGACGGACGGCGCACGGGAGGCTTCGACATGGGCATATTGAGCTGGATCATTCTGGGCCTGATCGCCGGTTTCATCGCCAGCAAGATTGTCAACAAGACCGGCTCTGGCATGACGATGGACATCGCGCTCGGCGTCATCGGCGCCATCGTTGGCGGATTCCTGGCGAGCTTCCTGGGTATCGGCGGCGTCACGGGAGTGAACATCGGAAGCATCATCATCGCCGTGATCGGCGCGGTGGTTGTGCTCCTGGTCTACCGTGCGGTCGCCTCCCGCGCCTGAGCGAACCGTCAGTCGGCGGCGGCGCTCCAGCGGGCCGCCGAACGGTCGTCTTCCTGTTTGGATTCAACCCACCCCTCGACAGCGCCGTCGCTTCGGATCGCGCGCTTCCAGAATGGCGCGCGGGTCTTGAGATAATCCATCAGCATCTCGGCCGCCGCGAACGCCGCCCCGCGATGGACGGCGGCGACGGCGACGAAAACGATCCGCTCGCCCGGCGCGATGCGGCCATAGCGATGAATGACCGTCGCGCCCAGAAGCGGCCAGCGCGTCTCGGCCTCACGCGTCGCGCGTGCGACCTCTTCCTCCGCCATGCCAGGATAATGCTCGAGCTCGAGCGCGGCGAGCGATCCGCCCTCGTCGCGGCAGTAGCCGATAAAGCTCACCACCGCGCCGACGTCGGTTCGCCCGCGGGCGAGCGCCCCGGCCTCCACGCCGGGGTCGAAATCCTCTCGCTGGACGCGGACGGTCGCCATCGCCTTCAGCCGCCGGTCATCGGCGGAAAGAAGGCCACTTCCTTCACCCCGGCGATAGAAGCGTGCTCACGGGCGTGAACCCGATCGAGCGCCGCGCGAACGGCCGCGGGTTTGTCGAACGCGCGCGCGTAGCCCTCACCGCGCTCACGGAGCCATGCGATAAGGTCGCCGACCGTCTCCACCGTCGGGGGCGGATCGAGCTCTTCCTCCGCCGTGCCGACGCGTTCACGCACCCAGGCGAAATAAAGCGCCTTCATGTCCCGTCTCAGTCGCCCCCGGCGTGATCGTAGCTCGCCTTCATATAGTCCCAGCCGGTGTAGAGCGTTACTATGGCTGCGACCCACAGGAGCACAATCCCGGTCGTTATCGCTCCCGGAAAGAGGGATTCCCCGGCGGGCCCAGCGATGAGAAAAGCCAGCGCGATGAATTGCACGGTGGTCTTCCACTTGGCGAGCGCGGTGACCGGCAGCGGAACCCTGAGCTCCGCCAGATACTCGCGCAAGCCCGAAACCAGGATTTCCCGGCAAAGGATGACGATCGCCGCCCAGAGGGTGAGGCCAGAAATGGTCCGATTGCCGGCGAGCACCAGGATCACCGCGGAGACGAGAAGCTTGTCGGCGATCGGATCCAGCATTCTTCCAAGCGAAGACTGCTGCGACCACGCGCGCGCCAGATAGCCGTCGAAGAAGTCGCTGATCCCGGCGGCGATGAAGATCGCGAGCGCTGTCCATCGCGCCCACGGCTGATCCGGCCAGAACAAAAGCCCAGCGACCAGCGGGACCGCCGCGACCCGCGCGTAAGTCAGAATATTGGGCAGAGACCAATTGCGGCTGATCGGACGGGCGGTCGAAGACACCATTTGCGGCGCAGCAGACATCGTGCCTGTTCGCGCGTCAATAGCGCAGGCGCCAAGCCGACGTCCGCCACGCGGCGCGGACAAAGCTGGGGACGATGGCGCGCATTCCGGTCTCCGCCGCCCCAACTTCGTTTAATGTCAAGGTCTTCAAAGTCTTCCTCGTGGTCAGGACGCGCGCGCCCCATGTCGAATGTTCACGTCGTCGCCCATCCGCTGGTGCAGCACAAGTTGACGCTGATGCGGGACAAGACCGTCTCGACCAAGGGCTTCCGGCAACTCATGAACGAGATCGGCATGCTGCTCGCCTATGAGGTGACGCGCGATCTGCCGCTCGAGGTGATCGAGGTGGAAACGCCCCTCACGAAAACCATGGCGCCAACCATCGCCGGCAAGAAGCTGGTGTTCGCGCCGATTTTGCGCGCCGGCGTTGGATTTCTTGACGGGATGCTCAATCTGGTGCCGAGCGCGCGGGTCGCCCATATCGGGCTCTATCGCGACCCCCATACGCTCGAGGCGGTGGAATATTATTTCAAAGCCCCGGCGGACGTGGCCGACCGGCTGGTCATCGTGATGGACCCGATGCTGGCGACCGCAAATTCAGCGGTCGCCGCGATCGACCGCCTCAAGCGGCGTGGAGTGAAGGACATCCGCTTCGTCTGCCTTCTGGCCGCGCCCGAGGGGATCGAGCGGCTGACCAAAGCGCATCCCGAGGTGCAGATCTGGACCGCGGCGGTTGATGAACGCCTCGACGACCACGGCTACATCGTTCCAGGCCTCGGCGACGCGGGCGATCGCATGTTCGGCACCAAATAGAAGCGCGGCGTTCGACCGCCGCGTCCGACGCCTCAGCCCCTCGGTCTTGGGGGGCCAAGGAATACAGGGCCGGGACTTAATCGCCCGTCTTACTTGCGGCGCCGGCGCTGCTGGCCAAGGCCCATCTGCTTCGCCAGAGCCGAGCGCGCCTTGGCGTAGGCGGGAGCGACCATGGGATAGTCAGACGGAAGACCCCACTTCTCCCGATACTCTTCCGGCGACAGGTTGTATTGGGTGCGCAAATGCCGTTTCAACGACTTGAATTTACGGCCGTCCTCCAAGCAGATGATGTAATCGCTCGTAATCGACTTCTTCGGCGGGACGGCGGGCTTTGCGGCTTCGACTACGACCGGTTGTGCGCCAGTCGAGACACGCACGAGTGCTGCGTGAACGTCGCTGAGAAGCGACGGCAACTCGCTCGATGGCACGGAATTGTTCGACACATAAGCCGATACAATCTCCGCGGCGAGTTCAATGTGGTTCGTGGAATCGCTCATTGTTGACGTTACTCCAATAAGTGGCTTGCAGAGAGAGCGCCAAGCTGACGATCATCTTCACACCATTCTTTGCTCATCGGACTATGACGAGCATGCTCATTCTTTGTCGCCTGTTGCGACTTGGGGCGAGAGCCACATAGCGCAAAAGAAAGCATACCACAATACAAGATATGAAGACTTCAACTACCGCGTTCGATGGAGATCGGGTGAATACTCACAATGAGCTGTCTGAAAAACGCTGAATTTATATAAAAAAAGAACTCTCTTCACTTGACAGGCGGCGATTGGCGTGCCGCGAACGCTTTGGTCGAATCATCCCGGCCGTTTTCAGGATCGTGGCGGGTCCCTACGAAAGCTTGCGCTGCTGCACAACCGCCCGCCAGAAACGATCGCGGACTTGATTCGTCGCCGCAGGTGGTCACGTTCATCTGCGCCGCTGCTTCGCGAACAATGATCGAGCCAAAGAATATGGCGGCCCCGAGGATGTCATCGGCGCTTAAAGCGATTATATGCGGCTTGCCGATCCAATTGATCGGCGCCGCGTGAGTTCCAATGCAGCATCAAAAGACGTCGACGTTCGTCGCCGCGCGCAGGAACGCGACGCGGCAGGCCACGCTGACGGGCACCGTCCAGCTGCTGTGGCCTTACATCTGGCCAGCCGACCGCTCTGATCTGAAGCTGCGCGTATTTCTCGCCGTGGCGCTGATGCTGCTCTCGAAGTTGTTCACGATCGCAATTCCCTATTCCTACAAATGGGCGACCGATGCGGTCGCCGGCAAGCTGGCGCTGGATGCGGTTCCGCTGCCGCGGGTTCTGATCGGGGCGGCGGCGCTGACCGCTCTTTATGGAGTCTTGCGCATCCTGATGGCGTTCACGCAGCAGGGCCGTGACGGCCTGTTCGCGGCAGTCGCCATGAACGCCGTGCGGCGATTGGCGATCGAGGTGTTCGACCATTTGCACCGCCTGTCGTTGCGCTTTCATCTCGAGCGCAAGACTGGCGGCCTCACTCGCGTTCTCGAGCGCGGACGCAACGCGATCGAGACCCTCATCCGCACCTCGATGCTGACCGCGATCCCGACCGTGGTCGAGTTCGCGATGATCGTCGCCGCCATGCTGATCACGTTCGACTGGCGCTATGTCGCCGCGATCAGCGTCACGGTGGTCGCGTATTTGGTCTTTACGACTCTGGCCACCAATTGGCGCATCGGCATCCGGCGCGCGATGAATGAAAGCGACACGGAGGCCAACACCAAGGCGATCGACAGCCTGCTCAATTTCGAGACGGTGAAATATTTTGGCGCCGAGGGCCGCGAAGCGGCGCGATACGATAAAGCAATGGCTCGGTACGAGCGGATGAGCGTCCGCACCTATGTGTCGCTCGCGGTTCTGAACGCAGGTCAGGCCTTCATTTTCACCCTCGGCCTGATTGTCGTCCTCCTGATGTGCGTCGCCGAAGTCAGAAATGGAACCAAGACCGTTGGCGCCTTCGTGCTCGTCAACCTCATCATGCTGCAGCTCTATCAGCCGCTCAATTTCATGGGGATGGTTTACCGGGATATCAGGCAGGCGATCATCGACGTCGAGGCGATGTTCGTCATCCTGGCGCAGAATCCCGAGATCGAGGACATTCCCGGCGCTCGACCTTTGAAGGTGACCACCGGCGCGGTCCGGTTCGAGAATGTCGACTTCGCCTACGATCCGGCGAGGCCCATTTTGCGTGGCGTCTCGTTCGAGGCGCCGGCGGGGCACACGATCGCCATCGTCGGGCCGTCCGGCGCCGGCAAGTCCACGATATCGCGCCTCCTGTTCCGGTTCTATGAGCCGAATGCTGGGCGCATATTGATTGATGGACAGAATATCGCCGCTGTCACGCAGACCTCGCTGCGCGCGGCGATCGGCATGGTGCCGCAGGACACGGTGCTGTTCAACGATACGATCCTTTACAACATCCACTATGGGCGCGACGGCGCGAATGAGCGCGAGGTGATCGCCGCCGCCGAGAATGCGCAGATCGACCGGTTCATTCGCTCGCTGCCGCAGGGCTATAATGCGCCGGTCGGCGAACGGGGCCTCAAGCTCTCGGGCGGTGAGAAGCAGCGGGTGGCGATTGCGCGCACGATGCTCAAGGCGCCGCCGATTCTGGTGCTCGACGAAGCGACGTCGGCGCTCGACAGCTTCACCGAGCGCGACATTCAGTCGGCGCTGGAACGCGTCTCCCGCGGGCGCACGACAATCGTGATCGCCCACCGCCTTTCGACCGTGGTCAACGCCGACGAGATTCTGGTGCTCGACAAGGGCGTCATCGCCGAGCGCGGCTCCCATCAGGAACTTCTGGCGCGGGGCGGAATTTATGCCGCGATGTGGAGTCGCCAGAGGCAGGTCGACGCGGCGCAGGAATTGTTGCGACAGGCTGGCCGTGAAGACGACCTCGCGCCAGACGGGCTTATGCCTCAGCCCGCGCCGTGACATCGGGAGCGATTGGCGCCATGAGTGCGCGCCGTTTGTCCTCGAGCCCAAATCAATGAGCATCGTCAAATCGCTGCGCGGCCAGCTCGCGCCGATCCATCCTGAAGGCTATATGTTCGTGGCCGGCTTCGCGGTTGCGACGCTGATCCTGTGGTGGCTTTGGGCGCCGCTCGGCTGGCTCGGCCTCATCGCGACGCTCTGGTGCGCCTATTTCTTTCGCGATCCCGCGCGCGTCACGCCGGTTCGCAGCGACCTGGTCATTGCGCCCGCGGACGGCGTGGTCAGCTTCGCCGGCTTCGCCGCGCCGCCGCCCGAGCTTGGCCTCGGCATGGCGCCGTTGCAACGGGTCTCGATCTTCATGTCGGTTTTCGATTGCCACGTGAATTGCGCGCCGGTCCAGGGCCGGGTGGCTCAGATTGTTTATCACCCCGGCCTCTTTCTCAGCGCCGACCTCGACAAGGCGAGCAAGGACAATGAGCGCAACAGCATCGTCATCGATACGCCATCCGGGCGTTTTGGCGTGGTGCAGATCGCAGGCCTCGTCGCCCGGCGGATCGTGTGCTTCACGCACGAGGGCGCGCTGGTCGGCGCGGGCGAGCGCATCGGGCTCATCCGCTTCGGCTCGCGGGTTGACGTCTACCTGCCCGCGGGCGCGCATATCGTGGTCGGCGTCGATTCGCGCGCCATCGCCGGGGAGACGGTGATTGCGCAGGTCGCGGCCGAGGTCGAGCCGCCGCCGTTTCAGCGGAGCTGAGGCGTGAACGAGGTCGGCCCCGCGCCCCGAGCGCCGATCTCAGATGCGGCGGCGTCGCGGCGGCGCGGTCTCCGGGCGGTGCCGCTCAGGCTCCTGATCCCCAACCTCATCACGCTGTTCGCGCTTGGCCTGGGCTTGACCGCAATCCGTCTGGCGATGGAGGGGTCGATCGACTGGGCGGTGAGCGCGGTCGCGGCCGCGGCCGTTCTTGACGGCCTCGACGGGCGAATCGCGCGCGCCTTGAAGGGAACCTCGCGCTTCGGCGCCGAACTCGATTCGCTCGCCGACTTCGTCGACTTCGGCGTCGCGCCGGCGCTGGTGCTGTACGTCGCCAACCTGCACGCGGCCAAAAACTTCGGCTGGGTCGCGGCGCTCTTGTTCGCCATGGCTTGCGCCCTGCGCCTCGCGCGCTTCAACGTCATGATCGACGAAGATCAACCTGCATGGCGAAAGAACTTCTTCCTTGGGATGCCGGCGCCCGCGGGCGCGATCGTCGGCCTCCTGCCGATCTACCTTCATTACGCGTTCGATCTCGGCCAACCGACGTCGCGATCCGCTGTGATCGAAAGCCTCTATGTGCTGGCGGTGGCGCTCCTGATGGCGAGCCGCGTCCCGCATTTCTCCGGCAAAACGATCGGCCGCGTGCCACGCGAATATGTCTCGGTGGTGCTGGTCGGGGTCGCCGCGGCGCTCCTCATCCTGTTCAACTTTCCCATGCAGACGCTGGTCGCTGTCACCTTGGCCTATCTCGCCTCGATTCCCTTCGCGGTGAGGCGTTATCGCGCGCTTGAGCGCGCGGCGCGGTAGCGGCCGTTCGCGCTCGTTATTCGAGCCTCTTGCGCTCAATCGCTAGTCAGGCATCATAGCCTGGCGTTGGCGCGGCCAGGGGCGCCGTGCTACCGGGTTCCGCCCGCGGCTCTTGTTTGTTGCTTCCGAGGATCGGCGCTCGCATGCTGACGCTTAAACTTTGTTCCTCGACGAGCGTGGGCGGGCGCGCCTTTCGCGCCGCTTGCGTTGTCGCCGCCACGGCGGCGCTCGCCGGCTGCAACGGCTCCCAGAACGCCTATGCGCCGCCGCCGCCGCCAAAGGTCGCGGTCGCGCAGCCGCTGCTGAAGCCAGTGACGCTCTATCTCAATCTGACGGGCAACACGTCGCCCTTCAATTCGGTCGATCTCGTCGCTCGCGTGCAGGGCTTCCTCACCGACATCGATTATGTCGACGGCGCCGCGGTCAAGGCAGGCGACAAGCTATTTGGCATCGAGCGCGACCAATATCAGGCTCAACTTGACCAGGCGAACGCGACGCTCGCGTCCAATCAGGCGACGCTCGCTTTCAACCGGGCCGAATATCAGCGTCAGGCAACGCTGGGAAAGCAGGATTTCGCCAGCCAGGCCACGGTGCAGGAATGGAAGTCGAAAGAGGATGAAGCGGCCGCGCAAGTGTTGAACGCCAAAGCCGCCATCGAGACAGCCCAAATCAACTTGAACTACACAACAGTAAACGCGCCATTCGACGGAATCGTCACCAGGCACCTTGTCGACAAGGGCGCGCTGGTCGGCGTCGGGTCGCCGACCAAGCTCGCGACGATCATCCAGCTCGATCCGCTCTACGTCTATTTCACGATAAGCGAGCCGCAAATTCTGCGGATCAAGGTCAACAACGCCAAGGCCGGCATCGAGTTTCGGACGACGGATCTATCCACGATCCCAGTCGAGATCGGGCTGCAGGGTGAAGAAGGCTTTCCGCACCTGGGCCACATGGACTACGCGGCGCCTCAGGTCGACCAATCGACCGGCACACTCGAAGCTCGCGCGATCTTCGACAACAAGGCCCGTGGGCTGCTGCCTGGTCTGTTCGTCCGCGTCCGGACGCCGGTCGAGAAACTGGACAAGGCGATTCTGGTGCCCGATGTGGCGCTCGGGACGAGCCAGGAGGGCCGATATCTGCTGGTGGTCGGGAAGGACAATGTCGTCCAGCGCAAAATCGTCAAGACGGGCGACCGGGAAGGAGCCTACCGGATCATCGAGTCCGGGATCGATCCCGGCGACTGGGTGGTGACGGAAGGCGTCCAGCGCGCGCTTCCTGGCGCAAAGGTCACACCTCAGCAGACGAAACTGAGCGAAGCCGCCGCCGATCAAGACAGCGCCCCCGCGGCGGCATCCGGACCCGCGAAGCCGGCCGCGACGGATTCAGCGAAGTGACGGCGGGGGAGAAACGCCCATGATCTCCCGCTTTTTCATCGACCGGCCGGTTCTCGCCAACGTTCTGGCGCTGTTTTTCGTCGTTATCGGCCTCGTTTCGCTCGTCAACCTGCCAACCTCGCAATACCCGAACGTCGTCCCGCCGACCGTGCAGGTGACGACGCGCTATCCGGGCGCAAGCGCCTCGACGCTGGTCAACACCGTCGCCCTGCCCATCGAGCAGAACGTCAACGGCGTTGAGAACATGCTCTACATGCAATCCACGAGCGCGAGCGACGGCACTTATAATCTGACCGTCACTTTCGCCATCGGCACCAGCGCCGACGAAGACGAGATTCTGGTGCAAAACCGGGTTTCGGCGGCGCTCTCATCGCTGCCTGCCGAGGTGCAGCTTCAAGGCGTGACGACGAAAAAGCAATCGACGTCAATCCTCGAATTCGTCGGGCTTGTGTCGCCCGACAGCCGCTTCGACAGCCTGTTCCTGTCGAACTATGCGGTCATCAATGTCGTCAACGAACTCGAGCGCCTCAACGGGGTGGGCGACGTATCGGTGCTCGGCGCCGGCCAATACGCCATGCGGGTCTGGCTGGACCCCAATCTCATGCAGGCGCGTGGGCTGACGCCGCAGGACGTGATCTCCGTCATCCAGCAGCAGAGTCAGGAAGTCGCGGCCGGCCAGATCGGCGCGCCGCCGGCCGTTAAAGGGCAGAACTTCCAGTACACGCTCAACCTCAACGGTCGAATCAATGATGCGCCCGATTTCGAGAACCTTATCGTCAAGGTCGAGCCCGGCGCCGGAGGTCGGATCACGCGAATCCGCGACGTCGGGCACGTCGACCTCGGCGCCCAGACCTACAGTGAAGCGTTCAATCTCGACGGCAAGCCAGCAGCCGGCATCGCCATCTCGCTCCTGCCTGAAGCCAACGCGGTCGCCGTCTCCAAAGAGGTCCACGACAAGATGGAGGAGCTCAAGAAGAGCTTCCCCGAGGGGCTCGAATATGTCGTCCCCTACGACACGACGAAATTCGTCAAGGCCGCGATCTCCGAGGTCTACCGGACGCTGATCGAAGCGGGCATCCTCGTGCTTATCGTCATCCTCGTTTTCCTCCAGGACTGGCGGGCGATGCTGGTGCCGGCGACGACCGTGCCGGTGACGATTATCGGCGCCTTCGCGGCGATGGCGGCGCTCGGGTTCTCGATCAACCTTCCGACTCTATTCGCCATCGTGTTGGTGATCGGAATCGTCGTGGACGACGCCATCGTGATCGTCGAGGGCGTCTCGCGCCATGTCGAGGAGGGCATGCCTGGACGCGAAGCGGCGATTAAAGCCATGGAGGAGCTGACCGGACCGGTTATCGGCATCACGCTTGTGCTGCTGTCGGTCTTTCTGCCCGCGGCTTTTTTGCCCGGTCTAACGGGGCAGCTCTATCGCCAGTTCGCCCTCGTCATTGCGGCGACCGCGCTCATCAGCGCGATCAACGCGATGACGCTCAAGCCGACGCAATCGGCTTTATGGCTGCGGCCGCCCAAGCCGTCCAATCAACGCAATTTTTTCTTCCGCGGCTTCAACCGGGTCTATGACGCGGCGGAGCACGGCTACGTTCGACTCATGAGCGGCATGACAAACCACGCCTTGCTGATGGTCGCCTTGGCGCTTGCCCTCGTCGCTTTCGCCATCTGGTCGCTGACTCGCGTGCCGACCGGATTCCTGCCGACCGAGGATCAGGGTTATATGATCGTCGTCACGCAACTGCCGGACGGAGCTTCGAAAGAGCGCACGGACGCGGTCCTGGACAAAATTCAGAAACTCATTTCGCCGATGCCTGGCGTCGAGCATGTCGTGACCGTCAGCGGCATCTCGATTCTCGACAACCGCGCCAGTCTCGCCAATGCGGGTGTCGCGTTTGTCGTCATGAAGGAATGGGACGAGCGGCTCAAGGAAAAGGGCCAGGATCAGGAATCGATCCAACGGCGGATCAACGGCGCGCTGCAGTCGATCCCCGAGGCCTTCTCTTTCGCGGTGCTGCCGCCCCCGATCCAGGGCGTCGGCAACGTCGGCGGCTTCACGATGCAGGTCGAGATCCGCAACGGCGACTTCGACTATGCCCTTCTGCAAAGCCTCGCCAACACCGTCGTCGCGGACGGCAATGCGCAATCCGGCCTGCAGCGGCTGGCGACGACCTTTCGCGCGGGGCGCCGCAATACTCGGTCGTGGTCGATAGAACGAAAGCGGAGGCGCTCGGAATCACCGTCGGCCAGGTGTTCTCGGCGCTGGCCGGCTATGTCGGCTCGAACTACGTGACGCAGTTCAACAAATTCGGTCATGTCTTCCAGGTCTATACGCAAGCGGACGCGGACAAGCGCGCCACGGTCGATGACATCCGCAATCTCAAGGTCAGGGCCGGCAATGGAACGATGACGCCGATCGGCACGGCGATCGAGGTCAATCAAGTGACCGGGCCACCGCTGATCAGCCTCTACAACCTCTACCCGACCGCGACCGTCGTCGGCTCGCCAGCGCCTGGCTTCAGTTCAGGTCAGGCGCTCGACCTCATGGACCAGGTCGGCGCTCAGGCGCTCCCGATAGGAACCGGCTTCGACTGGACCGCGATGTCCTACCAGGAGAAAACAGTCGGCAACTCGACGTATTACATCTTCGGCTTTGCGATCCTGCTCGTCTATCTGGTGCTGGCCGGACAGTACGAGAGCTGGATCCTGCCCTTCGCCGTCATCCTCGCCGTCCCTATGGCTCTGTTAGGAACCGTTGCCGGCCTCAATATCGAAGGCACGGACAATAACCTTTACACCCAGATTGGCATCATCCTGCTCATCGCGCTCGGCAGCAAGAACGGCATTCTCATTGTCGAATACGCGCGCCAGCAGCGCGACGCGGGCAAGCCGATCCTTGACGCCGCGGTCGAGGCAGCGCGGCTGCGGTTCCGCCCGATCATCATGACATCGTTCGCCTTCATCCTCGGCGTGCTGCCGCTGGTCCTGGCGACGGGCGCGGGCGCGGCGGCGAGGCGCTCGATCGGCATCGCGGTGTTCGGCGGCATGATCGCCTCGACCTGTCTGGTGGTGGTGTTCGTTCCCTCGTTCTATGTGATCATGCAGTCGCTCGAGGAGCGCAGAAAGCGCAAGCCCGCGGCGCAGGCCGCGCCACCTTCCAAGCCGGACGTCGTCGCTCCCTCGTCGGCAGTCTGACAAGCATCGTTGCCTGGCGCCGCTCGCGACGGCTTAGCGACTCGCTGGCTCTGGCCTTCGCGCGATGCGCGCCTTATAGAGACGCGGCTTTTCAGGCCGCGTCGGGAGGAGTCGCTTATGCGCTTTCGAGTCGTTTGCTCAGCTATGGTGATGTGCTCAGCGCTATCGGGCGCCGCTTTCGCGCAATCGCCGCCGCTGACAACCACGGAAGCGATGATCCCGTCGTCCGATCCGGGCGTCAAACTCTATATTCGCAACAAGCACGCGGAGAGCATGACGTCCTATTCGCCGGACAAGACGCTGCTCTTCATTCACGGCGCTACGTATCCCGCAGAAACGAGCTTCGATCTGCCAATCGACGGCGTCTCGATGATGGACCTGTTCGCCCAGCACGGCTTCGACGTCTATCTGGTCGATGTCCGATCGTACGGTCGATCGACCCGTCCGCCGGAAATGGATCAGCCGCCGGAGGCGAACAAGCCGATTGCGACTTCGGAAGAGGCGGGCGCGGATCTGGGCGCCGCGGTCGACTACATTCTGGCTCAGCGCGGCATCCCGAAACTGGATCTCATGGGCTGGTCGTGGGGCACGTCGATCGCGGGCGCCTACACGGCGCAGCATGATGACAAGATCAATCGGCTCGTGCTCTACGCGCCGGCTTGGGTGGCCCAGCCCCCGGTGGAACCGTCGACAAAAACGATCCCCGCCTATCGCCTCGTAGCCAAGGACTCCGCCCATGCGCGTTGGCTCCGTGGCGTTCCCGAGGACAAACAGGCGGCGCTGATTCCGCCCGGCGTCTTCGACGCATGGTGGAACGCCACGCTCGCCACCGATCCCGTCGGCAGCAAAATGGAGCCGCCAAGGCTTCGCGCCGCCAGCGGCGTGCTGGCGGAATTCACCAATTATTGGGGCGCGGGAAAGCCGTTCTATGATCCGGGCAAGATCACCGTCCCGACGCTCCTCATTCACGCGGAATGGGATGCCGATCTTCCGACCTATATGGCGGAGGCCTATTTCGCCAAGCTGACAAGCGCGCCCTACAAGCGCTTTGTTCAGCTCGGCGAGGGCACCCATACCGTCATGCTGGAGAAGAACCGCATGCAGTTCTTCCACGAGATCCTCGGATTTCTGGACGAATCGGACGCCACGGCGCTGAAGTAGATTGGTCTGACGCGCGCGCCCCGATAAACTGAGTTCCAAAAAGCGCGAGCCGTGGACGTCGCTGGGTTATTCGATCTCACAACCTCGCGGTGGTATGACAGTCTGCCGCTGGCGTGCTAGGGGGCCGTCAGGGCCGCCGTCTCCGCTCGCCTTTGGCGGGGCGCGCCGCAACAAGGAGCCTTATGTCGAAAGAAGAACTGCTTGAGTTCCCCGGATTCGTCGTCGAATTGCTGCCCAACGCAACCTTTCGCGTCAAACTTGAGAACGACCACGAAATCATCGCTCACACCGCGGGCAAGATGCGCAAGAATCGCATTCGGGTGCTGGCCGGCGACAAGGTGCTCGTGGAGATGACGCCCTACGATCTCACCAAAGGGCGCATTACCTACCGCTTCAAATGACCCTGACGCTCGGGCGGCGCGACGATCGCTCCGCTCCGCACTCGGGCCTCCGCCTCGTGCTCGGGTCCGCGTCGCCGCGTAGGCTTCAGCTGCTCGCGCAGATCGGCGTCAAGCCCGATGCGGTGCTGCCGGCCGAGATCGACGAAACGCCACGCCCACGCGAAGAGCCGCGGGCGCTCGCCGAACGGCTGGCGGGTGAAAAGGCGCTCGCCTCGGCCGCGATCGCGGGCGCCCGCGCGGATCTCGCCCCCTGCCTGACGCTTGGGGCTGACACGGTGGTCGGCGTCGGCCGGCGCATCTTGCCGAAATGCGAGACGCGCGAGGACGCCGAAATGTGCCTCGATCTCTTGTCCGGCCGCGGCCATCGGGTCTTCACTGGCCTTGCGCTGGTCACTGGCGGGGGCGCCGTTCGGCGTCGGCTGGTCGAGACCCGGCTTCGGTTCAAGCGCCTGTCGGCCAACGAGGTCGACGCCTATCTGGCGAGCGCCGAATGGCGCGGCAAGGCCGGCGGCTACGCAATTCAGGGCCTCGCCGGCGCCTTCGTCGAGCGGCTGGTCGGCTCCTACTCCAACGTCGTCGGCCTGCCGCTGGCCGAAACGGTCGCGCTGCTCGGCGGACAAGGCTATCATGTCCACCGGCGCTGGAGCGCGAGCCTCGTTCAATGAAAGCCGACGACAAGAAGTCCGCCGCCAAGCAACCGGATCGGGACAAGAGCAACCGGCCCTGCCCGATCTGCGGCAAGCCGCGCAGCGAACGTTATGACCCGTTCTGCTCCAAGCGCTGCGCCGACGTCGACCTGCATCGCTGGCTGAAGGGGAGTTACGTCATCCCCGGCGCCAGCGCCAAGCCGGAGCCTGGCGACGAGGAGGAGTAGCTCTCGCTGCCATGCAAGGTGGCCCTACCAGAAGACGATGGCGCGCTAGTTTTACTATTTGTTTCGGTTCAATTCATTTGGATTTTCTTGGCGCGTGACGATTCCGCTGCAAAACCCGCGATAATGAGGGTTGGATTTCCTTGGATTTCCTTGGATTCTCTCGTCCGAATCGAGCCTTTTCAATGGGTTACGCGGGAAAAACCGCGGAAAATTTTTTCAGTCGCTTTTTTCCGTCGAGGATCGGCGCGCCGGGGTTAGCGTGGGGTCGAGACCATGCGGAAGCGCAGGATTGCTCATGGGGCCAGCTTAAGCTGATTTCTATTTTTCCGCAAGCAATTGCCATCCGAGCCCTTCTCTCTCGGCCAATCCATCCAAACCGGGGGCGGCGGTCGCGGGAAACAATTCGCTAGACGCGAGCGAAATCTCCTCCACGGTCGGCGCCTGCTTGTCTCTGGCGAACTGAGGCTCCTCGCGTCAACGTTGCGAGACAGCGGACTTTATCGCGGCCACCGTTTGAGAGACGATGGCGTCGACGCCCAGCATTCCAAGTTTCGCGCTGGCCTTGGACGGGTCCCCATAAACACCGTCGGCGCTCCCGAATTTGGAGAGGTTGGCAAGCCGATCCTCACGCACAAGGCTGGGGTCGAGCGCGAGCATCAGCGACGTATCGTCTAGGCCCGCATGGGTTCCAATCTCCGCGAGTGTGAACCCTTGACCCTTCAAAATCCGGACGAAATCGATTTGCGCCGCATCGTAATATTGCGTGACAGCGTGCGCGCGCACGTTCGATGAGGCCCATTCGCGGTTGAGTTTGTTCGCCACGGTCTTTTCGTCAGCCTGGTAGCCGCCGTGATCGCCTAAAAAGACGATGTCTTTGAACCCGTGCAGTTTGAAGCTCCGGGCCCCGTATTCGAGAATTGTTTCGAACGCGCCTTCCGGCACGCTTATGGTTCCAGGGAAACGCATGTGGCCAGACGGCGGACTGATACTGCCTTCAGGGACATAGGCGATCACCGGAGCGACAAGCGCGTTGCCCAACGCGACGGCGATCCGCTCGGAAAGCAACTTGACGCGCCGATTGTGTTTTCCGAGCGCCATTGCCGGGCCGTTCTGCTCGGTTCCGCCGATGGGCACGATGATGGTGGTCTTGCCCGCGCCGATTTCGTCCCTGAGCTCCGTCCAGGTGAGATCCTCGAGGAAGACCGAGGGGCGCTCATCGGCAAGCGCGAACGACGCGAAGTTCAGAATCAGCAACGGCAAAAACAGGATACGCGCTGCCCATCTCCTGGAGTTCATTCACTCGCTCCAGGAGCGCGGCGCAGCAGCTTCCCGGAAATCCTACGGCTGCCATGAACGATGCGTAGAACTCTCACGACGCCGTCCGTCTCCGTGTGACTGTAGAACACGATATAAGGGAGAACGACGCCGATGCGAATGTGCGCACCTAAGGTGGGGCGCGGCGGACCCGCGCCGGGAAAGTCGGCAAGAATGTCGTAGAGCCGCTCAAAAGAGGCATTGTAGCGGGCGGCGACGACAAACCCGGCCTTGGCTTCGAGATCGGCAAGGATCTCCGCCGTGTCCGCGTCGGCGGACGGTGTAACAACGACCCTCGCCACTAAGTCCGAAGCGCAGCAAGCCTTGCCGCATTGCGAGCCTTATGCTCCTCAAGGGTGATTTCCTCGCCGCGCGCGATCTCCGCCAGCGCTTCATCGATGTAGGGTTTCGCCCACGCCAGATCGTCGCCTTCCTCAAGCGCTCGTTCTGCGATTCGCTCGTCGATAAGCTGGCGCGCCGCCGCTTCGACAGAGGCAAAATCGCCGCTCGCCACACGCGTTTCGAGCCATGCTTCCTGTTCGGGATTCAAGGTTATCGTCATGGGTCGCTCATACCACGAGAGCCTCTGACTCTGACAGGGGAATCAGGCTTTGATTTTGCGCCCTGTCTTTTGCGCCGCGCAACGACCCCCGCGTCGACCTTCCCCTCTGGGTCGAAACCGGTCTGACGACCTTCGCCCCTAAAGCCCGCCCTCGATGCAGCGAAGAGCGAAGGCGTACTGGCGGGCGATGTCGTCAAGCCGGTCGTAGCGCCCCGACGCGCCCGCATGTCCCGCATCCATGGCGGTGCGCAGCAGGATCGGCCCCCCGCCGGTCATTGTCGCGCGCAGGCGGGCGACCCACTTGGCGGGTTCCCAATAAGTCACGCGCGGATCGGTCAGGCCGGCGAGCGCCAGGATTGCCGGATAGCGCTGAGCCCGCACGTTGTCGATCGGACTATAGGCGCGGATGGTCTCGAACGCCGCGTGATCGTGGATCGGATCGCCCCATTCCAGCCATTCCGGCGGCGTGAGCGGCAGGCTGGCGTCAAGCATCGTGGCCAGCACATCGACGAACGGCACGTCGGCGATGATTTCAGCGAACAGGTCCGGCGCGAGATTGGCGACCGCGCCCATCAGCAAGCCGCCGGCGCTGCCGCCCTGAGCCACGACTTGGCCCTTGCTGGTAAAGCCTTCGGCGATGAGGAATTGGACGGCGGCGAGGAAATCGCCAAACGTGTTTGGCTTCTTGCCAAGCTTGCCATCCTCGTACCAACGCCAGCCTTTATCGGCGCCGCCGCGCACATGGGCGATCGCGAACACGAAGCCGCGGTCGACCAGCGAGAAGCGGTTGGTCGCGAAACTCGCCTCGGCCGCATAGCCGTAGGCGCCGTAGCCGGTGATGAACAGCGGCGCCGACCCGTCGAGCTTCACGCCCCGCTTGTAAAGCAGCGACAGCGGCACGCTCTCGCCATCCTCAGCAGGGGCAAAGACCAGTCGCGCAACATAGGCCTGCGGATCAAAGCCACGCGGCATCGCCTGCCGCTTGACGAGCGTTCGGCGCCGGCTCACGACATCGTAGTCGTAGGTCTCCTGTGGCGTCGCCGGCGACGCGTAGCTGAAGCGAATGAGCGAAGTGTCGAATTCATAGACCGGCTCGAGCCTGAGAAAATAGGTCTCCTCATCAAACGCGATCTCGTGCGATTCCCCGCTTTCCAGGTCGAAGACAACGAGATGCGGCCGGCTCATCTCGCGCATGAGCAGCACGAGGCAGCGCCGGAACAGCGTTGCGTCGGCGACGAAGCGTCCGTCGCGGGCGGCGACGACATCGCGCCAGTTTGCCTGCTGCGGCGCATCGCGCGGCGCGACGACGATCTTGAAATCGGGCGCGTCCGCGTTGGTGCGGATGAAGAAACGATTCCCCTGATCCATCACGTCGTAGTGCAACCCCGAGCGGCGCGGCGCGACGAGCCGGGGCGGAGCGGTCGGATGATCGAGATCCGCGACCAAGGCTTCCGAAGCGTCGTGGCCGTGCACCGAGATAATGGCCGCGCGACCGAGACGGGTCGGATTAATGCCGATGAACCAGGCCGGGTCGGCTTCCGCGAAGATCTCGATGTCGTCGATCTGCGCGCTTCCAAGGCGATGCAGCATGACGCGGCAAGGGCGATGGTCCTCGTCCTGCTCGACATAGAGAAACGCCTGCGAATCCCGCGTCCAGACGATGTCGCCCGTCGCCCCAACGACGCGGTCGGCAAGGTCCGTCTCGCGCTCGAGGTCACGGACCGCAATTGTCAGCATCTCGGAGCCGAGGTCGTCGGAGCTCCAGGCGAATTTTGAATGATCAGGCGAATGACGCGCGCCAGCGAGATGGAAAAACGGCTTTCCCTCGGCCCGCGCATCGCCGTCGATCAGCACCGTCTCCGCGCCCCCCTCGCGGGGCTTGCGGCAAGTGATGCGGCGCTGGCCGCCGGGACGAAAGCGCGAGTAATAGGCCCACGGCCCATCGACCTGCGGCGGCTCGCTGTCATCCTCCTTGAGGCGCGCGCGCATTTCGCGCTTGAGCTCTTTCTGCAAGGCGAGCGTCGGCGCCAACATTGCGTCGGCATAGGCGTTCTCGGCCTCCAGCAGCGCGCGGATGTCCGGAGGCAACCGACTCGGGTCGCGCAGCACCTCGCGCCAATTGTCGGCCCGCATCCAGGAATAGTCGTCCACCCAGGAAAGGCCATGTGCGGAGAGTGTCGCCGGCCGGACCTCGGCCCGGGGCGGCGCGGGGATCGGGGCTTGCGAGCCCGGTCCGTGCGCCAATCGCTTGCCGGTCATGGCGCTCGCGCGCCCACGGAGCGCGGAAGGGCCCGGAAGGCCGCAGGAACCTGCGAGGGCGATTCGCAAAGAGCCGCCGCGCCCGCCGCGCGAAGCTCATCCGCGCCGCCGTAGCCCCAGAGCGCGCCGATGGTCGGGATCCCATGCCGGCTCGCGGCCAGGACATCATGCTTGCGATCGCCCCACATGCAGCAATCGTCGGCCTCGAGCTTCTCCCGCTCGAGGATGTGAGCGATCAGGTCCGCCTTGTCCTGAAAGCGTCCCCCAAGCTCGTCGCCGTAAGCCGCCTCGAAGTGAGGCTCGAGGCGGAAGTGGCTAAGAATCCGCTCGGCGTAGACCAGGGGTTTCGCCGTGCAAAGGAAGAGGCGTGTTCCCGCGGCGCGCAATTCGGCGAGCGTCTCCTTTACGCCGTCATAGACGACAGCTTCGAAAAGACCTTCGGTCGAATACCGGCCGCGATAGATTTTGACTGCCTCCTCTGGATCACCTTCGCCGTTAAGCGCCTCGGCGAAACATCCGCGCAGAGGCGGCCCGATGATCCAATGCAGTTCAGCGGCAGGCGGCGCGCTTCGTCCCAACGTTTCGAGCGCGAGGCGGAAGCAGCCTATGATGCCCTCAGCCGGATCGGTCAGCGTTCCGTCCAAATCGACCAGGAGCGCGCCTCGCCGATTGGATTCCGCCGTCAGCGCTCCAGCTCGGCGCGGCGAGCGGCGTCTCTCTCGCTGCGCGAATGGAGCCCCAGGCTCATCGGCGACGATCTCGGAAGGCAGTCTTGGCGGCAAGCGCGCGACCGGCTAGCCGCGGATCGGCTCGTGCGCGACCGCCGCACGCAGAAAATAGAAGAGCCCGGTCAGAGCCATGAGAATGAGCACGCCTTCCAGCGCGCGGGTGATCGTCTCGCCAAGCTGGAACAGGCCGCCGATCGCCCAGCCTGCGGCGGCGCCCGCGCCCACGAGTTCCGTGCCCACCAGGATGGCGACGCTGAGCAGCGTCATGGTATTGGTCCAGTTGATCGGCGCGACGTCCGCCAAAGCGCGTTCTCCTTCAGATGTTCGCGAAGCGGTCGCGGATATACCAACGCGCCCGGCGGCGCAAGCGTCACGGGCTGCCGGCGGTCTCGGCGCGCTTCCGCCCGGCTTCGTAGGCTTTCACGTGAAGCGTGGCGATGCGCAGCAGAGAAGCGTCGTCCGGATTGCCCGCACGCCGCAGCAGATCGCCGAGGATCTGATCGCCTTCGACCGGCTTGCCGCCCTCGATATCGCGCAGCATCGAGGCTTTCAGGGGAGAACCCGCGGCGGTTAGCGCCGTCCGCCCCCGCTCAAGGGCTGGTTCGCGCAGCGGAAAGCCCTGAGCAGCCGCGATCGATGCGCATTCGTTGAGAAGCCCAAGCGCGAGATCCGCGGCGCCGGCGGCGACGTAATCGCCGACTGCCGACCGCATCAGGCAGGTTATGCCTGCGGCTGTCGCGATGAACACCCACTTTTCCCACATTTCCTGCCGGATCTCGTCGCTCAGCCGCGCATCGAAGCCGGCGTTGAGCAGCGCCGAGGCGATGGTCCCGATCCGCTGCGAGCGGGAGCCGTCGAGTTCGCCAAAGCTCAGCGCGTGCCAATCATTGAGGTGGACGACGGCGCCATCGGCGCCGAGGGTGGCCGAGATGGCGCATTGCCCGCCGAGCACATGTTCGGCTCCAAAACGTTCGGCCAGCCGGTCGATATGCCGCATGCCGTTCAGGAGTGGCAGAATCGCCGTCGCCGGGCCGACCGACTTGGCGAATGACGTCATCGCACCTTCGAGGTCAAAGGCCTTGCAGCTCAGAACCACGAGGTCGAACGGCTGCGCCAGATCTTCCTGCAGCACCGTCGGCGGCGAGGGAAGATGAAAGTCGCCGACGGGGCTGCGAATGGTCAATCCATGCTTTGCGAGCTCGGCGGCGCGACGCGGACGAACGAGAAAGGTCACGTCGCGACCCGCCTGCAGGAGGCGTCCACCAAAATAGCCGCCGACCGCGCCCGCTCCGACAACAAGAATTCTCATGTCACACGATTCCTATCAACAAAGAGAGAGGCCGCCATCCGTTCCCAGGCGCGCCTTACCCGAACTACGGCACAGCCGAGACCAACATGAACGCGGCGAAGATAACGAGATGGACCGCGCCCTGCAGCACGGTCGTGCGCCCGGTGCCGAGGGTCAGAGCAGCTATATAGAGGGTCAGAATGAGCAGCGTCATGTCGGTTGGCGAAACGCCCAGCGCGATTTGACGGCTGAGCACGATCGAGACCAGCGCCACCGTCGGAATTGTCAGGCCAATGCTGGCGATGGCCGAGCCGAGTGCGAGATTGATGCTGTTCTGCAGCCGGTTGCGCAGGGCGGACTTTATCGCGGCGAGCCCTTCCGGCATGAGCACGATAAGCGCGATGACAACGCCGACGAAAGCCTTCGGCAGCCCCGCCGCGCCGATCGCCACATCGACCGGATAGGACAGCGTCTTGGCCAGCAGCACGACTGCGGCAAGCGAAACCACCAGCAGGCCGAGGCTCAAGAGCGTGATGAGCACGCTCGGAGCGTTGTGTAACGCGTCGCTGGAATCGTCGTCGCCTCGAGCATCGAGAAAGTAATCGCGATGCTTGACGGTTTGCACGAACACAAACACGCACCAGAGCACCAGCGACATAAGGCCGACGCCCTCCAATTGCAGAATGGAATAGGACGGGCCGGAAGCAGCCTCGGCGAAGTTCGGCAGGATCAGCGCCAGGGTGGCCAGAGTTCCGAGCACGGCGAGCGCGGAGGCCGCGCCCTGGAGTTGGAAAGTCTGCTCGAAGTGCTTGCCCGCCCCAAGGACGAGGCAGAGGCCGACGACGCCATTGAGAACGATCATCACCGCCGCAAACACCGTGTCGCGGGCGACGCGCTCGCTGCCCTCAGCCCCGGCAAGCATGATCGAGACAATGAGCCCGGCTTCGATCACCGTCACAGCGACGGCAAGAAGGATCGAGCCAAAAGGCTCGCCAAGCTTGAGCGCCAGCACCTCAGCTTGGTGGACAGCGGCGAACACCGTGGCGGCGAGGAAGAGACCGGCGAGAACCAATACGTACGGATCGTCGGACGGGACGATATGGAACAACTTCAGCGCCACAAGGGCGCTCGCGAGCAGCGGTACGGCCCAAGCCCAGGCCGGAATGGAGGCGTGGTGCGGCGACGACATCGATCCATTCCGCTTTTGGGGAGGTTCGACTGTGCAAGAGAATGGCGTCACACGCAATTCGGCCGCCAGAGCTCCAGCTTGACGGTCTCATTTCAGAGAGTATTTTCCAGATATGGAACACCAGGTTTCGACGCGCGACGACGCCGATATACGCCTCGCCGAACGGCTGGGCGCATTGCGGCGGGCGCGGAGGTGGTCGCTCGATGAGCTTTCCGCGCTAAGCGGAGTCAGTCGCGCCTCCCTGTCGCGGATCGAGAACGGCGAAGTGAGCCCGACAGCGTCCGTGCTCGGGCGCCTCGCCGGGGCGCATCGCACAACCGTCTCGCGCCTGCTCGCCGACATCGAGGGCGATGCGCATGCGCTTGTCAGGCAGGATGAGCAGGCGGAGTGGGTCGATCCGGCCACCGGCTTTCGCCGCCGGTCGGTCTCGCCGCCCTCGCTCGGTTTCGACTGCGAGGTTCTGTATTGCGAATTGCCGGGCGGCGCGCGCGTCGACTACCCGCTTCCGCCGCGTCTTGGCCTCGAACATCATCTTTTTCTCATGGACGGCGCTCTGGAATTGGCTGTCGAGGGGACCATCCATCGCCTGCGCGCCGGCGACTGCCTTCGCTATAAGCTGATGGGCCCAAGCCGTTTCGTTGCGACTGGGCCGCGCCCGGCGCGCTACATTCTCGTTCTCCGGTGAGACAAGTGGAAGCCCAAGCCATAGACGTCGCCGCGCTCGACCCCGCCGCGCTCGCCAAAGCCGTCGATCGCCTCGCCCAGATCCTGCAGGCCTGCGTTCACGAGGGCGCGAGCGTCGGCTTTGTCGTGCCGTTCGATCGGAGCGAAGCGCGCGCCTACTGGCTGGACAGGGTCGCTGCGCCACATGCGGCCGGCGGCAAGCTTGTCCTCATCGCGACGCTTGGCGCCACGATCGCCGGGACGGCGCAGCTCGATCTCGATTCGATGCCGAGCAAGCGTCATCACGCCGAGATTTCCAAAGTGCTCGTCGATCCGGCCTTTCGCCGCGCCGGCGTCGGCCGGGCGCTGATGCAGGAGATCGAACAGCGCGCCGCCAAAGAGGGCCGATGGCTGCTTACGCTCGACACTGCGGGCGATGCGGCCGAAGCCCTCTATCGATCGCTGGGGTATCGCCTCGCCGGGGCGATTCCGAATTACGCGCGCAATGCCTTCGAAGAACGCTACGACGCGACGCGGCTTATGTACAAAGACCTGCGTCACGGGTAGCCTCCGTTCCTCAGCGCCATTGAAGGAGGTCCCTCGTCTTGCCCCGCGGAGCATCGGCTGATGAGTGACGGCAAGGGCGCGAGCCTTTTCAGCCGCGTCGCTCTTTTGCTTTTGACCGTCTATGCGCTGGCGATGATCGTCCCTGACTTGCTTCGGGTCGTCCGTCCCTTGGGCTCGTTCGGTCTCGCGATGGACGGTGACGGACGGATTTACGACGTCCAGGGCCCGTTCGAAGCTGAGCACGATTCGCCAGCCTGGCGAGCGGGCCTGCGCGCCGGAGACCGGCTGGATCTCGCCGCGATGCGCTGCGCGCCCGTCGACACCAGCGTCTGCGCGAGCCTGCTGTCGCAATGGGGTGGCGTCACCTACGTCACGGCGGGACGCGAGGCGACGCTTGTCGTCGCCTCCGCGGCGGAACGTTCGGGGCGCGAAGTCAAGCTCACCGCCGAGCCGCGCCCGATGAATCGCCTGCTGGACGTCGTCGTTGCGCTCGACACGATTGCGGGAGTTCTGGTTGTGCTTGGCGCGGCCTGGCTGGTGTGGACGCGCGCAGGCCCCATGACCTGGGGTTTCTTCGTCTACGTCATCCAGTTCAATCCCGGCCAGGCGTTTCAGTTCTGGGCCTGGCTCCAGCTTTGGCCGCGCGCCCTTCTGGCGCAGAACGTCATTTTCCTGGTGATGCAGGTCGCCGCCTATACCGGGCTCCTGATGTTTGCGCTGAGGGCGCCGGTCGACCGAGCCGAAGGGCTATGGCGGACGATCGAGCGCGCCCTGCCGGCGCTGGCGATCGTATTTTTGGGCGTGGCGCTTGCCAGCATGGCGACCGTCTTCGGCTATCCGGCCGAAATCTGGTCGAGAGCCCTGCTGTTGATCGGCTTTGCCGTCAGCGTCGGCGCGCTCGCGATCCTGATCGGACGCCGGCGGGATCTTTCGCCCCGCGACTATCAGCGCATCCGCTGGGTGATCTGGGGCTGCGTGATCGGCCTTCCGGCCTATCTGCTCGCCCAGCTTTCTCAGGAAACCTCGCTGTTCGGCGAGTTGCTCGGAGAGGGTCTGGCGCCGGAGGAAATCGCGGGCGCCCTCTTCCTCATCAACGGGATCCTGTGCCTGTTCGTGGTCGAGGCGGTGCGGCGCAAGACGGTGGTCAACGTCTGGATCCCGCTTCGCCGGGCGACCGCCTTCGGCCTTCTGCTCAGCGTGCCGGTCCTCTTCCTCCACAAGCAGATCGAGACGATCGACGAGTACATCCACATGCCCGATTGGGCCTGGGTCGTGGTCGCTTCCGGCCTGGTCTATCTGATCGCGCGCGGACACGAGCTTGCGACCGAGCTCATGAACCGCCTGTTCGACCGCAAATTCATTCGCGCCGAACGCCATCTCGCCGAGGTTGGCGAGACCATTCAGAATTCCGGCAGTGTTGACGAGATCGAGCACCTACTCGTGAACGAGCCGATGAATACGCTGGGCTTAGCGTCCGCGGCCTTGTTTCGCGAGCAGGACGGCCTCTTCACCCGAAGCCTCAGCACCGGCTGGGACGCGGACCACGCCGATGCGCTCACCAGCAACCATCCCCTGCTCTCGGCGCGGTTCGATAGAAAGCCCTACACCCCCAATTCGGTCGACGCCACGCACGCATCGCCCGCCGAACTTCCGGACGATCTCGAACGGCCGGTGCTCGTCGTGCCGGTCGGCAATGCGCGTCGCTGCTATGCGCTGGTCCTCTATGGCGGCCATGAGATCGGAACCGATCTTGATACGAGCGAGCGCCACCTGCTCGGCAGCCTCGCGCGCGACGCCGAGATCGCCTATGCTCAAGTCGAAAGCGACACGCTTCGGCGACGCATCGCCATCCTGGAGAATGAGCTCGCGAAGACACTGGAGCCTCGTTGACCCGCACCCTTGACGGCGTCCGCGCCTGCGTCTTCGACGCCTATGGCACCCTGTTCGACTTCGCCTCCGCCGCGGCGCGCTGCCCCGACGTGCCGGAGAATCGCCGCGCCGCGCTGACCACGCTCTGGCGCGACAAGCAACTCCAGTATGCATGGCTGCGCACGCTCGAGAACCGCTACGCCGACTTCTGGCAGGTCACCGGCGACGCGCTCGATTTCGCGCTCGAAAGCCTCGATCTCGAGACGCCCTCGTTACGCGAGCGCCTGATGGATCTCTATCTCGGCCTCGAGCCGTTCCCCGAGGTTCGGCCCATGCTCGCGACCTTACGCGAGGCCGGGTTCAAAACCGCCATTCTCTCCAACGGCTCGCCCATGATGCTCGAGGCACTGGTCAAGCGCTCGGGGCTCGAGGCGATGTTCGATGCGGTCCTCTCCGCCGACGCGGTCCGCGCCTTCAAGACACACCCCGACGTCTACCAATACGCGCTCGACTCGCTCCATCTGCCGGCAAGCGCGATTTCCTTCCAATCCTCCAACGCCTGGGACGCGCATGGGGCGTCGGACTTCGGCATGCGCGTCGTCTGGTGCAACCGCTACGGCCAGCGCCGCGAACGCCTGCCGGGCGCCCCCGACTTCGAGATCCGAACGCTGGCCGAACTACCGGCGCTTTTGGCCCGCGGACCCGTCTGATCGGGCCGTCGGCTGACTGCGACTTGCCCAGACGCCCTCCGCAATGCGCCTGCCCGCCCCAAACTCTTCGGGGCGGGCGTAGGCCCCGTGCTAGTCCTTCGGTACGAGGACGTTCAGGTCCACGGCCTTGGCCATCGCCTGATAACCCTTGTCGTTCGGATGCAGGTGATCGCCGCAATCGTAAGCCGGATTGATGTGCTTTGGATTGGCGGGGTCTTCGAGCAACTTGTCGAAGTCGATCAGCCCGTCGGCCGTCTTGTTGGCGCGAATCCAGTCGTTGACCGCTTCGCGGATCTTCTCCTTCTCGGGCGTATAATAGCCGAATGTCGGCAGGCCCTTGAACGTGTCGACGAAGGGGGTGAGGGTGACGCCGACAAAGCGGAGTCCATGATCATGCGCCCGCGCTATGATCTGCTTATATCCGGCGATGATATCCTCCGCCGTCGGCTCAGGATCGCTCGGCGTCTTCGAGTCCTTGCCCGGCCAGCCGATGTCGTTGATCCCCATCATCATCACCACCGTCGACACGCGCGGATGGCTGAGCACGGACATGTCGAAGCGACTCAGCGCATTGGTGCCCATTCCATTCGTCAGCACGCGATCGCCCGAATAGGCCTCGTTTACGACCGCGACATCCGGATGGCCTTCGGCTTGCAGCCGCTCGGCGATGTGATCGGGCCAGCGGTTGTTGGTGTCGGCGGTCGAGCAGGCGCCGTCGGTGATCGAATCGCCGAAGAAGACGATCGCGTTCGAGTCCGGCTTCGCATTCGTCAGAATGCGGCTCAGGAACAGACGCGACTTGTCCGTGCTGTCAGGCTTGAAATCAGCGGCCTTCGTCATGTCGCCGGTCGCGGAGATATAGGTGGTCTGCGCGCCATCCCAGTGGACGGAGGTGACGCCCGTCTTCTTCGGCAGATAGAAGCTGACCGCGACGCTCGACAAAGGCTTGACGGAGAGATCGACCGGATCGCTGACCAGCGGCGCGCCGGGCGGTATGACGGCGGAGGTTTGGCCGCCAAAGGTCACCGGCTTGACGGTCGCCGGATCGACTTTGTCGCCGCCGGCCGAGAGCGCGACGGTGGTGTTCCCGATCGTGACCGGCCGGGTCCCGAACTCGTTCGAGAGCACGATGCGCACTTGATCGCCGCCGACGCTGATGCGGGCGATCTGCCGCACCGTCTGGCCCTCGAGGGTCTCAGGCACATTGAACGGCGCCGGCAGTTCCTCGGCCCAGCGAGGCGCCGGCGTCGCGGCCCAGGTGGTGATCCAGGGCTCCGTGCCCGCCGCTCTCGCGGCGCCGGTAGGCGCGGCAGCGGCGAGGGCCAACATGCCCATCGCAAGGCATGTCGACGACAAGAGCCGGCGACGGGGAAGTTTGGACGTGCGAAAGCGCTTGAAGGAAGTCATGGCGTTTCACCCCCTAGGGACGATATTTATCGGATACTTAGAAGTTACCGCTGTTTACGCAGAAGACATCCGGGTTTTCCTCGGATGATCTCCGGCGGGCAAGTAACCTGCCCGAGTTTGTCCGTTCGCGCAAGTCGAGCCTTCGCGCGCGCGGACGTGAGAGCAGTGCGCCATCAGGCTGCCCGCTTGGCGTGAAAAAGACCGCTTCCTCGATCAGGGCGCGCTCAAGCGCAGGAACCGGAGCGAACCGCGATGACCATTGAATTCACCAGCGTCGTCCCGATCCTGCGCATCTTCGACGTCGCCAAGGCCGACGAGTTCTATCAGGGCTTTCTTGGCTTCAAGGTCGATTGGGATCACCGCTTCGACGACAACGCGCCGCTCTACCGCCAGGTGTCGCGCGGCGACCTGGTCCTGCACCTGAGCGAGCATCACGGAGACGGCAGTCCCGGCGCGCGGCTGCGCGTGATGATGCGCGGCGTCGAAGAATTCCATCGCGAGATCAGCGCCAAGAATTATCGCTATATGCGCCCTGGCCTCGAAAAGACGCCATGGGGCACGCTCGAGACGGGCGCGATCGACCCGTTCGGGACGATCATTCGCTTTTGCGAGCGGATCGACGAGCGGCGACTCTCACGCTGAAAGATCGCGTTCGCTTCGTCACAGCTCCAGCCGGCGGCGGAACGAGATCACTCGGCGAGCACGCTTTTTCCAATACCTAAGATCAATTGCTCACGCCGCGCCGTCCGCGCTAGCTTTTCCCCAACGGACGGCTTCAACCTCGAACTCGAAGTGCAACGGTCGCGTTTTGACGAGGCTGAAAAGCGCCTTCACCCGTGCCAAGGGAACAATCGCAAGGCTTGCCAGTTAGGTTCCGGCTCAGCATCGGGAGGGCGCAGGGCATGCAAATGAAACCCGTGTCGTGGGCGCAGTTGTCGCCATTGTGGCGCATTCCAGGCCGGATTCAGGCCTGCGACGTGAACCCGCTCATTCGCGGCGAGAATAATAATTATTCGTGTCCCGCCCCTCGTTAACTTTGACCCGCTCCCCATATGCCGCGCTCCGGCGTGCAGACGGCGCCCCTTGAACAAGGACGAGAAAACGCATGCGTGTCACGAAGCCCCATCGTTCGCCGGAACGAAATCCCGACCTCGGCGCGCTCTATCAGTCGGTGCGCGAAGCAAGCGCGCGCCTCGGCGCGCCTCTGTCCGACGCCGACGCGACGGTGCAATCGATGCCCGACGCGAGCCCTGCCAAGTGGCACCTCGCGCACACGACCTGGTTTTTCGAGCGCATGATTCTCGAGCCGAATCTTCCCGGCTATCGCGCGTTCGATCCCCAGTTCAATTTCCTCTTCAACTCCTATTACGAGAGCATCGGCGCCCGTCAGCCTCGTCCGAGACGCGGCATGATCACACGGCCCCCACTCGACACGATCATCGCGTATCGCGACCATGTCGACCGCGCGATGGCGTCGCTCATGCAGGATGATCTTGGCTCCGCGGTCGCCGAGCTGATCGAACTCGGGTGCAACCACGAACAGCAGCATCAGGAATTGCTGCTGACCGATATCCTGCACCTGTTCGCGCAGAACCCTCTGCGTCCGGCCTACAAGGATCCGGGCCCGTTAGCGGTCGGCAAGACGGACAGCGCGCCGCCCGCGTACCGCAAATTCGATGGCGGCGTGGTGGAGGTCGGACACGACGGCCAGGGCTTTGGCTTCGACTGCGAAGGGCCGCGCCATCGCGTCCTGCTCGAGCCTTATGAACTCGCGAACCGGCTCGTCACCAATGCGGAATGGATGGCGTTCGTCGCCGACGGCGGCTATCGGACGCCTCTGCTCTGGCTCTCGGCGGGATGGGCGACGGTGCAGTCGGAAGGCTGGGCGGCGCCGCTGTACTGGGAAGCGCGCGAGGGCGGCGCCTGGTCGATGACTCTGCGCGGCGCGCAGCCGGTCGATCCTGACGCGCCGGTAACGCATGTGAGCTATTACGAGGCCGACGCGTTCGCGACCTGGGCCGGCCGAAGGCTGCCGACCGAGTTCGAGTGGGAGCATGCCGCCCTTGGCGAGCCGCTTCGTGGCAATTTCGTCGAGTCCGGGCGCCTGCGTCCCGCCCCTGCACAAGCCGGCCAGCCAGGCTTGCGTCAGATCTATGGCGATGTCTGGGAATGGACACGCAGCGCGTATGCGCCCTACCCGCGATTTCATCCGGCGGAAGGGGCGGTCGGCGAGTACAACGGCAAGTTCATGTCGGGACAGTTCATCCTGCGCGGCGGCTCGTGCGCGACGCCGGTGAGCCACATGCGGCCGACTTATCGCAATTTCTTTCCCCCCGATGCACGCTGGCAGTTCTCGGGGCTCCGGCTGGCGGGAGACGTCTGATGCTCGACCTCGTCGAATTCGAAACTCAGCCAGCACGAAGCGTTTCGCGCCGATGTGCTGGCAGGTCTGTCGCAAGAGCATAAGACGCTGCCCAGCCGGTGGCTGTACGACCAGCGCGGCTCGGAATTGTTCGAGGAGATCACGCGCCTCGACGAATACTATTTGACCCGGACCGAGACCGCAATTCTTCGCCGCCACGCGGACGAGATGGCGGCTCTGTGCGGCGAAGGGATCGTGCTGCTCGAATACGGCGCCGGCGCGGCGATCAAATCCGAAATCCTCATTGACGCCCTTCATGCGCCGCGCATGTACGCGCCGATCGATATCGCGGCGGATTTTCTTAGCCAGACCGTCGAGCGGTTTCGGGATCGGTTTCCTGAGCTGACGACTCGGCCAATCATCGCGGATTTCACCGTCGGATTTTGACATCCCCGCCAATATTCCCGCTCGCCCGCGGGCTGCGTTTTTTCCTGGGAGCACGCTCGGCAATCTCTTGCCCTCGGACGCCCGCGCGCTTCTTCGCCGGATGTGCGAACATGTGGGATCGAGCGGCAAGGCGATCATCGGCGTCGACCTGCGCAAGGACATCCCAACCTTGATCGCGGCTTACGATGACAAGCAAGGGGTGACGGCGGAATTCAATCTCAACCTTCTGGTCCGCATCAATCGCGAACTCGACGGCGACTTCGCCCTCGATGCGTTCGCGCACGAGGCGCGGTGGAACGAGCGCCAGTCCGCAATCGAGATGCACATCGTGAGCCTGAAGCCGCAGGTGGTTTCCGTGGGCGGCCGCAGTTTCGCCTTCGCGGAAGGCGAAACCATCCATACGGAGACTTGCCGCAAGTTCGACGTCGCCGGCTTCGCCCATTCGGCGCAGCGGTCAGGGTGGCGGGTGGACAAAATCTGGACCGATCCGGCCGAGCGTTTCGCGGTCTTCGGTCTCAGCGCGGAGGCGTGAGCCCTAGTTTCGAGTGAAATAGCATTTGGCTCGAACCAAGATCGTCATTGCGACCCCACTTTGAACGCCCGCGCTTCGGCGTCGAAAAATTTTAGATCGCGCGAGGCTTGCGCCCATGGAGCAGGTGCGGGCGCAGTCGGACCAGAGGCTTGCTCTGCTTTACCGGACGGGCCGGCGCCGACCTGGGCGCATCTTCAATGATCGGGGCATCGACCGGAAGGGCGTCGCCGGACGGCTCGGACTTGACGAGTTTCTTGAGCTTCTCAAGCTCGACGAAATCAAGCTCTTCTTCGTCCAAGTCCGGTCTCAATTTTGCCGCCGCGGCCAAGACGAGGAAGGCGATCAATGAGAAAAAACAGACCGCGCAATAGACCTCAAAAACGAGCGTTACCATTCCACACCCGGCTCGCCGCCTCCTCCTGCACCCCCAACACGTAAAATAACAGATTACAAGTTGATTCGATACCACAAAGATGTGGAGGCGAACTTTGAGCAAATTGACAGTGTTCTCCAGATGGAGTGACACTCTTTTATCCTGTGCATTATCTTTAAACGCGACCTTCACTTGCCCGTTCGCAGTACTATAGCGATTTAGGTGAATACTTGCATGCTAGGTCAGAAGCTTCCCGCAGTGCAACATACCAAAGCCCGCGTCGCCACTTCGCCTTGAACCGCCGGGCTTCGGTTTCGAAACCCAAAACTAGATCGTGCGGGGCTTTCGGGTATGAAAGGGGTGGGGCCCCTTCGGATCGGACGCCTGCTCTGCTTTACCGGACGAACCGGCGGCGACCAGGATGGCCGTTCGATGATCGCAGGTTCGATCGAGGGAGCGTCGCCTGACCGCTCAGGGCTCACGAGATTCTCAAGCTCGGCGAGATCAAACTCTTCCTCGTCCAAGTCCGGTCTCAATTGGGCCACGGCCGCCCAAGCGAGGAACACGGCCAACGCGAAAAAACAGAGCGCGCCATAGGCCTCAAAAACGAGCGCCATCATCCTACACTTGGTTTCGCAACTCCTCCCGCGTGCCCAATCGGTAAAAAGCAGGCTTCAAGTTGGTTCGTTACTAACAAGGGTGTGGAGTGATTGTTCCACCGTTCTGACACGGTTCGCGCAATTCCTCCTCTGAGAGACCCGGCCCCTGCTCACCACTTCTCCTTGAACGGCCGGGCTTCGACCTCGAAACTCCAGGCGGACCGGTCCTGCTGGACGAGGTCGGCGGCGATCGCGGCGACGCCGGCCGGGTCAATGTAAAAATCATCCGGGCGGTCGCCAAATCGCGAGCGGGTCACCGGCCCGCCGACGACGCCGTCGACGATGATCAGCGCGACATGGATTCCCGCGGGCCAGAGGTGGCGGGCCATGGAATTCGGCGAGCGCGCGCTGTGCCATCTTGCTTTGCGCGAAGGCCGCGGCGCCGGCCGCGCCTCGCCGCGAGGCGGTCGCGCCGACGACGATGATCGCCCCCTGCCCTTTCCGGCGCATGGCGGGAATGGCCTCGCGGCCGCTAAGAAAGAGGCCGAGCGTGTTGACGCGCCAGGCGCGCTCGAGATCCTCCGCTTTGACCTCCTCGACATGCCCCCAGACGCCCGAGCCGGCGTTATAGATGAGCGCGTCCACGTCCCCGAGATCGGAGCGCATGGCGGCGAAGGCCGCCTCGACCGAGGCCGCCTCGGTGACATCGCACGCGTAAGACCTGGCGCTTGGCAGTTCGCCAGCGAGCTTGGCAGTAAGCTCGGTGCGCCGCGCCATGAGCGCGATCGCATAGCCATCCGCGGCGAAACGTCGGGCGAGCGCCTCGCCATTGCCAGGGCCGACGCCGACCACCGCGCATATAGGACGTTTGCTTTCGTCCGCCATCACCGAAAACCTCCTCACGCCAAGCCGTCTTTGGACCAAGGGCCCTCATCCGGCCGGCATAGCCCGTCCCGAAGGACGGGCGTCCTTCCGGACGCCCTATCGCTCGCCACCTTCTCCCCGAGGGAGAAGGGACCGTCTGCGGCGCCGCGCCCCCTCTCCCCATAGCCCGTCGAGAGACGGGGGTTCTTCCGAACGCCCCTGTGGGGAGAGGGTTGGGGTGAGGGCCTCAACCCATCCTGCGCCGCTCGGCCGCGGCGCGCAACGATGGTTCCCCGTCGCGCTTGACGGTTCGCCGAGAACGCGCCAACTGAGACTCAAGCCACCGGCGACCGCCGGACCAAAAGAACCAGAGGAAGCGCGAGGATAGGCGATGACGATTCAACCGTGGGTCAAGTCCTATCCGGCGCATGTCCGCCAGAACGCGCCGCTAGAGCTCTCCTCCGTGCAAAGCGTGTTGGAGCAAGCCGCCGAACGATTCGGCGACCGAGCCCGCGCTTGATTTCATGAACAAGCGCACGACTTACGCGGAGCTCGACGCGCTCGCGAACCGCGCGGCCGCCGGGTTCCAGAAGCTCGGCGTCGGGCCGGGCGTGCATGTCGGCCTTTTCCTGCCCAACACGCCGCACTACGTCATCGCCTTTTTCGGCGTGCTGAAGGCTGGCGGCGTGGTCGTCAACTACTCGCCGCTGGACGCGCTCTCGACGCTCCAACTGAAGGTCGAAGACAGCGAGACCGACATCCTTGTCAGTCTCGACGTCGCCTCGTGCTATCCGCAGGCGGAAAAATTGCTCGCTTCCACCCGCCTCAAAACGCTGATCGTCGGCGACTTCGCAGAGATGACGCCCGCTCCCGAGGCGATCAAAGCGCAGATGAAAGCCGCCGGAATGCTGGCCGACGTCAGGCACGACGAGCGCCATTTCGCGTTCCGCGATCTCATCGACAACGACGGCAATTATCGGGCCCACCCGCTCGGCGCGCTCACCGATGAGCTCGCCGTCATCCAATATACCGGCGGCACGACCGGTTCGCCCAAGGGCGCGATGCTCACGCACGCCAATCTCACCGCAGCCTGCTCGCTCTACACCGAAGTGATGACGCGCGGCGAGCAGGGCCTGCGGGTCGGCGAGGAGCGGGTCCTCTGCATCCTGCCGCTCTTCCACATCTATTCGCTCACCGTCGTCATGCTGCTTGGCTTCAGACTGGGCGCGGAGCTCGTGCTTCATCCGCGTTTCGATCCCGCAGCGGCAGTCAAGGACATCGTCGAAAAGAAGATCACCATCTACATGGGCGTGCCGACGATGCATGTCGCCATTCTCAGCGTGCCTGGCCTCGAAAAGATGGATTTTTCGTCACTGCGCTTGTGCGCCTCGGGCGGCGCCCCGCTGCCGGTCGCCGTGCAGGAACGGTTCGAAAGAATTATCGGCTGCCAGATTGAACGAAGGCTGGGGCATGACCGAGACCGCGCCGGCTGGAACCTTCAACCCGCGCGAGGGGCGTAAGACGGCGCGGCTCCTGCGGCCTTCCTTATCCCGGCACGGAGATGAAGTTCATCGACGTCGCCAACCCCGAGCGCGAGGTGAAGCTCGGCGAGCGCGGCGAAATCTGCGTCAAAGGCCCGAACGTCATGAAGGCTTACTGGAAAAAGCCGGAAGAGACCGCGAACGCAATGACGGCGGACGGTTTCTTCCGCACCGGCGACGTCGGCATCATGGACGAGGATGGCTTCGTCTATATCGTCGACCGGACCAAGGACATGCTGCTCTGCGGCGGGTTCAATGTCTATCCGCGCAACATCGAGGAAGCGATCTATCAGCACCCGTCGGTCGAGGAAGTGAGCGTCATCGGTATTCCTGACGACTATCGCGGCGAGACGCCGAAGGCCTTCGTCAAGCTGAAGTCCGGCATGGCCCCGCTCACGCTCGATGAAATGAAGGCGTTCCTGAAGGAGCGCCTGGGAAAGCACGAAATGATCGGCGCCATGGAAATTCGCGACGCATTGCCGAAGACGCCGGTTGGGAAAATATCGAAGAAGGACCTTCGCGAATACGAAGCCCGCGCGCATGCAGAGGCGTGACGGCCGAGCCGACCCGACTTCGCTTGCCACACAGGCGTATCCTTGACCGTCATGAGCGATGGATATACATTTGGCGCCGTGTGTATCCTAGGAGAAGACCATGCAGGTCGCGAAATGGGGCAACAGTCTCGCCATACGGCTTCCTGCTGTTGTGGTGGAGGCCTTGCGGCTCAAGGAAGGCGACGAAATTGAAATTCACATCGCCGGCGCACGTGAGTTCGGCGTTGCGCGGAAGCCAGGCCGAGAGGATTTCTTGAATAAGCTGCGCGCCTATCGCGGCCGGCTGCCGCGGGATTTCAAGTTTGACCGGGAAGAAGCGAATGCCCGGTAGTTTCTTTGACACGAATATCCTTATTTACCTCGCGTCCGACGACGCGACGAAGGCGGATCGCGCGGAAGCAATCGTTCGCGAAGGTGGGGCGATCAGCGTCCAGGTGCTGAACGAAGTCGCCAATGTCGCTCGACGGAAGATGCAGCTCACCTGGCGAGAGACGCGCGGGCTTTTGTCGTCGTTGCGCGAGCTATTGACCGTCCACCCGATTACGGTCGACACGCACGAGCTGGGCCTTGCGCTAGCCGAACGACATCAGCTCGGCGTCTATGACGCTCTCATCGCCGCTTCCGCCCTTCTCGCCGAGTGCGACAGGTTGTGGTCCGAGGATATGCAGGATGGGATGGCGATCGACAAGCGATTGCGGATCGTCAATCCGTTTCGCGCCAGCGGCCGATGACGGGACTGAGTGAAGCCCGCGCACGGAGTCGCATTGCGGTGATCGGTGCAACTCGACCTCATCAAGCGTGCTTGACCGTCGCGCCGGATAATGCTGATCGAAGCGCCAGTCTGTAGGAGAGCCTCATGAAGGTCGCCAAATGGGGCAACGCCCTCGCCATCCGCCTTCCCATCGCCGTGGTGAGGGAACTGGGGCTGAAGGATGGCGATCAGGTTGACATTCGCGTCTCCGGCGAGCGCGCGTTCGTGGTTGCGCGGGCGCCAAGGCCGACAAAATCGCCAGCCACCAGCAGACTTCCGTCACGTTGAGGCTGATGACCGGTAGACGTCCCCAGCAGTCGATCGGATCCCCCGATGAAGCCCGCCGAAAGCCCTTCCGCGCTCAAGGTTCAGGCCGCGCTTGGCGACCGGTTCGAGGTTCTCGAATTCGACGCCAGCACCCGCACCGCCGCCGACGCCGCGGCGGCGATCGGCTGCGATGTCGCGCAGATCGCGAAGTCGCTGATCTTCCGCGGCGGGACGAGCGGGCAAGCGGTCTTGATCATCGCCTCGGGCGTCGATCGCGTCGATGAGAAGAAGGCCGCCGCGGCGATTGGCGAGCCGATCGCCCGTGCCGACGCCGATTTTGTGCGCGAGGCGACGGGCTTCGCGATCGGGGGCGTGCCGCCGGTCGGCCACAAAACCCAGCCGATCGTTCTGATCGAGGAATCGCTGCTCGGTCTCGATGAGATCTGGGCGGCCGCCGGCACGCCGAACGCGGTCTTTCGCCTGACGCCTGCGGATCTCGTTAAACTGACCGGCGGACGTCCGGTCGCCGTTGCGCGCAAATAGAGGGCTCGAATTGGCTGCAAAGGGGACACCTGCGGGGAAGATCAGGATCGGCGTCGGCGGCTGGACCTATGGGCCGTGGCGCGGCGGCGCGTTCTTTCCCAAGGGCCTGAGCCAAGCGCGCGAGCTTCAATATGCGGGCTCGAAACTGACCTCGATCGAGATCAACGGCACCTATTACGGCTCACAGAAGCCGGCGAGCTTCATGAAGTGGCGTGACGAGACGCCGGACGATTTCATCTTCTCGGTCAAAGGACCGCGCTTCGCCACCAATCGTCGCATCCTCGCCGAGGCCGGCGAATCGGTCGAACGCTTCTTCAAGACCGGCGTGACGGAGCTCAGGGCCAAGCTCGGACCGATCAACTGGCAGTTCGCGACCACGAAGCGTTTCGACGCCGGGGATTTCGCCGCGTTCCTGAAGCTTCTCCCCAAGTCTGTCGATGGCCTCGCCGTCCGTCACGTGGTCGAGGTGCGCCACGAGAGTTTCAAACATCCCGACTTCATCGCGCTCGCGCGCGAGCACGGGGTCGCGGTCGCGATCGCCGGCGATTCCGACTACCCGCAAATCGCCGACGTGACCGCGCCCTTCGTCTACGCGCGCATCATGGGGACGACCGAAACCGAGGAGCACGGATATTCCGCCGCCGCGCTCGATCAATGGGCGGCGCGCGCGAAAACCTGGGCCGCTGGCGGCTCGCCGACAAGATCTCGCGACCGTGGCGGCGGCGCCGAAGTCCGACGCCGCCGGCCGCGAGGTTTTTCTCTATGTCATCAGTGGCCACAAGGAGCGGAACCCCGCGGCTGCGATGGCGCTGATCGAACGGGTCGGCTGACCCACCTCAGCTCTTGATGAAGGCGAGAAGGTCCGCATTGATCACGTCGGCGTGGGTGGTCGGCATGCCGTGCGGATAGTCCTTGTAGGTTTTTAGCGTTCCATGCTTCAGCAGCTTCGCAGACAGCGGGCCTGCTGCGACATAGGGCACGATCTGGTCGTCCTCGCTGTGCATCACCAAGACCGGCACATTGATCTTTTTCAGATCCTCGGTGAAGTCGGTCTGGGAGAAGGCGACGATCCCGTCATAATGCGCCTTGGCGCCGCCCATCATGCCCTGGCGCCACCAGTTCCAAACGACAGGCTCGATTGTTTTCACGCCCGGCCGGTTGAAGCCATAGAACGGCCCAGCCGGCAGATCGTAGTAGAACTTGGACCTGTTCGCCGCGAGCTGCGCCTGCAGGTCGTCGAAAACGCTCTTGGGCGCGCCCTTGGGATTCGCCTCGGTCTTCACCATCAGCGGCGGCACGGCGCTGATGATCGCTGCTTTCACCACGCCCTGTTCGCCCCGGCGCGCCAGATACCGCACGACTTCGCCCCCGCCAGTCGAGTGCCCGATATGGATCGCGTCTTTCAGGTCGAGATGGCTCGTCACCGCGGCCAGGTCGTCGGCGTAATGATCCATGTCGTGGCCGCGGCCGATCTGGGTCGAGCGGCCATGGCCGCGCCGGTCATGGGCGATGACGCGATAGCCGTGAGCGAGGAAGAACAGCATCTGCGCGTCCCAATCGTCCGCAGAGAGGGGCCAGCCGTGACTGAACACGATCGGCTGGCCTTGGCCCCAATCCTTGTAGAAAATCTCGACGCCGTCGCTCGTGGTGACTGTCGGCATGCGTTGCCTCCCTCGCCAAACCTGGAAGCCCAAACTTCCAGTCGCAAGACGCTATCGGATCTGGCGCGCAAAGGCGACCGACAAAATGTCGGCCGACGGTCTCAAACTGCGATGCTCAAACTGCAATGGACGAAGTGAGGCGCGATCAGACAGCCTCGACGTTGCGGCCGCTATCAGCTCCGCAGGAGAACGCGCTGCCGACAGTACGCACAAGCGCGCGAAGCACGCCTGTGATGGCTAAACTCATGCCGCCAACGCCATAGCGATCGAGCGGCGCGAGCTGGGCGTGAAGGTCGTGAATCTTGAGCCGCATCGCCAGCGGAACGTTCCCTCGATGGAGGTTCGGCGAACCGAGCATGGACATGTCTCCAAAGGATTCCGTTTGTTTCACAACATAGAGGCCACGTCTGACCGCGGTGTGACGGGTTTGAGGTCTTAATAGATACGATCAAGGGCA
>CAVPPX010000055.1:0-114104 GCA_963707355.1 uncultured Alphaproteobacteria bacterium | reverse complement strand
GGCGTCAAAGCAACGACGCGGCCGAGATGAGCTTCGCGCCGGTTCTTGTGGAGACAGGAGGGCCTCACGCGGGGCCGCCCGTGGCGCCGTCCTGCCCAACGGCGACCGGGACGATCGAGATCGCGCTCGGCGCGGCCGTGGTGCGCGTTGGACCTGGAACCGATCTGGCGACGCTGACGAAGGTGCTGCGGGCGGTGAAGGCCGCGACGTGATTTCGGTTCCGGCGGGCGTTCGGGTTCTGGTGGCGACGAAGCCTGTCGACTTCCGGCGTGGCGCTGACAGCCTGGCGGCGCTGGCGAAGGACGAGCTTCAACGCGATCCGTTTTCCGGGACGATCCTCGTCTTCCGTTCGAAACGGGCGGACCGGTTGAAGATTTTGGCCTGGGACGGCTCCGGCCTGATTTTGTACTGGAAACGACTCGAGGAGGGGGCGTTTCGCTGGCCGCCGATCAGCGACGGCGTGATGCGTTTGTCGGCCTCGCAACTGGCCGCGCTCGTGGACGGTCTGGACTGGTCGCGTCTTCACGCGCGCGACATTGCAGCGCCGGAGGCGGCGTCGTGAAGCTTGTGCGAAGCGGCTGATTTCTCTCCACAAGCACGAGCAAATCTGATTCTCTTTGCAGGCGTGAGCGCCGCCGCGAATCAGCCCCCGCCCGACATCGACGCGCTTGAGGCGCGGCTGGCTGCGGCGCTCGCGGAGCGGGACGCCGCGATCATCGAGCGCGACGCGGCGCTCAGGCAGAACGATCGCCTCGCGCATCTTCTGCGCCAGCTTCAACGAATGCAGTTCGGGCGCAGTCCGAGAAGCTCGATCCGGACCAGTTCGCCCTGGCGCTTGAAGACGTCGAACAGGCGGTCGCGGCCCGCGAAGCGGCGGACGACAAACGGAACAATGCAGCTGCCGCCGCGAGGGTCGAGAAGCGCCGGGCGAGCCGCGGCGCGCTGCCCGCTCATCTTCCGCGCGTTCACGTCACGATCGAGCCCGAGGACTGGAACTGCCCATGCTGCCGATCGCCGATGCATGCGATCGGCGCCGATGTCTCGGAGCGGCTGGACGTGGTCCCGGCGCAGTTCCGGGTGCTGGTGACGCACCGACCCAAATATGCGTGCCGCGCCTGCGAGGAGGCCGTGGTTCAGGCGCCGGCGCCCGAGCGGCTGATCAAGGGCGGCCTCCGACCGAGGCGATGGTCGCCTCCGTGCTGGTGTCCAAATACGCTTGGCATCTGCCGCTCTATCGTCAGGCCCAGATGCTGGCCGCCCAGGGCCTCGACATCAAGCGCTCGACGCTGGCTTTCTGGGTTGGTTACGCGGCCGCCGAACTCCGGCCGGTCTTTGAGCGCCTTCGCGAACTCATCCTGACCTCGGCCAAGATCGCGGTCGACGAGACGAAGGCCCCGGTGCTCGATCCGGGCCGAGGCCGCGTCAAGGAGGGCTACTTCTGGGCGGTCGCCCGCGACGATCGAGCCATGGGGCGGCGCGGACCCTCCGGCCATCGCCTTCGCCTATGCACCCGGCCGCGGGGCGATCCACGGCCTGAAGCTGCTCGACAATTATGCGGGCGTTGTTCAGTGCGACGGTTACGCCGCCTACAAGACGATCGCCGCCAAGGCGCCCGACGGCCGGATCACGCTCGCCTTCTGCTGGTCGCACCTGCGGCGCCGGTTCTTCGACCACGCCAAGGGTGAAGCGCCGATCGCCCGTGAGGCGCTTGAGAGAATTGCCGCGCTCTACGCGATCGAGAAGACGATCAGGGGCGCAAGCGCCGACGAGCGTCGCCGCGTGCGCCAGGAGAAGAGCAAACCGCTCGTCATGGCGTTCAGGCCCTGGCTCGAGCATCAGCTGGCGCGCGTCTCGGGCAAGTCCGGGATCGCCGACGAACTTCGTTATGGTCTGAACCATTGGGAAGGGCTCGTCCGCTTCCTCGACGACGGACGCATCGAACTCGACACCAACATTGTCGAGCGCGGCATCCGCCCGATCGTTCTCAATCGCAAGAACGCGCTCTTCGCTGGTCATGACGAGGGGGCCGAAAACTGGGCCTGCGTCGCGTCGCTGATCGAGACGTGCAAGCTCAACGACGTCGAGCCGCAAGCCTACATCGCCGACGTCCTCGACAAGCTCGTCAATCTCTGGCCCGCATCGCGCATCGACGAACTCATGCCATGGGCATGGCCCAAAGCTCACGCCGCCCATCGACTCGCGGCCTGACGCGCTCGCTCAAAGTCAACCTCCCAACGCCGTGGGACGTGAAGACCGCTTACGCTCGGCCTCTGCCATTGCCGCGTTAAGCACTGCAAGGCTTCCCGCAAGCGTCCGTGTTTTGGCATGCTTGACGAGCGGCTTTGAGATTAAGAAGTCCTACCAGTCGAAAGCGCCGATTGATAATCAACGGGCTGTGCGAGCTCAACGATACGCGCCAAGTAAATCGGACGGCGCTCGCGGGGACACCGAATTCGAATGAAAGCTGCCGCTGGACTTGTTGGTTCGCATTGTCCGTGCGCCATTTCATCAGTCAGCTTTTGCGACCGAGCGAGCACAAACTGCTTCCGCCAGAGCGCATGCCGCGCCTACAAGGGCGGCGTCCCCGCCGCGCCATCCAATCAGCGAAAGGCCGACCGGGATTCCGGAGGCGCTTCCGGCCGGAAGGTTGATCTGGGGTAAACTCGTTAACCCCGCAATCCCAGTCAGATCGACAATCCTATGCACCGCGTCACGCATCGCGGACAGGCGGGCGTCACGCGCAATCGGCAGGATCGGCGACGTCGGTATGCAAAGTATCCTTCGCCCGTCCAGAAACGCGTCGACGCGCGCCTTGGCTTCTCCGCGGAAGCGATTGGCGAAGTTGATCGCGTCAGCGGATGTCTGCCCATCATCGGCGAAAGCGCCGGCGACTTCGGCCGAGAAACGGGGGTTCACCCGGTCAACCCACTCTCGAAACGTAGCGCGGAACTCATGCCTCTGCAGGACCCGTTGCCAATGCGCCCAGTCAAGGAGATCGCCAGTCGCAAGGGATGTTTGCGTCACATGCGCGACCTGTCGACACCGATCGACAGCGGGGGCCAGCGCGTCTCGCACCACTTCGTCCGCAATCGCGAATGCATCGGTTGCAACGATGATCTCTACGGTCGTCGAGAAGACGATGGGTTCGCTCAGGAGAACGGCGCCGACCTTGGCGAAGGTCTCTGCGTCGCGGGTGAAATAACCCACGGTGTCGAATGTCGGGGACTGGACCATCATGCCCCGCGCATCGATCCGGCCCAGAGTGGGACGAAGTCCGAACAGACCACAGAAGCTCGCGGGCACGCGCACCGAACCCCCGGAGTTGGTTCCCAGCGCGATGTCGCAGGCGCGCCCGGCCACGGCAGAGGCAGATCCGCTCGACGAGCCGCCAGGGACGCGGTCCGGCGCTCGCGGATTGAGAGGCGTGCCGTAGAAGCGGTTGACGCCGAGAAGCCCGAGCGAGATCTCATCAGTGATCGTCTTTCCGACGAGCGTAGCGCCGGCGTTCAACAGGGCCTCGACGGCGCCGGCTGAGCGTTCGGCCGCCGTATAAGTCGCGGCCCAGTCCGGATTGCCGCAGCCGGTGACGAAGCCCTGGATGTCGAACAGGTCCTTGGCGGCGAAGGTCAGGCCGTCCAGCGGGCCGCCAGAGCGGCTGGGCAGGTGAACGTCGACGCCGGGCACGAAGGCTCCGAGGGGATCAGCCATGCGCGTTGCTTTCGTAAGCCCGCGGAAGCGAAGGGCGCGATGAACGCGCCCATCTTCGATGTCAGTCCTTGTACAGCTTGCGAAAGTCCGGATGGACGTGGAACCAATATTCAAACCCGTGCACATCCTTCTGCATCGCGTAGTCGGCGAACCGAGTATAAAGCGGAATACGCGGCAGGTCGGTCATCACGATATCGACCATCTTGCTGATGCTTTCCTTGTAGACCGTCGGGTCGCGGGTGAAGCGGGCCGTGTCGACGACTTTGTCGAGCCCCGGATTGACATAGTTGCACGTGTCGAACAGGGAATTGTTCTTCCCGTAGAAGTTCCAGTAGAAGAAATAATCCGGGTAATCGAGCCAACCGTAGAACTCGGCGATGACCATCGGCATCGTCTTGCTCGCCATCTGCCCGAACCAGTTCGACCCCGGCACCTTCTCGAGCGTGAGGTCGACGCCGATCTTCTTCAAAGCCTCCTGCATGAGAACTGCGGTCGGCTCGCGCACCGTGGCTTCGCTCAGGTCATACGAGAGGGTTGTCTTGAATCCGTCAGGAAAGCCGGCTTCGGTCAGGAGCTGTTTGGCCTTTGCGAGGTCCTGGCCGTGCTTGAGGGGCACCGGCCAGACACCCTCAGGATAGGGTTTGTCCGGATCGCCGCCGAACATGGGCTTCGCGCGATTGTAAAGCGCTGAATCGATGATCCCCTTGTAGGGAATCGCATAGGAGATCGCCTCACGCACCGTCGGATTGTCGAAGGGCACCATCTTGACGTTCATGTCGATGAAGACGAGGTCGTTCTGGATCGGCACGCCGATGACCTGGACCTTGCCTTCCTTTGCGAGCTCCGCGTAGTCCTTCGGCGGCAGACCCACCGACATGTCGACGTCGCCCTTTTCCAGGAGCGCGCGGCGCGTGCCGGCCGAGGGGATCTGCTTGTAGATGACGCGCTTCAGTTTCGGCAGCGGTCCGGACTTCCATTCGTCGAAGCGGGTGAAGATGGTCTGCTGTCCCGGCGTCCAGCTTTCGATCTTGAAAGCGCCGCCGCCGCAATCATTGTGCGAAACCCAGTCAAACGCCCACGGGTCCTTGTCGGTGGCGTGCTTCTTCGCGAGCTCCGAATTGACGATCGTGGGGATGGGCACGACGAGGTCCGGCATCGTCAGTTTGTTGTACTGATCAAAGGTCATCTTGAACGTATGATCGTCGATCACCGAGAACTGTTCCGGCTTCACCAGCGACCCCGCGCCCATCTGGACGGCGGCGAATCCGCCCGCCGCGATCGCCCGGTCGAAAGACCACTTGACGTCCTTGGCGGTGACCGGGGCGCCGTCGTGGAACGTGGCGTCCTTGCGCAGATGGAAGACATAGGTCTTGCCGTCGTCGCTAACCTCCCAGCTCTCGGCCAGCTCCGGCGTGGTGACCTTAGCGTCATAGGAAAGGGTCCCGTCCGCGAGCTTCTTTTCCCCATGCGAGACGAGCCGATCGTAAGCCTGCCAGTTGACCATGCGGCTATGGTCGTTCGCTGTCGGCACCATCGTGTCGAGGCCGTTGGGTCCCATCTCAGACACGATGACCAATGTGTCCTTTGGACGTTCGGCCCCGAAAGCCAGGTCCGCGGGGACCGCGGCCGAAGTCGCCAACAGCCCGGCGGTGAAGGTTCGTCGAGTCAACTCCATGGGAAACGCTCCTTGGTGGGTAAAGGCGAGGGTCGGGTCACAGGCCCAGGTCAGTCATAAGCTTTGGCCAGATGTGAGCCCAGGGACGGGCCTTTTCGAAGGCCCCTGAGGCGGCAAGGACGGTCTGGTCGGCGAGATGCCTGCCGATGATATGCAGGCCGACAGGCAGACCGTCGGCAGTGAAGCCCGCAGGAATGCTCGCTGCTGGCTGACCCGTGAGGTTGCAGACGAAGGTGAAGCAGAGCCACGCGCCCGAGCTGACCATCTTCCCTTCGATGACTTCGGGGCCTTGCATGTAGAGAGGGAACGGAGGAGCGGCGAGCGTCGGGGTGAGAAGAAGGTCGTAATTCTGCATGAACCGCCACATGTGATTGCAGACGCGCTGGCGCATCATCTTCGCATTGGTGAAGTCTTCAGCTGTCCAGGGGTGGTTCAGGAGGCCAACGAGATGAGGCGACATCTCCTTCTCACGCCCTTTCATCATGCGGCGCATGCCCACGAGGTCGCTATCGCCGGCGACCAGGGTCCAGAACTGCGGAAACGGATCTTCCCATCCCGGATTGGCGCGTTCGACCGTGCAGCCAAGATCCGCCTCGAACACCTTCACCGCCTCGGATACGACGCGGCGCACTTCGGGATCGACCGGAGCGTAGCCCCAGTCCTCGCTGTAGGCGATGCGCAGTCCCCTGATCCCTTCCGTCGGCGCCTTGAGATAGTCGACGTCGCCAGCGGGGATCGAATAGCGGTCACGCGGATCGGGACCTGTAGTGACGCTCAGCATGAGGGCCGCGTCGGCGACCGTGCGACTCATCGGACCGACATGTTCGATCGACTCCCAGCTCGACACGCCGGGATAGCGCTCGTCTCGGCATCCCGGATAGAGAGGCACGCGGCCCATCGAGGCCTTCATGCCGAAGAGCCCGCAATGAGCGGAGGGGATGCGGATCGAGCCGCCTCCATCCGAACCAATGGCGAATGGGGAGACGCCCGCAGCAACGGACGCGCCTGAGCCCGCGCTCGAGCCGCCGGACGTCATGGCGAGATTCCAGGGATTGCGGGTCGCGGGGAAGACTGGATTGTGCCCGACGCCGCTGTAGCCAAACTCAGGAACATTGGTCTTGCCAAGGATGATTGCGCCCGCCGCCTTGAGCCGTTCCACGCAGATGTCGTCCTCGTCCGGCACAAAGTCGCGGTACCAGGGCGAACCCATCACCGTCAGAATGTCTTTGGTGGCGACAAGGTCCTTGATGCCGATCGGCACGCCTGCAAGCGGACCGGGATCCTCGCCCGCGGCAATCTTGGCGTCGACGGCGCCTGCCGCGGCGAGCGCGACTTCTGGCGTCGGCGTACAAAAGGCGTGAATGTGCGGTTCAAGCGTATCCATGCGGCGAAGCGCGGCTTTTGCAACCTCAGTCGCCGATAGTTTCTTGGACTTGACCAATGACGCAATCGTAACCGCCCCTGAGCGACAAATTTCATTATCGGTGTTCAAGACAGCTCCCTCAGGCCAAATGACAGGCGGCGGCATGATCACAGCCCACCGCTCGCAGCAGCGGCATAACGCGATTGCAGATATCGGCGCTCTTTGCGCAGCGGCTATAGAAGCGGCAGGTGCGCGGATCTGGATCGATTGGGCTCGTCGGATTGCCGTCGAGGCGAGGCCGCGGCGCCCCCCGACGAGCGGGGTCAGGAATGGAGCCGATAAGCGCGGCCGTGTAGGGATGACGCGGGTCGGTGAACAGCGCCTCGGTCGGACCGACCTCGACAATCTTCCCCAGATACATGACGGCGACGCGCGAACAGAGCAGTCGCACGACGTTGAGATCGTGCGACACGAAGAGGTAGCTCATCCCTAGCCGCTCGCGGAGTTCGGCAAGCAATTTCAGCACGACGGCCTGGACGGAGACGTCGAGCGCGGAAGTGGGTTCATCGAGGATGAGCAGCGAGGGCTCGACGGCGATCGCGCGCGCGATGCCGACACGCGCCCGTTGCCCGCCGGAAAGCTGATGCGGGTAGCGGTGCAGAAGCTCCGCAGGCAGACCAACAAGCTCAGACGCGCGTCGAACGCGCCCATCGATGTCCGCGGCGTTGCGGAGACTAAGGAGACGCCGCAGCGGATCCGCGATAGCACGAAAGACGCGGAAGGACGGATTGAGGCTCTCGGTCGGATCTTGGAACACAACCTGGATGCGGGCGCGGTCGGAGCTGCGGACAAAGCGCGCCTGCGATATGTTAGTGATGTCGCGGCCGGAGAGTGCGATCGTTCCGCTGGTCGGATCCACAAGTCGAGCAAGCAAGCGCACCATCGTGGATTTGCCGCAACCCGACTCGCCCACGAGGCCGACGCTTTCGCCGGCTCCGATGACAAGGTCGACCTCATCGACGGCATGGAGGCGCGCCGCCCGCGCGCCTCCCTTCACCGGATAAAACTTGGCGAGCTTCGTCGCCTCGAGCAGCGTCGCCGTCATAGCGGAAACCTGCAACGCACGATGTGGTCCGGCCCGCATTGTGCCCATGGCAGGGGCGGCTCGTCGCAAATGGGCTGGCGGCGCTCGCATCGCGCGCTGAAGCGACAAACCGGAAGCGGACGGCGCAAATCGGGAAGCGAACCGGGAATTGCGATCAGATCGTCCATGCGCGTTTCGGGCGTCGGCGTCGCCGCGAGAAGCTGGCGCGTATAGGGGTGTGCGCTGTGGGTCAGAATCGCCTCGGTCGGCCCAGCCTCGACGACATGACCGGCGTGCATCACGGCGATCCGGTCGCAATATTCCCCGGCGAGACCGAGGTCGTGAGTGATCAGAAGCGTCGACATGTTGCCGCTTCGGCTCATGTCGCGGATAAGATCCATGATCACCGCCTGCGTCGTGACGTCGAGGCCGGTTGTCGGTTCGTCAGCGATCAGCACCGCAGGCGAGCAGGCGAGCGCCATCGCGATCATCACCCGTTGGCACATGCCGCCGGACAGTTCGAAAGGATAGGCTTCGGCGCGACGTTCCGGGTCGGGAATGCGCACGCGGGCGAGTGCGGCGATCGCCTCCCGCCTGAGCTCGCGGGCGGGGATGTTTGCGTGCTCGCGCAGGACGTCCTCGATCTGACGACCGACCCTGCGGATCGGATTGAGGGCGGTGCGCGGGCTCTGGAAGATCATTGCCATTTCGCGGCCGCGGAGCGCGTTCAACGCATCCGGCGTGGCGCTCAGAATTTCAGCGCCACCCATGTTGATGTGGCCACTGGTGATGTCGGCGGCGCCGTCGAGCAGACCCATGACGGCGTATGCCGTGACCGACTTGCCGGACCCGCTCTCTCCGACGACGCCGACGATTTCGCCCTTGCCTAGCGTGAGCGACACGTCGTCGAGCGCCTGCACCGTTCCGTGGCGAGTACGGAAGTTCAACGAGAGGCTGTCGACGACGAGTTGAGCCGTCATACGCGCTTCCGAGGATCGAGCAGGTCGCGCAGGCCGTCACCGAGCATGTTGAACGAGAAGACGGCAGCGACCAATGCTGCTCCAGGGAACATGAAGGCCCACCACTCGCCGGAAATGATGTCGCTGGCGCCCTCCGAAACCATGATGCCCCATTCGGGCGTCGGAGGTCGCACGCCGAGCCCAATGAAGGAGAGGCCGGCAGCGTTGAGGATCGCCCATCCCATATTCAAGGACGCCTGAACCGTCATCGGGGGCAGAATGTTCGGGATGATGTGGTTGACGAGGGCCTGCAGCGACGTGTTCCCGCCCATGCGGGCCGCTTCGACATAGCCGAGTTCGCGGCGTACGTTCACTTCCGCGCGCGCGAAGCGGCAATAGAACGGGAGATTGATGATCATCGTCGCGATGATGATGTTGAGAACGCTGTTGCCCAGCGCGGCGACAATGCCCATGGCCAGGACGAACAGAGGAAAGGCCATGATCGTATCCATGACACGGCCAACGATCGCGTCCGTCCAGCCGCCGAAATATCCGGCGGCGGCCCCAAGCGCGAGACCGGCGATGAACGAAAGCGCGACGGCCGAAATCGCCATGCCGAGGTCCAGCCTCGCCGCGACGATCACACGGCTTAGAATGTCGCGCCCAAGCGCGTCCGTGCCAAACCAGTGCGCTGCGCTCGGCGCTGTCAGTTTGACTGCAGCGTTGGTCATGAGCGGATCGTAAGGCGCAAGAACAGGACCCAGCACGGCGCAGATCGCCATCACCACGAGCATCGCAACGGCGATGAGCGTCAGGCGGTTTTCGCCGAAGGCATAGCGCGTGTTGCTGGCGAGAGTGGCGAAGCTCATGGGCTTCTCACGACTCGAAGCGCACGCGCGGATCGATCATGGTCGCCGCGACGTCGACCGCAAGATTCAGGAGCACGTACAGGATCGCCATCATGAGAACGAAGCCCTGTACGGCTGCGTAGTCGGAGGCCAGCACCGCCGATACGGCGTAGGCGCCAACTCCTTGCCAACCGAACACCTGCTCGATCAGCACGTTGGATCCCATCAGGAAGGAAAAGACCATTCCCAGCACACTGGTGATGGGCAGAAGCGCGTTCCGGAAGGCGTAAGTGAAGACGACCTTCGTCGTCGGCAGACCGTTCGCCCGGGCTGTGCGAACGAAGTCGCTGCCCAACGCCTCGAGCATCGCTGCGCGGGTGATACGCGCGAGGGGCGCCAGCGCGAACAACCCCAGGGATATTGCCGGCAGGGTGAGCTGGGCGAGCGCGGCGCGAAAAACGCCCCAGTCGCGCGCCAAAATAGCGTCCACTGTGTAGGCGCCGGTGATGGTCGGCGGAGGCGAATAGTTGATCTCGTTCAATCGCCCAACGGGCTCGGGCGCCCAGTCGAGCAGATAGTAAAAGACATAAACGAGCAGCAGACCGACAAAGAACGTAGGGAAAGCAGCCGAGACCGTCACGAGGACCCGGCTCGCATGGTCGACCGGGCCGTTGACCTTTGTCGCAGACCACACGCCCAGCGGAACGGCGACGCCCGCGGCAAAGATAATCGCGAAAGCGGAGAGTTCGAGTGAAGCCGGAAGCCGTTGCGCAAGATCAACCAGCACCGGCTGTCCGGTCGTCAGCGAGTTGCCGAGATCTCCGTGCAGGAGGTCAATGACATAGTGCAGGAACTGCACGGGCAGCGGCCGGTCCAGTCCCAGTGAGGCGCGGACGCTTGCGATCGAATCCGCATTTGCAGCCGGGCCGGCGAAATAGGCCGCGGGATCTCCGGGCAGCGCGTGCGACAACAGAAACGTCACGACAACAACGCCGAGCAGGCTGGGCAATGTCCCAACAATGCGTCGTGCGATGAACATCAAAGCGATTGGCTTCCCTGAAGACGCAGCGCGCGTCCCGAGTGGGGTGCGTACGATCGATACGTTCGCAGTTTTCAAAGCAGGATGCGTGCCATCAGCGCGACGGTCGGTGGGCTTCCGTAGCTGCGTCGTGACCGTCCGAAGCCCGCGGTGCGAGAGATGCACGCTGGTTGAGCGCGACCTCGGCGCGGCGCCTATTTATCGAGCGGGAATGCAATGCGCACGCTTCATGTGAAAATGGAAATGCGGCTTAATCGCCGGAGAGCCGTCCAGAGAAGACTGCCGTCGAGGGTCCATCCGATCCGGCCTGAGATTTGCGCCGCGAACTTTGATCATTGCGAACAATCGTATGGCCGGAGGCGCCGATGACTGTTGCACGCACCTCAACGAGAAAGCGCCTCGGCGTCCTGACGCCGTCGTCGAACACAGTGCTTGAACCAATCGTCGTGAGGCTCGCCGCCAGACTGCCCAACCTATCCTTGCACTTCACTCGGTTTCGGGTGACGGAGATCAGCCTGTCGGAGGCGGGCCCCAAGCAGTTTGCGATGGACACGATCGTCGAAGCCGCTCGACTTCTCTCAGACGCTAGAGTTGACGCAATCAGCTGGATCGGTACCTCAGCCGCGTGGTTGGGGCTCGAGTACGATCGGGCGCTATACGCCGCGATCCTCGACGATACCGGCACTCCAGCCACCACCGCGACACTGAGCATGGTGGACGCGTTGCATGCGCGAGGTATCCGACGGGTCGGTCTTGTGACGCCGTATGCGGAAAGCGTGCAGCAACGAATCATCGAGACGTTCGCGAATGAATTGATCGACGTTGTTGCGGAGCGCCGTCTCAACTTCACTGACAATTTCAGCTTCGCCGAGGCGACGGACCATCAGATACTGGATATGGCGCGCCAGGTTGGGGCGTCACGCGCCGACGCCATCCTGATCCTTTGCACCAATCTTCGGGGAGCGCCGCTCGTGGAGCAGATCGAGAGCGAGATGGGGACGCCGGTGCTGGACTAGTGGTCCTTGGCCTGCTTGGCGGACTGCGATCCATGTCCGTGGACTTTTTGCAGTTAAGTCACGCCGGACAAGTTTGCAGGTGGACCTGGTGATGATGCGAGCGAAAATGGACGACGCGTTACGCAGGCTCAAACCAGTACGACCGCCCGGAACGTAGAGTTTGCCCAGACAGAGCTGCATCGAGAAATCGGAGATAAGGCTGAAACCGCGCCCTGCGATCAGTACGTGGTCCTGCCTCCACTCAGATCGAAAACGGAGCCTGTCGTGAAAGAGAGGTCGTCGCCGAGCAGGAAGGCGATCATCGCCGCGACCTCCTCGGGCTTACGGAAACGGCCCATCGGGATCTTGGACAGGAAGGCCGCGTTCATCTTGGGCGTGACCGCATGCATGAGCTCTGTCTCCGTCACCGTCGGTGTGATCGCATTGACGAGCACTCCGTGGGTCGCAAGCTCTTTGCCTAGCGCCTTCGTCAGCGCGATGACGCCGGCCTCACCGGCCGAGTAACAGCCGAGATTGGCATTGCCTTCCTTTCCAGCGACCGAGCTGACATTGACGATCCGGCCACGGCCTTGAGCCAGCATGGCGGGGATGATCGTGCGGCAGCAGTAGAAAACTCCGGTAAGGTTCACCTGGACGACCCGATCCCAATCCTCGGGCACCGGTACCGTCGGTCCGACGATCGCTGCATTGTTCACGAGGCCATCGATCGCGTTGAACCGGGCAAGCGTGGCGCTCGCCGCCCGCTGAACCGAGCCCAGGTCCCCCTGCTCATAAAGGATCGCCTCGACGTCAGCGATGCCTTTGAGGGAAGTTGCGGCACGTTCCAGCCGCGGCTCGTCGCGATCCCCGCCGTGCTCGCGCCGATGCCGCGAGCAGCGCCGGTGACGACCACAACGCGGTTCTCCAAGCTTGGCCCGCCAACTAGGGCCTCCGTTCGTCACCTCGCGCCCCAGGCGTGGGCTATTTGATTTGTGTATCCAATTCGCCAGAGTATAAGGCTTTCGGCGCTTAGCAAGCGCTTCCAACTATCGGGACCTGCCCATGCCCTTCTCGAACGTGCTCGACGCTCCGGCCGGGGCGCGGAACCCGAATTCGGCCTCCGCCCGCGACCGACAGTCCCTGATTCACCCCATGACCGACTTAGTCCGGCATGCGAAGGAAGGGCCGCTCGTGATCGAGCGGGGCGAAGGGGTGTTCGTCTATGACGACACGGGTAAGCGCTATCTCGAGGGCGTGTCCGGCCTCTGGTCGATCAGCCTGGGCTTCGGGCAGGACCGGCTCGCGGAGGCCGCATATCGGCAGATGAAGCAGCTCCCGAGCTACCACATGTTTCGTTTCAAGAGCCATGCGCCCGGCATTGACTTGGCCGAAGCGCTATTGGCGATGGCGCCGGCCTCGTTCTCGAAGGTGTTCTTCGCCAATTCCGGGTCGGAGGCCGCCGATACGGCGATGAAGCTTGTCTGGTATTACAACAACGCGCTAGGCCGGCCCGCGAAGAAGAAGATCATCGGACGCATCGGGGGTTATCACGGCGTGACGATCGCGAGCGGCAGTCTCACCGGCCTTGCTCGCAACCACGCGGACTTCGACCTGCCGATCGATCGCATCCTGCATACCGACTGCCCGCATCACTGGCGTTTTGCTGGGCAGGGAGAGTTGGAGGAAGACTACGCGACTCGGCTCGCGGATAATCTCGAGCAGATGATCCTCCGAGAGGGGCCAGATACGGTGGCGGCCTTCTTCGCAGAACCGGTGATGGGCTCGGGCGGGGTCATCGTGCCGCCGAGGACCTATTTCGATAAGGTCCAAGCGGTGTTGAGGCGCTACGATGTGTTGTTTGTCGTCGATGAGGTCATCTGCGGCTTTGGCAGACTCGGAGCCATGTTCGGCTCGGAGCTGTTTGACCTGAAGCCGGACATGATGACCTGCGCCAAGGGACTTTCCTCGGGTTATCTGCCGATCTCGGCGGTGCTGATTTCCGAGCCGATCTGGCAGGCTTGCCTCACAGAGAGCGGCAAGATTGGGGTGTTCGGCCACGGCTTCACCTATTCGGGACATCCGGTGGCGGCCGCGGTCGCGCTCGAGACACTGAAAATTTATGACGAGATGGACATCGTCTCGCATGTGAAGTCGGTGGCCCCCCGATTGCAGGACGGCCTCGCCGCCTTCGCCGACCATCCGCTCGTGGGCGAGGTGCGCGGTCTCGGCCTGGTCGCCGGGCTGGAGTTGGTGCGGGACAAGACGACGAAAGAGAGCTTCGATTTCAAGGCCGGCGTCGGCCTTCACATTGAACGCTGCTGCCAGGAACATGGCGTGATTCTGCGAGCGCTCGGCGACACGCTCACGGTGGCGCCGCCGCTCGTCATCTCGGAAGGCGAGATCGACGAGATCGTGCGCGCCGTCGGCGTTGCGCTTAACGAAACACTCGACTACGCGCATCGTGAAGGTCTCGTGTAACGGCACGCTCGTGTAGCGATAAGGGCTCCAGATTTCGGCAGAGTCCCATGCAGCTGCAACGTTTTGGAGCCGTCACTATACAAAAGGTCGCCGAGTTGCCGAGCCTCGCTCTCGATCGCGATTGGCTGATCGGCAACGCGACGGCCGAGGGAGTTGAACAAGAGCGCTCGTGGCTCGGCCCCGAATTCATCGAGCCTGCGTCCGGGAAACTGTTGATCAGCGTCCACTCGTTCCTGGTGCGCACGCCGCGCCTCACAGTGCTGGTCGACACGTGCTGCGGCAATAACCGTCATCGCGGCCCAGAATCGCCCTTCGACCGACTGTCCACCGGCTACCTCGGCGAGCTGGCGCGGGCTGGCGTTACGCCTGAGGAAGTCGATCTCGTTTTCTGCACCCATCTCCATGTCGATCATGTCGGCTGGAACGTGGTCGAGCGAGACGGCCGCTTCACGCCGACTTTTCCCAACGCCCGCTTCCTGTTCAATCGCGAGGACTTCGAGCATCGACTTGACTATGACCGGCGAGGGCAAGGCAGCTTCGCGACACGCGCAGCCTTTCGCGAATGCGTCCTCCCGATCGCGGAGGCTGGCCTCGTCGATTTCGTCGATCCGCACGCCTGCATCGAGCAGGACCTCGATCACGACCTCACACTCGCGCCATTGCCTGGACATTGCCCGGGCCATACCGGTCTCAGGATTCGGGGCGACGGCGCCGAAGCCTTGATCACGGGCGACGCGATTCATCACCCCCGTTCAACTTCCTCGTCCCGACTGGTACTGCGCCGCCGACGTCGACCCGCAAGCAAGCTCGCAGACCCGACGCGACCTCATCGAGCGCTACGCCGACACCGATCACAGGCTTCTGACCGGGCATTTTGCCGGGCCGACAGCCGGCCGCATTGTCAGCCGGAGAGGACTTATCCGCTTCGACTTCGCCGACTAATCCTCACCCCACTGGGGAGAGCACGGTGAGGAAATCGCCCGCTGTCGACTCGACATGATGCCGCATGGCGGCCTCGGCCCGCTCGGGGTCGCGCATCAGCATGACATCAACAAGCTCGCGATGCTGCCGCGCCGTGTCCTCGTTGAGGACCGGATGCATGAGCGACAGCCGCAAATAGGGCTCGACGGCTGCCCGCAGGCGCCGGACCTCGATCAGCACATGCGGCCGATCGGCCCGCTGACAGATGAAGTCGTGAAACGCCTCGTGCCGTTCGATCCACAGGTCCGGGTTGCCCTGCGCGCGATTTAGCCGGTTGACGAGCAGTGTGAGTTCGTCTCCCGCATCCTCGTCGAAAGTTGTCGCGGCGCTCCGTGCGCATAGTCCTTCAAGCACGGCGCGCATCTCGAACAACTCGGTGAGATGGTCCGGACTGAACATCGTCACCACGGCGCCGCGGTTCGGCCGGATCGTCAGCAGCCCCTCGGTGTCCAGCTGTCGGATGGCCTCCCGAACCGGCATCCGGCTGACGCCAAGCTCGGCCGCGACATCCTCCAGGCGAACGCGCTGTCCCCCCGCGAGGCGTCCCCCCTGGATTTGCTCGCGCAGGAACATATAGGCTTGCTGCTGCGCCGAAGCGGGGGCGATCTGCGACTTCGCTTTTTGGACGTTCATAGGGTGTCGGCCATCGCCTGAGGTATCGGCCCCGTCGGTTTGCACTCGGTTCCCCGCGCGCCCAGCGCACAATTGCGAGAGGGCACCCGCGAGATCAAGTCGCCTATCGCGCGCAGTCCACTCAAAAGCCTTGGATCCAAATATCCTTGCATCCTAACTAAACCTCGCGGCATAGTCCATGCATGCGCCAGCAGGGTTCGGGCGCGAGGCAAAAATGCGGTTCGCTATCGACGTCGGCGGCACCTTCGGCGATCTCGTCGTTGAAGACGGCGGCGCCTTCTTCGGCTTCAAATCCGCGACGACCCCCGCGGATCCGGTGGCGGGCGTGATGGCGGCGCTCGATCTCGCGGCCGAACATTTCGGCCGGTCGCGGCGTGCTCTCCTCGAGCGCGGGACGATTTTCGTCCACGCCACGACCCGCGCCCTCAACGCCATTCTCACTGGCTCGGCTGCACGGACGGCTTTCGTCACCACCGCCGGTCATCCCGACATCCTGCTTTTCCGCGAAGGCGGCCGCGCCGACCTCTTCGACTACACCAAGCCGTTTCCAGCGCCTTATGTGCCGCGCGCGCTAACCTTCGAGGCGCCCGAACGGATTTGGAGCGACGGACGCGTTATCCGGCCGCTCGAAGAGCCCGCCTTCGACGCCGTGCTGGACCGCCTCGTCGCCGCTAAACCCGAGGCGGTCGCCGTCAGCCTCCTGTGGTCGATCGTCAATCCAATTCATGAGCTCAGGATCGAAACATTGCTGTCGCGACGGTTGCCGGGCGTGCCGGTAACGCTGTCGCACCGGCTGAACCCGATCCTGCGGGAGTACCGGCGCGCCTCTTCGACTTGCATCGATGCCTCGCTCAAGCCGGTTATGGGGCCCTATCTGCAAGACCTCGACGGCCGGTTGCGGGAGGCGGGATTCGCGGGGCGCATTCTCGGCGTCACCTCGCAGGGCGGTCTCGTCGAGACCGAGATGCTTGCGACCGCGCCGATCCACGCGTTGAACTCCGGCCCCTCTCTCGCCCCGCTCGCCGGCAAACGCTACGCCAAGGTCGAGACCGGCGCGGACATGGTAATCGTGACCGACAGCGGCGGCACCAGTTACGACGTCTCCCTGGTCCGGCGCGGCGACATTCCTTGGACCGCCGAGGCCTGGATCGGCTCGCCGTTCGGCGGCCACATGGTGGGACTACCCGCGGTCGAAGTGCATTGCATCGGCGCAGGCGGGGGCAGCATCGCCAAAGTGGATGAGGCCGGGCTCTTGTCCGTCGGGCCAGAGAGCGCGGGCGCCCACCCCGGACCAGCCTGCTACGGCCTCGGCGGCGCTTTCGCCACCGTAACCGACGCGGCGCTGGCGCTGCGCTACCTCGATCCCCATCATTTCCTTGGCGGGCGCACAAAGCTCGACCTTGTCGCCGCCGAGGCCGTCATCGACCGGGCGGTCGGCGCGCCGCTCGGCTGGTCGACCGCCGAGGCTGCGGCGGCAATCCTCGATCTGGCAACCGAGCGGATGGTCGGCGCCATCGAGGACGTGACCGTGAGCCGCGGCGTCGATCCGGCAGGCGCTGTCTTGGTGGGCGGGGGTGGTTCGGCCGGCTTCAACGTCGTCGCCATCGCGCGCCGACTTGGCTGCGAGCGCATCGTGATCCCGAGTACGGGCGCGACCCTGAGCGCCGCTGGTGCGCTGCTATCGGATCTCACGGCCGAGTTTAGGTCGCTGCTGCCGACTCTGAGCACACGCTTCGCCGGCGAAGCCGTCAAGCAGGCAGTGGCGGATCTGCGCCGACGCTGCGAAGCCTTCGCCGAAGGTCCCGGCGCGGGCTCAGTTGGCATGAGCATCCGCTTCTCAGTCGAAGCGCGTTATCTCGGACAAGCCTGGGACATCAAAGTCCCGCTCCCGGAGGATCCCAGCTTCGACGCGGGAGCCGTCGAGACGCTCGTCGCCCGCTTCCACGAGACCCACGAGGAGCTGTTTGCAGTGTCCGATCCAGCGGCCGTCATCGAGTTCCTCACCTGGGGCGCGCGTGTTCAGTGCCGGATCAACCGAGACGACACTGTCGCGCCGGCCTTCGACTTTGGCGAGGAGCGCAAGCCGGCGGAGAGATTCGCTTATTTCTCCGGGCACGGCTGGCTCAAGGCCGCCGTACGCGACTTCTCAGCCTTGCGGACCCCGCTCGCCGGACCGGCGATCGTGGAATCGCCGTTCACCACCGTGGTGCTGCCGCCTGGCTGCTCGGCCGTCTCAAGCCGCGCCGGCGGCCTCGTGATCGACCTCAACCGCGCATGAGCGGGCCCATCACCGAGCAGCCGACAGCCGTCCAGCTCGCGATCTTCAACGCCCGCATGGAGTCGGTGACCCGGCGCATGGCCAATACCCTGCTGCGCACGGGACGTTCGGGCGTCATCAACACGGCGAGGGACTTTTCCTGTTCGCTCGTAACCGCGCGCGGCGAACTGCTGTCGGTCTCCGAGGGTTTTCCCATCCATATGCTCCGCGGCGCCGATCTGATGGCGCAGTGCATGGCGTCCTTCCATCCAAACCTCAAGCGCGGGGACGCGTTCCTGCACAATTCGCCCTATCACGGCAACTCCCACGCCGCTGATCACACCATCATCGTGCCGGTGGTTGACGACGATGGAGCGCACCGGTTCACCGTGCTGGCGAAAGCCCATCTTGCGGATTGCGGCAACGCGTTGCCCACGACCTACATGGGAGCGGCGCGCGACGTCTACGCTGAGGGCGCTCCGATCTTTCCCGCGACGAAAATCCAGGAGAACTATCGCCACGTGATGGACATCGTGCGGCTCTGCCAGATGCGCATCCGCGTGCCCGAGCAATGGTGGGGCGACTATCTGGCGACTCTTGGCGCTGCGCGGGTCGCCGAGCGCGAAATTCTTAAGCTCGGGGCGGAATACGGATGGGACCGGTTTCACGCGCTAGAGCGGGCTTGGTTCGACTATAGCGAAGCGCGCATGATCGCGGCGATCCGCAAGCTACCTCCTGGAAGCGCAACGGCCGAGAACATGCACGACCCATTCCCCGGCACTCCTGCCGAGGGCGTCCGCATCAAGGCTGTCGTCAGCGTCGACCCCGAGGCGGCGCGCATCACCGTCGACCTGCGGGACAATCCCGACAACATGCCCTGCGGCCTCAATCTGACGGAAGGCACGGCGACATCCGCGGCGCTCTGCGGCGTCTTCGACAGCATCGGGCCTGGTGTGCCGGCCAACGCCGGTAGCTATCGCCGGATCGACGTCCGCCTGCGGGAGGGTTGCATCGTCGGCATCCCGCGCCATCCGACGAGTTGCTCCGTCGCCACCACGAATCTCGCCGATCGGCTGGTCAACGCCGTGCAACGGGCGTTCGGGACGCTTGGCGCGGGAGTCGGCATGGCCGACGCATCTGGGAGCAGCTTGCCACCCTCGTGTGGCGTGGTTTCTGGCCTCGACCCGCGCGTCGATGGCGCGGCTTTCATCAACGTGGTCATCCTCGGTGCAGGTGGCGGACCGGGCACGCCGACCACTGACGGCTGGCTGACAATCGCCTGCATGGGCAATGCAGGAATGCCCTTTTACGACAGCATTGAGCTCGATGAACTGCATTGTCCGCTGATCGTCCACGCGCGCCGCCTGCGCCCAAACAGCGAAGGGGCGGGAATGTTTCGCGGCGCGCCGGGAGCAGAAATCGAGTACGGGCCCGTCGATTGCGCCGTCGAGGTCGGCTTCGCCTGCGACGGCGTGGTCAACCCGGCGCAAGGCGTTCGCGGCGGAGGTCCCGGCGCGCTGGCCGAGGCCTATCTGCGCCGCGCCTCGGGCGAGCGAGAGCGCCTCCCGGGGTCCTCGCACCTGATGGTCGCGGAGGGCGAATTGCTCGTGTCGATGACCGCGGGAGGCGGCGGCTATGGCTCGCCGCTGGACCGTGCGCCCGAGCGCGTCGCGCGCGACGTTGCGGAGGGCTGGATCAGCCCCGAACGGGCTCACGAGGTGTACGGCGTGGCGCTCACTTCAGACGGGAACGTCGACCGCGACGCCACTTCCCGTCTGCGGGGATTGCAAACGGCCGCCTGATCCCGGCGCAACGTGGCGTTTTTATCACGTTTTAATTCAGTTAAAATGAGCTTTAACTGTGATCCGGTCGATCCGTTTGGATTTTCTTGGGCAGCGGCTGTTTTGTTGCGAGAACCCCGGTTTTTGAAGGTTGGATTTCCTTGGATTTCCTTGGATTCTCTCGTCCGAAACGAGGTTTATCAATGGGTTACAGGGAAAAATCGACGGAAATTTTTTCCTCTCGTTTCTTCCCTGTGGTCGGCCGCGCCGGGACGGCGGCGTGCGGTTGAGGCATGCGGAAGAGCAGGATCGTTCATGGGGCCAGCGTAATCTTATTTCTGATTTTCTGCAATCGATTGTTGCTGACTTTATGCCGCTGTCTGTTGGTCGACCGAAGCCTTGGGGCAAACCTCAGCGCGCGGCGATGACGATGATCTCGACCAGCACCCTGGGCGTCGCCATCCTTGCCTCGCAGGTCGCCCGGCCCGGCGTGTTGTCGGGATCCACCCAGGCGTCCCAGACCGCGTTCATCTCGTCGTAATAGCGGATGTCGGCGAGCCAGATCTGGACCTGGAGCAGCTTCGACTTCGAACTGCCGCCCTCGGCCAGCAGAGCGTCGATCTTGGCGAGGATCGCCCGGGTCTGGGCCCCGGCGCCCTCCGCCTGTTCGGCAGTCTGCCCGCACAGATAGATGGTGTCGCCGTGGATGACCATCTGTGTCATCCGCGGCCCGGCATGATGGCGAGAGATTTGCATGCAAGCTTCTCCTAACGATTTGCCCGTCGTCTAGCCGGGAGGCTCGTTGACCGGGCCTTGTGGATACAAAAATCCAATACCATGCCGGACCTGTTCCGTATGAGGGAGGGACGGCGAAAGGCGTCGTCACCGCGTCGTCAAGGATCCTGAGATGCAAGCACGATGATCCACCTGGGTTGGTTTGTGGGCCGCGGCTATTCCGTCCACGGCTGGAGGCAGAACTGGTGGGGCGACGACCTTCGGGACTGGGCCAGTCCGGAGATTTATCTCGACCTCGCCCGGGCGCTTGACCGCGCCTGCTTCGACTATGTGATGATCGAGGACGGATCGCTGATTCCGAACGCCTACGGCGACTCGATGGACGCCTATTTGCGCCACGCAATCAGCGCTCCCAAAGCCGATCCGATGCCGCTTGTCCCGCTGATGGCCCAGGTAACAAAGGGGCTCGGGGTGATCGCGACGATGACCAGCGCTTTCTATCCGCCCTATCTCGGAGCGCGCCTCGCCGCGACCAACGACCTCCTCAGCGGCGGTCGCTCCGGCATCAACCTCGTGACCGCCCATAACGACCGCGCGGCGCAGAACTTCGGGCTCGACCAGCACTTCGAGCATGACGCCCGCTACGCCATGGCGAGCGAGTGGATGGAGGTGGTCGACAAGCTTTGGCGCTCCTGGGAGCCGGATGCGATCCGCGCCGACGTCGAGGAAGGCGTCTTTGCCGACGCCTCGAAAGTGCACGAGATCGCCTACGAAGGCGCATATTACCGCTGCCGCGGTCCCTTGAACCTGCCGCCGGGGCCGCAGGGTCGTCCGGTGATCTGCCAGGCCGGCGGGTCTCCGGCGGGCCGTAGCTTTGCCGCCAAGCACGCCGACACCATCATCGCCCTCGTCCGCACGGTGGCCCAGGCGAAGGCTTACAAGATCGATATCCAGAAGAAGCTCGCGGAGTGCGGGCGCGCGCCCGACAGTTGCAAGATCATGTTCTGCGTCTCTGTCACCCTCGGCGAGACTGTTGGCGAGGCGCGCGAGCGCAAGGCGCGCCGCGCCGCCGCTTGCGCCGCCGAGGTCGAGCCGCGTCTCGCCGCGCTTTCGTTCTTCGGCCAGCGCGACCTGTCGAAGCTGCCGCTGGACGAGCCGTTTCGTTCGGCCGAGACCAACGCCTCGCGCACCATGGTCGAGGCTTATACCGCGAAGGGCCGGACGCTGAGGGAGATCGCGGGCGACCCCGACGTCAACGGCATTCCCTTCGTCGGCACGCCGGACAGTGTCGCCGACGAGATGATCGAAGCGATGACCGAGATCGGCGGCGACGGGCTCCTATTCACGGAGCCGCTGTCGCGTCGTAACGTGGCCGAAATCACCGACGGCTTGATCCCCGCCCTGCAGCGACGCGGCGCGACTTGCAAGAGCTATGCGAGCGGAAGCACGTTGCGCGACACGCTGATGGAGTTTTAAGGCGCCGTGAGCTTCGTCAATCCGAGCCTATTCACGACGCGGCCCGAAATTCAGGGAACGTTTGGCGTCGTCGCCAGTACGCACTGGATCGCGACGGCGGTGGGCATGGGAATGCTCGAGCGCGGCGGCAACGCTTTCGACGCTGGAGTCGCGACTGCCTTCGCCTTGCAGATCGTCGAGCCGCATCTCAACGGCCCCGGAGGGGACGTGCCGATCATCGTCCACGACGCTAGACGAGGCCGCGCCGAGGTGATTTGCGGGCAGGGCCCGGCCCCGATGGCCGCCACCATCGCGCGTTTCCGAGAGCTGGGCCTCGATCTCATCCCGGGCACAGGCCTGCTCGCCCCCTGCGTGCCCGGATGCTTCGATTCCTTCATGCTGCTGCTGCGCGACTACGGCACCGTGTCGCTGGCGGAAGTTCTGGGTCCGGCGATCGGCTACGCGAGGCATGGTCATCCGCTGCTCGAGCGCGCATCCGCCACGATCGCGACCGTGCGCGACCATTTTCTTAGCCATTGGCCGACGTCGGCCGCACTCTGGCTCGACAAGGGCAAGGTTCCGCCGCCGGGCGTCATGTTCACCAATCCCGGTATTGGCTGACACCTATGAGCGCGTGCTTCGCGAGGCCGCCGGTCCGGGCGGACGCGAGGCCGAGATCGAGCGCGCGCGCAAAGTCTGGTCGCAGGGCTTCGTCGCCGAGGCCGTCGACAGTTTCTGCCGCACCCAGGAGGTCATGGATGTTTCCGGCCGGGCGCATCGCGGGCTGCTTAGCGGCGCCGACATGGCCGCGTGGTCCGCCAGCGTCGAGGAGCCCATCGGCTACGACTATGGCCGGTACCGCGTGTTGAAACCTGGCCCGTGGAGCCAGGGGCTGGCGACGCTTCAGCAGCTCGCCCTGCTCAAGGGCTTTGCTCTCGAAGGGCTCGATCCAGCCGGCCCGGATTTCATCCATTGGCAGGTCGAGGCGGTGAAGCTGGCCTTCGCCGACCGCGACACCTTCTACGGCGATCCGGCCTTCGTGGCGGCGCCGACCGAGATCCTGCTGTCGGACGCTTACAACGACAAGCGGCGGGCGCTGATCGGCCCGACGGCGTCCCACGACCAGCGCCCCGGAATCATTCCCGGATATGGCAAAGCGCTCAAGGCGCGCACAGCCGAGGTTGGCCACGCGGCCGTCGGCTCCGGCGGCTCGGGCGAACCAACCGTGGGCCGGCTTGGCGAGGCGCGCGGCGACACGGTGCATTTCGACATTGTCGACCGACACGGCAACATGATCGCCGCAACTCCGTCGGGCGGTTGGCTGCAGTCGTCGCCGACGATCCCGACGCTCGGATTTTGCCTCGGCACGCGGGCGCAAATGTTCGTGCTCGACGACAGTCATCCGGCGGGCCTCGCTCCCGGCAAGCGCCCCCGCTCGACACTGTCGCCGACCATGGCCTTACGCGACGGCGAGCCCTATCTCGCCTGGGGCACGCCGGGCGGCGACCAGCAGGATCAGTGGATTCCGCAGTTCTTTCTCCGACACGTCCACTCCGGGTTGAATCTTCAGGAATCGATCGATGCGCCGGCGTGGCACACCGAGCATTCCCCATCCTCGTTCTGGCCGCGCGCCGCACGACCGGGCGTTCTGGTCGTGGAAAGCCGTGTGCCCGAGCCAACCATCGCGGAACTACGCCGCCGCGGCCACATCGTCGAAGTCGGGCCTGCGTGGTCAGAGGGCAGGCTCGTCGCCGCGGCCCGCGATCGGGACCGATTGAAGGCGGCCGCCAATCCCCGCGGCATGCAGGGCTACGCGGCGGGGCGATGAACCAGGGACGTGGCCATGACCATGCCGGCCCGTGATTTTCGTGGCTATGGACCAACCCCGCCAAATCCTCGCTGGCCGGGCGAAGCGCGCATCGCAATCAACATCAACCTCAATTTCGAGGCGGGTGGCGAGCGCTCGATGCTGGAGGGCGACGGAACGTCTGAGAACATGCTGACCGACACGGGTTTTCCCGCCTATCCGGGAAAGCGAAGCCAAATTGTTGAGAGCGTATTCGAATATGGACCGCGCGCTGGAAATTGGCGTGTCCTGCGCATCCTCAAGGAATTTGACGTGAAAGTGAGCGTGCTCGGCGTGGTGCGCGCGCTGCAACAGAATCCGGACGCGCTCGAAGCCTTCGTGGCGCAAGGTCACGAGATCGTCAGTCACGGTTGGCGCTGGATCGACTACCAGACCGTCGATGAAGCGACCGAGCGCGAGCATATCGGCCTGGCGATGGAGGGCATCAAGGCGCTGACCGGCGCGGCGCCGGTCGGATGGATGACCGGCAGGCCGGGCGAGAACACCAGGCGCTTACTCGTTGAGCATGGCGGCCTTCTCTACGACCGCGACAGCCTGAACGACGAATTGCCCTATTGGGTGACGGTGGACGGGCGGCGGCATCTTATCATCCCGTATTCCTACGAGACCAACGACAATCGCTACGATCACAACGGCTGGGGCACGGCCGAAGATTTCGCCCGCTACATGATCGACTGCTTCGACCTTCTCTACGCCGAGGGAGCCGAGAGCCCGAAGCTGATGAGCATCGGCTTGCACGACCGTCTCGTCGGCCGACCCGGCCGTGCAGTGGGGCTCATTCGTTTTCTCGAACACGTGCGCCGCCACGACCGAGTGTGGTTTGCGACCGGCGCCGACGTCGCTCGTCACTGGGTCGCCCATCATCCGGCTTCGGCAGGCGCGTGACGGGTGGCGTCATTCTCGTCACCGGCGCTGCCGGCTTGATCGGCGGGCGGCTGGTGCGCCGCCTTGCGTCGGAGGGCGCGGCGGTCATCGCAACCGACCGGCAGGTCCTTGAGGCGCCGCCGAGACGTGCGCTGGGCGACGGTCGACCTCATGGATGGTCCCGCGCTGGTCACGCTGATGCGCGAAGCCCGGGTCGGCGCCGTCGTCCATTCCGGCGCGATCTCCGGCCCGATGGTCGCGGCAGGCGATCCATACCGGGTCGTGTCGGTCAATGTCGCAGGTACACTGAACGTCGCCGAGGCGGCGCTGCGCGCGGGCGTCGACCGCCTTGTCGCGCTCTCCTCGGCTGGCGTGTACGGCGCTCAGTCGACCCTCGACCCGGTGCGCGAGGATGCGCCGCTCAACGCGATGGACATCTACGGCGCGAGCAAGATCGCTGCCGAGACTGTGCTTCGCGCCTATCGGCATGACCACGGCCTGCAAGCGATCGCGCTGCGGCCTTCCTCGGTCTACGGTCCGGGGCGCATCACCCCCTGCTTCATAAGGGACATGATCGAGCACGCGCGGCGTGGCGATCCGCTGCCCCTCGCTCCCGAAGGCGCCTGCCGCCGCCAGTTCGTGCATGTTGATGACGTCGTCGCCGCGATATTGGGCGCCCTAAGCGCGCCGCGCCTCGACGACTTCGCCTTCAATGTCAACGGCGGAACTTGGCTTAGCGAGCAGGAGATCGCGGCGCAGGCGGCGCCTGTCCTTCCCGGATTGCGGATCGCGCCGACGGACGCTCCGCCGTGCTGTCTGGATGGCGAGATGGGGCCGCTCGATACGGCTCGCGCGCGGGCCGCATTTGGTTTTTCGCCCTGCGTCCCCCTCGCGGAGGGCATTGCCGCCTACGCGGCCGCCTTATCGTTAGTCCGAGGGCGACCAGGCTGCCCTGGCAAGCTCTTTGCTTAGGTTCACGGGGTCTTTTGGCTGCACTGACAGTCCCTTTATCCAGTGAGAGCGGTTGCGGACCCGGCCCCGTAAAATCGGAGAAAAAACGCCCGATGACGCGAATGAAATTCTTCCTTTCGGTCGCCACGGTCATGACTGCGCTCGTCTTTCACATGGTGCCGGCGCAGGCGGACGCAGGCAAATGCGAACCGGACAAACTTGCCACAAAATATCCAGGCCTGGTCGGCAAGACGATCCGCGTTGGACAGGACGGGGAAAGCCCGCCCTACAGCTATCGCGATCCCAAGAATTTCGAAAATCTGATTGGTCTCGATGCGGACATGGCCAGAGCGGCGTTCGCTTGCATCGGCGTGCCGATCGAGTTCAAGACGGGCGCCTGGTCGGGCCTTCTGCCGGCGGTCATCGCCGGCCAGTTGGACGTGATGTGGGACACCCTTTACTACACGCCGGAGCGCGCCAAGTCGGTCGATTTTGTAACCTACATGATCGCGGCTACGGGGGGCCTGGTCGCCAAAGGCAACCCCAAGAGCATCAAGTCTCTCGACGATGTCTGCGGCAAGCGGGCGACCGCCGGTCTCGGAACTGTCGAAGAGGCGGCCTTCCGCGACCTCAGCAAGAAATGCGTAGCCGCCAGCAAGGGCGAGGTCTCGATCGTTACGTATCCCGACGTTCCCGGGGGCACCCGCCTTATCTCCAACGACCGGGCCGATGTGCTGATGTCAGACCTGGGAATGGTGAATACTCTGGTCAAGAACAATCCCGATCAATTCGACCGCGGCTTCATGATCATCACCAACTTCAAGATCGCGGTTGGATACACGAAGGGCAACAAGGACCTTGGTCAAGCCCTCCTCGACGCCCTCACAATTTTGCGCGCCGACGGAACCGAGAAAAAGATGTTTGAGAAATACGGCGTCGACTATGCGATCTCCCAGCCGTCAGAGATCTTGACCAAGTGAAGAGTTCGACGCGCGGCGTATCGCCGTCGCGGACTAACCGGGCGCCAGCTTCGACCCACGACGGCGCCGAGGGAAGCGGAGATTGATGCGGACAGTTCGGCTGTTGTTCGCGCTCTTCCTGTTGGCGCAACTGGCGCCGGCCTTCGGCCAGTCCGCTGTGAGCGGAGGAACCGGATCTTCTGACTGCGTCATTGGTTGTGACAACGCGCCCGTCGTAGCCCCGGACCTCAACAAGATGGGGAGCACTGGAGGCGCCGCTCCCGCGCCGGCGCCTATCGTAGCGCCGACCAAGTCCGCCGGGCGCGCCGCCGCGCAAATCGCGCTTTCGCCGATTGGCGAGATGCTGGGGTATGTCGCCAGCCCTTTTCTGCTGCAGGGGGCGTGGCTCGCCGTCGAAATCGCCGCCCTCGCCATGGCGGGCGGGACGATCATGGGGCTTGGCCTCGCGCTTATGCGCTTGTCCCGCTGGGGGCCTGTGCGAGGGATCGCCTGGCTCTACATCTGGTTCGTGCGCGGCACGCCACAGCTCCTGCAGCTCGTCTTCATCTATGACGCGCTGCCGCCGCTTGGAATCACCCTCGACACCTTCACGACCGCAGTGCTCGGCTTCGCCTTGAACGAGGCGGCGTTCAGCGCCGAGATCATCCGCGGCGGCATCCTGTCGGTTAACCGCAACCAGGCGATCGCCGCCAACGCCTTTGGCATGAGCCCGTACCTGACGCTGCGCCGGATCATCCTGCCCCAGGCCATGAAGGCGATTTTGCCCGGCATGGCCAACGACGTGATCAGCATGATCAAGGGGACGTCAATCGCTTCGGTGATCTTCGTCAACGAGCTCACTTTCCGCAGCCAACAGATCGTCGGACAGAACTTCAAGTTCTTCACCGTGTTCGCGGCCGCCGGCATTATCTATCTCGCCATGACAAGCGCTGTCGCGATCGGGCAGGCGCTACTCGAGCGACGCTTCAATCTCGAAATCGACCGCAGCGCTGGACGCGGGTCGGGCTTCGGCGCTTTGTTTGGATTCTCTCTCTTTAAACCGCCGGCGCGCGATCAAAAGACCCCCACATCCGCGCTCAATCCTGCGCCCGCGATCCAGATCGCAACGCCGATCGAGGCCGCCTCGCTGGATTGGATTCGCAGAGTCACCGCGGGTCCGGCGGAGGAGATCACGACCGAGCCTTTCGTCACGTTTCGCAACGTGCATAAGGCGTATGGCTCGCGCGAGGTGTTGCGTGGCATCGACCTCGAGGTGCGAAAGGGCGAGGTGGTCGTGATCATGGGTCCGAGCGGCTCTGGCAAGAGCACGCTGCTGCGACTCGTCAACCACCTCGAAGCCGTCGATTGGGGTGAGATCGAGGTAGAGGGCAAATACGTCGGTTATCGTCTGCGCAACAAGTTGCTGCGCCCGATCCGCGACCTGGCAAAAGCGCGGGCGGACGCGCGCATCGGTATGGTGTTCCAGCACTTCAACCTGTTTGACCATCTGACGGCGCTTGAAAACGTCATGGAGGCGCCGCTGCGCGTCTATGGCGAACCACGCGAGAAAGTCCGTACGCTCGCGCTCAACCTGCTCACCACGGTCGGACTGAGCCAGCATGTCGACAAGCTTCCCCATCGGTTGTCTGGCGGCCAGCAGCAACGCGTCGCGATCGCTCGCGCGCTCGCCATTTCGCCCCGCCTCATGTTGTTCGATGAGCCCACATCCGCGCTCGACCCCGAACTCGTTGGCGACGTGCTGGCGGTGATGCGTCGTCTGGCCGAGGCCGGGATGACCATGCTGGTCGTCACGCACGAAGTCCGCTTCGCGCAGGAGGTCGCGGACAAAGTTGTCTTCATGGACGAAGGCCTGGTCGTTGAGCAGGGAACGCCGGCAGAGGTTCTCCGAAGTCCCAAACAGGAGCGCACCCAGCGTTTCCTACGCATGGTGGAGCGGGAGACTGACGCCGTCGCCTGACGCCCGTCTGATTGATGTCCGAGGCGCCACAGGATGCCCCGCTATCGTTTCTCTGTTCCAGCAGAAAGGTCCTGATAATGTCCGACGCCCACCATCATTTGCCTGCCTCCCCGGAGACGATCCATTGGGGGTTCTTTGACGCTCAGTTACCGCCGATCCTAACCGTTCGGTCCGGAGATTCGGTCACGGTCGACACCATCTCCGGCGGCCCCGAGATTCTCGAGAGCTGCCCCTACAAAATCCTTCCCGAGCATCCCGCCGTCCTTAGGGCCTTAACGCCGAAGCTCGGGCTGCACATCCTCACCGGGCCGGTGGCGGTCGAGGGCGCGGCCCCAGGCGACATGCTTGAAGTGCAGATCGAGAAGATCGAGCTCCGGCAGGATTGGGGATGGAACCTGATGAAGCCGCTCTTCGGCACGCTGCCCGAGGACTTCCCATTCGACCGGCTCGTCCATCTGCCGCTCGATCGCGCCACGATGACGTCGGCTATGCCTTGGGGAACGAAGGTTCCGCTGGCCCCCTTCTTCGGCGTCATGGGCGTCGCGCCGCCGCCGGCCTATGGCCCGATCAGCACCATCGAGCCGCGCGAGCACGCCGGCAACATCGACAATAAGGAACTGGTCGAGGGGACGAGCCTCTTCCTGCCGGTGTGGACTGCCGGCGCGCTCTTCTCGGTTGGCGATGGACACGCAGTGCAGGGTGATGGCGAGGTCAATCTCACCGCAATCGAGACAGCGCTCACCGGCACGTTTCGACTCATATTGCACAAAGGGAGCAACTTAGCCTTTCCGCGCATTACAACGCCGAGCCATTTCATCGCCATGGGCATGGACCCCGACCTCGACGACGCCGCGAAAGGGGCGCTGCGCGAGATGATCAAATGGATCGGCGAACTCTCGGGCCTCTCGCCCGCAGACGCCTACATGCTGTGCAGCCTCGCCTGCGACCTTAGGGTCACGCAAACCGTTGACGGCAATAAGGGCGTGCACGCGATGCTGGCCCGCTCCCTACTGCCGGGTCACAAGCCATTCCCGTGAGTTGGGGTCAGGGCATGACGTCGCCGCCGTTCGGATGGAGAGTCTGTCCGACGTAGAAGCTGCCATCGGCCGAAGCGAGCAGCACCGCCGAAGGGGCGACTTCTTCAGGCCGCCCGAATCGCCTGACCGGCAGACTGCCAACCTTCCAGGCCTTCCACTCCGGAGTGAGGGTGTCGTTGAGGCGTGTGTCGATTGGGCCCGGCGCAATGGCGTTGACCAGAACCCCATGCGGCGCAGCCTCCTGCGCCAGCGACCGGGTGAATCCGAGCACCGCGGCCTTCGCGGCGCTGTAATGGGCGAGACCCGGGGCGCCCTTATATGCGAGGTTCGAGCTGATGTTGATGATGCGCCCGTCGCCGCGCGCCTTCATCCTCATGTAGGCGAGCTGGGACAATACGAACGTGGCTTTGAAATGCACGTTCAGCATCCAGTCGACAGCGTCGAGCGTGATGACCTCGACGGCCGCTTCCTGGCTCACTCCGGCGTTGTTGACCAGAATGTCGATGCGGCCCAGCGCCGCCTCGGCGTCGGCGAACAACGTGCGCGCGGCCGCCATATCGTTGAGGTCGCATCGCCAGGAGAAGGCGCGCCGGCCGCGGGCTCGCAGGCCGGCCTCGACCTCGGCCGCTCCGACGTCATCATCGTTGTGGCAGAAGGCGACGTCGGCGCCCTCGGCGGCAAAAGCCCTGCCGATGGCCGCGCCGATGCCCCGGCTGCCGCCGGTGACGAGAGCCATGCGGCCATCGAGCTTGCCGGTCACAGCCATCGGTTCAATCCCGCCGCAAGGGTCAGCCAACCGACAGCGCTTCGCGCAGCGCCGCATCGAAGTGAGTGCGGTCGTCCGGGTTCCAGACGCACATGTGGCCCCAAATCGAAGGCACCTCGCGGCAAATCCCGCCGGGGATCAGGCTTGCCTCGTGATGGCTGTCGACGGGGGGAAAGTAGCTGTCCATCTGGCCGGGCAGAATGATCGTCTTCGCCTTGACGCCGCCAAGCGCCTTGGCGAAATCGCCGCCATAGTCGGGCGTGTCGCTAACGTCGCCGTGCATCCACGTCCAGACCAGCGCAAGCAGATTATTGGCGTCGTGATGGATAAAGGCGGGCTCCCAAAAATATTCGACGAACTGCTCGGCGCTTTTCGCGCCGAACGTCCGATAGCCCTCGGTCCGATAGAAGGGCTCGGAGAAACCCCATCCGGCATAGATCGCGGCGAAGGTCTTAAGTCCCGCTATGGGCGGCGCCTCGTAGAAGCCATGGGCAAAGGTCGGGTCGCTCTCGATCGCGCGCCTGAGAGAGATGAGGAACACCTGATTGAACGAGGCGGTGCGCGCCGAGCAGCACATGGGCACAATCGCGTCCATCATGGTGGGATATTGGGTCGCCCACTGAAAGGCCTGGCAGCCTCCCATCGACCATCCCGCCACCAGTTTGAGATGTTCGATCTCTAGCGACGCCAGCAGCATGTGTTGCAGGCGCACATTGTCATAAAGGGTCACCCGCGGGAACCGACCTGCCTTGTGCGAGGCAATCGCGTTGCTGGGCGAGGTCGAGACGCCGCCGCCAATCAGATTGGGGATGATGATAAAATACTTGTCTGGATCGAGGGCCCGGTCACGTCCAGTGAGAGCCGCCTCGCACATCGCGTGATCGCCGCTGAACCAGGTTGGCAGCAGGACGACGTTGTCCCGCTTGGATGAGAGCGTTCCCAGTGTGCCGTAGGCCAACGTTACCTCCGGAAAGGATCCGCCCTTCTGCAAGGCGAAATTCGTCGTCGTGTATGTTTCGAGACCCATGGTCAACGCTCCAGATTTCAGGGAAGAAAAGCAGACGACCCGTGAAGGGCGAGGGTGGAGGAAGAAACGCCAGTTCTGGATTCACGAGCACTGGAACACGTTCTTCCGGAGCGAGCCATGCACGCCCCAATTGGCGTCGACCACTTGGGTCACGCCGAAATCGGCGGCAACCGACATCAGCGCGATCGCCTCATCCTCACTGAGCTTGTGGACTGTCATGAGAAAGCGGCGAAGCTTGCGGAAGGCGTCGCGCATCGCTCGATCGATGCTGGAATGCTGTGCGATCGTGGTCTGCGCGTCGGCGCCGAGACTGGCGAGGTAGTTCGGATAGGTGAATCCGTAGACCGACCATTGCTGCTCCGTCTCCAGCATCGGATGGTCGAGCCCCTCAAGCGTCGTGCCCGCGAGGTCGGCTTTCTTATGCAGATGAAATTCGAAGTCGCCAGTCAACGACGTCTCGATGGCCGTGCCGCCGAGTTCGCTATCGCCCTGGGCGGCGTGAGGATCGCCGACAGAGAAGAAGGCGCCAGCGACCGCGACCGGATAATACATCGTTGCGCCCTTGCCGATGCGCCAGTCATCGATGTTGCCGCCAGTGTACGATGGCGGAACGGAGCTGACGAAATCCACCTCGGAGGGCGCAAGCCCCATCGTACCGAAATGGAGCCGCGCGGGCACTCGCACATTGGCAAGCACGTTCTCGCGGCGTTTGACCAGGCTGTGGTCAACCCGAACTCCGGGATAGTCGATGGTTGGATGGACAAGGCCGTCCGGATCGGTCTGCGGGCTCCAGACATAATTATAGACTGCCTTCGCGTAAGGCTCGCCCGACGTATCGAGCTCGAATATCGTCACGACTTCGCGCGGCCGTGGCTCCTCGATCAGGTCGTGATACTGGAAACCCCACGAGGCGGCGGCGTTCGAGCCAAAGCAGCGGCCGGCGTAGCAGGCGCTGCAGCTGGGTCGTGGCCGGGCGTCGAGAACGCGAACTTCCAGGACGTCGCCAGGCTCGGCCCCCTCGATCGCGACCGGGCCGGTGAGGAGATGCACGCCGAGGCCCTCCCCCGGCCCGAATTTCAGTTTGCCTTCCGTCGGCCCCGCGCCGCGGCGCCGCATCGTCTTATCGTCCTTGGTCCAATGGAAGATGGCTTCCGCCGCGGGATCATCCTTGATCATCCGCTCGTAATCGTCGTTGGCATGGTGGGTCAGCGTTTCGATGGTCGCGCGATCGCCGGACTTCACCGTCAGCGCCGGTTTGACCACCTTGCTGAAATAGCCCCAGTGCACGGTCGAGGGCGAAACAGCGAGTTTATGGTGAGTCACGTCGTCTCCGATTGTTCGCGGGTCTGCACGCCATGTGAGCCGCTCTCGCCGGTGAGCGGATGTCCGGGTTTTGCTTCGAGCGCCATCTGTGCGGGGACTTGCGGCTAGAGGGCCGGCGCACAGGCTGGCGGGCGGCGACAACTCGTGGCGCTCTCGAACGCGTAGCCAAGACGGAAGAGGTCCGGTTCGTGGTAGGGCGGCACGACGATTTCCATCCCGACCGGCAGGCCGTCCGGAGTGAACCCGGCAGGCAGGCAGATGGAGGGCATCCAGGTCTGGGCCGCGATCAGCGTGTTGGTCGGAAAGCCGAGCACGGTCCACTTTCCGGCATTCAGTTCCGTGCGGGTCGGCGGCAGCACCTGGGAACTCGGGAAGCACAGCGCATCGAGCTCGTTCGCCGCGACAAGGGACACGACTGCGCGCTGGAAGGCCTCGCGCGCTGCGAGCTTGCGATAATAATCCGGATCATCGGTCGGGTGCGCCGGTCCCGTCATGATCGCGTCCACGAGGTCGAGCCGGCGGTCATATTTGCCGTCGCGCACGATGGCGTCGAGCGATGAGTAGGCCAGCGCCGGCCGCGCCGCCAGGAACGCGTTGATGTCATGCCGCGAGTGCGTGATGTAGAGCGAGGTTTCCACGATATGATGCATCAGGTCGGGCAGGCTGACCTCGACGATCGTCGCGCCCGCTGATTTCATCGCCTCGATCGCGCCGCGCACCACCGCATTGACCTGCGCGCAGTCCGGATTGTCGTCCGGGCCGAACGCCTCGCGCACTGCGCCGATCCGCTTGCCCGCGAGGCCATCGGGCGAGAGGCCCGCGGCGTAGCTCTGCTTGTGGCCGGCGATGGTGTAGGCGGTGGTGTAAGGGTCGCGAGGATCGAAGCCGACCACGGCGTCCAGGACATGCGCCGTGTCGAGCACCGTGCGCCCCATCGGCCCCGCGGTGTCCTGGAAGACGACGAGCGGCGACAGGCCGGCGCGGCTGATGAGGCCGGGCGTCACACGCACGCCGACGAGATTGTTGAAGCTCGCCGGCAGGCGGATCGAACCGCCGGTATCTTCACCGATGCCGACCGCCGCCAGATTGGCGGCGATGGCTGCGCCGGTGCCGGCGCTCGACCCGCCCGGATCGCGCGCGAGATCATAAGGATTTCGGGTTTCGCCGGTGGCGGAAGAATAGCCGAACCAGGACGTGGCGAAATCGGGCAGGGTGGTCTTGCCAATGATGATCGCCCCCGCCGATTTCAGCTTGGCCACGATCGTCGCGTCTTCGGTCGGCACGTAGCCCTTGAGCGCGATCGAGCCGAAGGAGGTCGGAATTCCGGCCGTCTCCGCCTGGTCCTTGACCGCGATCGGGATGCCGTGCAGCGGCCCCACGAGCGCGCCGGTCTCGGCGAACTTGCGGTCGAGGCGACGGGCCTCGTCCAGAGCCTGCGGATTGATGGCCGCGAAGGCGTTCAGCGCCGGTCCCTTCTGATCATAGGCGGCGATGCGGTCGAGATAGGCCTGCACCACCGTTTCGCAGGCCAGTCCTTCCCGGTAGCCGGCGTGGATTGTCTCGACGGTCGCCTCCATTGGCGAGAAGGTGGAATGGGTCATGATGGTCTCCTCGGAAACTATCGGGCGCGCGTCAGCCGGGTGAGGCCGGTATCAAGCGCGAGCGCGGAGACGATGATCGTCCCCTTGATGATGGACTGGTAATAGGGGCTAATATCCAAGAGAACGAATCCGTTGGAAATGGTTGCGATAATGCCGAGGCCGACAGCGGTGCGCCACATCGCGCCCACGCCGCCGGAGAGCGAAGTCCCGCCAACGACCACGATGGTCAAGACGTCGAAGATGACGCCTGGATCGAGGTTGGCCTGCGCTGAGCTCAACTGCGACGCAGCGATGCTTCCGGCTAGTCCGACACAGCCGCCGAGCAGCACGTAGGTGCTGGCCACGACCGTTCGGACGCGGATGCCCGACAGCCGGCTCGCCTCGTAGTTGCCGCCGACGGCGTAGATCGCTTCGCCGTACACCGTACGCGCGAGGATGAAGCCGAACACCAGCAGGAACAGGATGAGCAGCATCCCGGAATACGGCACGCCGTGCCACAGCCCGGCGCCAAGAACGCCGAACGCGTCGTTGTTCACGGCAAACGCGGCGTTCTGCGTCATCACCAGCGAGATGCCGGTGATGATGAAGCCGGTGCCGACCGTGGTGATGAATGGGTTAATGCGCACGACCGCGACGAGCAGTCCGTTCGCCAGGCCAAACGCGAGGCCGGCGGCGATCGCCGCGGCGAAGGCGGGCAGAGCCGGATAGGTCTGGCCGACATAGGCGGCGACGACTGCGCAGAGCGAGTACCCCGACGCGATCGACAGGTCGAAACCGCCAGTCAGGATGACGAAGGTCATGCCCACCGCCATGATCCCGGCCGGCGCCCATTCGGACAGCATGTTGAAGATGTTGTAAATCGACAGGAAGGCCGGATTTCCGGCCGTAACGACGATCAGCAGCAGCACGAGCGTCGCAATGATCCCGTAGATGCGGATCAGGCCCGGCAGACGCGTGCGCAGGCCGGACGCGGGCGTTGGCGCCTGGACTGTGGGGGTGGCCGCGCTCATCTCAGACTGCTCCATCAGAGGGCCGGCGCTCGACCGCGAAGATCAGGTTCAGAATGCGCTCGACGCTCGCTTCCGCCGCTTCGAACATCCCAATCTGCCTGCCGCGCGCCATGACCAGCACACGATCGGAATGCTCCACGACCTCCTCAAGGTCGGACGAGACGAGAATGACGCTCATCCCCTGGTTGCTGAGACGGCGGATCGCCTGGAAGATCTCCTGCTTGGCGCCGAGGTCGATGCCGCGCGTCGGTTCGTCCAGGAGCAGGACGCGCGGTTTCCGGTGCAGCCACTTGCCGATCACCAGCTTCTGCTGGTTGCCGCCGGACAGGGTCAGCGCTTCGGCGTCGAGCCGCGCCGGGTTGAAGCCGAGCCCGCGCGCCAGATCCTCGCCAACGCGCCGGCGAAGCTTGCCGTCGATCAACGGCCCGCGCGCGACCGCGCCCAGGTCCGCGAGCACGAGGTTCGTGAGGGCGGAGCGGGTGAGCACGAGACCCTGATGCTTGCGGTCTTCCGGCGCCATGACGACGCCCCGCACAATTGCGCTACGCACGTCCCGCGGCCAGGGCAGGACGGCGCCGTCCAGTTCCAGATAGCCGCTCGATCCGGGCTCCGCGCCGGCGATGGCGCGCAGCACCTCGGATCGTCCAGCGCCGACAAGGCCCGCGATCCCAAGCACTTCGCCTGCGGCGAGATCGAAGCTGATATCGACGACGCGGTCCGGGACCGCCAGCCGTTGCACGCTCATCATCGGCGCCCGCTTTTGCGTCGCCCTCGGCGCCGCCCGTTCGATGCTCGCATCGCCGAGCATTGTCTGCACAAGGCTGTCCTTGCTCCACGAGGAGGCCGGACGTGTGGTCACGAGCCGGCCTTCGCGCATGACCGAAATCCGGTCGCAAAGCCGCAGCACCTCGTCGAGATCATGCGAGATGAAGATGATGGCGACCCCGCGCGCCCGGAGGCGGCCGATCAGATCGTAAAGCCGCTCGCGCTCGAACGGGCCGAGCGGCGCGGTCGGCTCATCCATGATCAGCACGCGGCCGTCGGCGAGAACGGCGCGCATGATCTCCAGCATCTGCTGACTCGCGATCGGCAGCGCGCCGGCCTTGACGCCGGGATCGATGGCCACGCCCATCCAAGAGGACAATTCGGCGTAGCGCGCTCGCATCCGCCCGAGATCGGTGAAGCCCCAGCGTGACGGCGCGGCCCCGAGGAACGCGTTCGAAAGCGCGGTCATCTCAGGAATGATGGTCAGTTCCTGGTAGATGGCCGAGATGCCGGCGGCGCGCAGGTGGCGCGGGTCGTCGTTGAGCAGCGACGCGCCGCCGACTTCGATTTCGCCGCTGTCCGGCGTGCTCGCGCCCGACAGCATGCGGATCATGGTGGACTTGCCGGCGCCGTTGGCGCCGACGAGGCCGTGCACTTCGCCGGCCAGCAGGTCGAAGCTGACGTCGCGCAGCGCCAGCACACCCGGGAAGCTTTTGCTGACATGGCGAAGCCGCACCGCAACGGGCGCGGGTTCGGGCGCGGATGCGTCGGCTGACGTCACAGATGGCGCTCCGGGGGCGGCTGCGAAGCCTTCGCCGCCGCCCCTTCTCCCTGGGTCAGTAAACCGGCTTGTACTTGTCTGCGATATCCCTTGTGATCACCGGCGTACCCGTGCTCTCGACCACCGCGGGCATCAACGCCTCATCGACGTAGGCGTTGATCGGCTTGCCCTCGAGCGCCATGAGCAGGGCGACGGCGCCGTAGTACGCTTCCTGGTAAGGCAGCCAGGCATATGTGAACTGCCATTTGCCGTCCTTGACCTTTTCCACGCCAAGCTTGGTCGCGCCGCCGGAGAAGATCATGATGTCCTTGCCCGGCGTCTTCCCGGCCGCGATCACCGCCTGCTCCACGCCGCGGGTTTCGTCGTCCCACGGCGAGATCACCATGGTGATGTCGGGATGCGCGAGCAGAGCGTCCTGGATCTTCTTGAGCGCCATGCGTGGGTCGAAATTGCCCGGCTCGTTCACGACAACCTTCACGTTCGGATATTTTTCTTCGGCTTTCTTGATCGCGCCTTCCCAGTAGCCGAACAGGTCGGAGCCGACAAAACCGCCGACCGCCGCCACTTTGCATTGGCCCTTGCACAGGGCGAAAGCGTGATCCATGTAGTCATAAAAGTGCGCCGGACCCTGCATCGTGAAGGTCGCGGCCAGCCCGGGCGTATAGTCGGGATCCCCGCACATCGCGATGTCGAGGGAGACCACTGGCTTCCCGGTCGGCTTCAGCAGGCGCTTGTAGAGGCCACAGCCCGGCGCCGAAGCGGCCGGTCCGTACAGATAGCCGTCAAAGCCCTCGGTGACGGCGTCCTGAACCACCTTCGCCTGCGTAGCGGGATTGAAGGCTGCGTCGAAGATCTTGAAGGTGAAGCCGTACTTTTCCGCGGCCGCCTTCAATCCGGCCAGCCTCGCGAGGCAATAGGCGTTGTCGACGCATTCGGTCAGATATCCGATCCGGTATTGTTTCGTCGGCTTGACGCCCGCCTTGTCGAAATCGACGACCGCCTTGGCGGCCGGCGAGATCGACGGCGCGTCCGCGGCCAGCACGGGCGTAGCCGCGCACAGCACGATGGCCGCGCAGGCGGCAAAGAAACGCGCGCCGCGACCGGCGGCCTGCTTCGTAAAATTCATTGCTTGCTCCCTGCCCACACAAGTCCAGAGGCCCGCCCGCATAGGGCCGGGCGCCGACGCGACACTGCCGCGCTGCTGGTGCAAGCGCCGTGCCTGCGCCGCGCCCGAGCTTGAAAGCTTCAGAGGCAACATCTTTCAGGCATCGAGCGCACTTGCGCACCCGCTCATGTGTTGTGTCGCCGCTTCACGGGCCTCCTGCAGGAGGAGCGTCCCGAATATGCGCGCTGGTGTGACCAATGATCATGCGGTCGTTGCTCAATTTGCTGTCAATGAGCGGCACAATCACCGCATCGTGGAAACGCAATGCGGACGCATTAAACAATCGCTCGTCGCTCCCGCCATGCTGACGCCAATTATGCACGATTTCCCTGCGTCTGCAGGTCAGTGAAAGGCTCAGTGCGCGTCCGCCCGCCCGGCGCGACCCACTCACCAGGGACGCACCGCCGAGCACTTACCGTCAAGCCGGCGCGACCTCGCCTTCGAGCCAGGCCGCGATCTTCAGCGCGCCCTCTTCATCGTTGCGCGGCGTGACGATCTGCAGCCCCACGGGCGTCCCCCTTGAGCAGAGGCCTACGGGCAGCGAGGCGGCGGGCTGGCCTGTCAGGTTGAACGGATAGGTGTAGTAGACCCACGATACAAGGTTGCGGTGCTCGAATCCGGCCGGAATATTTCGGCCCGCCTCGAGGGCGGAGATGGGCAGCGTCGGGCTCAATAGCGCGTCGTAGCGGCCGAAGAAGGCAAGCATCTCGTCGCGCAGCGCGTAACGCCGGAACACCGAATCGTAATAGGCGCGCATGTCCAGCGCCAGTGCGGCGTCGAGGATCTCCGCGACGGCCGGATCGAGGAGGTCGCGCTGGGATTCGAGGATCGGCCGGAGCCGCGTCCCGACGCCGGCGTAGAACTCCGCCGTCCACAGGTCTTCAGGATCAGCGGCGAAGACCCGCTCCACCTCCTCGACCACACAGCCGGCCCGCTCGAGGAGCCGCGCGGCGCGGGCGCAGATTTCCACCACCTCGGGATCCGCCTTCGCGTAGCCCAATGTCGGGCTCCAGGCGATCCGCAGGCCCTTCACCGGCGCTTCGCAGGCTGCGAGGAAGTCGGGGACCGGCCCGGCGATAGCGGCTGGATCGCGGGGATCGTAGCCCGCAATGACCTGCAGGAGCAAAGCGGCGTCGCGGACGTTGCGGGCAAGCGGGCAGACGTGTGCAAGCGTCGGCGTCGCCGAGGCCGGCCAGACCGGCACGCGGCCGAAATTGGCCTTGAAGCCGAAGGTTCCGGTGAAGGCGGCGGGAATGCGGATCGAACCTCCGCCGTCGGTCCCCAGCGCGAACGGCGTGATCCCTGCTGCGACCGAAGCGGCACAGCCGGCGCTCGAGCCGCCCGGCGTCAAAGAGAGGTCAAGCGGGTTGCGGGTCACGCCGGTCAGCGGCGAATCGCCGACCGGCTTGCAGCCAAATTCGCTCGTCGTCGACTTCCCGATGAGGATCGCGCCCTTGGCCTTGGCGCGCTCGACCGAAGGCGCGTCGACTTTCCCGACATTGCCTTCCATTGCGCGTGAGCCGAACGCATAGGGCAGCCCTTCGACCGAGATCAGATCCTTCGCGGAGAACGGAAGTCCATGCAGCGCGCCGAGAGCATCGCCACGCATCAGAGCGGCCTCGGCTGCGCGCGCCTCGTTCAGCGCCGCGTCGTGGCGCAGGACCGTGAAGGCGTTCAGCGTCGCTTGCGTCGCCTCCGCCTCGTCGAGCGCCCGGCTAACGACCTCGACCGGCGACAGCTCTTTCCGGCCGATGAGCCTCGCCGTCTCTCTCGCGGTCAGAGCTGACGAGCCGACGCCCACGGGTTTAATCGTTGACGATGGCGAAGGCGCGGACCGGCGAGCCCGAGCCGCCTTTGAACTTCAGCGGCGCGCCGAAGAACTGGAACTCGCCCTTGCCGAGCAGTTCCTCGAGATTGACCAGCCATTCCCAGTGCGAAATTCCGAGCTCGCGGCATAGGCGATGCTGGGCGAAGATGTTGTCGGTCGGCTTGTCGGTTGAAGGGCCTTCGACGCCGTGCATGCGCGAGCCGCGGTCGTGGAGCCAATGGGTCGCCTCGACCGTGAGGAGCGGATTCTTCCAGACGCTGTCGAGCGAGGGATAGTTGCGTTTGTGGAAGCCGGTGCAGAGAAGGACGATATGGCCGTCGACCTTGACGCCGGACTTGACCTCCGCCTTTTCCATGTCGGCCGCGGTGATGTCGCCGAGGTCGGGGATGTGCTGGAGGTCGAAGCAGGCGGCCTTGCCCATGAACAGGTCGAGCGGCATTTCGTCCACTGACTTTCCCTTGGGGTTCACGTGGCGGAACGCGTCGACATGCGTGCCGACATGGTCGAGCATGCCGATGAAGTTCGTCTGGAACGTCATCGGATCACCGGGCACGCCGAGATTCTGCGCTTTCGAGCTCTCGTGCGTCAGGTGTTCAAGGTAGATCGGCCGCTGGAAGAGCTTGTGGGCGGGCATGTTGTCTTCGATCAGCAGCGAAAGATCGATGATCCGGCTCATGGGAGGTCTCCTTTGCGGATTAGCGGCGCATCGAAGCGCGGAGCTCGTCGGTCGCGGCGACGTCGAGCGCGAACGGGTAGCCGTTGTCAGCGGCCTTGAGCACGACTTCGTACGCCTCGAGCGCGTGGCCGGGCGTGACGAAGTCGTCCAGCACGTCCTCGAGCACCTGCTCAGGCGGACGCTCGAGCGGGTCGCCATAGCCGCCGCCCGACGGTGAGAAATAAGTAGCGACGTCGCCGGTCTCGACGCTGAGCCCTGAGAACTTGGCGGGAAATTGCTTCACGTCGTCTGGACGGGCGGAATTGTGGATTTCGTATTTGCCGCCCGATCCCGACTTGCCGCCGAACACGCCCCAGGGCGCATCCTCATGCCGGTCCGATTCGTGGGTGACGAAGCCCGGCGTCAGGAACCTTTGCGCCTTTACGACGCCCTGTCCGCCGCGGAACCGGCCGGCGCCGGGCATCACGTCGTCGCGCAGTTCGTATCGGTCGCAGATCAGCGGCAGATGCATGCCCAGATCTTCGAGCGGGTTGTTGCGCGTGTTGCGCATCAATTCCTCGATCGTGTCGGGGCCGTCCGACTTTGGGCGGCCGCCCATCGCGGCTTCGTTGACTTCGAGGAAGACCCAATATTCACCGTTTGGCCGGACGCCGGAAAAGGCCGCGAACGAGAGGGTCGCCGCGTTGCCGGCCGTGCAGCGGTCGGGCAGCACGGGGGCGAGCGCCTTGATGATGAGATCGACGACACGCTGGATCTGGCAGAAACGCGCTTCCGCCGCGACGGGGGCGATCGGGTTGTAGATCGTGCCGAGCGGAGCGGTCACCTTCACCGGCCGAAACGAGCCCTCGTTCTGCGGGATGTGCTCGTCGTGCGTATAGGTGTCGAGCAGCAGCGCGCGGAAGGCGAAATAGCAGGCGACCTTGGTTGAGCCTTCGAAGGGCACGTTGAAAGCGGTCGGCGATTGCGGCGCCGAGCCCGTGAGATCGACCTCGACGCCGTCGCCGCGCTTTATCACGGTGACCTTGACCGGCAGCGTCTTGCCGCGGTTGCGGCCGTCGTCATCGAGAAAACCTTCGGCCGTGTAATCGCCGTCCGGGATCTTGGCGATCTCGCGGCGGAGCATCGCCTCGGTATAGTCCATGAGCTGGCGGGTCGCTTGAAACACCATGTCCTTGCCATAGGTTCCGAGCAGCTCCTGGAAGCGCCGCACACCGAGCTCGGCCGACGCGATCTGGGCCTCAAGGTCTCCCATCACAAGGCCGGGCACGCGGGTGTTGTCGCGGATGTAGCGCCAGAAATATTCGTTGCGCTTGCCCTCTTCGTAGAGCTTGACGCCGTTGAACAACATGCCTTCAGCGAACACGTCTGGCACGTCGATGATGAGGCCCGGCGTCGCCGAGCCGATGTCCACGTGATGCGCGGTGTTGGCCGAGAAGCCGACGAGCTCGCCCTCGTAGAAGACCGGCATGACGATGGCGATGTCCGGCGAATGGCTCGCGCCGTAATACGGGTGGTTGTGGATCGCGCAATCCCCCGGCTTCCAGGCGTCGAGTGGGATCGACTTCTCGATGCCGCGCAGATAGCCGGGCAGCGAGCCGATATGCATCGGCGTCGAGTTCGGATTCGCACAAAGTGTTGTAGTCGCGGTCGAACAGACCTGCGCCAAGGTCCTGGCTCTCGCGGATGATCGATGAATAGGACATGCGATAGAGCACGTTGCCCATCTGCTCGGCGATCGAGTGCAGGGCGCCGCCGATGACCTGAAGGGTGATCGGATCGATTGCAGCGTCGGCCATGAGTTTCCCTTTCAAGCGGAGAGGCGCGCGACACGCATGTCGCCGTGCGACAGCACGGAAGCGACATAACCGGGGGGCACGAGGGTTGTTGAATTGTGCTGGACGATCAAAGCAGGGCCGGAGACCGTGTCGTCAGCGAGCAGCTTGGCGCGATCGAAGCGCGGGGTCGCGTGAGCCTTGCCGTTGTCGAACACGGTCTCGCGGACATAGAGCTTGGCCTCGTCGGGATCGGCTCGGCCGCCCTTCGCCAGTTCTGGCAGCTTCAGCGTATCGGTGGCGGAAGAGCCGACGACGCGCAGGGTAATGATCTCGACCAGTTGATCCTCAAAGGCGTGGCCATAGACCTGCTTGTGGACCTCGTAGAAGCTCCTGATCACGGCCTTGACATTGTCCGGCCCGAGAGCCCCGTCCGGCATCGGCGCGCGCAGCTCGAAACCTTGGCCGACGTACCGGCATTCCGCGACTGCGGTGAAGCGATGCGTCTGCTCGGGGACGCCGTCGCCGAGGAGCTGAGCGCGGGCCTCGGCGGTGAGGTCGGCGAGGATGCGATTGACCTGCGCGAACTCCTCCTTGCCGGCCTTCTGCGCCACGACGAGGACGGAGCGGGTGTATTCGTATTGCAGCTCGGTCATGAGCAGGCCCATCGCGGCGGTGATGCCCGGATGGAGCGGCGAGATTGTATCCTTCGCGCCGATGATCTCCGCGAGCGAAGTCGCATGCAGCGGACCCGCGCCGCCGAAGCCCATCAGTGTGAAGTTGCGCGGGTCGATGCCTTTGGCGACGGAATTGGCGTTGATCGCGAGCGCCATATTGTTGTTGACGACGCGCAGAATTCCGAGCGCGGCGTCCTTCACGGAAAGCTTGAGCGGCGTTGCAACATTCTCCTCGACAGCCTTGTGCGCAAGCGAAGGGTCGATCTTGAGCTCACCCCCGAGGAAATGCTCGGGATCGAGGCGACCGAGCACGACCTGCGCGTCAGTGACGGCGGGTTCGATTCCGCCCTTGCCGTAGCAGGCGGGGCCGGGCGAAGCGCCCGCCGATCGCGGTCCGACCCGGAAGGCGCCGCCCGGATCGAGATAGGCGATAGAGCCGCCGCCGGCGCCGATTGCATCGACATCGATCATGGGCACGAGCACCGGCAGGTGCGCGATCTCTGTGTCGCGCGGATTCTCGATGCGCAGCTCGCCGTTCTGGATCACGGAAATGTCGGCCGAGGTGCCGCCGACGTCCACAGTGATGACATTATTGGTGTTGCAGGAGGCGCCTGTCCAGCGGCCGCCGATCACGCCGCCGGCGGGGCCGGAGAGCAGCAAACCGATGGGACGGCGGGACGAGTTTTCGATGGTGGATATGCCCCCGTTCGACTGCATGATGCGCACGGCTGCGTTGACGCCGTGCTCGCACAGCCGGCCCTCGAGGCGCTCGAGATAGAGGGCGACCGTCGGGCCGATATAGGCGTTCATCGCGGTCGAGGCGAAGCGCTCGTATTCTCGTATGACGTTCACGACCTCATGCGAGCAGGAGACAAAGGCTTCCGGCATCACGCGCTTGACGATGTCGCGCGCCTTCGCCTCATGCTCGTTGTTGAGGAACGAGAAAAGGAAGCAGATCACGACCGCCTTGAGGCCTCGCTTCTTGAAGGTCTCCGCGGCCTCCTCGACCTGGTCGAGCGCGAGCGGCGCTTCGACCTCGCCGGTTGGCGGCCGCAGCCGCTCGTCCACGACGAGCCGGTTGCGGCGCTTGACAAGAGGCTTCGACTGCCACGGAACGTCGAACTGCAGCGAGAAATTGTGCGGCCGCTTGTGGCGTCCCATATGCAGGATGTCGCGGAAGCCGCGGGTCGTGATCATCCCGACCTCGGCGCCCTTGCGCTCGATCACCATATTCGTGGCGACCGTCGTGCCATGCAGGACCATGTCGATGGCGCCAGGCGCGACGCCCGCGCTTCTGCAGATCTCGACGATTCCCTCGACCACGCCAACGGACTGATCCAAAGGCGTGGACGCGACCTTGTGCACGAAGATCTTCTGGCCGGTCCCAGGTGCGATCTGTTCAAGGACGATGTCTGTGAACGTTCCCCCGACATCCACTCCAACTCTGATCATCGTCTCCCTCTCCAGGTTCCAGCGGCGCGCGTCAGCACGTCCAAAGGCAAAACCATTCTCTCTTCCCGGTGGGGGTTACCCGCGGGATCGTACAAGGCAGCCAAGTGTTCAGCCGGCCCTTGCGCCGGCGTATTCAACGCTCTTCTTGCGGGCAGACCGTTTGGCGAAGTCGTCCGCCGCAAGCATCGAGGCATCCCCAGCGCGGGTCGGCTTCAAGACGGGCGGCGGTAGCGGAGTGGGTTGCGGCCGACATAGGCGTTCAGTGCGCGATCAGTGTCGCGGCATCGCGCCGCCAGGCCAGCAGGACCTCCGCGCCGGATGCGTACCGGATCGCATATTTGTCAGCATGACCCTCGACCAGTATTGGCTCGGCGGCGCCGATCGCGGCGGCGATCTGGACGATATGGCCAACTTGCTCGACCGACTTGACGCGCGCTTTGACGGCAGCGCCGCCGTAGACCGCGATCAGCTGCTCGCGCGGGGTCGAGAGCGGGAGGACGTCGATCGCCTCAGCCGGGACAGCAAGGCTCGCCTCGCTGCCGATTCCTGCACGCTGGCCCAGTGCGGCGCCGACGAGCTGGCCATAGGCCGTGTCGAGTGTAACCCCGCCATCGTTGTCAGCGAGCACGCGGCCGGGAATCAAGGCGTTGCGGCCGATGAATTTGGCGACAAACAGAGTCTTCGGTCTCGTGTAGAGCTCGTAAGGCGCGCTGATCTGCTCGATCCTACCCGCGTTCATCACTACGATCCGATCGGACAGGGCGAGCGCCTCGGATTGCGCGTGGGTCACGAAGACGAAGGTGACGCCAAGGCGCCTCTGCAGGAGCTTCAGCTCGTTTTGAATCCTCTTGCGCAAATTAGCGTCGAGCGCGCCGAGCGGCTCGTCGAGCAGCAGAATGTCCGGCTCGACCACAAGCGCGCGAGCGAGCGCGATGCGCTGCTTCTGCCCGCCGGACAGTCTGTCCGGGCGCACATCGCCGATGTCGATCAACCCGAGTGTCTCGAGAATGCGCTCGACCTTCGCGTCACGCTCTGCCTTGGGCGTCTTTTTGACGTCGAGGCCGAAGCGCACGTTGTCGCGCGCGCTCATATGGGGAAAGAGCGCGTAGTTCTGGAAAATCATCGCGGTCGGACGGCGCTCGGGCGGGACGTCGCTAACTTGCTTGCCGCGGATGAGGATGTCGCCCGATGTGATGGTTTCGAATCCGGCGATCATGCGCAGTGTCGTTGTCTTGCCGCATCCGGACGGACCAAGAAAGGCGACGAATTCCCCCTTGGTCACGCTCAGATTGAAGTCTATGACGGCTGGCGTTCCGCCGTCATAGACCTTTCCAACACTGATGAGTTCGAGATCGTGGGCCACGCGGTGTTTGACTCTTAATGCTGGACCGAGACTGAAGTCCTTAAGCGCTGAGGAACTCGTCCCACTTCTGCATCAGGTGGTCGTATTCGTCAGGCCACTGGTGCCAGTAGGCGACGTGAGCGGCGCGCGTCGCGAGCGAGCCGCCGTCGCGCAGATCGCCCGCCTTTATTCCGCGCTCCGCAGCGCCGACCCAGGGCTTCCCCTCGTACCAGAACGCGTATTTTTCCGGTGACATGGCTTTCTGGATGTTGGTGGTGGGCGAGTAATAGCCCTGCTCCGAAACGATCACGCCCGGAGGGCCGGACAGCCAATAATCGGCGTAGGCGATCACCGCCTCCTTGTTCGGCGTTCCGGTGATTTCCGAGATGCCGATCGACCAGGCGCGATAGCCTTCCTTGGGCACCGCATAGGCGCAGGGAGTGCCTTGCGCCTTCACCGCCATCACGGCGGGCTGCCAGGCGTCGGCGATCACCATTTCGCCGGAAGCAAGAAGATTGACGAGCTCGCCGAAGTCACCCCAAAGCGCGCGGAACTGGCCGCCCTTCTTCTTTGACACCAAGAACTTCGAAGCTTCGTCGATCGCTTTCTTGTCCGGATTTCCGGGGTTCGGCACATCGAGAAGTTTCAGCGTGTTCATCGCCAGCACCGCCTCGCCGAAGGCGATCAGCGGATCGACGTTGAGGCCGCTCTTGCCCTTGAACTTGTCGTCGAAGATCGCCGTCCAGGTGTTCGCCTCCTCGGCCGAGACCAAGTCCGGACGGTAGCCGACCGAGTTGTAGTTGTAGACCGTGGGCACCATCCACAGGTCGGTGTGCTTGTCGTCGGTCCAGATCTGCCCGGCGATCTGGGCCTTTGTCGGCCACTTGGGCGAGGGCGTGGTGAATGTGTCGCGGATGTCGTTCCAGTTCTTGACCGCCGACGTCGGGATCGGTTCAATCTTGTTGGTCGCGATGACAGCGGGCAGACGCTCGCCGATCGTCTCCCAGCAGTCGTAAGCGTTTGAGCCGGAAAGCAACTCCGTCTGCGTGTCCGGGAAGATCGCGCCCTTGCCGGACACCGCTTTGACGCCAGACTTCGCCTTGAAGTCGGCGAGGATACGCTCCTGTACTGTCACGGAAAGTCCGACGGTGCGCAGCTCCTGATCCGCCAGCCCGGCCGCGAACGCCTGTTGCGCGCCGAACGGCGCCCCCATGGCCGACATTGCCACGCCGCCTGCGGCGCCCTGCATGAACGTACGGCGTGATAAGTTGAATTTCTTCATGACCCTCTCCTGCCTAACCATTGTCGGCGACGCACCCGGATCAGTACCGTCCGACGAGCAATCCGCCGTCCACCACCACCACCTGTCCCGTCATGTAACGGGCGGCGTCCGACGCCAGAAACATGATGACATCGGCAATCTCTTCCGGCTCGCCGATCCTGCCCATTGGGATGAACGCGCCCGCCGCCTCGGCGCCCTTCGGCCCGAGCGAGTGTTCCTCGCTGAGGAGCTGCGCGGTGCGAATGTATCCAGGCGCGACGCCGTTCACGCGCACGCCGTCTTTCGCCAATTCGACTGCAAGGCCGCGGACGAGGCCGGCGACACCGGCTTTCGCCGACGAATAATGGACATGCTCGTCCCAGCCATAGGCGACGCCCATGATCGAGGACAGGCAGACGATCGCGCCCTTCTTGCGCGCCCGCATGCCCACGACCGCCGGGCGGACGACGCGAAAGATGCCCTTCAGATCGACGTCGAATGTGTAGTCCCATTTCGCGTCGTCGAGGCTGGCGAGTGGGACACGGTGCGCGATGCCAGCATTGGCGACAATCACGTCGATGCCGCCATAGGTCTTTTCGGCCGCCGCAACGACGGCGTCGGCGGCCTCGGTCGACCGGACGTCGAGCTTGTGAAACTCGGCTTTGCCGCCCTCGCGCACGATCTCATTCGCGACCGCGGCGCCCTTCTTTTCGAGGACATCCGTCGCAACGACAATATAACCCGCCTTGGCGAACGCCTTGCACGTTGCACGCCCGATGCCGATGCCGGCTCCAGTGATCAGTACGGTGTCGCTCACAGCGTTACGTCTCCTGAATCTGGACCGATGGTCTGGCCGACGAACAGGCTCGCTTCGTCCGAGCAAAGAAACGCGACCGCGGCGGCGACGCTTTTCATCACACCGCCTCCTGAATCGCCATGCGGCGGGCGCGACGCACACTGAGCGACATCAAAATCGCGTAGGCAGCAAGAAGCGCGAACGAAAACAGGGTGGTTAAAACCCCAAAGGCGAATACGTTGGGGTGGATCTCGACGGCGAACGTCGAATAGATCGCCAGCGGCAACGTCTGTTCGCGGCCCGAGGAAAATAGGGTCCGAGAGAACTCATCGTATGAAAGGGTGAAGGCGAACAACATCGCCGAGAGCACGCCGGGAAATATCAGTGGGAACGTGATCTTGCGGAAAGTGGTCGCGGGCGAGACGCCGAGCGACCATGCGGCTTCCTCAACGGTGCTGTCGAAGCGGTTGAAGATGGCCAGCATAACCAGGAAGCAAAAAGGCAGCGTGTAGACGACGTGGGTGGCGAACGCGGTGGTGTACCAATGGCGCTCGATGCCGGTGGTCGTGGCGACGAGCGCCGAGCCGAGACCGACGAGCACGCCGGGAACGATCATGCCAAGCACGATCAGATAGAAGACGAGACTGCGGCCCCGGAAATTGCGCCGGAACGCCTGCGCCGCCATCACGCCAAGGACAGTGGACGTGACCATGGTCATGAACGCCAGGGTCAACGAGCGCACGAGCGAAATGCCGATCGGCAGCGGCGCGACGCGCGAGGGCGGCGCGAGGCCGAGGATGTGCCGATACCAGAATAGCGACCATTCCTCGATCGGGAATTGTGGGCCGCCTTCCGGCCCCTTCTGGAAGGACAGGATTCCGAGAACAATGAAGGGCCCATAAAGGAACAGGAGAAACAGGCCGACGTAGACCGCAAGAATGGGTTTGAGGAGCCGAGCCTCCATCGCTCAGAGCTCCTTCTTCAGGTCGACGATCAGGAGCAGGCCCGCGATGACAATGGCCATGATGATCGTCAGGATCACGCCGACCACGGAGGCCAACGCCCATTTAAGGGAGCCGACCTCGGTGACAATGATATTGCCGAGCAGGTTGACCTTGCGCCCGGACAGCGCGGCGCTCGTCGCAAATTCGCCCAGCACCATGACGCTGACAAAAATTGCGCCAACGACAACGCCTGGCAGGCTCAGTGGGAAGATGATCTTGCGCAGCACGCGCCAGAAGCCGGCGCCGAGGTCGCGGGCGGCTTCGAGAATATTGGGATCGATGCGGCCAAGCATGAAGGCGATCGGCCCGACCATGAACACGACATAGATCTGCGTCATACCGATCACGACCGAGAGATCGGTGAACAACAGCGCCTCGATCGGCTGGTGGATGATGCCCGCCTTCATCAGGATGATATTGATTGCGCCCTCTTTGCCGAGCATGGGCCGCCACGCCACCACACGGATCAAAAAGGAGGTCCAGAAGGGAATGACGCAGAGAACGAGGAGTGTCGTCTGCAGCGTCTTGTTCTTGACGAACAGGCCTACGAACAACGCTGTCGGGTAGCCGACAAAGAACGTCGCCGCGAGCACAGTCAGCCAAATGCGGATCGTCGTCCAAAGCGAGGCGAGATAGGTGTCGGACGAGAAGAAAGTCCGCCAGCTGGCCAGGGTCAGCGTGCTCTCGATCTTGAACGTCGTCTGCGTCCAGAAAGACACATAGACGATCATGGCCATTGGAACGACCAGGAACAGCGTCATCCATACGACCGCTGGGCCGATCAAAAGATAAGCGCCTCGGGATTTCGACGAATTTTTCGGAGCCGCTTCGAGGGCCGAGGCGGAAAGTTCGCTCGTCGTCATGCGGGCGATCTCAGCCAAAAGCGATGCCGTCCGCGGCGTTCCACGCCAGACGATAGGTTTGCCCGGGCGAATAGGAATCAGGGGGGCCGTTGCTCAAGTGATGCTCGACCTCGAGAACCTTTCCGTCGGGCGTTTCGAAGAAATGCACGATCGAGGAGCCGAGATACTCGCTCGCAATATACGCCGCTGGAAGGCCGGCCTCTCCTCCGTCAGGCCGCAGCCGGTCATAGCGCACCGCGTAAGCCGGCTCTGCGCTTGCGACGCGTGCGCCGAGGGGAAAGCTCCCGTACGCCGTGCGGAAGAAGTCGCCTTCGATGGCGCCGTCGAAGACATTGTAGCAATTAAGAAAGCGAGCGACGTTGGGGTTGGCGGGGCGATCGTAGATTTCGCTCGGGCGGCCGAACTGGCTCATCCGGCCGCTATCGAGCACGATCAGCCGGTCTCCCATCGCGAGCGCCTCGGTCTCGCTTCCCGTCACGTGAAGGAAGGGAATGCCAAGCTGCTCGCGGATGCGCCGGAGCTCGCCGCGCATCCGAAGCCGCAGATTGGCGTCAAGCGCTCCGAGCGGCTCGTCGAGAAGCACGAGTTCTGGACGGATCACCAGCGTCCGGGCGAGAGCGACGCGCTGTTTCTGTCCGCCCGAGATCTGGTTGACGGCCCGGTCCTCGAAGCCCGCGAGGCCAACGAGCTCGAGCATTTCCAGCGTACGCGCGCGCGCCTCGCGTTCGCGCGTCGGCTGCGCGCCATTGCGCAAACCGAAAGCGACATTGTCGAACACCGAGAGATGGGGAAAGAGCGCGAAATTCTGAAACACGAAGCCAACGCCTCGGAGATAGGGCGGACGGGAGGTGACGTCCTCGCCCTTCAGGAGAACGCGTCCGCTCTGCAGCGTCTCGAAACCAGCGATCGCGCGCAAGAGCACGGTCTTGCCCGAGCCGCTCGGGCCGAGCAGGGAAACATACTCGCCGGAGTTCACAGAGAACGAAATGTTGTCGAGCGCCGCGCGCTCGCCAAAGAGCTTGGTCAGGCCTTCCAATCTCAAAATAGGAACTTCGGCCACGGCCTCTCGCAGGGTTCGAACGGCCTGAGGCGTCAACAAGGGGCGCACTGCAGCGTGCCCGCTTGCTCGCGCCTCCCGTTACGTCAAGCCGATGAAAGCAAAGATGTCTAATGTATGCAACCAATTTCGAGCGTCGCCGATAGATTCTCATCCTGCTAGGCAGCTCGCCTGATTTGTGGGCGCCGAATGATTGCAACTTGTTCACATTCACCGATCGAAGCGAGTTCAGTATACAAAAGACAATTTTTAAACCTCTCTCGGGGTCAAATAGGGAAGACCTCCCGGGGGGTCGGAAATCACCGCGACGATCTTCAGCCGCGCAAGATTCTTCTCCGCGAGACCTGCGAGATGGCTGCGCCAATAGATCGCCGCCGCTTCGATCGCTCGGCCCGCGATCAGTTCGAAGAGAACAAGATATTCCCCAGCCGCGTTGGCGTCCTCCGGTAAGCCGAGCTTGGTCAGCGCGCGCGAAGCGGCGGCGAGGGGGAGGCGATTCTGCTCGATCACCTCGATGAGATGCGCATTGGGGCCGCGCATAAGGCAATGAGTCATCAGAGCGCGGTCGAGGTCGACCCAGTTTGCAGCGTCCTGCGTAGCAGGATCGCGCTCTCGCGCCTGACGCAATTCCTCGGCGATCTTGTCGTAGTCGGTCCGGTCGGCGGCGCGACGGATGGCTTCGGGCTCCATCAATCCGCGCAGCTCGAATTGTTCGCGGACCGATTGGGCGGTCAGAGCGCCGGCCACCCAATGCGAGCTCGTGGTTTTCGTGATCAGGCCCCGTTCGTGCAAGCGCGAGAGCACGTCGCGAACGACCGTCCGACTGACGCCATAATACTCTCCCAGTTCCGATTCGATGATCCGGAAATCGCCGAAAATCAGCGACGCAGCGACGGCCGCCTCGACTTCGTCATAGACCCGCTCCCACAAGCCGCGGTTTTGCAGGGCGCTATCGATCTCGTTGGAAATCCGAAGGCCAAGTTCCGCCAGATCGCGCCGGATTGGCTCGTCTTTGGCGTTCGGTCCGCCCACCAGATAGCCACGACCGTCGAAGCGGCGAACGAGGCCCTCGTCCTCAAGGATGCGCAAAGCCGCCTGGACGGGCGCGCGGCTCGTCCTCATCAGCGCCGCGATGGGTCCTTCGAGCAGGACGAGGCCTGGGGACAGACGCCCGGCCGCGATGTTTGTGCGCAAGGCGGTGGCCACGAGCGTGTAACGCTTCGACGTTTCGACTTGGGCGCGGCGCGGGTTCATCGCGCTCTCCGGTTCACGTCCGCGACAAAACGCGACCAAAGACGGGAGGCGTAATTGTATTCGTCCATGGCCGTGTTCCAGACGGCGATGCGGCGCGCCCGCTCGACATAGCTGCCGCCTGATCGCCTCGCGCCTTTGGCGACGACGACGGTCTTGCCGTCGACTCCGACCAGGTCGCTCATCGCCTCCTGCCCGTCGTACCAATAGGCCCACTCGACGGGTGTGAGATAGCTCCGCACCGCCTCGGGGGCCGAGATGTAGTAGCCCTGCCGGGCCATCGTCGCGCCCGCCCAGCCCGACAGCCACCAGTCGAGATATTCGTAAGCCATGTCGAGATCCGCCCCCGCGACGTGGCGCGCGATGCTGATGCCTCCGTGCCAGGCGCGATAGCCTTCCTCAGGCGCGGCTTCGCGTACGTGAAGCCGGGCTCGTCCAAGGTCGTTGTAGATCGGCGACCACATGCTCTGGATCGCCGTTTCGCCCCGCCTCAGGAGCCCCGCCCCCTCCTCATTGGTCGCCCAGCAGCGGACGAAGAAGCCTTCCTCGCGTTTGGCCCGCAGGAAACGGAACAGGGCGACAAGCTCGGACGGAGTCATGTTGCCGATATTTTCGAAATGCAGCGCGCCGATCGCCTCTGCGGCCAGGGCGGCGTCGAGGAGGCCGATGGCGGGCTCGTCAACCAAGGCGAGACGCCCTCTGGCGCGGGGGTCGAACAGCATCGCCCAGCTTTCGCGCGGCCGCGCCTCGCCGTTGAAGACGCGCAAATCGTAGCCGAACGAATTGAAATTGTGGACCGTCGGCAGCATCGCGATATAGCGCGTCGCCTCGGGGCCGAGCGAATGGTCAGGCTGAACGTACAGTTTGTTCATCGGCACATCGCCGACGCCGCGACTGGCGTATTTGTCGACGCCCCCGAGCCGGGTCAGGGATCCTACCGAACCCCAGCGCTTGAGCCGTTCGGTGTCGAGCGATTGGAGTGCGCCCCAGTACCAGACGATCGAGAGGTTGTGAAAGGTTTGGTCGTAGATGTGGTAGGCTTCCGGATCGAGCGCCGCCTTGCGCTGGCAACTTGGAAAGTCCAGCGCCTCGAACGCGAGGTCGAAGCCGAGGTCGGCAGACGCGCGCACGCGCACCGCTTCGAGAAGCGATATAAAGGTGCCGAGCACCTTGAGCGTCCTGCGCCGGACGATTCCGGGTGCCTGCGCGGCGAGCTTTGGTTTCCTCGACGCCATCGTCAAAAACGCGGCGGCAGCGCACTGGCTCGCGGCTTCGACACGGGGCGAGGGAGAGCTTGGGACCAGATCGGCAAAGCGTCGCCCCGTCGCTCAGGACAGGCTTCGCTTCAGCCGGACGAGTCGCGCCTTCTCCTCCGCCCGCGCCTTGAGGGCCGCTTCCATGTTGACCTTGACGAAGCGCGCCGGCTGATGGGGCTGCAACTGGCCGATCAGGTCCATGTCAGCCGAGATTACGGTTCCGAGCATGAAATAGCCTCCACCCGAGACTGCGTCGCGGTGCAGCACGATCGGCTCCGTCCCACCCGGCACCTGGATCGAGCCATAGGGATAGCAGCTATCCACGATGTTGGAGGGGTCGGAGCCCGCGCCAAACGGCTGTGTACGCGGTACGAAACCAAGCGGACGGCCGCCGCGGAAACGGTATCCGATGCGATCCGCCTCGGGCGCCACCTTCCAAGTATCCTCGAAGAAATTCTCGCCGGCTTCCTCGGTGATGCGGCGCCAGTAGAGCCCCGTCAAGGCGCGCAGTTCGGCCGTCTTGCCGGGCAAGCGCCTCAAATCCGGCACCGCGACCCGGCCGGCTTTCGCCTCTCCGGGCGGGTCGCCAAGCGCGAGCTTGTCGCCTGCCTTCAATGCGCGCCCCTCGAAGCCGCCAAGCGCGCCGAGCGGATAGGTTGAGCGCGATCCCAGCACGATCGGCACATCCAGCCCGCCGGAGATCGCGATATAGGCGCGCGCACCGCTCTTGAGATAGCCGAATGAGAGCGTCTGCCCGGCTTTGACTGGAAACGAGGTCCATCCCGACTGCTCGGCGCCGTCGACCTTGGGCGGCATCTCGGCGCCGCAGACCGCGATGACGGAATCGCGCGAGAACCGAATCTCGGGCCCCTGAAAGACGGCCTCGAGCACAGCGGCGCCCGCCGGATTCCCGACCAGCAGGTTGGCCGCGATCAGCGAATACCGGTCCATGCCCCCGGATTCCGGAATGCCGAGGTGATAATAGCCTGGCCGTCCGAGGTCCTGCACCGTGGTCGAGAGGCCAGGCTTTATGATCTCAAGCGCCATGCAGCGCCCCCAGGATCTCGGCGTTGGTCGAAGCCGGGTTCGCGTGGAAATCGTCCAGCGAGAAGGTCACGGGCCGTATAGGCGGCACGAACCTGCCTCTCTCCACCTCTTCGATTGCCGCGTCATAGCTGTCGCGACCGACCGGCTTGAACTTCAAGATGTCGCCCGGCTTAAAGAAAATCATAAAGTCGCGCAGATAAGACACCTCTTGTTTCGGATCGTAGATCGGCATGGGCGTGACGCCAAACATCTGGTAGCCTCCGGCGCCACGCACAGAGTAGATGCAGCCGAAGCAGCCGCCATGGCCGACCGTCAGTTTCGGCGTGTCCGTACGCGGCCGCAGATATTTGGGCGCTTCGATCTGCTTCGACCGCTGCACCATCTGGTACAGGAAGGGCAGCCCGGCGACGAAGCCAACCATCGAGACGAACCAAGGCGCGCCCGCATGTGCGTTCACGAGGTCGTCAACGCTTCCGTAATTGTTGATCTTGGCCGTATATTCGAGGTCGGTCGCGGTCGGCTCCTGATGACGTTCGCGGAAGCGCATCAGCGTCTCATGCGTCCAGGGATCATTGTAGTAGACGGGGATCTCGATGATCCGCGTCTTTAGCGTCGGGTCTGCCTTGTCGGCCGCCGATTCGAGCCGCTTGAGTTCGGCCAGCATGTCGTCCGGACTGATCACATCGGGATCGAAGCGGATCTGAAGCGAGGCGTTGGCGGGGCAGATTTCCGTGACGCCCTTGATGCGGCTGTCGCGCACCGCGTTGGTCATCGAGAGCGACTTGAAGAAAGCGTCGAGCGACATCTCCTCGTCGATCTCAACGAAGACATGTTCGTCGCCTCCGAACGAATAGCGGGTCTCCATCGCCATGCCCTCCTCCGCGCCCTCAGGCGGCTTTGCCTTTGGTCAATGCTCCCGAGGCAAGCCAGCCTTCGAGCCAGCGCGTATGCACAGCGCCGCTCTTCACGCTCTCGTCCTCCAGCAAAGCAAGATGCAGGTCCCGAGTCGTCGGAACGCCCTCGATTGTCAGGTCTCCCAGCGCGGAGCGAAGCCGGGCGAGGGCCGCCGGCCGCGTCTCGCCGCCCACGATCAGCTTGCCGAGCAGGCTGTCGTAGAACGGCGGGATGACATAGCCCTCGTAGAGCATCGTGTCGAAGCGCACGCCTGTGCCTTCGGGCATTGCGAATTTAGCCACCCGGCCCGGCGCCGGCATGAAATTTCTCGCCGGATCCTCGGCGTTGATGCGCACTTCAACCGCATGACCACGAATGACGATGTCGGATTGGCTGAAGGGCAAGGGCTCGCCGCCCGCGATGCGCAGCATCGCCTGGACCAGATCGACGCCGGTGATCATTTCGGTGATCGGGTGCTCGACCTGTATGCGGGTGTTCATCTCGATGAAGAAGAACTCGCGCGGAACCTCGTCGTAGAGATATTCGAGCGTGCCGGCGCCCCGATACCTGACGCTCCTCGCAAGTTGCACGGCGGAAGCGCAGAGCGCCTCGCGTAAATCCGGTGTGAGGCATGCGGCGGGCGCTTCCTCCCACACCTTCTGTCGACGCCGCTGGACGGAGCATTCGCGCTCATAGAGATGAATCGCGTCCCTGCCGTCACCGAGCACTTGCACCTCGATATGTCGCGCCCGCGCCACGAAGCGCTCAAGGTAAAGACCGCCGTCGCCGAATGCGGCGCTCGCTTCCGCGATCGCCTCAGGAATTTGCCTTTCGAGCTCCCCTGGTGTTTCAGCCACGCGGATGCCTCGGCCGCCGCCGCCCGCCGCCGCCTTGATCATGAGCGGATAGCCTATGCGCGCCGCCGCGCCGAGCGCTGACTCGACGCCCTCAATCCGCCCGTCCGACCCCGGCACGGTCCGGACGCCGGCGCGCGCTGCGATCTCGCGCGCCATTGCCTTGTCCCCCATCGCTCGGATCGTTTCCGGCGTTGGGCCGACGAAAATCAGCCCGGCCGCCTCGACCTTCTCGGCGAATTCAGCGTTCTCCGCGAGGAAGCCGTAGCCGGGGTGGACCGCGTCGGCGCCGCTCGCGACCGCAGCCGCGACGATCGCATCTTTGTTCAAGTAGGATTTTGTCGCGTGCGCCGGCCCGATCTCGACCGTTTCATCCGCCAGCCGGGCGGCCAACATATCCTTGTCCGCGGCGCTCGCGGCCTGAACCGTCCTGACGCCAAGCGCCTTAGCCGCGCGGATGATCCGCACTGCGATCTCGCCCCGATTGGCGACAAAGAGCTTTTTAATCGCCACGGAACGTCAGACCTCGAGGTCGTAGATGGGCTGGCCGGCCATCACGGGATCCTCGTTCTCAAGGTGGAAAGCGATGATCTTGCCGCTTTCCTCGGCGGTGACCGGGGTGAAGGTCTTCATCACCTCGATGAGCCCGATCGTGTCGCCGACCGCGACCGCGTCGCCTTCCCCTTTGAACGGCGGCTGATCTGGCGAGGGGCGGCGATAGAACGTGCCCGGTATCGGCGCTTCGATGGTCTTGACCGCCATGAATGAAAATCCTTGTTGAGTGCGGTCAGCGCGAGACAGGGCGTGCAAGGATGAAACCCCCGTCGACCAGCCGGTCGTGGACCGCCTTCGCGACGACGTCAGCGCCTGGCGTATCGGAGTGAACGCAGATCGTCTCCGCCCGGACAGGGATGTCCTTGCCGCCGACCGAACGTACAAGTCCCTCCTTGAGCGCTCGCACCGCACGGTCGGCCGCGACGGAGGGCTGGACCGCCTCGTGCTCGCGCGTGATGATGAGGCGCCCTTCGTCGGAATAGTCGAGATCGACATAGAACTCGGCGATAAAGCGATGACCGCGCGCCTTGTAGACACGCTCATGCTCCGTATTGATCATCCCAAGGATTGGCGTCTTGAACACGTCGGCCGCATCGCAAATGGCGTTGGCGACCTCGGGGTCGCGGGCGGCCATGCCATAGAGCGAGCCGTGCGGTTTTAGGTGGTTGAGGCTCATGCCCTCGGCTTCGAGAAAGCCCTTGAGCGCGCCAATCTGGTAGATAAGACAATTGGCGAGCTCGTCGCGTCCGATCTTCATCTCCCGCCGCCCGAAACCCTGACGGTCCGGCAGCGATGGATGCGCTCCAACTCTGACGTCGTGCTTCTTGGCGAGTTGCACCGTCGCGCGCATGTGATTGAAGTCGGAGGCGTGGAAGCCGCAGGCGACATTGGCGATGTGGATCGAGGGCATGATGCGCTGGTCGTCGCCGAGGCGCCAGATACCGAAGCTTTCGCCCATGTCACAATTCAAGAGGATCACCAGCGTCTCCATAATCGTCGAGCGCACAAGGTGACAAAGACGGGCGCTATTGTAAAATCGGTGAAGCCTTCACGCGCTGTATGGGAAGGATTGACAGGCGGCCGCATGTGGGCGGCATAGGCGCCGGCGGCTGCGGCGCCGCGTTGTGGGGCGTCGCTCTCCAACTGACCAACGCCATTTTCCGGAGGCCGTGAAGGCCATGCAGGACGGATATGTCGATGTCGGCACTTCCTATGACGCCTACGCCCACGCCAAGGAGGCCATTCGGCAGGCCGTGCTTATCGCCAAGGGCGAGAAGCCGGACTGCGCGGACGGGAACTGTCTTGTCAAAGGCCGGCTCGTGACGCAGGAGAACGTGAACACGATCCCGAATCTTTGGTCACGCCCGGACAGGTAATCGCGTCGGCCTGATGGGCGGTGGCTGCGCATGCCGCCGCCCGGCCTTCGTGCCCCCCATTCAGGACCCGCAAATGCCCCCGATGAAGATCGATCTCAATCCGCGCATGCCCTACCAGTATCCGATGCCAAAGGAGACGCTGCCGGATCTGGTTGTCCGGCATGCGATCCCTATCGACGAGCGTGTCTGGGTGCCTCAAGGCGAGAACGTGTGGTTCCGCCCGACCTGCCTCAACCGGTCGCAGGGCTATTGGATGAACCTCCTCAAAGTGCGCAAGTCCGGCGTGCTGAGCCGCCACCGCCATCCGCAGGCCGTGCACGGCCTCGCGCTCAAGGGACGCTGGCGCTACCTGGAACATGACTGGGTCGCCGAGGAAGGCGCTTATGTCTTCGAGCCGCCACGCGAAACTCACACGCTCGTCGTCCCCGACGACGTCGAGGAGATGATCACCTATTTTCAGGTCAACGGCATCATGTACTATTGCGACGCTTACGGAGAGGCGCTCGGATTCGAGGACGTTTTCACGAAGATCGATCTGTGTCGTGAGCACTACGTCAACGTCGGTCTGGGCGCGGATTATGTCGACCAGTTCATTCGCTGAAGGATCTCTGAGAGCAGCCGATGCCCTGAAACCGGGTCTTTCTCAGGGGCGCCAGGCGCTCATCACCAGCGGAACCTCAGGCATCGGCGCGGCGATCGCGGAAGGCTTTCTCGCGTTGGGCGCCGATGTCCTTGCGACAGGCGCCACGGACGCCGAGATCCACGCTGCGAGCCAAAACCCGGCCCTTGAAGGGGCGCGTTTCGCGACGCTCGACGTGCGTGACGGCAAAGCCGACAGCACGCTCATCGACGCTCTGCCACGACTCCATCATGTCGTGAATTGCGCCGGCGTGATCCGGCGCGGTCACGAACTCGAGCCTGACGTTTTCGCCGATGTCGTTGACATCAATCTCAACGGGTCGATGCGCGTCTGCGTAGCCGCGCGCCCGAAACTCGCCGAAGGAGGCGGCACGATCGTCAACACCGCCTCGATGCTGTCCTTCTTCGGCGGGCGGCCTTGTGCCGGCCTATTCAGCCTCAAAAGGGGGCGTCGTCCAACTCACCAAATCTCTTGCGATCGCCTATGCGGGAGAGGGAATCCGCGTCAACGCCATCGCGCCCGGCTGGATCGCGACACAGCTTACGCAGGCGCTGCGCGACGACCCGGAGCGAAACGCTCAAATCGCTGGCCGAAGAGATGGGGGAATCCAGCGGAGGTCGTGGGCGGAGCGCTCTTCCTTTCGTCGCCCCTGGCGAGCTTCGTCACCGGCGCGGTGCTGGTCATCGATGGCGGCTATTCGATCACTTAAAGTCCGATGCATTTGGTTCTAACCGTGATCGTCATGTATGGACGGCCCCCGTTTTGCGAGGGGCTTTTGGCGGCTTGGGCGACTGGTCTGGAGCGGTCATGTATTCGGCCTTTCGAGCGCGGTGCGATGATCGCCGGCCACGATGGGTGCTGCGGATCGGGCTCGTAAGCATTGCGGCGCTCTTGGATAGCGCGATGACGAAGCGGAGTGTCCCGACCCAGGTCCTGACCATTTTGCCGTCGCTTTCCTTGGCTCCTTGCTCAGCCTGCCTTCGACCGGATCTGATCGAAGGAAGAGGGAATGCGTCTTTCGCTCAGGCCGCCGCGGGCGCGTACGCCTGGCCCGAGGTCAGCACCGCCCAGACGATCCTGGCGGTCTTGCCCGGCGGTCTTGGCGGCCTGCGCCATCACCGCCACTTTCATCGGCCGCCGAGCGAGAATGCCGCGCTGCCATTGGGTGGCCCGGTCGTCGCGCGAGCGGGCGTTGCGCAGGAGCGTGACCGCCCCGAGGGCGAACAGTTTGCGCAACCGGCTTTCCCCTTGCCGGCTCACGCCCCTTATTCGCCGCTTGCCGGCGGAGGATGTCTCGCGCGGGGTCATGCCGCCCCAGGCGGTGAAGTCGCGCGCGCTTCTGAACCGCCGCCCCTCCCCGATCGCCGCCACCACCGCATGGGCGGTCAGAAAGCCGACGCTTTTGAATGCGGGCGAGCCGCCGCATGTCCGGATCGGCCTTGACGATCGCCTTGATCCTGTCCTCGAGCGCCGCGATCGCCGGCGTCAGATTGTCGAGCTGGGCGAGAACGAGGCGCAACGCGCCGATGAGCGTCTGCGGAAGCCCCGAGTCGTCGCTCCCCAGGCGCTCCCTCAGTTCGGCGAAGCCGCGAGCCCCCTGCGCCGCCACGACGCCGAACTCGGCCAGCATCGCCCGCAAGCTGTTCATCGCTTGGGTGCGCTGCTTGACCAGCAACTCGCGCGAACGCTCCAAAGCCCGCGAGGCCTGCTGCTCCTCGCTCTTGATCGCAACCTCCCGCATATCCGGCCGCCTGGCCGCAACGCAAATCGCCGCCGCGTCGCGCGCGTCGGTCTTGTTGCGCTTGACGAACGGCTTCACATACGCCGCCGGGATCAGTCGAACCTCATGGCCCATCGCCCGCAGCGTGCCGCCCGCCCCAGTAATGCGACGTGCCGCAGGCCTCGAGCGCCACCAGGCACGGCGGAAGCTTGGCGAAAAACGTCATCATCCCCTTTCGCCCGAGCCGCTTCTGGATGACGACCCTGCCTTCGGCGTCCTCGCCGTGAACCTGAAAGACGCTCTTGGCGATATCGAGCCCGATTGTGATCGCTTGCATAACGGTCGGTCTCCTCGCTAGGAAAATGCACCCGCAGCTTGGCACAACAGACGCCGTCGGGGGCCGTCAACCCAGCATTGCGAGGAACCACAGGTCGTCGAAAGACGCCCGTGCTGCCGGACGGGCTATGGCGAGGCAATCCAGGGGCCGATGGGCGCACAACGGCTCCTGGATTGCCGCGTCGCTGCCGCTCACTTTGTACTCCTCCCAGGCGGCGGCACGCTGGTAAGGTGGAGCGTCGCGGCGGCGGATGGGAGCCCTTGGCTCCTGGGGTTCACGAGCCCGTTCGCCGAGCATGGCGCTCCATCCCGTCCCATCCCAAAATCCCGAACAATCGCCGGGGCCGCGTCGCGAGCCCGCATGTGCAAGGACGGGAAATGGATGTGTTCGTTGAAATCGATATATTGAAGGATCGGCTGGACATTTGCGTCCGGCCGAGCGGGGAGATCTTCGCCGTCACGCGCGACGACGAAGGCCTGGAGCATCTTGTCGAGCGCCTGCGCGCGCTTCATCCTGTGCTGGTCGCGCTCGAGGCGACGGGCGGATACGACACCGTGGTCGCAAGCGCGCTCGCCGCGGCGCATCTGCCCCTGGCGGTGATCAATCCTCGTCAGATCGCGACTTCGCCCGTTCGACCGGCAAGCTCGCCAAGACCGATCGTCTCGACGCCGCCGCGCATAGCCCGTCGAAAAGACGGGCGTCTTTCGACGCCCTATCGCTCACTTCGCCGAGGCCATCCGCCCGCCCGCGCGGCTTGTGGCCGACGGCGAGCCCTGGCGCTGGGCGATTCGTGGCGCGCCGGCGGCAGGTCATCGAGATGATCGTGGCGGAGAAAAACCGCCGTCGTCTCGCGGGCCAGCCGCGCGTGCTCAAGGCCATCGACCGGCATGTCGATCTCCTGCAGGTCGAACTTTCCGAGCTCGATCGGGACATCGACGGCGCGATCCGGAAGAGCCCTGCCTGGCAGGTCGACGCCGACCTTTTGGCCAGCGTGCCGGGCGTGGGCCAGGTGACCCTGCGCACCCTGATCGCCGAACTGCCGGAGCTCGGCGGCTCGACCGGCGTAAAATCGCAAGCCTCGTCGGCGTCGCTCCCATCAATCGCGACAGCGGCGCGTTGCAAGGCTTAAAGACAATCGCCGGCGGCCGCGCCCCAGTGAGGACCGCCCTCTATATGGCCGCGCTGGTCGCAAGCCGCTCGAACCCCGTCATCGCCGCGCACGATCAAAAGCTCAGAGCCGCCGGAAAAGCCGCCGAACAGGCGCTCGCCGCCGCCTTCGAAAGCTCCTTCGTCATCCTCAACGCCATCCTGCGAGATCGAAAGCCATGGAGCCTTCCGCTTGACAACAAAGACAGTCGCTCGCGATGACGATTCGGTCCGCACGGAGCAGGCTTTAGGTTTCCTCCCTCGAGGTTAGCTGTCCGCGTTGATCGCGTCGCTCGCTCTTGCCGAAACGGATCTCGTGCTAACAAGCGCGGAGTCTGGGGACGCTTATCTTCGCTCGGGCTGGGCTTCCGCTACGTATATGATGTGGTGTGCGCCCACACCGTCGTTTTGGTTGGTTACGAAGCCGGCGATCCGCCAATGCGATATCTACTTGAGGTCCTAGAGGCCGATCGAGAAAGATATCCCGACCTCCATAAGGTCTACGCGTTCGCTTTGTGAGGCTGGATGCGAGGGGCTGATGGCCGCTCTGTGGAGAGCCAAAGGTGTAGAGCCTATCCTCTACACTCCCAGCACCGATGGACATCTGCCTCTTTAAGATTTCTTCGTGAGTGGAGGCAGTACGCGAGAGATCCCACCGCATGGCGAAAGGAAGTAAGCCCCAGGCGAGGCCGCTGGACGGCTGGCTTCGGGGAGCGATGATACTGGGGAAGGGCGCACGACGATAGTGCCCATCAGCGATCATGGACACTATCGATGAAGTCGGCCTGGTCGATCGAGCCTTGAACCCGAAGAGCGGGAGTCGGCGACGATTTTGGTCGAGCGATGAAGCGGCGGATGGTTGCCGAGAGCATCGCCCCCGGGGCATCCGTGTCGAAGGTGGCCCAGCGCTACGGCGTCAACGCCAATCTGTTGTTCACCTGGCGGCGTCGAGAGGCGAGAAGCGCCGCGAGCGGTGGCCCAATGGTTCAGACCGTAGCGGAGTTCGTCGGCGATCCCGGACTTGCCCGAGACGCGCGCCAGCTGATGCTCGAGCCACGGCCTGAACGCCATGACGAGCGGTTTGCTCTTCTCCTGGCGCACGCGGCGACGCTCGTCGGCGCTTATGCCCCGGATCGTCTTCTCGATCGCATAAAGCTCGGCAATCCGTTCAAGCGCCTCGCGCGCGATCGGCGCTTCGCCCTTGGCGTGATCGAAGAACCGACGTCGCAGGTGCGACCAGCAGAAGGCGAGCGTGATCCGGCCGCCGGGTGTCTTGGCGGCGATTGTCTTGTAGGCGGCGTAGCCGTCGCACTGAACGACGCCCCGATAATCGTCGAGCAGCTTCAGGCCATGGATCGCTCCGCGGCCGGGCGCATAGGCGAAGGCGATCGCCGGAGGGTCCGATCCGCCCCATGGCCGATCGTCGCGGGCAACCGCCCAGAAATAGCCCTCCTTGACCCGACCTCGGCCCGGATCGAGCACCGGCGCCTTCGTCTCGTCGACCGCGATCTTGGCCGAGGTCAGGATGAGTTCGCGAAGGCGATCGTAAACCGGCCTGAGTTCGGCGGCCGCGTAGCCGACCCAGAACGCCAGCGTCGAGCGCTTGATGTCGAGGCCCTGGGCGGCCAGCATCTGGGCCTGACGATAGAGCGGCAGATGCCAGGCGTATTTGGACACCAGCACGCAGGCGACCATCGCCTCGGTCGGCAGGCCGCCCTTGATCAGCCGCTCGGGCGCCGGCGCCTGAACCACGGCCTCCTCGCAGGCGCGGCACGCATATTTGGGTCGGTGCGTCACCAGCACCCGGAACTGCGCCGGGACCACGTCCAGACGCTCCGAGATATCGGCGCCGATCGCATGCATCGGCGATCGGCAGCATGGGCAGTTCCAGTCCTCGGGCTCGATCGTGACATGAACGCGCGGAAGATGAGCGGGCAGCGCGCCGCGGCTCGCCTGGCGCTTCTCCACCCGCGCAGCGGCAGCGGCCTTGTTCTGCTTGTCGTCGGCCGCCTCGCGGGCCGCGACCACCTGTTCGACGTCCTCCAGCGCCAGGGCGAACTGGTCCGGATCGAGCTTCTCGGATCTGCGGCCGAACTGCATTCGTTGAAGCTGGCGTAGAAGATGCGCGAGGCGATCGTTCTGCCTGAGCGCCGCGTCGCGCTCGATGATCGCGGTGTCCCGCTCCGCGAGCGCCGCAGCCAGCCGCGCCTCAAGCGCGTCGATGTCGGGCGGGGGCTGATTTGCGGCGGCGCTCACGCCTGCAAGAGAATCAGATTTGCTCGTGCTTGTGGAGAGAAATCAGCCGCTTCGCACAAGCTTCACGACGCCGCCTCCGGCGCTGCAATGTCGCGCGCGTGAAGACGCGACCAGTCCAGACCGTCCACGAGCGCGGCCAGTTGCGAGGCCGACAAACGCATCACGCCGTCGCTGATCGGCGGCCAGCGAAACGCCCCCTCCTCGAGTTGTTTCCAGTACAAAATCAGGCCGGAGCCGTCCCAGGCCAAAATCTTCAACCGGTCCGCCCGTTTCGAACGGAAGACGAGGATCGTCCCGGAAAACGGATCGCGTTGAAGCTCGTCCTTCGCCAGCGCCGCCAGGCTGTCAGCGCCACGCCGGAAGTCGACAGGCTTCGTCGCCACCAGAACCCGAACGCCCGCCGGAACCGAAATCACGTCGCGGCCTTCACCGCCCGCAGCACCTTCGTCAGCGTCGCCAGATCGGTTCCAGGTCCAACGCGCACCACGGCCGCGCCGAGCGCGATCTCGATCGTCCCGGTCGCCGTTGGGCAGGACGGCGCCACGGGCGGCCCCGCGTGAGGCCCTCCTGTCTCCACAAGAACCGGCGCGAAGCTCATCTCGGCCGCGTCGTTGCTTTGACGCCGGGTCGAGCGCCGGCGCACGTCACGACGCCAGCCGAACAACTGCTGCGGCGTCAGCCCATGCCGCCGCGCGACAGCCGACACTTCGTCCCCGCTCTCGTAACTCTCGGCGAGAATCCGCGCTTTCTGTTCGGCCGACCACGCCCGCCGTCGGCCAGATCCGGTGAAGACCTCAAGCCGACGAACCGGCTCCCCCTTCGATTTGTGCAAAAGCTCAGTGTCCGACACGTGTCTAACTCGCTCTCGACTCAGCGACGTCAGACTATCGACCCAGCACCACACCGCGGTAGGTGCGGTCTAACGACCGCTTACAGTCTTACCGCTGTGGACGCGAACAAGCAGCGCTCGGTTCCAAGCAAGGAGTGGAAGCCTGAGGAAATCAAGGAGAGCGCGGTTCGCGCCGCGCGCGAATATCTTGCGACTTTGGACGACGTCGCTTTTGGCGCAGCCCTCCCCCGTCACGCCGAAGTTCATTTCCCGATCTGATCCGGCAGCCCAGTGGACGGGCGCGCACAAGGGGCATGCCTTCTTCGCCTACGCCGCCAATTATCTGATCGACGCCGACCACGGCGTGATTGTCGACGTCGAAGGGACGCGGGCCACTTGGCAGGCCGAGGTTGGCGCGGCCCGGACGATGCTCGAGCGGACGCAGACCCGCATTGGCGTGAAGCCCGTCTCCCTGACCGCAGACAGCGCCTACGGCTCGGCGGACAGCCTGGCCTGGCTGGTCAAAGACATTGCCCCGCACAATCCCGGTCTTCGACAAGTCCAACCGAACCGACGGCACGTTTTCCCGCGCCGACTTCGTCTTCGACGCCGAACGCGACCGTTACACGCGCCCCGCCGGCAAGGAGCTCCGAAACACTGCCAGCTTCCCCGACACAGGGAATACTTGACGGCTTTTTCAACGGAATCGGTAAAGTTGGAGTGGGCGCGGCGGCTGTAGGTCGAGCATATCGGTTTGCCGCCCCTTTCGTCTGGCGGCGCCTGAGTGGCTCGACCCTGGCTCCGTTTCCACACCCCTCTCATCGAACCGGACGTGCGGATCGCCCGCATCCGGCTCTCGGACAAGACCTCACGCCTTCGTCCACGACACGTCGTGCCCAAGCCGGCTCAGACGTACGAGCCCGAAGCGCCCGTAGAGGTGCGAGAGTGGATAGCTCCCGCCCCTTCGTCGCCTGACTTTATGCTTGGAGCGCAACCACCGGCCAACCGCACCGCTGTGTAAGCGTCGAGCGCCCGATACGCCTTGTTGACGGTCCCCACCTGGAAGTCGTTCGCAGGAGAAGCCGCGGCGGGGACTGCGGCGGCGATCGACCCGCAATTATGTGGCCAAATCTGGCGGCTGGCCGGCGCATCTCAGGCAGCGCCTCCTGCCTTATGGTTTACCAGCCGCACCACGGCGCCGCTGACCAGCGAATCAGACGGGTTGATGATCACCTCATCCGCCGTGTCCAGGCCGGTCAGCACCTCGACACGGTCGCCATAGTCGCGGCCGATGGTGATCGGCACCAGTTCCGCGGCGCCGTTGCGCACCACGGCGACCCGCAGCCCCTCGCTTCGGAACAGCAGCGTATTGGCCGGAATCACCACGGAATGCTCCCGGCTCTGGAGCGTGAAATGCACGAATCCGTACGCGCCCGGCAGCAACTTGCCATCGGCGTTATCCGCGTCCACCTCGACCAGCAGAGTGCGGGAGGCGGGGTTGATCGCGCCGTCCGTGCGCGCCAGCGTGCCGTGGAAGGCCTGCCCCGGATATTCGTCGAACGTTACCGTCACCGCCGCGCCCGGGTGCAAATTCGGCGCGTCGGTCTCCGGCACTGCGACGAAGATGCGCAGCGTCCGGGTCGAAGCCATGTGGAACAGCTCCGTGGCAGGACCCCCAGCTCCGGCGTTGATCAGCGCGCCGACGTCGGTGTTGCGAGCAGTGATCACCCCATCAAACGGCGCCGTCACGCTCTCGAACCCGGTCAATTGCTCCAACCGGTCCACCTGCGCCTGCGCCACCCGTACGTTGGCGCGAGCGACGTCGACCGCAGCCGTGCTCCCCGCATAGGTCAGCCGGTCCTGATCGCCCTGCTGCCGGCTGCTCCAGCCCTGCCGCACCAGCTCCGAGGTACGGCCGCTCGTCACTTTGGCGAGGTCCATGTTCGCCTCCGCCTGGGTCACCGACGCCTGCATCTGCGCCAGTTGCGCGTGCGCCTCGCGCAACTGCTGGTCGAGTTCGGGAGTCTCGATCTGCGCCAACACGTCTCCACGTCTCACGTGGGCGCCAATGTCGTAATTCCAGCTTTTCAGGTAGCCGCTGGCGCGCGCGTAGATCGGGGTGTCGATAAACGCCATCGTCTGGCCAGGCAACACCAGCGTCTGGTCGGGCGCGTCGCCGGCCGGATGCACGACTTCGACGAACGGCGCCGCATCCTGAGTGGTCTCTGTCGCCAGCGCCGCCTCGGCCGCCGAGCGCTCGCGCATGCCATTGTAAATCAGGCCGCCGAGCAGGGCCGCTACGATCGCCAGCCCGACCAGCAACATGCCGCCGAGCCGCGCGGGCCGCCGCGCCACCGGGGCGGCCTCGAGCGGGACGAGGTCCCTTGCCTCAGGGTCCTTCAGCACAATGTAGCCAGGCTCCTTAAGCCGCGACGGTTGGGGCGCCGGGACTCACCGCCAGCCGAGGCGCGCGCCTCGCGTGCAGCAGGGAGAAGACGGCCGGAACGAACACCAGCGTCGCGACCGTCGCAAGGAGCAGGCCACCGATCACCGCCCGCCCCAGCGGAGCGTTCTGCTCGCCGCCCGCGCCGAGACCAAGCGACATCGGCGCCATGCCGATGATCATCGCCAGCGCCGTCATCAGCACGGGCCGGAACCGGGCGAAGCCGGCCTCGATCGCGGCGCGGGCCGCGTCGCCGTGCTCGGCCAGCCGCTCACGGGCGAACGACACCAGGAGGATACTGTTCGCGGTCGCGACTCCCATGCACATGATCGCACCCATGAGCGCCGGCACGCTCAGCGTCGTCCTGGTCAGGAACAGGAATAGCACGATTCCTCCCAACGCCCCCAACAGCGCCGTGATGATGATGAACGGGTCAAGCCAGGACTGGAAGTTCACAACGATCAGCAGATAGACGAGTAGGATCGAAAAACCCAGCCCTTCGGCCAGGCTGATGTAGGCGCCGCGCATGGTCTCGAGCTGGCCGCGTACGGTCACGAAGCTGCCACGCGGCAGGTGGCCGCGGTTGGCCGCGACGATGCGCTCGATGTCCCGCCCCACCCCGCCGAGGTCGCGGCCCTGCACGTTGGCGTAGATGTCGACGACGCGGCGGATGTTGTAATGATCCACCGCCGCCATCTCCTGTGAGCGAGAGATCGTGGCGACATCGGCGAGGATCGCCCGGGTGCCTGACGAGCCAGTGACCGGGATGTTCCGGATGTCATGCAGAGACTGGATGTCGTATTGCGGCGCCTGCGCCGCGACCTGGTAGTTCACCCCGTTCTTCCAGTTGAGGAAGAACATCGGCGCGGTCTGGAAGCTACCGCTCAGCGTCTCCAGCAGGCTGCCCGCCACGTCGCGCTCAGTCAGGCCGTTCTGCTGCGCCTTGGTGCGATCTACGCTGATGTTGAAGTCCGGGTAGTCGAACCGCTGCTGGATGTGCGCATCCACCACGCCCGGCACCTGACGCACCCGTTCGAGAATCTGGTCAGCGACGATGCGGTTGTCGCGCACGTTGGCGCCGTCAATCTCGATGTCGATCGGCGAGGGCATGCCAAAGTTCAGGATCTGCGTGATCATGTCGGCCGGCAGCGAATAGAACGTCACGCCTGGGAACTCTTGCGCGACCATCTGGCGGATCGCCGTGAGGTAGCTGGCGGTCGGGTGGTGATCGGGCTTGAGCGAGACCATGATGTCCGCGTCCGCCGCGCCAAGCACGCCGGTCGCCGTGTGGGTCAGGTTCATGCCGCTATACGGCAGGCCGATGTTGTCAACGATCGTGTCCAGTTCACGTGCAGGGATCACCCGCCGCATCGCGGTCTCGACTTGGTCGGCGAGCCGCGCGGTTTCCTCGATGCGGGTGCCGGTCTTCGCGCGCATATGAAGGGTGAACTGACCGCTGTCGGTGTTGGGGAAGAAGTCCTGGCCAAGCCAGGGCCCCAGCGCGAAGAGCGCCAAGCAGCAGGCCAGGAATCCCGGAATGAACACGCGACGACGGCGCACCAGGAGCGTCAGCAGGTCGCGATAGGCGTACCGCGGCCGCTCGAAGCCGCGCTCGAAGCCGCGCTGGAAAACCGCCAGCGGATTGTGCGAGCGCTCCGCGCCATGCGGCTTGCGCCGCAGCAGATACATCGCCATCGTCGGAACGAGCGTGCGCGAAAAGAAATAGGAAGCGAGCATCGCGAACACCACCGCCTCCGCCAGCGGCACGAACAGATAGCGCGCGACGCCTTGCAGCAGGAACATCGGCACGAACACGATGCAGATGCAAAGCGTCGAGACGAGCGCCGGCGCCGCGATCTGAGAGGCGCCGTTGAGGATCGCCTCGCGCAGCGGCTGCCCGTCCTCGAGGTAGCGTTCCATGTTCTCGATCGTCACCGTCGCATCGTCGACCAGGATGCCGACGGCGAGCGCGAGGCCGCCGAGCGTCATGATGTTGATCGTCTCGCCCAGCGCGCTCAGCACCATCACCGACGTCAGGATCGACAGCGGGATCGACACCGCGATGATCAGCGTGCTGCGCCAACTACCGAGGAACAGCAGGATCATCAGCGCGGTCAGGCAGGCCGCGATCACAGCCTCGCGCACCACATCGGCGACCGCGGCCTTGACGAAGATCGACTGGTCGCCGATCGGCCTGATGTGGAGTTGCGGCGGCAGCGTCTGCTGCACCCGCGGCAGCAGCGCGCGGATGTTGTCGACCACGTCGATCGTGGACGCGTTGCCGGCCTTCAGGATGGTCACCAACACGCCACGCTGGCCGTCCTGCCGCACGATGTTGGTCTGTGGCGCAAACCCGTCGTTGACGGTGGCGACATCGCGCAGGTAGATCGTCGCATTGCCGACCGTGCGGATCGGCAGGTCGTTGAGCTGCTCAATCGTACGCGGCGCCGCGTTGGTGCGCACATCGTATTCGAACTCGGAGATCTTCGCCGTGCCGGACGGCAGCACGAGGTCCTGTGCGTTCACCGCGTTCAGCACGTCGGTCGGCGACAATCCCTTTGCTTGTAACTGCGCCGGATTAAAGGCGATCGTGATCTGCCGCTGCTTGCCGCCGTATGGATACGGAATCGTCGCGCCCGGCACGGTGACCAGTTGCGTGCGCAAGAAATTGAGGCCGAGGTCATTGAGTTGCTGCTCGGACAGATTGTCGCCAGACAGCCCGAGTTGCAGGATGGGCACGCTGGAGGCGCTGTAGTTCAGGATTTCCGGCGGCTCGGTCCCTGGTGGCGTCTGCCGCAGCAGAAGCTGCGAGGCCGCCGTCACCTGCGCGTTCGCAGTATCGAGGCTGGCGCCTGGTTGGAGGAAGATCTTGACCAGGGCAATTCCGTTGTAGCTGCTCGATTCGATGTGCTGGATGTTGTCGACCAGCGTCGTCAGCGATCGCTCGTACGACGAGGTCAGCCGCCCCTCCATCTCTTCGGCATTGAGGCCGGTATAGGTCCACACCACCGCGATCACGGGGATGTTGATGTTCGGAAAGATGTCCGTCGGCGTGCGCAGGATCACCAGCGGGCTGAGAATCAGGACCAGCAGCGACAACACCACGAAAGTGTAGGGTCGATCGAGTGCGATTCGGACGATCCACATGCGTGGCCAATTTCCCACCGGTTGGACCGTGGCCTCGCGCCGAATGCCTGGTCCGTGATCCAGTCGGCGGCCCCGAGGCGTCGCGACCGCCTCCGAACGCGGCGCGTTCCTCCTTGCGGAGGCGTCGCGGCCGGCGCCGGCCGCGACGTACTGGCGCGGACTATGTTGCACAGCCTAAGACTTGGCAAGGCCGCGGCGAATCAACGCTACGCAAAGCGACGTAATGCGGTGGCATCGCTGGCGCGCCTTCGTCGCGAGCGCCAGATGCAGCGGTTCAAATCGCCCGGATCAGCGCAATGCTTCCTGTCCGTTCACACCGCCGTTCACAACACGTTCAACATCCAGCGTCACTCGCAAGGGCGAAGGCGAAAAATAGAAGAGATGTCCATTTCCGCTGTCGGAGACCTACTGGCCGCGGAAATTGTAACCGCGTTCGTGGCCAATACTCCTCTGCCAAAGGGTGAGCCGCCGTCCCTGTTGACCGGTCGTAGGCGTATCAAGACCTAATTCTCTCCTCCCTCATCACTTCAATAATCACGCGAGAGACGTGGCGCCTAAAGTGCGGCTCAGAACCGCGACCGCTATATCCCCAGGAACAAAAAGGGGTATAGGGAAACTGAGTTTTGAGCACATTTCTGACCAGAACAGCCTCAGTTCATCTATTTTGGTAAAAGCCTACCGGACCCACGTTCGTCCTGACGCAACTACAGTTGGCTATCGCGTCACCGACGGACATTTGGTTAGCACTTGGCAAATCGTGTTCGTGACCTAACCGAGACCGAGACCGTTACTTTAGAGGCGTTATACCAAATCTCTGAAGGGATGACTTGGGTAGGGGATTCCCGAATCGGCTGGGTTCTGATTCAAGGTGGCGAACAGAGGAGGTTTGCCATGCCCATTGCGCTTCGGGGCGATTATGACGCTGCAATGGTGAGAGCTGCGGCCAAGCGGTCGAAGGACGGGCCGCAGGCCAGGCGGCTTTTGGCTCTGGCGGCGGTTTACGAAGGCGCGAGGCGCACCGAGGCGGCGAAGATCGGTGGGGTGACGCTCCAGATCGTTCGGGATTGGGTGCTGAAGTTCAACGCCCATGGCCCGCAGGGTCTGCTGGACCGCAAGGCTCCGGGACAACCGCCGCGGCTGAGCAATGAGCACCGTGGGGCGCTCGCCTCGATCATCGAGAGCGGCCCGATCCCGACGGTTCATGGGTCGTCCGCTGGCGGATCGTCGATCTCTGCCAATGGATTTCGAGGAGTTTCGCGTCGTCGTCGCCAAGCAGACGTTGAGCCGCGAACTGCGCGCCATGGGTTATCGCAAGCTCTCGGCCCGTCCCCGCCATCATGCTCAGGCCGCAGGCGCGATCGAAGATTTTAAAAAAGCTTTTCCGCGCGCCTGGAAGCGATCGGGCGCGAGAAGGACGTCGAGCCCGCCGCCATAGAGGTCTGGTTCGCCGACGTCCCTCGACAAGCTCGGGATGAGGGCGCGCGTCGGCCAGAAGAACAAGATCACCCAGCGCTGGGCCAAGCGCGGCGCGCGTCCAAGCGCTGCCAAAGATCAGCCAACCTCCTCGGCTTATATCTTCGGCGCGATCTGTCCCAAGGACGGCAAAGGCGCGGCCCTGGTCATGCCACGCTGCAACACCGAGGCGATCAACCTCCATCTGGCCGAAATCGCCACCCAGATCGCGCCGGAAGCGCACGTCGTGCTGCTGGTCGATCAGGCCGGCTGGCATGTGTCCGACAGATTGATCGTCCCACCCAACATCACTTTGATCCCGTTCCCGGCAAAGTGTCCAGAGCTCAACCCGGAGGAAAACATCTGGCAGTTCCTGCGCGACAACTGGCTCTCAAATCGGATCTTCAATTCCTTCGACGACATTGTCGATCACTGCTGCGACGCATCGAACAAGCTTATAAACCAGCCCTGGCGGATCATCTCCATCGGCCTTCGCGACTGGCCATATCGGTCATGATCACCGAGTCTTGGTATAAGCCGGAACCTTGAGGCCGAGCGCGGTCCATTGGTGGGACCAGACCATCGGCAAATCCATCAGTCGCGTAGGCGCTGTCACGCGAACTAGGAGCATCGGGCATTCAGGTTGAATCGGATGGGATTCCTTTTTGGCTTTGGCCGTGATTCACTTCGATCGGGAGGTGATTTGCGATGCCCAAGCCCTATTCGATGGACCTGCGTAAGCGGGTTGCGGCGTACGTTGAGGCGGGCCATTCGCGACGAACGAGGGCGGCACATTTCAGCGTGTCGCCCTCGTTCGTCATCAACCTGATGACGGCTCTGCGCGAGCGGGGTGGGTTGGCTCCCAAGCCGTTGGGTGGGCGCCGGCACGCCAAACTCGAACCGCATCGCGATTACCTGCTGCGGCGGGTCGAGGAGAAGGACGACATCACCATGCCGGAGCTGGCGGCGGAGCTTTTGGCGCAGAGCGGTGTGAAAGCCGATCCCGCCTCGCTCTCCCACTGGTTCATCCGCAACGGCCTCAGCTTTAAAAAAAAGCCTTCAGGCCAGCGAATGCGATCGGCCCGACGTGCGCCAGGCGGGCGAAGAATGGATGGCTGAGCGGCAGCCCAAGATGCGGCTGGAGCCTCAGAGGCTTGTCTTCATCGACGAGACAGGAACCACCACGAAGATGACCCGCGCGCGCGGGCGCGTCGCCAAGGGCGAACGTCTTCGCTCCAAGGCCCCCTTTGGCCACTGGAAGACCCAGACTTTCGTCGCCGGACTGCGCTGCGGCGCCCTGACTGCGCCTTGGGTCATCGACGCGCCGATGGATCGGGCGATCTTCGAAACCTACGTGCGCACCCAACTTGCCCCAACACTGCAAAAGGGCGACATCGTCATTCTGGACAACCTGCCTGCGCACAAAAGTTCCGCCGCCCAACAAGCCGTCCGCCAGCGAGGCGCCTGGCTGCTCTTCCTGCCGCCCTACAGCCCTGACCTCAATCCCATCGAAATGGCCTTCGCCAAACTCAAAGCGCACCTACGCGCCATGGCCATGCGAACCATCGACGAACTCTGGAAAGCCATCGGCCAGATCTGCGACCTCTTCACCCCAGAAGAATGCGCAAACTACTTCCAAGCCGCAGGGTATGGATTCGAACTGAATGCCCGATGCTCTAGATTTTGGCCGCGTGAAGATTGGAAGTCTCAGTTCAGGTTCTGGCCGCGGTGGCGGCTCGCCGCGTCCGGAACGCTTCGTCTCGGAAGACGCGGACCGTGCGGCGGGATGTGAGAGATAGCGTTGGACGTTGAACGTGTTTTGGACGGCCCTGCGCATCACGCGGAACGGTGGGATCAGTCTTTGGTCAGGCCGAGGCGCCCCATAGCCTTGCCGATGTGCCGCCGCATGCTTTCGCGAGCGCCCTCGATGTCCCTGGCCGCAACCGCTTCGTAGATAGCGGCGTGCTCTTCTTTGTTGATCCGCTCGCGCGAGGCCAAATCTACGCGTTCATTCGCTTTGGCGATACTTGCTCGCACGTGCTCAGAAATAAAATTGATAAAGATCGCAACGTAGACGTTGTCACTCGCGAGCGCGACAGCTCGATGGAACTCCAAATCGGCGTCGACCGATTGCGGCGTTCCTTGACTTTCGTGAAGTCGCCTAAGCGCGGTTTTTATCGCGGCGAGATGCTTACGGCCGCGGCGCGCGGCGGCCAAGCTGGCGGCTTCACCTTCGAGGATTGAGCGCAACTCGAACAATTTGGCGAAGAGAGAGCGATCGCGGAGCATCTCGGCGTCGAGCCGCAGGGCCGAAACCGCGTGCGTTCCTAGCACGAACACGCCCGATCCCTGGCGCGGTTCGACCGTGCCCTCAAATGTCAGTCGCGCGGTCGCTTCTCTGATGACATTGCGACTCACGCCAAACGTTTCCGCGAGCTCTCGCTCGGTCGGTAGTCGTTCCCCAGCCTTGAAGCGCCCTCCGAGGATTTCGTCTGAAATCATGCGCGCAACCTGCGAGGGGAGGTTGGGCGCGCGGCCGAGAGTCCTGATTGCGACGCCGTCAGCGACCACACGTCGGGAGCGGCCAATCGGGCGCATCGCCGTCATGATGCGGGCCTTGTCGCGCCGCCAGGCGCACGCGGCCGTCCCTGACGGTTGCCGAGATAGGTCTCGCGAACCAGGTCGAGGCTTCGCAGCTCTTCGATCGCGCCTGCGGCGACAATACGCCCATTCTGCATGATGTAGCCTCGATCGGCGACCGCAAGCGCCAAGGCCGCGTTCTGCTCCACGAGCAGTACCGCCGCGCCGAACCTATCGCGCACCGAGAGAATAATTGAGCGCACTTCGTGGACGATGATTGGCGCAAGGCCAAGCGATGGCTCGTCTAGAATCAGGATCTTGGGCTTCGCCATCAGTCCCCGCGCAATCGCCAGCATCTGCTGCTGTCCGCCACTCAAGGCCGAACCCTTCGCCTCCCGCTTTTCGGCAAGTATGGGAAAGAACGACTCCATCGTCGCGATATCGCTCTCGACTCGTCCGAGTCGGTGCGCGAATATCCGCCAAGCCGTAGGTTGTCTCGGACCGTAAGATCGGGAAAGATACGGCGGCCTTCAGGCACGAGAACGGCGCCGCGCCGCGCAATCCCGTCGGCATAGATCCCGGTTACATTCTCGTCTGAGAGACGGATCGTTCCGCTTTTGGGGCGCATGAGGCCGGCGATTGTCTTCAAGAGCGTAGACTTGCCCGCGCCATTCGAGCCGATGATCGTGACGATCTCGCCCTCATCAATCTCAATCGATACACCGCGATTGACGACAATCGGCCCGTAGGCAGTCCAGACGTCTTCGACGTCGAGCAGGCTCACTCCTCGCCCCCAAGATACACTTCAATTACCTTCGGATCGTTCAGCACTTCGTCTACGGGACCATCAGCAATCTTGTTGCCGAAATGCAGCACGACCAACCGTGCGCAAAGCTCAGCCATTAAGCCAACGTGGTGATCGATGATGCAAATCCCAACTCCAAGTTCATGAGCGCGCCGGAGCAGATGAACAAGTTGGAGGCTTTCTCCTTCGTTGAGTTCCGCGGCCGGCTCGTCAAGCAAGAGTTGCGCCGGGCGTCCGCCAAGAGCGACCGCAACGCCGAGGCGGCGCAGATTTCCGAACGGCATGACGCTTGTGACTTCGGCGGCAAATGCTTCTAAGCCTACGAACTCCAAGAGCTCTTCCGGTGAGGACCATCGTGGGCCTGCGCCGTCTTCCCGCCTAGAGCCATGCTCAATCGCGATCTGCACGTTCTCCCGCACCGTAAGGGCCGGAAAGGACATCGCCTGCTGGAACGTGCGCCCTAGGCCAAGGCGACCGATCAAATAAGCGGGCTTACCGGCAATATCGACGCCGTTCCAGTGGATGGTTCCGGCGCTTGGCCGATAGACGCCGCAGACTGTGTTGAAGAGGGTCGTCTTGCCGGACCCATTAGGGCCGATGACCCCAAGGATCTCATCTGATTGAATTGTCACATCGACGCCCGCGAGCGCGAGGACGCCGCCGAACGTCTTGCGTAAGCCCTTTATCTCAAGCGTCGCCACCGTCGGACGCTCCTCAGGTCCACGATGCGCCAGGATCGGCGGAGCCGGCCTTCCCGGTCGGGCCGCGGAGGGTCCGCGTCACCCGTTGATAGCCGCGCCCCGCCGCGGCGATAACTCCGCCCGGCACCAGCATCACAACCCCGATGAGCGCGAGCCCATAGGCGATGCGTGAATTGACCGGATCGATACGCATGACCTCCGGCAGGAACGTCACGATTGTCGCGCCGGCTAAGGGTCCGAAGATCGTCCGCGGGCCGCCGAGCATCACCATCAGCGCAAAATAAAGGCTGGTCGCGCCGCCATAGAGATCGGGAGAGATGTGTCGAAAATTATATGCCTGCAGGTCGCCGCCCACACCGGCGAATAGTCCGCTCAGCATGAACGCGCCAACCTTATGCATGTTGGTGTTGACCCCGATTGACCTCGCGAGCTGTTCGTTCTCCCGGATCGAGCGCAAGGTCCGGCCGTATCGCGAATTGGTGACGCAATAGGCGGCGAGCATGCTTACGAACATGAAAGCCGCCACCAGCATGTAGGCGTTCGACAATTTATCCAGCCTCACGCCCAGCACCGTTCCGACCGGCGGCAAGTCGAGCCCGGTCGCGGCCCCGGTGAACTTGCCTCCGTTGGTGAGCGCTATGCGCAAAAGCTCGCACATGACGTAGGTGGTGATGGCGAAATGGTGTCCGCTGATGCGCAGCGAAGGCAAGCCAAACAGCCCTGCGCAAAGCGCCGCCACGAGAGCGGAGAAGGGCATGGCCTCCCACATGTTCATACCGAAATCACGGGAGAGAATAGCCGCGGTGTAGGCGCCAAAGCCCATGAGCCCAGCGTAGCCGAGCGACATGATGCCTGCCTGGCCGAACGGGATCGCCATCCCATAAAGGACGATCGCGGTGATACCCGTGGTGACGGCGAAAGACAGCGCCCGGTAGCCCGGGTTCAACCATGGGAAAGCGAGCACGCCTGCGGCCACAACCGCCGTCAGGATCAGCGACGCCGACGACGGCCACATCGACTTCCCCGGCCGCCGGACAGCAGCCACGCTCGCATCGGCCGTCGTAATGCCCTGCGTCGCGTGCGCGTTCCTATTCAATCGCCGGCCCCATGGTGCCGCCGAACAGACCTTGTGGCCGGAGAATCAGGATCACGATCATGAGTCCAAAGGTGTAGGCGTTGGTCCATTCCGGAGTGCCATAAGCGCCGCTGAACCCATTGACCAAGCCGAGGATCAGTCCAGCCCCAACGACGCCAGCCACATTGCCAAGCCCGGCGATGAGCGCCACTGCGAAGCCAAGCATGATCATCTCCGATCCGACAAAGGGCGTCACTGGAAAGAGCGCAATGGTCAGCGCCCCGCCAAGGCCCGCAATCGCGCTGCCGTACGTGAAGATCACCGTGATGTACCGGGCGATTGGAATACCCATAAGCGCGGCGGTCTGGCGATCGGCAAGGCTCGCGCGAAGCGCAAGGCCGTAGCGACTGCGCGAAATCGTGAGAAAAGTCACCGCGACGACCAGCGCGGTTACGAGCACAACCACCACCCGCATTTTGATGAAACGGATCTCACCGATCTCCCAGACGCCGGGGAGCGGTTCGGGAATGCTTTTCGAAAACGAGTTCCAGATGCGGATGACGACATGCTGGAGCACGATTGAAAGGCCGAGAGAGGCCATGAATCCGTTGTTCGGACGCGTGAGCGTGAACTGGAACAGTCCTCGCTCGAGCAGGAAGCCGATAAACCCGACGATGACGACGGAAATGATGACCGCAGGAATGTAGCCAAAGCCGTAGCCGACCAGAACCCAAACCCCGATCGCGCCCAGCATAAGGAATTCGCCGTGGGCGAAATTGATAATGCCGGTCAATCCGAAGATCAGCGTGACGCCGATCCCCATCAATATGATCACGCTTGCGATCGAGAGGCTGTTCACGAGCTCCTGGACAAAGGTCACCATGTGTCGCTCCACGGCGCCTTGCCGGGCCCTCTTCAAGCTCTCATCCCAAACGAGAGTGCCTACGGAAGGGGGCAACCAACCCTTCCGCGGCGCCGCTCCCCACTCAACTCCTCAGACCCAAGCGAAGATACTTGAGGTCTACGAGCCTCAGCCGCCCGGATCGCCCGGAGGCGGATTTGCCGGCGGCTGCTCGACAGCGCACTTGAATTTGTCCGACGTGTTCGGTTCAACCAGGCAGACCTCGGTCGCGAACGTCACCTGATGCCTGTCATTGAAGAACAGCGGAACCTCCGAGACGACACCTTGATATTTCATCTTCTCGAGCTCGGCCGCGATCTTGTCCGTGTCGTCGACTGTGCCCGCGGCCTGCATCGCCTTCACGAACATGCCCACGTAGTCGTAGTAGAGCAGCGAGACGGAGGACTGCACGCCCTTCGGCGCCCCGAACGCGAAATATTGGTCGAAATAATCCTTCGCGGCCTTAAACGGCGGCGCCCCCCAGCATACGGGAACGCAGCTCAGCGTGATCGGGACCGCGGACTTCAATCCGCGCTCTTGCCACACGCCCGGATCGACGCCAAACAGGAAATATGAGGGTGCAACGTTGAGTTGGACCGCCTGCGGATAGGCGATAATCACGATGTCGCCATTGTACCATATGTGCACGACATCCGGCTTGTCCCCCTTCACACGCGTGAGCAGCGGCGTGAAATCCTTCGTGTCCGGCGGGAACTTGATGAGATCCGTCTTCTGGCCTTCCGCTTTGAGCGCGAGGTCATAGTGCGACGAAAGATACTGGCCTCCGGCGTCATCCTGGACGAAGACGACCGAGGTATTTGGCTTGTGGCCGAGTGCCTCCGTCAAGAGCGTGATCACGCCCTTCGCCGTGCTGCCACTGCGCTGGAACTCCTGTGGCTCCGTCTGGAAAGTGTAGTGAAGATCGCCACCGGGTTTTGTCGAGTCCGCGCTTAGACAGCAGCCTAGCGAGCTGTTGCCCGTGAATTGCAGCACCTTGGCAGGATTGGTGATCTTGGTCATGGCGATCGAGAAATCATGGCTTTCGGTGCCCCAGATCGCCTTGACGCCAACGCCCTCAACAAGCTCGCGCGTGTTCGCAATCGCCGTATTCACGTCAGTGCGATCATCACGATAGAAGGGTTCGAGCTTGTAGGTCTTGCCGTTCACCACAAAACCGCCGGCCTCGTTGATCTGCTTCACCGCCAGCTTGACTGCGTTGTGGATTGTATTGCCGGCGGAGACGAACGATCCGGTCAGCGCCGCGTTCACCCCGATCTTTACGGTGTTCTCTTCAGCCGCCGCTCCACTCGCGGCGAACAGCGCCGCGGCGACTATGCCCCATGATCCTCGCTTCATTGGGTTCGTCCTCCTCCCTTTGGCCGCGCCTTCTGGCACCGCGATTTAAGTCATCCTATGACCTGATCACTGGCCTGTCAATTCTTAACAACAGTTGCAGTTGAGGATCTACATACCTCGTCAAGGCCCTGCGCAACGTCGCGCTTCTTACCAGCGTTGATGCACCGAGGGCTTGATGCTCGTTTCGTAGATCGATCGAATGTAATTCATCGTTTCAGGCGAAAAAGGCGTGAGCGATGCCGCGCTCAGATTTGCGCGCGCCTGCTCGGCATTTTTCGCGCCAGGAATGACGACGGAGATCGCTTCGTTCATCAAGATCCAGCGAAGCGCGAACTGCGCCATTGCCGTTCCTTTCGGAACAAGCGATCGCATCTCCTCGACAGCGGCCAACCCCGGTTCATATGGAACGCCCGCGAAGGTTTCGCCCACGTCGAATGCTTCGCCGTGGCGGTTGAACTCTCGATGGTCGTTTGCGTCAAACCTGCTGTCCGACCTGAATTTCCCGGTTAACAGGCCGCTTGCAAGCGGCACGCGCGCAATGACGGCGACTTGGCGCTTGCGAGCTTGCTCAAGAAACAAATCGTTCGGCCGCTGCCGGAACATGTTGTAGACAATCTGGACGCTGACAACGCCAGGGTATTCAAGCGCTTTCAGCCCTTCCTCAACCCTTTCGACGCTCACGCCATGGAAACAATTTTGCCTTCCCGCTGAAAGCGATTTATGGCCTCAAAGACTTCTGGACGGTAGTAGGATTCGATTGGCGGGCAATGCAATTGCACGAGGTCGAGCACACCGACTTCAAGCGCTTTGAGGCTGTCCTCAACGAATGGCGCAAGGTTCGCATAGGTGAACAGCGCAGCGTCCTGCTTCGGCAAGCGCCGGCCAATCTTGGTCGCGACGATCGGGACGCTTTTTCCCTGCTCTTTGCGTTCCTTAAGGATGCGAGCAATCAGTCGCTCAGACGCATGGTCGCCGTATACGTCGGCGGTGTCGAGGAAATCTACTCCTTCATCGAGACTGACGCGCAGAGCATCGAGCGAGTTGACGTCCTTGACGGGTCCCCAGGAGGCGCCAATCGCCCAGGCGCCGAACCCGATCTCCGAAACCGACCAACCTGTTCGTCCGAATTGTCGCTTGCGCAATGCTTTTTCCTCCCGAAACGCGGCGCCGAACGGCGGCGGTTGCCCTGCAACCATAATCGCGCAAAGTTATCATACCACCTGATAACTCAGCAACTTCGGCGCATGGCGCGGGTCGTGCCGTTTCAGCGGAGGACGCGGGCCCGTTTGCCCGCGATGCGGCAGCGCCGGACTTATCGACGGTTTGAGCGCGTTGATCAGTGCTTGAAATCGCGATCACCGATCTGCCAATGACCGTTCCCGGCGAAACTCATGCCTTCAACCGGAGGCCGCTCAACCTTCAAGGCAGCGGAGGGCCGGCGGCCCCCATCCAAGTCGTCCTTGACGAAAGCTCGCGGAGGCAGATTTCGGCCGTTCCGGTTGCAATGCAATGGGCGTGACCGCCGCGTCCGAGCAGGGAAGCTGAAATGGCCCGTATGACCCGAAGACGGGACAAGCTTCCTCGCCGTGGAATCATTAGACCTGGATCACCGGGACGACCTGCTTGATTACGCCATCGAACCGGTCGTCGCGGACAAGCGCTCTATGGGGCAAGTCAGACGATTACCCGGCGTCGTAATAAGGAACGACATAGGGACCCTCGGGGATCACCGCGACACACGGATCCTCAGCGAGGGCGATGCTGCGAGCGATCGTCTCGTCGAGATTGGCGATCGCTTCGACCCCGGTCAACGCACGCTCTTCGTCCGACAAGCCGGAGGTATAGAGCGAGATTCGACCGACGCGCATCGGTTTAAGCTGCATTTCAGTCTGCCATTCGTCGACGTCCGCCAAAGATTTCGCGGTCAAAGTCGCAAGGAATTTGTCCGGACCCAATTCTATCAAGCGGCATTGGGCGGCGCGAAACTCCGCTGACCCGAATCCCTCTGAGCATTCGGAAGCGATGATCAGCGTGCCACCGGGCGCCAAGATATCCATGGGGGTCACCATCCCCTTGATCGTTTGATAATAGGTCTTGTCGAGCGGATAACCTGCCGAGGAAGTGACCACCGTCTTGAACTTGCGTCGCGCCGGCACGCGGATGGCGCCGTTCACGAATTCCACTGCGGCCGCATGACTGGCGACAATCTCGCCGAAATTCACGTAAGCCAGATCGCGACCGTCGTCGATAACTGTATTGAGACCGTAGAGATCGCCAAGCTGGCGGACAATCTCGAGCTGTTCTTCGTGAAGCGGATTGCCAATCAGATTGCACTGAACGGCGAGCGGATCTTCCATGAAACGCGCCGAATGGAAGGTGCGGATGGTCTCATGGTGGGCGACGCCAGGGGCGATGACCTTGCGGCCGCCGGACCAGCCAGCCATGAAATGCGGTTCGACCAGACCGGTGGCGATGCGCAAATCTGCCTCGACGAAACGGCGGTCGAGTTTGATCGGTGTTCCACGCGTCGCGGTTAGTCCGAGATCGACATGATCAGCGTCATTGCGCGCATAATGGTTCTCAATTCGGACCCTCTCCATGACCCACGGATCGCCAACCAGTTCAGCAAGCTCTTCGCCAAGGTTCGGCCGATGCAGGCCGGTGGCGACCAGAATGGTGATGCTGTTGAGTGGAATGCCTGAGGCGACCAGCGTTTCGATCATCGGCCGCAAGAAGAGATGGTTGGGCACCGGGCGGGTAATGTCACAAATGAGTATGCAGGCGCTTTTGCGTCCACGGGCGAGTTCCGCTAGCGAAGTCGAATTGATAGGTTCCGAAAGCGCTTGCCGAACTGCTACTGCAGGATCGGCGATTTTTTGAAGCCTGCCCTTTTCGATCAGGGTGACTTCCGCCTGCGCAGGCATTCGCAGCGTGACTTGTCCGCGGCCGTACAGAAGGGCGATCGATTTCAGAGACTGACACGCGCCGCTCCCGCTTCGCCGGCTAGCACCGCCTAAGCCTTACCTTGGACGATAGTCCGCGCGAAGCGCCCACCAGCATTTCCTTCGAGCCCGTGGAGATTATAGACGCGTCGCTGTCTACATTGATCGAGCATCCTACTTCCTTTGTCAATTTCAAGCGCAATGGTGCAGCGTCTTCACTACATAGTTCGCACTCCCCGGCTCACCTCCGGCATGAACCGCGCGAGCCTCTCACAGCTGGACAGCCGCGACATGGCCGCGCCTGGCGCCGAATGAATGCGCTATATTGAGGTAGGCGCGCCACCCAGAGTTTGGAGAGTTTTTTGGACGTTCATCTCGACCCGCTCGGCGGCTTGTCAGGCGACATGTTCGTCGCGGCTCTCCTCGACGCTTTCCCTGAACACTGGCCACACGTGCAATCGACGATCGCATCCCTGAAACTTGGCGAAGAAGGGGAGTGCAAGCTCGCGCCGCATCGCGATCATTTCTTCGCCGGATGTCGATTTCTTGTCGGAACGGATGAGGCAGCTCTGAACCTTTCGGAGAAGTTGGCAACCGGCCGATCGCCACGAAGGTTCCTCGCATAGTCACGAGGCAAACCGCCATCACGAGCACTTTCACGCGCACGAAAATCGAAGGGGCCACAAGGCGTGGGCCGACATTCGAGCCGAACTCGACCGCTCAGGCCTCGACGCCGACGTGAAGAAACATGCGCTTGCGATCTTCAAGCTCCTCGCGGAGGCAGAAGCGAAAGTGCATGGCGTCGCGGTGGACGCGGTCACGTTTCATGAGGTAGGCGCCGTCGATTTGATCGTCGACATCGTTGCGGCGGCACAGCTGATTTCGTTGATTTGCGCCGATCGTTGGACGTCAGCGCCGCTGCCGATCGGATCAGGACGAATCAATTCCGCACATGGCGTTCTACCCATACCGGCGCCAGCCACCGCTGTGCTGCTGCAAGGCCTGCCGATTATCGACGACGGCGTTCCTGGCGAGCGGGTCACACCAACAGGCGCCGCCCTTGCCGCCTACCTTATCGGCGCGAGGTCGACGCCGCGAATTCTCCGGATGTCCCGCAGCGGCATCGGATTCGGCGGTCGGACGCTGCCGGGTGTCAGCAATTGCTTGCGGGCGTTGGCGTTCGATGAAGCGCCTTTAGCGCGTTCGACGGCTGCCGGCTCTTACGATCGTCGGCAATTGACCGTCGTCACATTCGAGGTCGACGACCAATCGCCGGAAGATCTGGCAGCCGGACTCGACCATATCCGCGAACTGCGTGAAGTTTTTGACGTGACCCAGTCTTCCGTTGTCGGTAAAAAGGGCCGTATGGCCGCGCATGTCCAGATTCTGGTCTCGCCTCGTGAACTCGAGAATGTGATTGTCGCGTGTTTTGAGGAGACCACGACTATCGGCTTGCGACATCAGCTGACGGACGGCGCCATTTTGCGCCGCCGTTTAGAGACGATTGAAATGGAAGGCGGCGATAACTTGCGGGTCAAAATCGTCGAGCGGCCAGGGGGAATGCGAAGCGGGAAGGCGGAGGCCGCTGATGTAGCGCGCCATCGCGGGCATCTCAAACGCGCGCGTTTGCGAGGAGATGCCGTCGCGCTTGCGCTGGACCTGCGCAATCTGAATCGGACTGGCCCTGATGACGAAGCGGAGTGAGGTTTCCGAAATACGAGCAGACCAAGCGAGCGGGAAAGTCCAGGCTCGATTGTCGGCTGTTCTGTCGGCCATAGAAGGGCCGCTGGCGGTCGCTGTCAGCGGTGGCGTGGACAGCGTTACGCTAGCGACATTTGCCCATCGCGCGGCGGGTTCTCGTACTGAAGTTTTCCATGCCGTCTCGCCCGCAGTGCCGGAAGAGGCGACTGGCCGTGTGAAATGGCTCGCGGCGAACCAAGGTTGGCGGCTGCGAATTGTGAACGCGCGAGAATTTGCCGACGGCAGCTATCTGGCCAATCCGGTCGATCGCTGCTTCTTTTGCAAGACTAACCTTTATGTCTGCATCGCGCGCCATAGCGACGCGCGGATTTTTCGGGCGCCAATCTCGATGACCTTCGGGAATATCGGCCCGGGCTCGAAGCCGCCAAACTTCATTCGGTCCGCCACCCTTATCTCGAAGCTAAAATCGACAAGATTACGGTCCGTTCGCTAGCCCGCGATCTGGGATTGGGTGCTTTAGCCGAGTTGCCCGCGGCGCCCTGTCTTTCGAGTTGGGTTGAGACCGGCATCGCGATTTGCCCAGAGGTCCTGAAGGCGATCCATGCGGTGGAGCAAAGCATCGCAAAGGAGTTTCCGACCGGAATCGTCCGTTGTAGGGTGCGAGCGAAGGGAGTCGTGATTGAGCTCGATCCTGAAACCCTCGCCGCGATTGCCGGGAAGCGCGAAGATGAGGTGCGCGCGAGCGCGGATCGGATTTTTGCCGGGATTGCGCCGACGCTTGACCTCTCATTCCAACCCTATCGCAACGGTAGCGCCTTCATGCATTCGCCCGCATGACGCCGGAGTTCAATGTCGATTTCGCGCGCGGTGCGAGAATCGGTTTGGACGAGGCCTTGTTCTGCGAAAGCAAGACCGTTGACCAGATTTCTGCAATCGTAGACGCCGTAAAGGCGAAGACAGGTCAAATGTTGCTCACCCGTCTCGACGAATCGAAGTACGAAGCCCTTTGCGTGCGCCATGGCGCCCAACTTGACTACGACCTCCTCTCTCGCACTGCGATTCTTGGCCGCCCTCATCCGACGCACGTCAAAGGGTCAGTCGCGATCGTCATGGCCGGGACCTCAGATCTGCCGATCGGTCGGGAGGCCGCGCGGACTTTAGCCTTCGCCGGGCACCCGTATCGCGAATATACGGATATCGGCGTCGCGGGCCTCTGGCGCCTCCTCGAAAAGATTGAGGACATCCGATTGTCGCCTGTTGTCATCGTCGCTGCGGGCATGGATGCGGCCCTCGTCAGCGTCGTTGGCGGCCTGGTTTCTAGCCCTGTGATCGCGTTGCCAACATCTGTCGGCTATGGCGTGGCCGAAGGCGGCGCGACAGCGTTGCACGCCGCGCTCGCCAGTTGTGCGCCCGGAATATCGGTCGTCAATATCGATAACGGCTATGGCGCGGCTTGCGCGGCCTTGCGAATATCGCGAGCCCTGGCGGCGTCGATTGCGCACCGGGCTGCTGTGCCTGTTGCGACGTAGACCGCCGCAATCGTCAATGTCCGCTTCGGGTCCAGGCTGTGTGAAAACGTCGGTTGAGTTAGAGATCTTGACGCATTGAGTTCGGGGTTCTTGATGAGGCGGTTCATTGAGGGCGAGGATCGGCGGCAGGCGACGCTGCTGCCCGACAGCCTGGAAGACTATGTGACGGAAGACAATCCGGTCCGCGTCGTCGATGTCTTCATTGACGAACTCGACCTGGAAGCGCTGGGCTTTTCTGGTGCTGTGCCGGAGGTGACCGGTCGGCCGGCCTATCATCCTGCGACGCTTCTGAAGATCTACCTCTACGGCTATCTCAATCGCATCCAGTCGAGCCGGCGGCTCGAACGGGAGACCCAACGCAACATCGAGCTCATGTGGCTGACCGGCCGACTGATGCCGGACTTCAAGACGATCGCCGACTTCCGCCGCGACAGCGGGCCGGCGATCCGCGCGGCCTGCGCGCAGTTCATCGTGCTGTGCCGTCAGTTCAACCTTTTCACGCGGACTATCGTTGCGATCGACGGGAGCAAGTTCAAGGCGGTCAACAATCGCGACAAGAACTTCACAGTGGCCAAGGTCGCCAAGCGCATTGAGCAGGTGGAGGCCAGCATTGCGCGCTACCTGACGGTCTTGGACCGTGCCGACCGGGAGGACGGCGATATGGCCGAGGCAAAGACAATCCGCCTTAAGGAGAAGATCGAGGGCCTGCAGCGGCAGATGCAGTCCCTCAGGGAGATTGGCAAGCAGGTTGAGGCCGCGCCCGACAAACAGGTCTCCCTGACCGATCCCGATGCCCGCTCGATGGCGACCAGCGGTAAGGGCACTGGCATTGTCGGCTACAATGTGCAGATCGCCGTCGATGCCGAGCACCATCTGATCGTCGCCCATGACGTGACCAATGTCGGCAGCGATCGGGCGCAACTACCGCCATGAGCCGGAAGGCCCGCGAGGCAAGCGGCTGCGAGGAGGTCACGGTGCTGGCCGACAGAGGCTATTACAACGGCGACGAGGTGCTGGCCTGCGAGGGCACGGGCATTCTACCGGTCATCCCCAAGACGCAAACCTCCGGTAACGCCAAGCGCGGCCTCTTCACCGTGGCGGACTTTATCTACGACGCCGAGAATGATCGCTACACCTGCCCCGCCGGAGAGCGCCTGACCAAGGGAAAGGTGCGCTCAGACCGCCGCGATAATATCGATCACTATCGTAACCTCACAGCATGCCTAACCTGCGCGCTCAAGCCTCGATGCACGCCCGACAAGGTCAAACGCCTGAAGCGCTGGGAGCACGAGAGCGTGCTCGACAAGATGCAAGTCAGGCTCGACCACATGCCGGAGGCCATGACAATCCGCCGGCAGACCGTCGAGCATCCGTTCGGCACGCTCAAGGCATGGATGGGCAGCACCCACTTCCTGACCAGGACCCTCGAAAAGGTCAAAACCGAGATGAGCCTGCAGGTGCTCGCCTACAATATGAAGCGAATGATCAATATCTTCGGCGTCAACCCGCTGATGCAGGCGATCGCGGCCTGACCGCGCGCGCCTGCCGGCGCAAGCCACCGCTGTCGCGCAACACCCGCATCGGAAATCATGTTTTCACACGACCTCGGTCGACAGGGGCCATTCGGGCGCCAATATTTCCGGGTTTCGCTCATGACGCGCCCCTAGGTCGCATTCACATTGGCGCCCAAACCCATCCGCGCTCGCGCGCCCGACGCGGGCCGTTAACGTCGACGGCAAAAAAGCGTTGCAGGGGTCCCGAATTCGCTCAAAATTCATAAGATGGATCTCGTCGATGTCAGAAGACTCGACGCTTTTTGCCGCTCTGACGGGGTGCCCATCCTCCCAGACGTTAGCGACCTCCTGCGGCGATGGATTCGCTTGTTGTAACGGACGGAATCGCGCGGACTATCTGTCCGATCGGCGGCCATTTGGCGAATGCCGGCTAAGAGATCGGCCGATGGGATCGCGCGATAATCAACGCGTGCAGGCCTCCGTGAGAGCCGGCAAACGCAACATCGGCCGCTCGAACTTCCTGCGGCAGGCCGCGCGCCAGATCGACATTTTGATCGCCTCGTTGATCGCAGGCTTTGCCGTCGGGACCGCATATCGCTTTCTATTCGACCAACCGACGAGCGAGACGTAGCCAACTTTCTTCGCAGCGGACTACAGGGCGCGCGGGAGTTGCCTTGACCGTCCTCGCCATACAGATGGGGCTTGCGTCGGGCGCGCGGTCCCGATTGGGCTCGCTGCCGCGAGACCGACGAGGACAAGGAGGGGTCCGTGCCGTTTAAGTAGCCGCTGGAGGTGACTAATAGAACTTCGAGCCGAAGCGGCGCCGCCAGTCGGCGCCGAATCCGGCCGCAGCGCCTGCCGTTCCAGGGGAGCGCTGCTCAATTCAAATATCCATGCGACGTTCCTGGTGGACCGAAATGTGGGCGGCGCACCCCCTCCACGCGCTCGTCGCACTCCAGATGCTATCACGCCCTTCGGATCGGACCGACGACACGGCCCCAATAATCATCCCAGTCTATGACGGGCTGCGAGTTGATATGTGTCTTGATGTAGTCGGCTACAGTGTCTTTGGAGATGAGCACCGTCTTCCATAGAATTCGCGATCCTCAACCGGCTCCTTGCCGGGGTCGAACTTCTTCATCTTGGCGCCCAGCGCGATCGAGAGGCCCATGCCGCCCTGCCAGAACGGGTCAGAAGTGATCGTGCACGCGAATTCCCCCTTACTGACTGCCTCGACTGCAGCCTTGATGCCGTCCACGCCGACGATCGGAATGTTGCCCGCCACGCCTTCAGCCCGCCGCGACTCGAGCGCGCCGATGCCCATGTCATCGTTCGCGGCCCATACACCCTTGATTTGGTCGCCGAAGCGGGTTCCCAGATTGCCCACCAGCTTATAGGCTTCGGTCGACTTTCAGTTCGCCACTTGGAAGTCGAGTAGCTTGATGTTCGGGTTAGCGGCGAGCACGAGGTCGAACCCCTTCTTACGCTCGATCGCTGCAGTCGTGGAAATCATGCCGCCGATTGCGCCCGATCCGCGCCACCCGCGGGCCGCAATGGTGGTGCATGTCGGTGCTGATCATCAGCATGATCGCGCCCGTCATTGTCATCACCGCCTTCCTTCAGAAGCACATTGCGCGGGGTCTGCTCGTCGGCGCGGTCAAGGGATAGCGCCGATGCGGGTGACGCTCGAGAATATCTATAAGTCTTTCGGGTCGGTGGAAGTGGTCAAGGGTCTGGATCTCGAGGTTCAGGACGGCGAATTCCTCGTCCTGCTCGGGGCGTCGGGTTCAGGCAAGACGACGGCGCTGCGCATGATCGCCGGCCTCGAAAAAGTTTCCTCCGGCTCAATTCGCATCGGCGGTCGCGACGTCACCAATGTGTTGCCGAAGTATCGCGACGTCGCGATGGTTTTCCAGTCCTACGCGCTCTACCCGCACATGACCGTGTTCGCCAACATCGCCTATCCGCTGACGGTGCGCGGCCAGCCGAAAGCCGAAGTCGAGGCGGCGGTCAAGGACGTCGCGCGTCAGGTGCAACTCGATACTCTGCTCGAATGCTATCCCCGGCAGCTATCGGGCGGCCAGCGTCAGCGGTGGCTCTCGCTCGCGCCATGATTCGTCGCCCCGCGGCGTCCTGATGGACGAGCCTTTATCCAATCTCGACGCCAAACCGCGCGGCTACATGCGCGCCGAGCTCAAGCATATGCAGCATCAGCTCGGCACCACCACCCTCTATGTGACGCACGACCAGATCGAGGCGATGACGCTGGCCCATCGCGTGGCTCTGCTCGAGAAGGGCGTGCTGCAGCAGCTCGACACGCCGGCGAATATGTACAATGCGCCCGCCAACCTGTTTGTCGCCGGCTTCATCGGGTCGCCGCCGATGAATTTCTTGGACGGCGAGCTTGTCGAGGGCCGCTTTTCGGGACCGGCCGGAAGTTTCGCGACAAAGACGCAACGTTCGCAACCTCGCGCGGTCGCTGGCGTGCGTTCGGAGGATTGCAGGTCACAGAGCCGAATGCAGGCAAGATCATCGGTGAGGTCTACACGACCGAGCTTATGGGTGATCACGCGCTGGTCACCGCCGGGTTGACGGCGCCACGATCACGGTCAAGGCGGACAAGTCCTTCGACCGCCGGGACGGGCCCCCGATCGGCGTCGATTTCGCTGATAAGAGCATCCACGTGTTCGACAAGGACACGGGCGAACGCATCCGTTGATCTTATCGCGGGCATCTCAGCTGCGCCGCGGCTTCCAAGCAAATCCTTTCAGAGCTGAAGGAATGCTGGGACTGAGCTCCTGTCAAAGGTCGAAAATGCGTCCAGGGCTCAGGCGATTGTCTGCATCAAACGCGCCCTTAATCTTGCGGAAGAGGTCGAGCGTTACGGGGTCGACCCGTTCGAGAAAGGCTCTCTTCTTCGACCGCCCGATGCCATGTTCGGCGCTGATGCTGTCACCGGACCGGTCAACCGTCTCGAAGATCAGCGTCTCAGCCCGTTCGAACAACGCGTGGCGCTCCTCCTTCGACCAGTGCGGCGGGGGCACGACATTCAGGTGGACGTTGCCGTCGCCGACATGGCCATAGGTGATTGGCTGGCCCTTGGGGAGCGAGACGGCAAGCTCGGCCAGCGCAGCATCGAGGAAGGCCGGGATCGAGGCGATAGGCACGGACACATCCGTTCGATAATAAGCGCCGCCCCGGCTCTGAGCCTCGACCATCGCCTCCCGGTAGAGCCATAGATGCTCGGCCTGCGCCTTGCTCGCTGCGATCGTCCCATCGACGATCAGATTCCCAGCCTCCTCGAAGCAGCCTTCCAGCACCTGACGCAGGTCAACAGCGCCCCCGGCAGAAACCTCCATCAGTACATAAACAGGGCACGGCTGATCGAGCGGGTCGGCCAGGTCGGTTCGGTGGGCGAGGCCGAGCACAAGCCCTTCGCGCAGGATCAATTCGAAGGCGGAGAGAAGGTCGCTGCAACTCCGGCGACCCTTCGCGTAGAAGGCCATGACATCGTCAACCGACCTGAACCCCAGCCACGCCGTCTCGACTTGGGTCGGCTTGGGAAACAGCTTTAGCGCAGCGGCCGTCACGATACCCAGCGTACCCTCGGCCCCAATGAAGAGCTGCTTCAAGTCATAGCCGCGACTGTCCTTGCGCAGCGTCCGGAGCCCGTTCCAGATCCGACCGTCCGGCAGCACGACCTCGAGCCCGAGCACAAGGTCACGCGTCATGCCATAGCGCAGCACATTGAAGCCGCCCGCGTTCGTGGAGACATTGCCGCCGATCCGAGCGGAGCCCTGCGAGCCGAACGTTATCGGCAGCAGGCATTCCTTGGCGTCGGCGGCCTGCTTGGCGACCTCGAGGACGCAGCCCGCCTCCACGACCATGGCGTAGCCGACCGGATCGACTGAGCGCACCAGGTTCATGCGGTCAAGTAGAACGACGATCTCAGGTTCGTTCGCGTCCGACACCCCCGCCCCGACAAGGCCAGTGAGCCCCCCCTGTGGCACCGCACGGAGGTTGAGCTCCGCGCAGCGAACCATGATCGCCGCGACATCCTCCGTCGTACGCGGACGGGCTACGGCGAGCGGAGTCCGAAGTAGCTCCCGGTCCGATCCCGCGCATAAGAGGCAGTAAGGTCGGGATCGGTGACGAAAAGATCGGGATTGAAGTCTTTACAAAGAGCTTCGGTCAGAACCGAACTCATGCCGTCGTCCTTCCTGGGAAGTTGTTTCGAGCGCAGCGCTCGGTCAGGCCGGAGACTCCGGCTCGGCATCCCCGGAGCGGAAAGCGTTGAGCCGTAACTTCATCCGGCTCAGACGATTGAGATGGCTGCTCTCGCGGCGCAGTGCGACGGCGGTCGAGAGAATGTCGACCAGGACGAGCGCTGCAATACGCGACGTCGTCGGCGTGTAGACATTTGTGTTGTCCAGCGTCTCGACAAGAATTGTTATGTCGCACAGTGCGCTGATTGGCCCTTCGGCGCCCACGATTCCGACCACCGTCGCCCCATTCGCCTTCGCAATTTCGACGGACTCGACGATCTGCCGGGTATGGCCGGTATTCGAGATCGCCACCAAAACATCGCGCTCTCGCATCATCGAAGCCATCATGATCTGCTGGTGCGAGTCGGCCTCCGCCCGACAGGGCGTGTCGAACAACGGGAACTTTTGCTGGGCGTCCATTGCAACGATGGCGGAGGCGCCAAATCCGAAAAACGTGATCGAGGCGGCGCCGAGAAGAGTCTCGACTGCCCGCTCCACAGCCGTCTGGTTGAGATGCTGACGCGCCCAATCAAGGCTCGTCAGCGTATATTCGAAGATCTTATCAGCAACCGCGCCAAGCTCATCCCTCTCTGAAATGACCGAGTGTGTAGCGGACTGTCCGAGCGCTAAACTCTGTGCGAGCCGAAGCTTGAACTCTTGGTAGCCCGAGAAGCCGGCCGCGACGCAGAAGCGGATCACGGTCGGTTGACTCACGCCTGCGAGACCGGCGGCCTCGGCGAGGCTAGAATCCAGGATCCGGGCGGGATCCGCGAGCACGAGGTCCGCGACCTTGGCTTCCGACTTGCGTAAGCTCGACCGGACCGCGCGCACTCTTTCGAGCGCGCTGACCCCTGAATGTCTCGGGCCGGACTCCAGCATCGCCTCCCAAGCAACCTATCGCGCCGATGCACAGCCTAGGATCAGCCGATCCTGATTTCTATGCCTTCCCTTGCCGGTATGAGCCGGATGGGCAAGCCGGACTCCCGGGCCTTTCTTTCGATAGTTTCGAGCGGAAGCGTATTAAACGCGAAGAGCCCATGGTGGTGAGCGACCATAGCCGGCGCGCTGCTATCGATCGTTAACGCCACGGCTTCATCGAGCGTCAGATTGCCCGGAATTCCGCGAGCGGCGAGCGCAGCGGAGCGTCCGTTCACTGGCAGGAGCAGAAGATCCGGCCGCAAATTGCGGATCTCTTCCAACTGCCCTTCGAACGGGATCGTGTCGCCGGAGTAAATCACCGTGACGTCTGGCCGCCCTACCTGCCTGAACACGAACCCGTAGCCGAGGAAACGATGATTGCCTTCCTCATCTCGCTCTAGCGTTTCGTGAGCGGCGCGGAGGGCCACCACCGAAAGGCTTGGCCATGGCTCAAATGTTTCGCCGGCGTCCAATAGACGAGTTGATTCCTGGACGCCCCGGTGCGCTTGAGCGCCTCCGCACGGCTCGGCCGCGGAACAACAAAGAGCGTGGACGGTTGTGCCTGCGCAAGAGGCGATAGAGTTCCCGGATCCATATGATCAGTATGATGGTGCGTCGCGAGCACAAGGTCGACTCTCCCGAGCCCCCGCAAATCGATTGGAGGCGACGCCATTCTCTCATGCGGCGTCGGGCTGCCTCGATATTTGTCCGCGAGCGTATCTGAGAGATACGGGTCGATAAGCAGCCGGCGGCGGCCGGCTTGAAAAACGAAGCCGGCTTGACCAAGCCAGTACACAAGGACCTTCGGATCTCCCTCGCTCGCAGCCAATCGCTTCGCGAGAGGCTCCACGAATTCCCGCTCCTCCAGATTGACCGGAGGTCGAACCGTCTTTGGAGCTTCGTCACTTCGAACAGGGTGCTCGTCGTCGGTCTGTCTCATCCGGCGTCAAACCGTCGGCGTCGTTGCTGTGCTTCGAGCGATCTCGGATAACGTCTCGAATTCCGGGCCGTGCGCGGGGGGATGCGGATGTGAAAGACCTCCGCGAGGACCTGCGTCCAGCCGTGCAGGAAATATGTCCAGCCGTCCTCGATCTGGAGCGAGCAACTTGTTTCTTGTCGCACGCGCCTGATCGAGGAAGACGAGATCGCCGCGATAGTTGAGGTCCCAGACGATGGAACGTTCGGGAAAGCGTGCTCCGTTGGTCAACGGTGAGCCGGGCGCGTCTTTGCCGAGACCAGTCGCGTTGATCACGAGCTAGCCGGGACGCAAGTTTGCGAGCACCGCGTCATTGTCGCTCGCCTGTGGGGCGAGGACGTATTCGGTCGGAACACCCGAATGGAGCTCCGCATGTATCCTACGGATCTCCTCAAGCCGCGCTGGGCTTCGGTTCGAAACGACGATCCGAGACGGCCGGTCGGCGGCGCGGGCCTTCTCCATCAGATGCCAGGTTAGCGCGATGGTCGAGCCGCCGGCGCCCATGGAAAAGACCTCGGCGCCGGTTTGTTCGAAGTGCCGCTCGGGAAGCAGAGCATCAAGAGCGAGGCCGGAAGAAATCGGGTCCTTAGCGTGGCAAACGAGCTTCCTGTCCTGCTTCGAAAGGCAGCTTGTTTCGGCCATGAAGACCGCGTGCGGGTCGATGACATCGAAAAGGTCGCGGCAGGCGTGATAGAGGTCGATCTTGTGCGTGGTGACCAACGCGCCGAGCGAATTGGTGTCATTCTTCAGGAATGTGACGGCGGAGCGATAGGCCTCGGGGGGGCGTGCAACGGAAAGTCGACCCCCTTGATAATTGCGTCGCGAAGCCCAAGCTGTTTCGCCAGGCCGGGAACACCTTCATGATCGAACTCTTCGCGGTGGTCACGCCGAAGAAATAAAGCGTTAGCGCAGTCGCGCGTTCGAGCTTCGTCATCGCCACGCTCGTGATCCGGTGAAGACTTCGCACGTGTCCTCATTAGGCCGTCTCAGCGCGGCGAGCGGCGCTGAGCCAGAGGTTGCCCGACGTAGGAACGTCGCGTGAGGATCTTACAACGCGGATGCATAAACGCGCTCGACGCGCCCAGCTGCACCGCTCTCGGATCCCGCATTGTCGATCAGCATCCATCCGCCCTTCCCATCATCGACCACGCGGCTTTTCATGCCGCCCGCTTCCTCGATGATTGCGTAGTCCTGACCGGCATCGGCTGGATAGGCGAAGGTCATCACCAGCTGGTCAGAGCCGGCGTTGACAGAACGATGAATCCAGAAGGGTGGAACGTAGCAGAGGGTCCGCGGTCCCATTTCGACGGTTCGAATTCCGCCTTCCGGAGATTCGAGCAACATCAGGCCGCGTCCACTCTCACAATAGTACATTTCTGGCCGGTTCGCGTTGGCGTGGATGTGGCCGGCGGGTGAGGAAGTATTCACGTCCGACCTTTCCGGGCCGCATGCGTGTCACTCCCATGATCATGTCCCCCGGCTTGGCGGATGGCTTGTAGTCGGTGACTTCGTAAACGACCTCGTCCTTCATCGCGCCTTTCAGTGCGTCGAACGCCACGGTGTCCTCGTAGAGGCCGCCCAGGTCGGCGAGGGTTTTTAGGTAGCGGCTTGTCGCGCCCACCAGTTGGCCGCGAACGACGTCCACGCGATAAACGCCTGGTTCGATCAGCGTCATTTTCCTCCCTTTCAGGGAATTAAGGCATCGCGTTGGCAGTCTTGTATTTTTGCTACATCGGTGTCCATGCGTATCACGCCGTTACTCTCAATCTCCAAGCCAGTTTGAAACGTTATATGTTTAGAGCATAAATAAGCGATTGTGCAGCGCACGACTTGCTTAAATGAGCGATGAGTTCAAATTATTATAAGTCGAGGACTAGCTTGACGTGATCCAGTTCTGCTGCTGTTCGGCTAGAAAGTGTGCTCTTTCGTGGGGCCTAAAGACAAGCGATGGTGGAGGAAACTCGATGAAGACAGCCTTTTCGGCTTTCGCTCTTGCGGTAGCCTTGACCGCCGGCTTGCAGGGGGCGGCGCAAGCCGCCGACTGCAAAGTCGGCATTGCCATGTACACTCTGAGCGCGCCCTATTTCGCCGCCCAGCTCGCCGCCGCTGTCGATCAGGCCAAGAAAGCCGGGTGCGAGGTTCTCGCAGTCCGACGGCCAGAACGACATGAGCAAGCAGATCGCCGACGTCGAGGACATGGTCTCCGAAGGGCGTCAACCTGCTGATCCTGAATCCGCGCGACCCCGAGGGCTTGGTCGCCAGCGGCGAACGCCGCCGACCAAGGCCGGCGTCAAGGTCGTGGTGATCGATTCAGTAGCATCAACCCCAAGGCGCATGTCATCACCCAGGTGCGCTCGTCGAACGACCAGAACGGCTACCTGGTCGGGCGAGTGGCTCGCAAAGAAGATGCAAGGCAAGCCGATCAAGATGATCCTGCTATCTGGCTCGCAGGGCAACGAGGTCGGCCGCGACCGGCTGCCTCGGCGTGTTCAAGGGCCTGCTCGAGGGACAGCTCGTCAACGAGGGCCACGCCGGCTTCCAGGTGCTCGGCCAGGGCTGGGGCTCGTGGGCGCAGGAAGAGGGCCTGAAGGCTGCGGAAGACCAGCTTCAGGCGCATCCCGATGCCAACGTCATCCTCGGCGAGAACGACTCGATGGTGCTCGGCGCGATAAAGGCCCTCGAAGCCGCGGGCAAGAAGGACGTGCTCGTGCTCGCCGCCGCCGACGGCCAGAAGGAAGCGCTCGCCCTGATCAAGGAAGGCAAGTACGGCGCGACCGGTCTCAACGATCCCGATCTCGTGGCGCGCACCGCCGTGGACATCGGCCTCAAGGCGCTCAAGGGTGAGCTCCCGGCCGATTATCCCAAGCTGGTCCTCACCAAGCCCGACGTGATCACCAAGGAGAACGTCGACAAGTACTATCGCAAGGATGCGGTGTTCTAAGCTGCGAAACCCGCATCTGATCAGAGGACAGGCGGCGGGCGTTTCGCTCGCCGCCCTTCATTCCCGCTGAGTGCGCCATGGCCGAACTCGCGCGGCTCGAAGCCATCACGAAATCCTTCGGCGGCGTGCGCGCCTTGCGCGGCGTCGATTTTGACGTGCAGACGGGCGAGGTCCATGCGCTGGTCGGCGAGAACGGCGCTGGCAAGTCCACCCTCATGCGCGTCCTCGGCGGCGAGATCGACGGCGAGCAGCGGCGAGGTCAGGATCGACGGCAAACCGCGTCGAGTTCCGCGGGCCGCGCGAAGCCCGCGCGCATGGCATCGCCATCATCCATCAGGAGCTGGCGCTCGCTCCGGATCTTTTCGGTCGCGGAGAACATCTTTCTCGGCGAATTGTCGGGCGCTCATTTCCTTCGAGCGCGCTTTTCAGGCGACGCGCCTCCGAGCTGATCGCTTCGCTCGGATTTCGAAATCGATCCGGCGCGCCGCGCCGGCAGCCCTTGCGGTCGCGCATCAGCAGGTGGTCGAGATCGCCAAGGCGCTCTCGCGCAAGGTCAAGATCATCGTCTTCGATGAACCAACCGCAGTGCTTTCGTCGCAGGACGCCGAACGGCTGCGCGGGATCATTGGACGCCTGCGCTCGGAAGGCGTTCAAGGCGTCGTCTATATCTCGCACCGCTTCGAAGAGGTGTTGAGCATTGCCGACCGCGTGACGGTGATGAAGGATGGGCAGGTCGTCGCAACGAAGGCCGCCGCCGACCTCACGATCGACGAGATGATCCGCATGATGCTCGGCCGCAGCGATGGCGGCGCTGTTCCCGGCGAAGAAGCCGCGCAGGCTCGGCGAGGAGCGGCTTGTCGTTCGCAATCTTCAGGCGGGCCGGCTCGTGCGCGATATCAGCTTCGCTGTGCGCGCAGGCGGAGATTGTGGGGCTTGGCGGGCTCGTCGGATCCGGCCGCACCGAGGTCGCCCGGGTGATCTTTGGCGCTGACAGGCTCGACAGCGGCGCGATCGTGCTCAACGGAGTCGAAACGCAAGCTGCGCTCGCCGAAGGACGCCGTGAAAGGCTGGTGTGTGCCTCGTTCCCGAGGACCGCAAGGCGCAGGGCGTGGTCCTCGATGCGCCGATCCGCGTCAACGTCACTATGGCGCGGCTTTCCACGGTCGTGAATCGGTTCGGCTTCATTCGCCGTGCGCTCGAGCACAAGATTGTCACGGACCTTGGCGCAAGCCTCAGGCCCCTAAGGCCCCACGCATCGAGGCCGCCGGGCTTCAGCCTCTCGGGCTGGCAACTCAAGCAGAAGTGGTCGTGCTAGCCAAATGGTTCCTCGCCGGCGGCGATATCGATTATCCTCGACGAACCTACGTGCGGCGTCGACGTCGGATGCGAAGAGCGAGATCTATGGCCTCATTTTCAAGATGCTTGGCCGAAGAAGGCAAGGCGGTGCTCGATCATTTCCTTTGAGCATCAGGAGCTCTTCGGTCCTCTGCCATCCGCATCCTCGTCATGGGGCGAGGGGCAATTGCGCGGAGCTCGGCGCCGGCGTATTACAGCGAGGCTAAGCTGCTCTCAGTCGGCCATCTCCCGTAGCGCATTACCCCACGAAGGCGGCCTAACCAATGACGGCGTGATGACCCGAGCCCCGGCGGACAGCGGACGGCGGTTTGATTTTTGCGTTTTCCTTCACCGAGCTTCGTCACGCTCGGCATCTTCATCGTGCTGGTTCGTCGCTGCCTCCTTCTGGTCGCCGAGCTTTCTTGACCAAGCCCGAACTTGCTCTAATGTGCGCTCAGGCAGGTGGCCTCTAGTTCGCTCGGCATCATGGCCGTCGGGATGCTCTACGTCATTCTCGACACGCGGCATTGAGTTCCTGTCGGTCGGTTCGATCGCCGCTCTTGGCAGCGTGCTGAGCGCCTATTTCATCGCCTTTTCCGGGTACAGCGTCCCCCGTCAGCATTTTGCTGGTTATCCTGTCCGGTGCGGCATGCGGCGTGGTGACGGGGTCTTTTGTCGCCTATCTGAAACTGCCATCCTTCGTGATGTCGCTGGCGATGATGGCGATCGCGCGCGGCCTCGTCACTGATTTTCTCGGCGGGACGGCCTATTCCGCTCGGCGACAGAGGCGACGCCGCTCGCCGATTTCGGCTCGGGCTTCTTGTTCGGCCTGCCGCAACCGGTCATCCTGATGTTCGCGATCTTCATCATCGGCGGCATCGTTCTCAACTTCACGAGTTTTGGGCGCATCATCACCGCCATCGGGTCGAACGAGGAGGCGGTGCGCCTTTCAGGCATTCCGGTGCCGCGCTACATTCTCGCGGTCTATGTGATCTCGGGGGCGCTGGCTGACGGTTGCCGGCGTCATCTCCACGAGCCGAACCGGGGTCGGCTCCGCACAGGTTGGAGTCGGAGCGGAGTTCGACGTGATCGCGGCGGTGGTTATCGGCGGCGCGAGCCTCATGGGCGGACGCGGCGGCGTCATCAACACGCTACTCGGCGCGCTGGTCATGGGCATCATCGCCAATATCATGAATCTCGCGGGTGTTCCGGGCTACAACCAGAACGTCTACATGGGACTGATCATTGTCCTCGCCATGTTGATTCAGTCCGGCGCCGGATCGCTGAAGCGGTGATCGCATGGCCCGCGATCTGACCCTCTCCATCGACGTCGGCACGGGCAGCGTCCGCGCCGCGCTGGTGGATTTGGCCGGCGAGATCCTCGCACATCGCCGCGCGCGAGCATGACCAGATTGTGCCGCAATTTGGCTGGGCAGAGCAGAGACCGCTTGACTGGTGGGACGGCGTCTCCGCCGTCGATCCGCGACGCGCTTGCCGCAGTCGAAGACGGGCGCGAGCGAGTCGCTGCGATCTGTGCATGCGGCCAGATGCACGGCACCGTGCTCGTCGACGACAGGGGGCAGCCGACGCGTGAAGCTGCCCCTTTATGGAACGACAAGCGCACTGCAGGCCTCGTCGCCGATTTCGAGCGCGAGTACGGCGCCTCGGCCTATCTCGCCGAGAGCGGCAACCCGCCGACCCCGGCTTGGCCCGCGTTCAAACTGTTGTGGCTTAAGCGGAACGATCCGGAGGCTTATGAAGCTGCGCGCGCGGTCCTCATGCCGAAGGACTACATCAACCTTCGGCTTACTGGCGCGATCGCGATGGATTCCGGCGACGCCTCGTGCAGCTTCCTCGTGAATTCCTCAAACGCGCCGCTGGTCGCAGACGATGATCGGCCTGCTCGACCTCGACGCCGCCAAGCTGCCGCCGATCCGGGAGCCGTTGGAGATTCTCGGCGCGGTCACGGCGGAGGCGGCCCGCGAGACGGGACTGCAGGAGGGGACTCCCGTGCTGGTCGGCGGCGCCGACTATCCGATGGCGCTGCTCGGCTCCGGCGCCTGCCGGCCCAGCCTCGCCTCCGACGTGACGGGCACGTCCTGTATTCTCACGCTTATTGCTGACGCGCCGCTGCTCGATCCTGAAGTCTGCAACGTCGCGACCATCGAGGGCCATTGGGGGCCGTTCGTCCTGCTCGAGACCGGCGGCGACGCGATGCGGTGGGCGCGGCGGGCGTTTCACGAGAAGGCGCTGGCCTATGACGACATCGCCGCGCGCGCCGCCTCTGCGCCCGCGGGCTCAGATGGCCTCTTCTTCATGCCTTATCTCACGGGCGAAAGGCTCGGCGCGCACCGCAATGCGCGGGCGCAGTTCTTCGGGCTCGGGGCGGGGCATGGGCTCGCGCATCTTCATCGCGCCGTCCTCGAAGGCGTCGCCTTCGCCGCCGCCCGCCACCTCCGTATCATGGAAAAGGCGGCCGGCCGCGCGCTCGAGCGAGTCATAGCCTCGGGCGGCGGCGCCAAGACCGAGCTGTGGCTGAAGATCAAGGCGAGCGTTTACGGTGTGCCGATCGTCGTTCCGAAGGAGCCCGAATGCGGCGTCATTGGCTGCGCCGCGCTGGCGGCGACCGCCGTCGGCCGTTTCGCCCGGCTCGAAGACGCCGTCGCGGCTTACGTGCGCTATGTCGATGAGGTGAAGCCGGACCCCGGCTGGGCGCACACCTATGCCCGGATGCAGCCGGTCTTCGACCGGCTCTACGCGCATTCACAGGCGCTCTACGACGACCTCGACGCGCTCGCCGCCGCACATTGAGGAGGAACCTGGGCATGGACGAAATTCTCGCAACCTTCCGCCCCGACCTGTTCGCCGGCAAGCGCGTCCTTATCTCCGGGGGCACGAGCGGCATCGGCCTCGCCCTTGCAAAAGGCTTCGCGCGGCTCGGCGCCGAAGTTACCGCGACCGGCGCTTCACGAGCGCGGCTCGACGCCGCGCGCGCCGACAGCGAGGCAAAAGGCGTTCGCTTCGAACTGCTCGACGTGCGCGACCGGAAAGCGATCAATGCTTTCGTCGGTGGGTTTGCGAGCCTCGATGCGCTGATCAACGCCGCGGGCGTCGCCAAGCCGGAGAAGGAATATGAGGAAGCCGACTTTCTCGACGTGATGGACGTCAATCTCAACAGCGTGATGCGGCTTTCGATGGCGTCGCGGCCGCTGCTCGCGAAGTCGAAAGGCGCAATCGTGAACGTCGCCTCGATGCTGAGCTATGTCGTCGATGACGCCGTGCCGGCCTATTCCGCCAGCAAGACCGGCCTTCTCGGTCTGACCCGCACGCTCGCGCATCGCTTCGGCCCGAAGGCATTCGGGTCAATGCGATCGCGCCCGGCTACCACAAGACGGACATGACGAAGGGGCTCTGGACCGACCCCGTGCCCGCGAAGAAAATCGAGGCGAAGGCGGCGCTGAAACGGTGGGGAACCGTCGACGATCTCGTCGGCGCAACCATCTTCTTCTGCTCGCCTGCGGCGCTGTTCGTCACCGCGACGACGCTGCCTGTGGACGGCGGCTATGTGGTCAGCGGGTTCTGATCCGGCGGGGGATGCAAGCATGGACGCTTCAGGAGAGGGCCGGGCATCGGATTCGAGCGTGCCTTTGGCGGCCCCGGCAAATACATTCAGCGCGCCGGCGAGATCGATCGCCTTGGCGACCACTTGCGGCCCTTGGGCGCGAAGGTGTTCCCGCTGGTCGACAGCTTCGTGTTCGAGACGATGAGCGACGACCTGCGTCGTTCGCTTGCGAATAGCGGCGTTTCGCACACGATCGATCGCTTCAACGGCGAGTGCTGTTCCGAGGAGATCCCCCGCGTCGAAGGTCTCGCGAAGGCGCAATCGGCGACAGTTGTCATCGGTGTTGGCGGGGGCAAGACCATCGACACCGCAAAAGTCGTCGCTTGCGCGACCGGAGCACGGCTCGCCGTCGTTCCGACCATCGCTTCCACCGATGCGCCGTGCAGCGCGATCGCCGTGCGCTATATGCCGCACGGTGTTTATCAAGAAGCGATCTCTCTTCCCGCGCAATCCCGATGTCGTCGTTGTCGACAGCGCGATCATCGCTAAGGCTCCGGCTCGTTTTCTGATCGCCGGCATCGGAGATGCGCTCTCAACATGGTTCGAAGCGCGCTCCAATGTGGAGACCTGCTCGAAAAACTACATCGCCTCCGGCTTTCCAGTGCCCGCCGCAGGTTTGGCGCTGGCGCGAGCCTGCTATGACGTTCTCATGCGTGATGCGCTCGCTGCCAAATATGCTGTCGAGCGCGGAGCGCTCACTCAGGCGGTCGAAAATATCATCGAAGCGAACACCCTTCTCAGTGGCCTCGGGCTTCGAGATTGCGGCGTGTCGGGCGGTCACGGCATCCACGACGGCCTGACGGCGCTCAACTAGACGCATGGCTTCTATCACGGCGAAAAGGTCGCGTTTGGTACGCTGTGCCTATCGATGCTCGCAGGGCGGCCGTTCGCCGAAATCGAGTCGACCGCCCTGTTCTGCCGTTCGCTGGGTCTACCGACGACGCTCAGCGACCTCAAGCTCGCCAACGCGAGCAAGGCCGACATCGAGCGTGTCGCGAAGGCGGCGCTCGCGCCGCGCTCGGCGACGTGGCGTTCAGCGGCGCCGCTTTCGGTCGCAACCGTGCGCGACGCCATCCTCGCTCTCGACGCTTTCACCTCGACCTTCGCCCCAAGGCCATGACCCTTCGCGCGAAAGCGTGGGCGTGAGCCGATCGCAAAGGACCCTTCATGCAAGCCGCCGTGATGTACAAGCCCGGAGACATCCGGCTAGAGGACGTTCCTAAGCCGGAGGCCAGGTAAGGCGAAGCCCTCCTGCGAGTGGCGGCCGTCGGCGTCTGCGGCTCGGACATTCCGCGCCTTCTCACCAAGGGCGCGCATCGGATGCCGATCATCTGCGGCCATGAATTCTCCGGGCAGATCATCGATATCGGCGAGGGCGTGAGCGGTTTCGAGATCGGCGAGCTCGTCGGCCTCGCGCCGCCGCTGCCGTGCCGGGTCTGCGATCAATGCCTGACGGGCAATTTCTCGCGCTGCCGCAACTACGACTATTTCGGCAGCCGCCGGGACGGCGCTTATGCCGAATTCGTCGCGACGCCGGTCGCCAATCTCCTGAAAGCCCCTTCGGACGCCGACCCGCGGGCGATCGCGATGACGGACCCCGCTTCCATCGCCTTGCATGCCGTCTGGAAGGCGCCGCCGACGATGGGCCAGCGCGGTGCCGTCGTGGGCTGCGGCCCGATCGGCCTTTTCGCCATCCAGTGGATGCGGCTCATGGGATGCACGGAAGTCGTCGCGGTCGACCTCGCTTCGGCGAAGCTCGAAGAGGCGCGCGAAGCCGGCGCGACCCACATGTTCCTCGCGCATGAAGCGCCGCCCGATCTGCCGTGCGACCTGATCGTCGAAGCGGCCGGCGTTCCCGCTTCGATCAATCTCGCAACGCGCCTGGCTGCTCCCGGCGGCCATGTCGTGTTCATCGGCATTCCGGTCGGCGACGTTGCGCTCGACAACAAGACTTTCCAGCACCTCCTGCGCCAGGAGGTCTCGTTGCACGGCGCATGGAATTCCTTCAGCCCGCCCTTTCCCGGAAAGGAATGGACGGTCAGCCTCGCCGCGCTCGCCGACGGCACGCTGAAGTGGGAATTTATGATCACGCATGAATTGCCGCTTTCCGAATTGCCACGAATGTTCGAGACGATCCGGGGCCGCAACGAGCATTTCTCCAAAGTCATGTTCCGGCCCTGAGCCATGGCGCGGCTGCTCGGGCTGGATTTCGGGACTGGCGGCGTCCGTGCCGGCGTCTTCGACCTCGAGCTGTGCACGATGCTTGGCGAGAGCGAGGAACGCTATCCGACGCGCCATCCCCATCCCGGTTGGGCGGAGCAGTCGCCGGTCGACTGGTGGGGCGCTCTCGGCAAGGCGACGCGGCGGCTGCTGGCCGATCTCGACTCGCCTGAGATCGCGGGCATCAGTGTCGCGACGACCGCATCGACGGTCGTCGTGTGCAGGCGCGACGGCGCAGTGCTGCATCCGGCGCTGCTGTGGATGGACTGTCGCGCAGCCGTGGAAGCGGACAGAACTGCCGCGTCCCGCCATCCGGTCATGGCCTATTCGGGTGGCAGCGACGCCGCGGAGTGGCTTGTGCCAAAGGCCATGTGGTTTGCTGAGCACGAGCCGGAGCTCTACGCCTCGGCCGAAGTCATCTGCGAATGCATCGATTACATCAATTTCATGCTGACCGGCCGGTGGGTGGGCTCGCGCATGAACGCGACCTGCAAATGGAACTATGATTCCGTCGGCCGCTGCTTCGCCGACGATCTTTACGCGGAGTTCGGAGTTCCCGATCTTGCGGGTAAGTTGCCGCGTTCGATTTTCCCGGTCGGAGCGCCGATCGAGCGACTATCGGCCGGAGCGTCGGCGCATCTCGGACTGTCGAGCCGGCCGATCGTCGCGCAAGGCGGGATCGACGCGCATATAGGCATGGTCGGCGCCAACACGATGGCTCCCGGCGAATTGCTGATGATCGGCGGCACCTCCACCGTACAATTGTTCCAGCTCGCTCAAGGAACACCGGGCGACGGCTTCTGGGGGCCCTATCCGCATGCGCTCATCGACGATCACTGGCTCGTTGAGGCCGGTCAGGTTTCCGCCGGCTCCGTGCTGTCGTGGTTGTCGCGGGACATGTTTGGGCTCGACGACGCGCAGCTCGACAACCTTTGCGGGAGGCGGCGACGCTGCCCGTGGGGGGCGCTGGCATCCTGTCGCTCGACTATTTCATGGGCAACCGCACGCCCTATCGCGACCCGCTTCTGCGCGGCGCCTTTCTCGGCCTTTCGCTCGGACATGATCGCGCGGCCCTCTACAAGGCTGCGGTCGAGGGCGTCGCGCTGGCAAGCGCCAATGTGCTCAAACGCTTGGGCGAACTTGGCGTCGAGTGCCGCCGGGTGGTTTCGTCCGGCGGCTACGCCCGCAATCCGATCTGGCTGAAGGCGACCGTGGACGCCATGGGCCTGCCGATGCAGATGCTGCCTGAGGTCAATCTCACGATCCTGGGCGCCGCAGCCTGCGCCGCGACCGGGGCCGGCCTCGCGAGCGACCTCTTCGAGGCGGCAAAGGCCGTCGCCCAGCGTTCGGTGGTCGTCGATCCCGACCCTGCCGCGCATGAGCGGTATCGAGAGCTGCTGTCCGAATATAGGGAGGCGACCGAACTCCTTAGACCGCTGATGCGCCGCCTCGCGGCGCGTCAGCTGGAAGGCGCCCGCCGTGTCGTCTGACAGCTTCGACCGTGACGTCCATTTCCGCAGCCTGTCGATTGAGCAGCGCGAACTCCTGATGATCCAGGCGGCGAAGCGCTACTATGATCTCAACATGACAATCGGCGAACTCGCCCGAGAGCTTGGCCTAACCCGATGGCAGGCGCGGCGCCTTTTGAACGACGCGCGCGAATGCGGCATCGTGCGCATCGAGATCGTGCCGAGGACGGCGCGCAGCCCCGGCCTGGAGAGCCGCCTGCAGCGGCGTTTCGGCCTCAGGGAAGCAGTCGTCGTGCGCGAGCAGACGGACGACGACGAAGCGCTGGCGCTGGACAGCGTGGCGCAGGCGGGGCGCAGTTCATCGCCTCTCTGCGTCCCACGGCGCTCATCGGCGTATCCTGGGGGCGCACGATGAGCGCGGTCGCACGCCGGCTGCCGCCGCTCTGGAACGAGGGCGTCGAAGTTGTGCTCCTCAACGGCGCAATGAACATCCGCTCGCCCTCCACGCGCACCAACAACACGGCCGAGCTTTTCGCCCGCTCAGCGAATGGCGCGGCGACTCTGCTTCCGGTCCCTGCAATCGTCGGCCATGCCGCGACGCGCCTTGCGCTCGAACAGGACCCGACCATTGCGACCGTGCTTGCGCTCGGGCGACGTGCGCCGGTTATCTGCTTCGGCATTGGCGCGCTCGCGCCCGATTTCGTCCTGGTGCAATCGGGATTTATTACCGTAGACGAGCAGGCCGCGCTCAAGGCGAGGGGCGCGGTGGGAGACATCCTGAGCCGCTACGTCGACGCTTCCGGCGACATCGTCGATCCGCAGCTCGACGCAAGAACGATCGGGCTGGAACTGCGCTATTGCGCCGAGCGCGAATTCTCGATCGGCGTGGCGGCCGGTGCGGATAAGCACCCGGTCGTGCGCGCCGCGCTCAAAGCTCGATATCTCAACGTACTCGTGACCGACGAAGAGACGGCGCGCTTCCTTCTGGAAGAGGAGCGCGTCCATGGGACATGAAACGCTGTCTGGACCAAGGACGTCCAGGCGCAAGAGGTAGAGAGCCGACGATGTATCTTGAACGGTTCAGGCTGGACGGCCGGGTCGCCGTCGTCACGGGCGGCGCGCAGGCGATTGGATTCGCCTGCGTCGAAGCGCTCTCGGAGGCGGGCGCTCACGTCTACATCGCCGACCGCAATCCTGAGGCGGGAGCCGAGGCGAAGGCGAAGCTCGCAACAAAGGGGATTGGCGTCGACTTCATTGAGATGGACGTGACCAATTCCGCCGCCGTGGACGCCGCCGCCGCGCGGGTCTGCAAGGAAAAGGGTCGGGTCGACATTCTGGTTTGCAACGCTGGCATCGCCCGGTCGGAGACGGCCGCCGAGGACCTGACGGACGAGCACTGGCTCAACGTGATCGACGTAAATCTGAACGGGTTGTTCTGGTGCTGCCGCGCTTTCGGACGGGCGATGCTGGCGGCGGGGCGAGGCTCGATTGTGAATATCGGGTCAATGTCCGGCTATATCGTCAACAAGCCTCAGCCCCAGGCGCAATACAATGCGTCGAAGGCCGGTGTTCATCACCTGACGAAGTCGCTCGCCGCGCAATGGGCGCCGCGCAGCGTGCGCGTGAACGCGGTCGCGCCGACCTACATCAACACGCCAATGACGGCCTACGCGAAACAGAACAAGGCGATGTTCGACACCTGGATGGACTTCACGCCGATGGCGCGCATGGGCGAAGTCGACGAGATCGCCGCCGTCGTTCTGTTCCTCGCCTCCGACGCAACGAGCCTCATGACCGGCTCGATCGTCGTCGCCGACGGAGGATATACCTGCTGGTGACGGTGAGCCGGCTGCAGGCGATCCGCTCGGAAAGGCTCGGCAGACCGACTGAAAGTTCTGCCAAAAGCGAGCGACGCCCTTATCATTTTGGCGCATGGGCTTCGGCTTCCGGACAACCCGAAGTTGGCGCCTCTCTCTCGCGTCGCGCCGCGAGCTCATGGAAGCTTTCGTCGCCTTCTCCCTCTCATCGAAATGCGGTCTGGCCCGGACCTTGCGTCATACAGCGACGGACGATGGGAGGGCGTTCCACATCAAGCAGGAAAAGTGGCCATGGACTTTCGTGTGATCCTATCCGCCGCGGGGCTGGCCGTTGCCTTCTCATTGGCTCCAGGGCAGGCGGAAGTGCTAGCCGTCAACTCGGCCTACGCAATCAACGGCATGGCCACGATCGACGATCCGCCTGTTGTGAGTGGCGGTGCCGAGGTCGCTAGCGAGGCTTTCAGCGGCGACTTTGAAGTTCAATCGGCGCCAATTGTCTCCCGTGACACATTTGATCCAGATCGCGGAACGCTCGCCGTCATGGTCGGTCCTGAACTTCCCACCTGGGCGACAACCCTTCTCAGCCTTACGGGCTTCGGTCGATAACGTGCTGCTGCAATAGGATGCACTGTGCCCGCCGCAGCGGCGGTCAGAAAACATTGCGCGCTTGCGATACGCCGCTCCCGGTGTGGCCCGACTGCTCGACCACGGTCTAATTGAGCCGCAGCGTTTTTCCGGATTTTTGCGGCGGGTTGCACGCGCCGAGGTGCGGTCTGCACTTGGGTCACATCGAGGCCCGCTCCGTGCGGCTGTGCGCGGTCCATTGGTGGGACCAAGCGATCGGCAAAATCCTGAGCGCCCTTCCAGAAGAGCTTATCGAGTTGACGATCATAGCGCGCTTGAAGAGCAGCGATAAAATTCAGTTGACACGCTTAGTATGCCGTGAATTACTAAACACCTGAAATTGCGCTGAGCAAACAGCGCCCTCGAACTCGCGGCCAACGCGACTGTTTAGTAAGGGCCGGCAGCGTCCGGCCAAAATCGGAGGAGCGAACAATGAGGATGAGCAAGACGAATCTATTACTGATATGCGCCGCGGGAACGTTGGCGCTGACTCTCGGGACGGCGTCTTCGGCGCGGGCTGAAGGCAAGTCGCTCACGATGTGCTGGGCGGCGTGGGACCCGGCGAATGCGCTGGTCGAACTTGACAAGGACTTCACCGCCAAGACGGGGATCGAAATGAAGCACGAGTTCGTCCCCTGGACGAGCTACGCGGACCATTTCATCAACCTGCTCAACTCGCGCAGCAGCGAATGCGACCTGATCATCGGCGACAGCCAATGGATCGGCGGCGCGGCGGAGAACAAGTGGTACGTCAAGCTCAACGACTTCTTCGACAAGAACAAGATCTCGATGGACACGTTCTTGCCCGCGACTGTCGTCGGATATGCGGAATGGCCGAAGAACACGCCGAACTACTGGGGTCTGCCCGCCATGGCCGACGCGGTCGGCTGGACCTATCGCAAGGATTGGTTCGCCAAGCCCGAGCTTCGCGCGGAATTCAAGGCGAAATACAATCGCGAACTTGAACCGCCCAAGACCTGGGACGAGCTCATCGAAGTCTCGAAGTTCTTCACCGGCAAGGAGATCGACGGCAAGAAAGTCTACGGCTCTTACGTCTTCACCGAGCGAGGCTCGGAAGGCATCACGATGGGCGTGACCAACGCGATGTACAACTACGGCTTCGACTATATGGACCCGAAGAAGCCATACCAGATGAAGGGCATCGTCAACTCTCCCGGCGCCGCCAAAGGCATGGACGTCTACAAGGAGCTGTTTGCCTGCTGCCAGCCGCCAGGCCTGACGAACGCGTACATGCAGGAAGGTCTCGACGCCTTCAAGTCCGGCCAAGTCGCGATGCAGATGAACTGGTACGCGTTCTTCCCTGGCCTGGCCAAGGACCCGAATGTCGGTGGGGACAAGATCGGCTTCTTCAAGAACCCGGCAGGCCCTGCCGGCGATTTCACTCAGCTTGGCGGTCAGGGGCTTTCGGTGGTCGCGGCTTCGAAGAATGTCGACGATGCGCTGGCTTACGTGAAGTGGTTCGCGCAGCCGGACGTTCAGCAGAAGTGGACGGATCTTGGCGGCGCTTCGGCGTCCAAGGCCGTGCTTGACTTGGACGCCTACAAGAAGAGCGCCGCCTATGCGCCCTCGTTCGTGGAGTTGATGGGCATGGTCAAGGACTTCTGGGCCGAGCCGTTATACGTCCCGCTCCTCCTCGACATGCAGAACCGCGTCCACGATTACGTTGTCGCCAACAAGGGCACGTCGAAGCAAGCGCTCGACTCGTTGGTCAAGGACTGGATCAAGGTCTTCAAGCAGGAAGGCAAGGACCCCTCCTGACCGCGCCACGGTTGGTTCTCTGAAACCCGTCCCCGGCGGCGCAATCCGCCGGGGAGACTGGATTGGTTCCCAAGCGGGCAGGTCATGTCGGTGACGAATAACGCAAGAGGCATTGCCGAAGGATTAGCCTTCCGGGCGCCGGCGACGGCAGTGCGGGTGCGCGGCCTATCGGATCGGGCCGTCGCCTGGCTGTTTATCCTGCCGACGATGCTGTTGCTTCTCGCGATCAACATCTTCCCGCTGATCTGGGCGATCCGGCTGTCGTTCACCGGCTTGATGGCGAACCTGCCAACCCCGGCCAGATTCATCGGCTTCGACAATTACATCGACATTCTGACCGACGAGGACCTCTGGGCGAACTTCCAGATAACCGCGCATTTCGTGTTTTGGACGATCGCGCTGCAGGTCCTGGTCGGCCTGGGCCTCGCGTTGCTCATCAACCAAAAATTTCGCGGCCATAGCTTTTGGACGACCGTCATCCTGTTGCCGATGATGTTGTCCCCGGCCGTCGTGGGCAATTTCTGGACCTTGCTGTTCCAGCCGCAGATCGGGCCGTTCAATTATCTCATCGGCTTTTTCACCGGCGTTGCGCCGAGCTCGTTCACAATGATCGGAAGCGTCGCCCTGGCCCCGTGGACGATCGTGCTGGTCAACACCTGGATGTGGACGCCCTATCTCATGCTGATTTGCCTGGCCGGTCTGCGCTCGATCCCGGACTACATTTACGAGGCGGCCGAGGTCGACCGCGCCTCCCCGTTTAGGCAATTCGTGTCGATCACTTTCCCGATGGTCCTCCCTTTCCTCATGCTCGCGGTGCTCTTCCAAGCGATCCAGTCGTTCGTCATGTTCGACTTGGTCAATCTGCTCACGTCTGGCGGGCCAGGATCGACCACCGAACTGGTCTCGATCACGCTGAAGCGCGCCGCGTTTGAAAAGTGGGAAACGGGTTACGCTTCAGCGCTCGCTGTGATCCTTTTTGTCACGATATTCGGGGCGGCTAATATCTACGTGAAGGCGCTCAACAAAGTGAAACAGCAATGAGCGCAGCTGAGGCCCCCCGTCCGTTTTCCGAGCCGTCGCCGCTCGTCCGTTGGCTGGCCGGCGCCGTCGTCGTCGTTTACGCCATCGTCACGATCCTGCCTCTGGTGTGGATCGGGGCGACCGCCTTCAAGTCGCAGGAGGACGCAATCGCGTATCCGCCGAAGGTGTTCTTCAAGCCGACGCTCGAGGGGTTTGTCGATCTGTTCACGGTGCAGACGCGCCAGTCGCACGATTTCATCGCCAAGCTGCCGCCGCCCAAGACATGGTATGAAAAGATTGCCCGCGACCGCGACATGGTGATTGCCGGTCCGTCGCGGTTCGTCGAGCGCTTCTTGAATTCGTTGATTATCGGCTTCGGCTCGACCATTCTCGCGACTTTCCTTGGGGTGCTGGCTGCCTACGGGTTTTCGCGCTTTCGCGTGCCGTTCGCCGACGACCTGTTATTTTTCATCCTGTCCACGCGGATGATGCCGCCAATCGCGGTCGCCGTCCCAATTTACATGATGTACCGCTGGCTCGGCCTCTACGACACGAGGATCGGCATGATCCTTTTGTACACGGCGGTGAACGTGTCGCTCGCGGTCTGGCTGCTCAAGGGCTTCATCGACGAGATCCCTCGCGAATACGAGGAGGCGGCTTTGGTCGACGGTTACACGCGGCTGCAAGCGTTTCGTAAGGTTGTGCTGCCGCAGGCGGCGACCGGCATCGCGGCGACCGCGATCTTCTGCCTGATTTTCTCCTGGAACGAGTACGCGTTCAATCTCTTGCTGACGAGTTCGGACGCGCAGACGATGCCGCCCTACATCCCCTTCATCATTGGCGAGGGCGGGCAAAACTGGCCTGCGGTCGCAGCGGGAACAACTCTTTTTCTGCTGCCGATCATGATTTTCACGATCGCGCTGAGAAAGCATCTTTTGCGCGGCATCACATTCGGCGCGGTGCGGCGATGACCATGAAGACCGAGTTGTCGAAAGAGACGCGTCGGCATGGCGACACCCGTTCCGCCGTGGGCCGTGGGAAATACTGGCGACCGTCGTCATCTCCGTCGGCGTCGTCATGCTGTGCCAACCGTTCTGGCTCGCGTTGTACACTTACTCCTTCCTGACCATCCTGACCGGCGTCGCGATGTTCGTCGTCGTCACGAAATTCCCCGATTAGGCGCGGGCTCATGGCGCAGATCCGGGTGCAATCTCTGCACAAGTCTTTCGGCGATTTCGTCGCGGTCAAGGACTCGAACTTCACCGTCGAGGACGGCGAGTTCTTTTGCCTGCTCGGCCCGTCTGGCTGCGGCAAGACGACCACCCTGCGCATGATCGCGGGGTTGGAATTGCCGACCTCGGGTCGCATTCTGCTGGCCGGCGATGACGTCACGCTCAAGCGCGCCTCTGCCCGCGACATCGCTTTCGTATTCCAGCTCTTCGCGCTCTACCCGCACATGAATGTGCGGAAAAATATTGCCTTTCCGTTGGTCTCGATGGGCGTGAAACGCGCAGAGGTCAGGACGCGCGTGGAGGAAGCCGCTCGCATTCTGCGGATCACCGAATTGCTCGATCGCCCAGTGTCGGGTCTGTCGGGCGGCGACCGCCAGCGTGTGGCTCTCGGACGGGCCATCGTGCGCCGGCCGCTCGCCTTCATGATGGACGAACCGCTGGGCGCGCTCGATTCCGAATTCCGTCAGGTCATGTGCGGCGAGCTGCGCGGACTTCACGACCGGCTCAAGGCCACCACCGTCTATGTGACGCACGACCAGATCGAGGCGATGTCGCTTGGCGACAAGATCGCCGTGATGAGCCACGGTGTGATCGAACAACTGGGCGCGCCGCAGGAGATCTACGATCGTCCGGCGTCGGTCTTCGTCGCGGATTTCATCGGCTCTCCGCCCATGAACCTGCTGACCTTCCACGACTCGCTGGAGCCGGGCCGCGCCAGGATCCGGCTGGGCGGCGCCGAGATCGCCGTTCCGGCGCCCCGCGAGGGCCTGTCGGCGGGCGATCTGATTCTCGGCGTGCGTCCCGAGCATGTGCGCCTGAACGATCAAGCCCCGTTGCGCGGCGAAGTTTTTGGCACGGAATATCTCGGCACCACACAGATCGTCACCGTCACCACCCCGCATGGCCTAGCGAAAGCCCGATTGCCCGCCAATCTAAAGGTGTCGGTCGGCGACCGTGTTGGACTCGAATTCCGTCCTGACCGCATCTCGCTGTTCGACGCCGCTTCCGGCCACGCTATCCTGACGGCGCTCCATGATCATGCGCCCGCGATGGAGCTCGCGCATGGCTGAGGTGACGCTGGAGGGCGTTTCGAAACGTTTTGGTGCGACGAGCGCAGTCTCCGATCTGTCGCTCACCGTCGACGACGGCGCATTCGTGGTCTTGCTCGGGCCGACCGGCGCTGGCAAGACGATGACTTTGCGCCTCGTCGCCGGCCTCGAGAAACCGGACGCCGGGCGGATCCGCATCGCCGGCCAGGACGTCACAAGCGCCTCGCCTGCGCAGCGCGATGTCGCCTTCGTATTCCAGCAATATTCGCTCTACCCGCATCTTTCGGTGTTCGACAATTTGGCCTTCCCGCTGCGCTCTCCCGCAAGACGGTCGCCCGAACCGCGGATCCGGCAGAGGGTGAACGAAGTCGCGGCGCTGCTTCGGATCTCCGAGAAGCTGGAGGAGCGGGTCACCAGGCTTTCCGGCGGACAGATGCAGCGCGTGGCCATCGGCCGCGCCCTAGTTCGCTCACCCTCCATCTACCTTATGGACGAGCCGCTTTCCTCGCTCGACGCCAAGCTGCGCGCCGAATTGCGCATCGAGCTCAAGCGCATCCAAACAGAGCTCGGCGCCACGATCCTCTATGTCACCCACGACCAGACGGAGGCTATGACGCTCGGCACCCGCGTCGGCGTCATCGATAGCGGCCGCCTGGCGCAGGTCGGCACGCCGCGACAAGTGTACGAGGATCCGCTGAACGTCTACGTCGCCGCCCGCTTGGGCAGCCCACCGATCAATCCGGCCGCCAAGCTCCCTGTTTCCCGACATCGCGATGCCGAAAGGCGCAACGACGGTCGGCGTTCGCACGGAGCACGCCCGCATCAGCAAAGCCAACGGCCGGCGCGCCTCCGGCCGCGTCAGATGGGTCGAGCATCTCGGCGATCAGGATCATTTGCATGTCGATCTCGGCGAGCGTGATTTCGTCACCCTGGCTGATCCCGATTTCGGGCTCGGACCGGGCGACGAAGTGGCCATCGCGCTGACCGATCCCCTTTTCTTCAATGCCGCGGGCGAACGGGTGCGCGCATGACCCCAGCCCTTCTTCACCGCCTGATCGTCGCCGTGTCCGATGATCTGATCGCCCATGCCGATGAACTGACCGCTCTCGATCAGGCGGTGGGCGACGGCGATCATGGCGTCAATATGAAGCGAGGCTTCGAGGCCGTGCGGGCGGACGCTCAAGCAACAGCCGAGAAGCCGCTGCCGGATGCGCTGAAGGCGATCGGCACGCAACTTGTTATGAAAGTGGGGGGCGCTTCCGGCCCGCTTTACGGCACTCTGTTCCTCGCGCTGAGCAAGGAGATCGCGCCGAACGGCTCGAATTTGCCGACGGCGTTCGGCAAGGCCGTCGAAGCTGTCAAGGCCCGCGGCAAATCGCAGCCGGGCCAGAAGACATGCTCGATGTTCTGATGCCCGTGCAGGCCGCCCTCGCCGAAGGCGGGGCGGACCTTCGAGCGCGGCTGCCGATCGTCGCCGCAAGCGCCGCCGAGGCGACGATCCCGATGCTGGCGACGCGGGGCCGGGCCTCGTTCCTGGGTGAGCGTTCGATCGGACATATGGACCCCGGCGCACGGTCGTCAGCGTTGATGGTCGCGTCCATTTGCCGGGCGTTGGAGGACTGAAAGTTGGCGAAAGTCGGGATCGTAATCGTGTCGCACTCGCCCAAGATTGCCGAGGGAGCGGCGGACATGGTGCGCCAAATGGTGGGTGACAGCG
>CAVPPX010000054.1:0-129700 GCA_963707355.1 uncultured Alphaproteobacteria bacterium | reverse complement strand
CGGCGCAGGCGTTCCGCAACGCGCTCGACGATTGCGGGCTCGACAAAAGCAAGATCGATGGGCTGCTCACCTGCCGAATTCCGAGTTACAGCCGGGTCGGAGAGATCTTAGGCCTCGACCCGCGTTGGACGATAACCTTGCCTGGGCATGGCCGAATGTCCGGGATCGGTCTCATCGAAGCGACGATCGCCCTGGCCACCGGGCAGGCAACCTATGTCGCGCTGCTTTACGCCAACATTGGCAGATCGCGGCGCGTCTTCTATGGCGGCGACGAATCGCCCGGATATTGGGTCGCGGGGATTTACGTCTCCCGGCGCGGCGCATGCGCTGATGTTCCCGCGCCACATGGAGCTTTACGGAACAACCACGAGGCAGCTCGCCGAAGTGTCCGTGGCCTTCCGCCATCACGCGCAGCTTCATCCCGACGCGGTCATGAAAGCGCCGATGGCAATTGACCACCACGAAGCTTCGCGGTTCATCGTCGCGCCGCTGCGTCTCCTCGATTATTGCCTCATCAACGATGGCGCGGTCTGTCTCATCCTGACGACGAAGGAACGCGCCGCGGACCTGGCCAAGCCGCCTGTGCTCGTCAGTGGTTTCGGCGGGCGGGAGGCGTATCGCACGGCCTCGATCGAAAACTTCGAATTCAATTCCTGGCACGGCCAGGTCTCGGCGTCCGCGAACGACGCGTTCGCAATGGCCGATGTCGGCCGCGAGGATGTCGACGCTCCCATGTGCTACGACAATTTCAGCCCGACGGTCCTGTTCGGTATCGAGGGTCTTGGCTTCTGCGAGCGCGGCGAAGCCGGATCTTTCGTCGAAGGCGGGGCGCTCAAGGTCGGTGGGCGATTCCCACCAACACCGACGGCGGCCATCTCTCCAACTCCTACATGCAGGGTTGGGCGCTGAACGTCGAGGCGGTCCGGCAGTTGCGGGGCGAATGCGGCGCGCGGCAGGTCCCGGAGTGTGAGGTTGTCGCCTTTCGAGGCGACGCCTTGCACGCGCGTCATCGTCTACACGCTTAGCTGAGGCGATCATGGACAGAGATGAGACGCCGCGGCCGCAAGATGTCTACCGGAAACCGCTGCCCGTCATAACGCCGCTCAACCAGCCGTTTGGGACTATGCCGCCCGATCGATCTTCGCCCTTCAAACATGCGACGCGTGCGGGGACGCTCACGTGCCCCCGTCGCCGGTCTGTCCAAAATGCTTGAGCGCAAATCAGACCTGGAAACCGTCGTCCGGACGGGGGACGCTGAAATCGTGGGCGGACTTCCACCGAGCCTATTGGGATGGCTTCAAGGAGGAGCTTCCCTATCGGACCTGCCTCGTCAAGCTCGACGAGGGCCCGCTCATCATCAGCAATCTTGTCGGCGACGACGCGAAAACGAGAATTGGCGCCCGGCTGCGCGTGACCTTTGAGCGCGTGACGGAGGAGATCGCCATTCCGAAATTCGTCCTCGACTGATGCTGAACGACCAGACCGAGATCATCGTCAAGAGCGCGCGGCGTGTTTGCGACTCGGCTCCTGCGCCTCGTTCGCTCAAGCGATCGCGGGAGCCATACGACTATAATGTCAAATCGGCGAGCCGGGCGCTCGAGGTCATCGAGCTCTTCGGCGTGCATCGGCACCCTCTGTCGGTCACGGAAATCGCCACGGCCCTCGCGATCCCGCAATCGAGCTCATCGGTGCTGCTTCATGCGTTGAGCAGCATCGGATTTGTGACCCGAGATCGTAAGACCCGGAAATACGTGCCGGGCATTCGCTCCGTTTTTCTGGGCAATTGGATTCACGATGCGATATTCCCCAGTGGCAGCCTGCTTGGCGCGCTGGACGCTTTGAGCAGAGACGCGAATGCGAATGTTCGGGTGGGCGTGCGCAGCGGCGCTCATGTTCGCTATGTCCACGTGTCATGGCCCGATAACGCAGCCGAAAAGCTACGTCTTACTCCTGGAATGATGTTGCCGGTATGCCACGACGCGCTCGGGCGAGCCCTGCTGGCGACGGAAACCGATCGGGACGTTTATGGGATCGTGCGGCGCGCCAATGCTGAAGAGGGCGCGAGGGTCATCGCTGTCGAAGGGTTCATGGAAGAGCTTCGGGCGCAGCGGAAAAACGGCTACGCGGAATGCGACGACTGCGGATCTCGGCGCGAACGCGTGCTGGCGATTCCCTTGCGCGCCCCGTTCGGGATTCCGGCGGCGATTGAAATCGGCATAGAGGCTGAGCGACTTCCGGTCGAACGCCAGGATTTGCTGAGACTGCTGGACTGGGTCGCGCGAAATATTGCGGCTGAGGCGCCTTGCGCCTCCGCCGTTAAGAGTGCTTTGGACTAAGCAGGATTGCCGAAAAGTGGATGCCGGTTTTCGGCTCAAAATCCTGCGAAATCAAAGGAATCTAAGCAAGTTTGCGTTGGTCCGCCAACGCAAGCTTGCTTACGGGAAAACCGCGACGACAAGTGCGCTTTTGCGGGCCTAGCGCGGGTTCGCTCGTTTGAATGTGCTAGAGTTGAGCGAGGCGCCGACCGCGGAAGTGAGCGCAATGACCGATCTTCAGTCTCTGGAACGCTTCTTACCACGCGCCCGCAGTCAGAGCGGCGAGGATGGCGCCGATTGGCGGCTGAGGTCGAAAGAGACGGTCGAGCACCAGATCGCCGAAATCCTCCGTGAGAAGATCATCGTGGGCGTGATCGCGCGGGGACAGAAGCTCAAACAGGCGGAAATCGCGCGTCTGCTCGGTGTGTCGATTACGCCGGTCCGCGAGGCGCTCCAACTCTTGGAAGCGCAGGGCTACGTCGCGGTGCGGGCGCATCGCGGGGCCATTTGTCTCCGTTCGTCGTGGAGGGCGCCGAGGAGCTGTTCGAGCTCCGACAAGTCCTGGAGGCCCGCCTTACGCTCGAAGCGGCGCGACGGATGACGCTCGCCGACCTCGACGCGCTCAAGGTGCTCAACCACGATTTTTTCGCCGCGCTGAAATCCCAGTCGCGGCCGTCCTTGCAGGAAAAAAACTTCCGCTTCCACTTTCGTTTGTACGGAATTGCGGGGCAACCGCAGACCATGGATTTCGTGCGCATGCTGTGGGCCAAATATCCGCTGGAAATGCTGACCAAGATGCCTGGTCGGCAGTCGCGGGTCTTCCAGGAGCACGCAGCCGTGCTTTCGGCTTTGGAGCGCAACGATCCAGAGGGCGCGGTCGCCGCAATGCAAATCCACATAAAGACAGGCTGGGAGGAGTTTCTCGCGAATTATCCAGCAACTGACGCGGGTTGAAACTCGCGCCTGCTGGGCCATCGGGTATCCAAGCGGTCCTCCGAGGTTTGCGACGATCCGCGGCGCATCGTTCCTTGATCGTTCATCGTCGTCCGCGATGGGGTCTTTCCGAGCCACGGCTTGCTCGTGAAGTCCGTAGTCAGCTAGGTTTTTGACTGCGTCTTGACGTGTGATCGTTTCGCCGAACCCCGGCGTTTTGCTCGCGGCATGGGCGCCAACGATGCATCCGAGCACGTCGGAGAGACTTCGCGGCGTCTTGCGTCGCGAGAGGAGGGAGGATCGACATGATAGCCTGCAAGGATAGAGCGACGCTTGCGCGACGCGTCTGCACGCTCGCCGCGGCGGTGACCTTGTTCAGCCTTGGCGGCGTCGCAGCCAGCAGAGCCGCTGACCCAAGTCCCGAAGAACAGAAGAAAACGCTCTCCGCGGTCCCGGCCGACGCGCAGAAATATTACGGCGGCTACTGGTATGCGGGAAACGTCGTGGCGGACCCGTTCGCGGACTGGAAGCCGCATCCGCCGCCCTGGCAGATCTGCCACAACAATTCGTACCTCGGCAATTCGTGGCGCGCCAATCTCGTCGCGGAACTCAAGGCGCTCACGAAGCAGCTCGCGGATCAGGGGCTCGCGAAGCCTGATCTCATTGTCACGAACTCGAACGGCGACATCAATCTCGAACTGTCGCAGCTCAAGGCCGAGGTCGCGCAAGGGTGCGACATCATCATGAGCTATCCCGGCTCCGCGACCGGCCTCTGCTCCGGCATCAAGGACGCCTACAACAAGGGCGTCCTGTTCGTGGCCATCAATTCGCCGGTCACCTGCCCCGAGGGGCTCAATGTGGCGACGAACCGTACTACCGCGGCCAGTTCGGCGGCGAGTGGATCGCCAAGAAGCTCAACGGCAAAGGCAACGTGATCGTGATGAACGGCCAGCCGGGCACGGCCAACACGGTCGCGCAGGAAACCGGCCTTCGACAAACGGTCGCTGCCGATCCGGGCATCAAGGTCGTCGGCAGCCTCTTTGGCATGTGGACCGGCTCCGTTGCGAAGTCCGAGGTGCTGAAGTTCCTGGCCACCCGTCCCGAACCGGTCGCAGCGGTGTTCTCGACCGGCAATATGGGCGTTGGCGTCGGCCAGGCCTTCGAACAATCCGGCCGCCCCATTCCGATCATCACCGAAGTGACGAACCTCTGCAGTTTCCTGGCGTACTGGAAGGAGAAGAACCTGACCGCCTACACCTTCGTCCAGGACGGCGGCCCGATGGCCTATTCCGCGTTCATCCCGGCGCTGCACATGATGGCCGGGCAGAAGCCGAAGGTGAGCACGATCTTCATGCCGCTGCCGATCATCACCGCCGACAATTTCAACGACTATTATGAGCCGTCGATGACCGTGCAGAGCACCTGCTTCGCCAACGGCAAGGATCTGCACCTCGTTCCGGACGAATATTTCGATCAGTTCTTCACCGGCGGCAAGCCGCGGGCGCAGGTGAAGATCGTCCCGACGAACTAGGTTCAGGCGTTCGCGAGCGCGCCATGGGTTTGGGGCGCTCGTGATTTTCTACGAGAAGCCGGGCTCACGTTCCCGGCCTTCTTGAAGCGGTGGCGTCGCCGCCGCACCAGGCCGGAAAGTGGATGGTTGCAGCGCTTCGGAGATTCCATCGAGCGGCAGGGTTTGCTGTGCCTCTCGGTTTGGCCGTCGCCCTCTTCTTCGTCATCAACGTTCTCATTCCCGGCTACGCCAATCTGAACAGCCTGTTGTCGCTGCTTCTGCTTTCGAGCCTGCTTGGCATCGCCGCGGTGGGCCAGACGCTGACCATCGTCATCGGCGGCTTCGACCTTTCAATTCCCGCGATCATCGGCCTGTGCAACGTTCTTTCTCGCTGTTGTATGGCGCGGGCTGGTCCGCCCTCGCCGCGATCCTTTTCATTCTTGCGCTCTCGACCTTGATCGGCCTCGCCAACGGCTTTGCCTCCCGCTATCTGCAGCTCAACCCGCTCGTCGTCACGCTGGCGTCCGGCTCCATCATATTCGGCGCGATCTGGGCAGGCACGCACGGGGAGGTCGCGGGCTCGGTTCCCGATTGGCTCGTCACCATGGTCTCGGTGATCGGCAAGACCGGGCCAATTCCGCTGCCGGGCGCCGTCGTCTTGTGGGTTGTCGTCTCGGCGGCGATTTTGTTTCTCGAGCAGAGAACGGTTCTGGGACGCTGGATCTTCGCCGCTGGCGCCAATCCGCGCGCGGCCGAGCTCGCTCGCGTTCCGATGCTCTTTGTCTGGATGAGCGTCTACGGGATCAGCGCATTCCTGGCAGGGGTGGCGGGGATTCTCCTCGCCGGATTCAGCGGCGCGGCTGATCCGACCGTGGGGGCCGCCTACCTCTTCACGACCGTCGCCGCCGTGGTCGTTGGCGGCACGCCGCTCACGGGCGGGCGCGGCGGCTACGGCCGCACGATTGCGGGGAGTCTGGTCGTGACCGAACTCAGCACGCTGCTGGTCGGCCTCGGGCTCGACCAGGCGGCTCAGCAGATTTTCCTCGGTTTTCTGATTGTCGCGCTGGTAGCGCTTTACGGCCGCGAACCGCACGTTAGCATGCGCGTATGAGCCTTCAGGCGACAAAGGATCAGCTTGGCGAGACGCGACCGCATGCGGCGCCTGGCCGCCCGTTGCTTCACGCCAAGGACATCCGTCGCACCTTTGGCGAGACGATTGCGCTGAACTCCTGTTCGGTTTCCGTGGCGCCGGGCGAGATTCATGCGGTGGTCGGCGAGAATGGCTCGGGCAAGAGTACGCTCATCAAGATCCTGAGCGGGATCGTCAGCTCGGAATCGGGAACGCTTGAGTGGAACGGCGAGCCGTTCCGGGTCGCTTCTCCGCGCGCAGCCCAGGCGGCGGGAATCGCCACCGTCTTCCAGGAGACCTTGATCCTCCCGGAGATGTCGGTGCGCGACAACGTGATGCTCGGTCTGGACGGCGTCGTTCGGCGCAAAGCCAATCGGGCGCGGGAAGCCGAACTCGTGCGCGAATCGCTCGCAATCGTGGGCATGGGCGGCCTCGACATCGAGAAACTCGCGGGCGGTTTTTCGCTCGCCAGCCGCCAGCTTATCGGCGTCGCGCGTTCTCTGTTGCGGCCGTGGCGTCTGCTCATTCTCGATAAATCGACCTCTGCGATCGATATCGAGGATCGCGACAGGCTTTTCGAGGCGCTGAGGAATTTTCGCGGCCAAGGACGCTCTATTCTTTTCGTTTCCCACCGGATGGATGAAATCGATAGCCTTGCAGACCGCGCGACGGTCCTCCGTTCGGGGCGAAGCGTCGCGACGCTCGAGCGTGGCTTCTTCTCGAGCGAGATGCTGCTCGAATTGATGTCGAGCCGCGAACGCTCTCGCGTGGAAAAAGGCGCGCGCGCCTACCAAACCCGCGGCGCGCGCGTTGAACCCCTTGTCACGATACGCGGCCTGTCAGTGCGCAAGGGTCGGCCCGTCTTCGACTTCGATCTCTATGCGGGCGAAATTGTCGGCGTCGGTGGGCTCGAAGGGCACGGGCAAGTGGCGTTTCTCGAATGCGTCGCTGGCTCGCGCCGCCCGGCGGCAGGCGCCGTGCACGCGCGGGATGCGCAGATCAGGTCGGAGCGGGACGCCGCGCGCTCCAAGATTGCTTTTCTGCCTCGCGATCGCAAAACCGAAGGCATTCTCGCGCCGCTCTCAATTCTCGACAACGTGACCGTGTCGTCGCTGAGCAATCTCGCCCAATGGGGGGTGCTGCGATGGGGTGACCGTAACCAGCTCGCTGAGCAGGTCTGTCGCGACATGAAGGTGAAAATGGCGGACCTCAAGTCGCCGATCGCCTCGCTCAGCGGCGGAAATCAGCAGAAGGCGCTGCTTGGTCGGCTGATTGCGACCAAACCGCGCGTCTTGATCCTGAACGATCCCATGCGTGGCGTTGACCTGGGGGCCAAGGGGGAACTTTACGAGGTGCTGATCAACCTCGCCGCGAGCGGCGTCGCGATCCTCCTGCTGTCGACGGAGCTGATTGAGCTCTGTCTTTTATGCGATCGAAGTCGCCGTGTTCCATGATCACGCGATCAGCGCCGTGATCGAACAGGATTCGCTCGATGAGCGGACGCTCATCGACGCCATGTTCGCACATCGGAAAAGCGCGATCGATACGGACGAGGCCCCGCGATGAGCTGGATCATGACGCGGAGATACGCGTGGCCGATCCTCGTTGCGCTGGTGATCTTCGCGGTTTTGAATGCTGCCGCGAGTCCGGCCTTCACCGATTCTGGCAATTGGAACGGGATGCTGATCGGCGCGGCGCCGTTCATCATCACGGCGATGGCCCAGACCGCCGTCGTCATGTCGGGCGATGGCGGGGTCGATTTGTCGGTCGGACCGCTCGCGGGCCTTGTGAACGCGCTGATTGCCTCGGTGCTCGTTCCTCACGGGTGGACCGACCCGTTCTCCATTGTCGGCGCCACCCTCTTTGTTGGCGTCGCTTCGGGACTGTTGAACGGAATCATGGTCGCGGTCGTGCGCGTGCAGCCAATCATCGCGACGCTCGGCACGTATCTCGCCTACCAGGGGATCACGCTCGAGATGATGCCAATGGCGGGCGGCCAGGCGCCGGATTGGCTGGTGTCGCTTGCCAACAGCAGGGGCGGCGTGCCTGGAGTGCTTGTCCTGCTTGTCGCCCTCGGGATCGCATGGCTCGCGTTTGAACGGACCGCGTTCAGACGCAATCTGCTTGCGGTCGGCGGCGACGCGCGCGCGGCCTACGCATCCGGCGTCAATGTCACCGCGGTGCGCATCATCGCTTATGTGATTGGCGGTATCCTGGCTGCGATCGCCGGCCTCGTCTTCACCGCGGCTCTCGGTTCAGGCGATCCGCGTGTTGGCGTGCCCTACACGCTGAGCTCGATCGCGGCGGTGGCGCTTGGCGGTGTCGCGCTTAGCGGCGGACGCGGCGGCATGTTGGGGTCAGCCGCGGCGGGCGCGCTTCTGTTCCTGATCCAGACGCTGTTCACGCTTGCTCAAGTGTCGATCTTCTACATCCAGATCATGTATGGCGTAATTCTCTTTCTCGCCCTCACTCTGAACGCGGCCGGCGAGCGCGCGCGGCGCGCGAGAATGGGGGAGCAAGCCGCGTGAATCGGCCGCGCGTCCAAGCGATGAGTCCCACGGGCCGCTCATCTGCCGCGCGGGGTTTGGGGAGCGGCCGGCGCGGCTGTTTGAGGAATGAAACTCAGCGGATGTCGTCAGCGAATTTTTGCGGATCCCAGGTGCGTCCGCGATGCTCGGGCTGTGGGTCGCAGCGGAAGTTGCGCTCTTCAATATACCACTTGCCGTTCACCTTGCGGAATTTGTCGTAATAGATTCCGGTCTCGAAGATTTTTGGCGTCGGATAGACGCCGGAGGTGAAGCCGATGATGAACGAGCGCATCGTCGCCGTCTCGCCGTCGCCCTCGAGAATCTGCACGCCGTTGTTCCAATGGCGTAACTGGCCCTCGGCGAACTCGAACACCGACTGGCAGAAGTCGGCAAGCTCCTTTCTGCCGACATATCTCTTTGCCATCTTCGAGTTCGAACCTGCGCCAGTATGCAGGAATGCGCCGTCCTCGGTGAAGCAATTGGCGTAGGCTTTTGGATCACCGAGATCGATGGCGAAATCGTAGCGCGCGATCACTTCGCGAATTTCCTCCCGATCTTCTAAGGTGAACGGCATTGTCGAGTCTCTCCTTGTTCACGAGCGAAATCGCGCTGGCTACGAGGCCATGATCGTGGCGAGCAGCTTGGTCAGGTATTTCCTGAACGCCTCGGGGTGCTCGGACATGGGGAAGTGGCCCATCCCATCCATTTGCGTGTAGGTCGCGCCCTTGATGGCGTCGGCAAGCGCGCGCGAGCGCTCGGGCGTCGCTGACCAGTCGTAGTCGCCGCTGATCACGTGCACCTGGGTCTTCGACGTGTCGATCTTCGAGGCGGTATGGGTGAGGTCGTGTTCGCCGAGGTAATAGTCGAGGTCGCCGCGGAACACCTGCGGCCCGCCCTGGCTATAGACCCAGGCCGTTTCGCGACGGAACTGTTCGGGGCTGTGCGGCGACATCTGGCCCAGCATGAGTCCGGCCTTCGTCTCATTCGAGGCGCGCGGATGCGACAGATATTCGAGGAACGGCTCTGGATCGTGCGTCGCCAGGCCGCCTTCGACCGCGATCACGGCGCGGAACAGGCCCGGCTTCGCGAGCGCGAGGTCGGGCGCCAGATGGCCGCCCATCGAGCAGCCGACATAGATCCCCTTCTCGATTGCGAGCGCCTCCGTCATCGCCTCGATGAACGCGATGGCGAAGCTCTGCGACAGCGAATAGCGCTCCCGCCACCAGGGCTTGCCGAGCGGCGGCAGCGACTTGCCGTGATAGGGCAGGTCGTGGGCGATGAAACGGAACTCCGACGTCAGTTTCTCGTCCTCGAGGATGTGGCGCCACTGACGCCCGTCGCTGCCCGCCGTGTGCTGCATCAGAACCGGCGTTCCTTTGCCGGCCTCCTCGAAATAGACGCGATATTCGACGCCTTGCACCGTGAGATGGACATACCGGCCGGTGATCGGACTGAACTTGGTCGCCACGGCGCTCACTCCTTCTCGACCGTCGCAAGCGACCGCAGAATCTCTCCCGAGCGACGGATCGCGTAATAGTACGGCCAGAGATAATCGGGGTCGCCGCCGAGGCGAAAGCCGTGATGAGCGCTCGCCGGATAGAACTCGTGATACCAGGGCTCCGGCAGCGGCTTGAGGAACTGCGCCCAGTCGTCGGCGGGGGCCGTGATGACGACGTCGCCCAGGCCCGAGGTCGCCGGCGCATGCGCATCAACCGCGTTGACCTCGCCGTTGTTGATCTTGATCAGATAGACGTCGTCGCCGATGTCGAATCGAAGGCTGCCGCTCCAATAGCGCGCAAGCACCCGGAACTCCGGATCGTCGCGTAGCGCGGACTTGAGCTTGTCGCGCGACAGTTTCACCTTCAAAGCCGAACCTCCCTCGTGCTCCCCGCGAGCGCTTCCGCGCGTACGGAGAGATATGAACGGGTGCGAGACAATCGATCGCTGCGACCAGCATACCGCGCTGTGCGAGCTTGCGCCCTGAGATTTCTCGTCCGACCGATCTGATTCAAGTGGGACGGCATGCGGCTGGCGCGGAAATCACATACGTGAAAATTCGGGCGACGCGAGAACGTCGCCGTTCCCGACGACGCGCCTCGGCCTGACGCCACCGCGACCTTAAGCGAGCCGCACTCTGGTCGCCGTCAGGCCGCCGTCGACCAGCAGGATGTGGCCGGTCACGAAGCTCGCATCCTCGCTGCAGAGAAACGCCGCCGCGCCGGCCACCTCCGCGGGCTGGCCCGCCCGCATGAGCGGCATGGAGCCGATATTGCTGTTGCGATAGTCGGCGTCGTTGGCGAGCCGATCGGCTGTCGCGGCTGTCTCGATCAGCCCGGGCGCGACCGCGTTCACTCGGATCCCTTGGGGACCATATTCGGCCGCCATTTGGCGAGTGAGGCCCGCGATGCCGGCCTTGGCGGCAGTGTACGCGGCCTGTTTCGCCATGCCGACGATCGCCAGGCCCGAAGCCATGTTGAGGATGTTGCCACGCCGCTTGCGCAACTCCGGCAACGCGTCCCGGCATAGCCGGAACGTGGCCGAAAGATTGGCGTTGATCCAGAACTCGAAATCCTCGTCCGAGGTGTCGTGGGCCGACTTCGAATTGCCGACGCCCGCAATGTTGGCAAGCACGTCGAGACCGCCGAACCTGGCCGCGCAAGCTTCGATAAGAGAAGCCGACGCGCCTTTCGCCGCGACGTCGCAGAAATGCGGCTGCCAGCGTTCCGCAGCTGGCGGCAGTTTCGCCAGCATCTCCGGATTGCGATCGACGGCGAAGACCGACGCGCCTTCCCTGAAGAAGCGTTCGGCGACGGCGCGACCGATGCCCGAGGCGGCCCCGGTGACGATTGCGGCCTTGCCGTTGAAACGTTCGTTCATGCGAGAACCTCGAGGTGATCGTTGGAACTTCGCGAAAAGCCTTCAACGACGTGAGGCCCGTTCGACAAGGACGTCATAGATGAAATTGAAATGAAGCGGCGCGCCGTCCGGCGACCTCCGAAGGATCAGTGCCGGTTGGGTCGGCGGTAGCTTATGGGTGTGACGACAGTAGAAGTTTGTCTATCAACTTAATATATTTTTGTTGACTCGGTTGTGGGCCTCGTCCTAACTCGGGGCCTTCGGGCGATCACGCCCGTCATCCTCGGGCCTCGATGCTTGATTTGCCTTCGGCGGTCGCTCCAGCGCTTTCGCTTCTCTCGGTGTCGAAGCGATTTGGCGCCACGCAGGCGCTTGAAGATGTCGATGTCGCCATCGCGGCCGGAGAAGTCGTGGCGCTCATGGGCTCGAACGGCGCCGGGAAGTCGACGCTGGCCAAAATCGCAGCCGGCGTCGTCCGTCCCGACAGCGGCTGCATCGTCGTATCCGGACGCGAATTGCGGCTCGCCTCGCCCCAGGCTGCGCGGGCCGCCGGGATCGTTGTCGTCCACCAGTCGACCGACCAGCTCGGCGTTCCCGGTCTAACCGTCGCCGAGAACCTCACGCTTGACTCGCTTTGTGGCCGCGGCGCGGGCGCGCTTGTCTCCAAGCGCCGTACCGCCCGGCAAGCGCGACGGATCGCCGACGGAATCGGATTTGACGCGCCGCTCGATCAGGACTTCGGCGCGCTCGGTCCGGCGCATCGCCAACTCGTCGCCATTGCCCGGGCTGTAGCCGCCGAGGCTCCAGTCCTGATCCTCGATGAGCCGACCGCGAGCCTGTCGGCTGTCGAGGGCGGATCGGCTTTTCGCCGTGGTCGATCGGCTGCGCTGGCGCGGCGTCGGCGTGCTCTACATCTCCCATCGCCTTGGCGACATCCGGCGCGTCGCCGACCGCATCGTGGTCCTGCGCAACGGGCGCTCGGTCGCCGACCAGGCGAAGCCGTTCGATCTCGGCGCTGCTGTGCGGGCGATGATCGGACGAGACCTCGACGAAGCCGCGCGCGCGGCGGCCTCCAGCCTGACAAGCAAGGTGGTTCTGCGCATGACTGGCGTGCGTTTGATCCCGGGCGCGGCAAGCTTCGATCTTGTCGTGCGCGCGGGCGAGGTTGTGGCGGTGACGGGAGCGCTCGGCGCGGGCAAGTCTCGCCTTCTGCGTGCGCTATTCGGAATCGAGTCTGTCGGAGACGGCGCGGTCGAGCTGGACGGGACGCCATGGCGAACGAAGGGTCCAGCTGATTCCATCGCGCGCGGCGTGTTCATGGCGGCCGAGGACAGATGGCGCTCCTCGTTTTTACCCGCCGCCTCGCCGGGCGGCGATATCGCGGGCACAATTGCTCTCCCGCATCGTCGCTCGTGGTTTCCCTCGGGATTCTTGCGCGCCGGCCGCGAGCGGGACGCGGCCGACGCCGTCATTCGCCGGCTCGGCGTTCGCTGCCGCGGCCCGCAGGACACGCTCGATCTTTTGTCCGGCGGCAATCAACAGAAGGTGGTGATCGGCCGCTGGCAGTCGGCGCCGTGCCGCCTGCTCCTGCTCGACGAGCCGTTTCAGGGCGTCGACGTCGGCGCCCGACGGGACATCGTCGACGCGATACGGGCTGACCGCCGCGACGGCGCGACGCTGATCGCGACCAGCGATGTCGAAGAGGCGATCGAGGCCGCCGACATCGTCGCGGTCATGCGTGGCCATTCGATCGTCGATCTGCACGATCTTAGGACGAGCAGCGCCGAATCGCTCATCGCGGCGATCGCCGCGCTCGAGACGAATAAATCCGGCAGAGAGAGGGAGAAGGTTGCTTGACGGCTGAAATTCGCACCCAAGCGGCGTCGTCCCGCGCTCCATTCTCGCTTGAAAGCTTCGGCCGGGCGCTCCGCCGGTATGCGATCTTCATCATCCTCGCAATGCTTGTCGTGGTCTTCCACCACGCCGAACCGGCGTTCCTGCACGTCAACAATCTGTTCAGCGTGCTTCAATCTGTCGCAGTCGTCGCGCTGCTCGCAATTGGCGTCACGGTCACGCTCGCTGTGGATGGCTTCGATCTCTCGGTTGGCTCGATCGCAGCCTTCACCCTCATGCTGTCGAGCTACGCGATGGTGGTGATGCAGTTCGGCGCGACGGCGACGGTCGCGTTGGCTCTGATGACCGGCGGCGTGATCGGCCTTGTCAACGGGCTGCTCATCGTGGGCCTGCGCATCCCTGACCTGCTCGCGACGCTGGGGATGATGTTCCTGCTGGCCGGCCTTCAACTGATCCCGAGCGCCGGACGCTCGATCACGACGGGCCTCATCTTCTCCGATGGCTCGGTCGCGCAAGGCGCCTTCGATCCAATGTTCCTCGCGATCGGCCGCCATCAATTGTTCGGGGTCGCCCCGCTGCCGGTCGTCATCGTCGCGATCATAGCGGTTGTCTTCTGGTTCCTCATGGAGCGGACGCGGTGGGGACGCGTCTTCTACGCCGTAGGCGGGAACGAGACGGCTGCCTATCTGGCCGGGGCGCCGGTCAAGGCCTACCGGGTCGCCGCCTATGTCATTTCCGGCGTGCTAGCGGCGTTGGGCGGTGTTTTCGTCGCGGCGCGGGTGGGACGCGGCGACGTGTTCGCCGGCTCTTCGCTGCTGCTCGACAGCGTCGCGGCGTCGCTGATCGGGTTCGCCGTGCTTGACCTGCGCCGCGCCAATGTGATCGGCGCCGTGACCGGAGCGATCTTCGTCGGGGTCGTCCTGAACGGCCTCACGATGCTGAACGTCCCCTATTACACGCAAGATTTCGTCAAGGGCGCGGTGCTCGTCAGCGCCCTTGCCCTGACCTTCGGAATCGGCCGTGGCCGCCGTTGAGGCCATCATCGACATCTCAGGGAGTTTCACTCATGCGACATCTCAAGGCGGGGCTCGTCGGCCTCCTGATCTCAACGGCGGTCGCAGGCGTCGCGCTCGCCGACGGCATCAAGGGGCGCCGCCGCCGTTCGACAAGGGCGGGGTCAAAATCGCGCTCGTCAGCTACCTCTCGCAGGGCGACTATTTCGAGGCCTATGAGGCCGGGGTCGCGCGACAAGCCAAGGCCCTCGGCGTCGATCTGCACATCTTCCAGGGCAAGCAGGACGCGGCCCTTCAGCGCGAACAAATCGAACAGGCGATCGCGCTCGGCGTGCAAGGGATCATCGTAAGTCACGGCCAACCGGAGGCGGTGAAAGACGTGATCCAGAAGGCGGTCGACGCCGGCGTCAAGGTTGTCGTCAAGGATATCGATATCGGCAATCCAAATGTGCCGCTCATCTCGCAGAGCGATCATGACATCGCGAGCCAAGTGCTCGATGAAGCGCTGAAGGAGAACGGCGACACGTTCAACGCCGGCTATGTCTTCGTGGCCGGGTTTCGCCCACTTGAACTGCGGGGAGAAGTCTGGGCCGACGTCAAGAAGGCGCATCCGGGAATTCAGGAAAAAGCAGAGTGGGGCGCCGTCGACTCGAACACGGCGACAACCGTCGCGTCGCAGACAGCAGCAGCGTTGCGGTCCCATCCCGAGATTACGGTCGTTTTCGCGCCTTATGATGAGTTCGCTCGCGGCGTGAAGCTCGGCGCCGCGGAAGCGGGCGTCGCCGACAAGGTCAAGGTCTATTCGGCCGACGTGTCGACCGCGGATATCCAGGAAATTCGCGAACCCGGCAGTTCGTGGGTGGCGACGTCGGCCACCAATCCGGCGGTTGTGGGCGAGGTCTCGCTGCGGGCGCTTGCGCTGCTGATCGCCGGACAGAATCCAGGAAAAGTTATCGAGGTGAAGCCCGTTCTCATCACGCGCGAGGCGCTGGAGAAGAACGATATCAAGACCGTTCAGGACTTGGACAAGAAGCTGCCGGGCTTCGGCGTCAGCGATCTCGCGACAGCCGCATGGCTCACCGCTCCGGCTGAGAAGACACAGTAAGCGGTCAGGCGGCTCGGCGGCTTACGCCGCCGCCGGGCTTCGGCAATGTTTGTTCGGCCTGGCCAGGGGTCGATGTGCAGCTTGTCAGGTGGATGGAATGCCGAGGCGTTTCGCGAACATGTCTTGCTCAATTGGCTGCGCGCTGCATCGTCGAGGCGCGCCGCTGAGCGCCGGCGTCAAAAGCCTTTGGCGTACGACGCAAGACGCGCTCGTACGCCTCAGTCGCCTTCTCGCCGACCCCGAAGACCTCGACGAAGATTTCGTCTTCCAAGTCCGCCGCTCAGAGAGGACCCGCGATCGTCGAACCGGCTTCAACGCCAGAAGCCCTGAAATCAGGCCAATAGGTTTTGCATGCTTCTTGTTCGCCGGCGCGCGCGTAGCGCTCGGCGTTCGGTCTGACGGCTATCGGCCGTCGCAAGGTGAGAAACCGAACCCGCAGTGCGGAACGTCATCTTGCGGCGGGAAAGAGGCCGACTGCCCTTCGGACTTCTTCGTCGGTCCAGCCGATTGAATTGTAGGCGCCGCGCCAATAGACAAGCGCGCCCGGGCCCCCGATCTTAAAAACATTGCGAATCCGCCCGATCACGATCGCCCGTCCATGACGGTCGATGATTTCCTCAGCTTCGCATTCGAGCGCGGCGACGGCGTCCGATCGAAGGACAACACCGCTCGCCGCCGCCACCCAACTTCCCTCGAAATCGTCTGGGCTCGGCTCGACCAGCGCTCCACGGCCGAAGCAATTCGCAATCTCGGCATGGCTCGCAGCGAGGACGCTGACGCCGAACGGCGCCTGAGGCGCCGCCGACGGCGATAGCCTGGCGGCGCAATCGAAGGAGAGCAGAAGGGTTGGCGGGTCGACGGATAGAGACGAGAGTGAAGTTGCAGTGATCCCGAACCAGTCAGCGCCCCGTTGGAAAGTGACGACGCTGACGGCGCGCGGCAGCTGCCGCAGAGCTTCGAGACAAGCGACGTCGGTCTGCTCAGGCGCGATCCGATGGGCGCTGGAAGCGACAATTCTGAGCGCGGCGTGTTGAGCCATCGGAAAATACCATGGGCAAGAGTTGTATGTTAGTCTATTAATTTAGTAGACATTTGTCAAACCGTTTCCGACGATGACAGGCGCCGGCGCTCCATGCTCCCTTCAACACGCCATGAGGAAGGCGGAAGCGCGCTGGATTGCCGCCGTCCGAGGCGGCGCAGGCGGCGCCTGGATGGGCGCGCATCTCTTGAAATGCACCGGCGACGCCGTTCGGCTCACCTTGATCGAACCACGCGCGCAAGACCCCCGCGGGCTCGTCTGTGCGACTGTGCCGCCTAGCGCATCCGCTGTTCGCGGTCTTTAATATACTAATTTGATAGACATACTTGACTCATGCGAAGGAACGTGGTGGCATGTCGTCGTTGTCGGCTGACTGAGGCGATCTCAGCGGTCATCCAGGAGCGAACTATGCCGGTCGCCGTTGAGGCCGAGACCCTGCCCACCCTCGACCTTCGTCGATTTAACGGCCATGCGTCAGAGCGCTCACGTTTCCTGCAAGACCTGCGGAAGGCAGCCCGCAATGTCGGCTTCTTCTACCTGGTCGGGCACGGGATCGAGGGCGGCCTGACTCAGGACGTGCTGAAGGTTTCCCGACGCTTCTTCGCGCTGCCCGAGAAGGACAAGCTCGCCATCGAAATGGTGAACTCGCCGCATTTCCGCGGCTACAACCGTGCCGGATTCGAGCACACCCGGGGCAAGCCCGACTGGCGCGAGCAGGTCGACATCGGGCCGGAAAGGCCGGCGCTGCCGTTCGACCGCGAGGCGCCGCCGTGGACGCGCCTGCAGGGTCCGAACCAATGGCTGGCGGCGTTCCCGGAGTTCAAGTCCACCCTTCTCGCCTACCAGGATGAGACCACTGCGCTTGCCATAAAAGTGCTGCGCGCGTTCGCCGCCGCGCTTGAACAGCCGGAAGACATCTTCGCGCCGATTTACACGCCAGCGCCGAACCCGCTCATCAAGATCATCCGTTACCCCGGCCGCGCGTCGGGCGAGAGCGATCAGGGCGTGGGCGCCCACAAGGATTCCGGGTTCGTGACCCTTCTCCTACAGGAAAAGCAGGAGGGCTTACAGGTTCAGGCGGACGACGGCGGCTGGATCGACGCGCCGCCTGTCCCGGGAAGCTTTGTCGTCAACATCGGCGAGATTCTCGAAATGGCCTCCAACGGCTATTTGCGCGCCAACGTCCATCGCGTGGTTTCGCCGCCGGAAGGGTCGGACCGCCTGTCGGTCGCGCTTTTCCTCGGAGCGCGTCACGACGCGACGGTCCCGCTGCTTTCGCTGCCCCCACACCTTGCCGCGCAAGCGCGCGGAGTGACGCAGGATCCGGACAATCCGCTCTTCCGGGACGTTGGCCGCAATTATCTGAAGAGCCGCCTGCGGTCCCACCCCGACGTCGCGCGCCGCCACTACGCGGACCTGATCGATTCGGCCCCCGCCGCGTCCGAGCCCGCTTCGGCCTATTGAACCCATCCCTCCGGCGCAAATCCAGGAAAGATAAAACATGGCGAAGGGCAAACAGCGATTTGAGACTCTGGCGTTGCACGGCGGCGCCTATCGCGCCGACCCGGTCAGCGGCGCGGTCGCGGTGCCGATCTACCAGACGACGTCCTACCAGTTCCAGGACACCGGGCACGCCGTCGCGGCTCTTCGCGCTCGAGGAGCTCGGCAACATCTATACCCGCGTCCAGAACCCGACCTGGGACGCGCTCGAGACTCGCATCGCGGCGCTCGAAGGCGGCGCTGCTGCCCTCGCGGTCGCTTCGGGCCAGGCGGCCTCCGCCTATTCGGTGCTGAACCTCGCCCAGGCCGGCGACAACATCGTCTCTTCGACCGATCTCTACGGCGGCACGTGGACGCTGTTCGCGCAGACACTGAAGCAGTTCGGCATCGAGGCCCGCTTCGTCGATCCGAGCGATCCGGAGGCGTTCCGCCGCGCGACCGACGCGAAGACGCGCGCTTACTACGCCGAGATCCTTCCCAATCCCAAGCTCAACGTCTTCCCGATCCGCGAGGTCGCCGACATCGGCCGGTCGCTTGGCGTTCCGTTGATCGCCGACAACACGGCCACTCCGTTGATCGCTCGGCCGTTCGAGCACGGCGCGGCGGTCGTCGTCTATTCCGCCACGAAATACATCGGCGGACACGGCACATCGATCGGCGGCCTCATCATCGATGGCGGCAATTTCCCGTGGGAGCAGCATGCCGAGCGCTTCCCCCTGCTCACCCAGCCGGATGAAGCCTACCATGGCGCCATCTGGACCGAGGCGGCGAAGCCGCTCGGGCCGATAGCCTATGCGTTACGCGCGCGCGTCAAGCTGTTGCGCGACATTGGCGCGGCGCTCTCGCCGTTCAACGCCTTCCAGCTTCTGCAGGGGCTCGAGACGCTGCCGCTGCGCCTTCGCCAGCATAACGAGAATGCGATCCTGGTGGCGAACTTCCTCAAAGGCCGGAGCGACGTTTCTCACATCATCTTCCCCGGCCTGCAGACGGGCGAGCCTCGCCGCCGCGCCGACGCCTATCTCAAAGGCGGTTACGGCGGCCTCATCGGCTTCGAACTCAAGGGCGGCGTAGAGGCGGGGCGCAAGTTCATCAACTCGCTCGAGCTTCTCTACCATGTCGCCAATATTGGCGACGCGCGCTCGCTCGCCATTCATCCGGCCTCGACCACGCATCAGCAATTGACGCCTGACGAGCAGCTCGCGGCCGGCGTCACGCCCGGCTACGTGCGCCTCTCCATCGGCCTCGAACATCCAGACGACATTCTCGCGGATCTGTCGCAGGCGCTCGACGCGGCGGGCCGCGTCTCCGTTCACGAGCCGTCACGCAAGGCGGCCTGATCCCACTCTCCGTCCCACCCACATGAAGGGGGCCTCCATGAGCAAAGACATGACAACGACCGTTCAGCCGTCCCGGCGAACGCTTCTGAAGACTGTCGGCGCGGTCGGCGTCGCCGCGGCTGGAGGCGTGCTGAGCCGCCAGGTCTTTTCACCGGCGATCGCTGCGCCGGCGCCAAAGATCAGGCTCGCCTGGACTGAGGTGGCGGCTTGCCATGCGCCGCTCGGATTCGGCGTCGCCAAGGGCATCTACGCCAACCACAACCTCGACGTCGAACTCTTCTACCAGGGCGCAAGCGGCCAGACGCTGATCCAGGCGCTCGCGACGGGCAAGGCGGACGCAGGCGCCGGCCTCGTTGGCGACTGGCTCAAGCCGCTCGAGCAGGGCTTCGACGTCAAGCTGTTCGTCGGCTCGCATGGCGGCTGCCAGCGCCTGCTCGCCTCGCCGGCCTCGGGCGTCAAGGACATCGCCGGCGTCAAGGGCAAGACGATCGCGACTTATGCTCCCGGCGCGCCGCCGCAGGTCGCGTTCCAGGTCACCCTGTTCAAGGCCGGCATCGATCCCGAGACCGACGTGACGTGGAAGGCGGTCCCGTTCGATCTGGTCGGCGAGGCGGTCGCTCGGGGCGACGCGGACCTCGCGGCGCAAATCGACCCGTGGGCCTATTCGATCGAGAAGAAATTCGGTTTCCTGAAGATCGCGGACACGCAGACCGGCGTCTACAAGAATCACACCTGCTGCGTGCTCGGCGCCAACGGTCCGTTCCTTGCGGCGAACAAGGACGCGCTGCGCCGCTTGGCGGAGGCGAATATCGAGGTGCACGAATATACCGCGAACCATCCGGACGAGGTGGCCAAGTGGTATCTCGACGCGCTGAAGCCCGCCGGCCTCAGTCAGCAGGACCTGACGGAAATTCTGAGCTCGCTCGTCTACCATGACCACCCGATTGGTCAGGCGCTCATCGATCAGATCCGCATCACTGCCGAGGATCTGAAGCTCGTCAAGGTGCTCGAGCCTTCGACCGATCCCAAGGCCTTCGCCGAGAGGGTCACAGTCAACCTTCTGGCGTGAGTTCTTGGTCGATGAGCAACGCAATCGAGGCTCTGGACGGCCGCGCGGAGCGTTCTCCGGCTCTAAGCGGTCTCCATGAGAATGTTTGGGCAAGCGGGCTTATCGCCGCCGTCGCATGGGCGGCGGCGGCGATCGCGACCATCGCTTTGTCCGACGTCGTCCCCTGGGGCAGCGAGGGTCTCTTCGCCGCCATCATGGCGAGCGGGGCCTTGGCGCTCGTGGTTCTCGCCTTCGCCGTCCCGCACCTGGGCCGGTTCGGCGAAGGCTGGATCCATTATGGGCCCTGGCTCATCGCGATCGGCGTCTGGCTTACCCTATGGGAGCTGACGACGGCGAAGTTTGGTTGGCTGCCAAAGCCCTTCTTCTCGCCGCCGAATGGCCTTCTCAATGTCTACGTCACCGAGGCGTCGAGGCTTTTGATCTGCATCGGCTACACGCTGCGCCTGTGGTCGATCGGCTTTGCTTCCGGCGCGGTCGTTGGCTACGCGCTCGGCGTCGCGCTGGGCTGGTCGAAGTCGTTCAGCTATTGGGGCATGCCGATCCTCAAGCTGATCGGACCCGTGCCTGCGACCGCGTGGATTCCCTGCACCTTCTTCTTCTTCCCGACGACCTTCGCCGCGAGCGTGTTCATCGTCGCGCTCTCTGCTGGGATTCCGGTTGCGATCCTCACCTCCTCGGGCGTCGCCTCCGTCAATCGCGCCTATTACGACGTTGGCCGCAATCTCGGGGCGAGCGAATGGTACCTCGTGTCGAAGATCGCCGCGCCGGCGTCGTTGCCGCATGTCTTCGTCGGCCTGTTCATGGCGCTCTACTACTCCTTCGCCGTCCTCGTCGTGGCGGAGATGCTCGGCGCCAAATTCGGGCTTGGCTGGTACATCCAGTTCGAGACCGCCTATTCGGGCTACGCCAACGTCTACGCGACGCTCGTCATCATGGCCCTCATCTGCGCTGGCATCGTCAAGCTTTTGTTCGTGGCTCGCGACCGTCTGCTCGGCTGGCAGAAGGGGTTCATCTGATGGCGGCGACCGCAACAGCGTTGCGCGCTCCGCCGGCCGCCGCGCGCAATGTCGCAATCGACATTCGCGGCGTGAGCCACGCGTTCGAGCTCGACGGCTCGCGGCTGCCGGTGCTCGAGTCGATCGACCTTTCCGTCGCCGCTGGCGAGTTCGTGGCGCTGCTCGGACCGTCGGGATGCGGCAAGTCGACCCTGCTTCGGCTCGTCTCCGGTCTTGAGCAGCCGACGACGGCTCCATTTTAGCCGAAGGATCGCTGATCGACAGGCCGGATCCGTCGCGCATTCTCGTCTTTCAGGATCCGACGCTATTTCCGTGGGCGCCGGTCTGGAACAATGTCGCGACCGGGCTTGATACGCGCGGTGTGTTGAAGCAGGAGCGGCATCGCGTCGATTCCGCGCTCGATCTGGTCGGCCTTCGCGAGTTCAGCAAGGCTTATCCCCATCAGCTCTCGGGCGGCATGGCTCAGCGCGCCGCGCTCGCTCGCGCGCTCGTCAACCATCCTGCCTTGTTGCTGCTTGATGAGCCGCTCGGCAAGCTCGATTCGCTGACCCGTTTGACGCTGCAAGCGGAGCTGGTGTCACTCTGGCGCAGGGAAGGCTTCACCGCGATTCTCGTGACCCACGATGTCGAGGAGGCGGTGCTTCTCGCGTCCCGTGTCATCGTGCTCAGCGGACGGCCGGGACGCATCAAGGCCGAATTCAAGGTCGAACGGCCCTATCCTCGCCATCGTGACGATCCCGAGCTGGTCGGGCTCAGGCGACAAATTCTTGCGACCCTGGGGCTCGCCACATGAGGTCGCGCCTTACGCCTGCGCTGCTCGCTCTCGGAGGCGCGACGATCCTCAGCGCGATCGCCTGGTGGTGGATCACCTTCGGCGAGGTCGTCCGCTTCGGCTACTTGTCCTGGCGCGAGGCCGGCGGCTGTCTCGTGCAGAACTCCGACATCTGCTCGCTCGCCAAGGCGCTTTGCCTGGGCTCGCATCCGCGCTTTCTCATCGCCTATTGGGCGAGCGTCTTCTGGCTCGGGGTGGTCGTGCTCTCGGCGAGCCTGCTGACCTCCGAACGCGCGAGGCTCGCGCAATGACGATGACGCTTCGACACATCCCGCCCGAGGCGCAGGAGCTCGCGACGTTCAAACAGGCGATGCGGCATCTCATCGGCGGCGTCAGCGTGATCACGGCGGGTTCGGGAGACGTCAGAACGGGCCTCACCGCCACTTCGGCGATCTCGCTCTCGCTCGATCCGCCGACCATGCTGGTCTGCGTCAATCGCGACGCGTCCGCATGGCCCGTCATCCAGCGCGAGCGCCATTATTGCGTCAACATCCTCGACTCGCGCCACCAGGATCTGGCGGACCGGTTCGCCGGACGCAACGGGATTAACGGGGCGGCTCGCTACGAAGGCGCGCGATGGCGCCAATTCGCCACCGGCGCCTGGGGCCTCGAGGACGCGCTCGCCGTCGTCGATTGCGCGGTCGAGGAAATCATCGAACGCCACAGCCACGGGATCATCATCGGCGCCGTCAAATGGGTTCACCTTGGCGGCGGCAGCGAGGCTTTAGTCTACGGGCATGGGAGCTATCGCACCCTGAAGCTTGCCCCGCCGCAGAGACCTCTAGGAGCCGCCATGAATGAGAATGTCGCTCGGCCGAATCGCGCTCTCGCAGGAGCCTCCGGCTTTCGAGCTCAATCCGAACGCGCACCGTATCGCCTCCGACCAGGAAGCGTTGGCCGTCGCGCGCGAACTTGCCGCCGATTTCGCGCAAGAGGCGGCGCAGCGGGATCGCGAGCGGCGCCTTCCCGCCGAGGAGCTCGATCGATTCTCGGGGTCGGGCCTGTGGGCGATCACCGTGCCCAAGGCCTATGGCGGGGCGGGCGTTTCCTTCGCCACGCTCGCCGAGGTCATCGCGATCATTTCCGCCGCCGATCCAAACCTGGGCCAGCTTCCGCAGAATCATTTGGCGGCGCTGGACGCGATCAGGGTGACGGCAAGTGAAGAGCAAAAGCGCCTGTGGTTCGGTCGTGCGCTGCAAGGCTATCGACTCGGCAACGCCTTTTCCGAGGCCAAGAGCAAGCATGTGGGCGCGTTCGAAACCACGGTTAAGCGCGACGGCGACTCATTCGTGGTGAACGGCGAGAAGTTCTATGCGACCGGGGCGCTGTTCGCCCATTTCATCCACATCGGCGCGGTCGATGAAAACGGCCATGTCCATCTTGCGATCACGCCACGCGCCGCGCCCGGACTTACGATCGTCGACAATTGGTCGAGCTTCGGCCAACGCACGACGGCGAGCGGCAATGTTCTGATCGAGAACGTTCGCGTTGGTCCGGAGGCCGTGATCCCAGCCTATCTCGGCGGCGAGCGTCCCTCGTCAAACGGATCGGTGTCCCAGATCATCCAGGCGGCAGTGGATGCCGGCATCGCCCGGGGCGCAATCGAGGAGACGATCCATTTTGTGCGCAGCCATGTGAGGCCCTGGATCGATAGCCGCCAGGAACATGGCTACGAGGACGTGTTCACCATCGCGCAGATCGGCGATCTCGAAGTGAAGCTCCACGCGGCCGAGGCTTTGCTTGAACGAGCCGGGCGGGCGATCGACGAGATTCTCGACGATCCGAGCGAGGAAGCTGTCGCCGAGACCGCGGTCAAGGTGGCCGAGGCCAAGGTTCTCACCACCGAGATCGCGATCCTGGCGACCAACAAATTGCACGAACTCGGCGGCACGCGCTCGACGCTTGGCCAATACAATTTCGACCGCCATTGGCGCAATGCGCGCACCCACACGCTGCACGATCCCGTGCGCTGGAAATATTTCCATGTCGGCAACCACCTCCTTAACGGCGTCGCGCCGCCGCGCCACGCCTGGAGCTGACATCGCCTTATTGACGGAGACACGCCTCGCATGACTGCTGCAGTCGCGACAATCGAAGACGACATCGCTGAGTTTCACATACCGCCCTTGCGCGCCAGGCCGGCGCGACGAATCCGCGACGACGCGGAGGCGCTTGCGGTCGCCGAGGGGGTCTCCGCGAAACTTGCTGAAGGCGCCGCGGCCCGTGATCGCGACCGCATTCTCCCTTACGAAGAAATGGAGCTTCTCTCCGACACTGGCCTGCTCGCCATCACGGTGCCGAAGGCTTACGGCGGGGCCGGCGTGCGTGCGGGAACCGTGGCGGGTGTGATTGCCGCGCTTTCGCGCGCCGACGGCTCGATCGGGCAGATTCCGCAAAATCACTTCTTCATGCTCGAGGGCCTGCGTCTGCAGGGGACGGAGGAGCAGAAGCGTTTCTTCTACGGACGCGTGCTGGCGGGCGAACGGCTCGGCAACGCGCTGTCGGAAACCGGCGCCAAGACTGCCCATGATCACGCGACGCGGCTTAGCCGCGACGGTTCGATCTATCGCCTCAACGGGCGCAAGTTCTATTCCACCGGCGTGCTGTTCGCCCATTGGGTCGCGGTCGTCGCCAATGACGAGAACAATGTCAGCACCATCGCTTTCGTGCCGCGCGAAACGAAGGGGATCACCATCGTCGACGATTGGAGCGGTTTCGGTCAGCGGACCACCGGCTCGGGCACGACGCTGCTCGACAATGTCGAGGTGCATCCGTTCGCCATTCTGTCGTTCGCCGCGCTGTTCGAGCGTCCGACCTCCATGGGTCCGTTCGCACAGATCATGCACGCCGCGGTCGAGCAGGGCATCGCCGAGGCGGCGCTCGCGGACATGGTTCAGTTCGTTCGCCATTCGGCTCGCCCCGCCAAGGATGCAGGCGTTGAGCGGGCCAGTGACGACCCCTATACGGTCGCTATTGCCGGCGAATTGAAGATCCGGGTTGACGCGTCGAGCGCTCTGCTTGACCGCGCCGGGGACTTCGTCGATCGAGCGCGCGCCGAGCCTTCGGTCGAAACGGTCGCTGCAGCGTCGGTCGCCGTCGCCGAAGCAAAAATCGCCTCGACTGAGGTGGCGCTCCTCGTTGCATCGAAACTCATCGAGCTTGCTGGCTCGAGCGCGACCCTGACCAAGCACGGGCTGGACCGCCATTGGCGGAACGCCCGCACCCACACTGTGCACGACCCGGTTCGCTGGAAATATCGAGCCGTCGGCGACTATTGGCTGAACGGCGTCAATCCGCCGCGTCACGGCGCAATCTGAGGCGACCCATGGCCCGTGAAATCCGGTTCAACGCCTTCGACATGAACTGCGTCGGGCATCAGTCGCCTGGCTTATGGGCGCATCCGCGTGACCGTTCGTGGCAATACAAGGATCTCGAATATTGGGTCGAGCTCGCTGAGATTCTGGAGCGCGGCAAGTTCGATGGCCTCTTCATCGCGGACGTGCTTGGCGTCTACGACGTCTACCATGGCGCCCTCGACGCTGCGCTTCGTCACTCGACGCAAATCCCCGTCAACGATCCGTTGCAGCTCGTGCCGGCGATGGCTCTGGTCACAAAAAATCTCGGCTTCGGGCTCACGGCCTCGCTTTCCTTCGAGCATCCCTACACCTTCGCGCGCCGCCTCTCGACGCTCGACCATCTGACCAAAGGACGAGCGGGCTGGAACATCGTCACCTCCTATCTCGATAGCGGCGCGAAGAATATCGGTCTGGGCGGCCAGAGCGCACACGACGATCGCTACGACGTCGCCGATGAATATATGGAGGTCTGCTACAAGCTTTGGGAAGGAAGCTGGGAGGACGATGCGGTGCTGCGCGACCGCGCCCGGCGCATCTTCACCGATCCGGCGAAGGTGCATCCGATCCGGCATGAGGGCCGCTATTTCAAGGTCCCGGGCGTCCACCTCAGCGAGCCCTCGCCGCAGCGGACCCCGGTGCTCTATCAGGCGGGCGCTTCAGCGCGCGGGCGCCGAATTCGCGGGCGAGCATGCCGAGTGCGTCTTCATTGCGACCCCGTCGAAGGCCGTTCTCAAGAAGGCGGTGGCCGCGATCCGCGAAAGCGTCGCATCCGCCGGACGCGATCCGCGAAGTGTCCTCATCTTCAATTTGCAGACCGTGATCGTCGATGAGACTGACACCAAGGCAAAAGCGAAATACGAGGACTACAAACAATATATCAACCTCGACGGCGCGTTGGCGCTAGGCTCCGGGTGGATGGGGATCGACTTCGGCCGTTACAAGCCAGATGAGCCTTTGCGCCATATCGAAACCAATGCGGTGCAGTCTTCGGTCGAAGCGTTTTCCAGCGCCGATCCCGGCAAAGTGTGGACTGTGCGTGAGTTGGCCGAATGGATCGGCATCGGAGGTCTGGGGCCGCTGTTTGTGGGCGGTCCTCAGACCGTTGCGGATCTGCTCGAGGAATGGGTCGAGGATACCGACGTTGACGGCTTCAATCTCGCCTATGCGGTGACTCACGAGACGTTCAGCGACATTGTGGCGCACCTCGTCCCGGAACTGCAGAAGCGGGGTCGATACAAACACGACTACGCGTCGGGAACCTTGCGCGAGAAGCTTTTTGGCGGAGGACCGCGCTTGCCCGAAACCCATGTCGGCGCGCGCTACCGCAACCTCGCAAGCCTGCAGCCAGCGCTGGACGCGGCCGAATAAGAGACAAACGAATGACCGATAAGCTAGATCTGCCTCCGCCCGCTGAGAAAACCGACGTCCTCTGGTTTCTGCCGACCCACGGCGACGGGCGATACCTGGGCAGTGAAATCGGTGCGCGCCACGTTTCGCTCAGCTATCTCTCGCAGATCGCCAGGGCCGCCGATGACCTCGGCTATTACGGTGTGTTGCTTCCAACGGGCCGGTCTTGCGAGGATTCTTGGGTCATCGCTGCGGCGATGGTCCCTATCACCCGGCGGCTGCGCTTTCTTGTTGCCGTGCGCCCCGGTCTTACCGAGCCTGCCTTCGCCGCCCGCACGGCGGCGACACTCGACAGACTGTCGGGTGGACGCTTGCTGATCAACGTCGTCACCGGCGGCGATCCGGCCGAACTCAAGGGCGACGGCGTCTTTCTCGATCATGACGAACGTTATGAGGTCACCGACGAGTTCCTATCGATCTGGCGAAAATTGATGCAGGGCGACGAGGTCACCGAGACGCACAAGCATCTCAGAATTCGAGAAGGGCAAGCTGCTTTATCCTCCGAAGCAGCAGCCCTATCCTCCTCTCTATTTCGGCGGTTCTTCAGCCGCCGGGGGCGTCGTCGCGGCCAAGCACGTGGACGTTTATCTCACATGGGGCGAGCCGCCGAAGGACGTTGCGGAGAAGATCGCCGCCGCGAAGGCCGTGGCCGGGCAATATGGCCGCACGTTTTCGTTCGGCATCCGGTTACACGTTATCGTGCGCGAAACGTCCGCAGAGGCTTGGCGAGCGGCGGACTCCCTAATCTCCAAGCTGGATGACGACACGATCGCCACCGCGCAAAAAGCTTTCGCGCGGTTCGATTCGGTCGGTCAGCAGCGCATGGCGCGTCTGCACGGCGGACGTCGCGACAAGCTCGAGATCTCGCCCAACCTTTGGGCGGGCGTCGGGCTTGTGCGCGGGGGCGCCGGGACGGCGCTCGTCGGCAACCCCGACGAAGTGGCCGAGAGGATGAAGGAATATATGGCGCTCGGCATCGATCGTTTCATCCTCTCCGGCTATCCGCACCTCGAGGAATGCTATCGCTTCGCGGAACTCGTGTTTCCGAAGCTTCCCCTGAAGGCGACGACCGGCAATGACCTCGGACCGGCTAGGAACGCAGGGCCATTCGGCGAAGTCATCGCCAATGTCGTTGCGCCCTCGGAACGAAAGGCGGCGGCGGGCTGACGGGAAAGCTCGCGACCCATGGCCAAGGAGATCCGCCTCAACGCGTTCGAGATGAACTGCGTCGCCCATCAGTCGCCCGGAATGTGGCGACATCCGCGCGACCGCTCGCGCGATTACCGCCGTCTTGACGGCTGGATCGAACTCGCGAAAACACTGGAGCGAGGGTTCTTCGATGGCCTGTTTCTCGCCGATGTTCTCGGGGTCTACGACGTCTTTGGCGCCAGTCCCGAGGCGGCCCTGCGTCACGCGACGCAGACGCCGGTCAACGATCCGCTGCTTCTTGTTCCGGCGATGGCGGCGGCCACCAAGCACCTCGGCTTTGGCGTAACCGTCACGCTCTCCTACGAACCGCCGTTTCCATTTGCACGCCGGATGTCCACCCTCGATCACCTGACCGAGGGCCGGATCGGCTGGAACGTCGTGACCGGCTACCTCGATAGCGCGGCGAAGGGCATGGGTGAGACCGGTCAGCGCACGCACGACGACCGCTATGCGGTCGCCGAAGATTATATGTCGGTGGTCTATAAACTATGGGAAGGCAGTTGGGCCGACGACGCTGTCGTTGCCGACGTCAAGAAGGGCGTGTTCACCCGACCCGACCGCGTGCGCCGGGTGCGTCACGACGGACCGCATTACAAGCTCGACGCACTCCACCTTTCCGAGCCGTCGCCGCAGCGCACGCCTGTCTTGTATCAGGCTGGGACCTCGCCCGCTGGACGCGCCTTCGCGGCCCGTCACGCCGAATGCGTTTTCATGTCCGGGCCGTCCAAGAAAGTCATCGCGCCTCGCGTCGCCGCGATCCGGAAGCTTGCCGCGGAGGCGGGCCGTGACCCGAAGGCGATTCTCATGTTTGCGATGATGACGGTGATCGTCGCCCCAAGCGACGAAGAGGCTCATGCCAAGCTCGCCGACTATCGGCAATACACTGATCCCGAAGGCGCACTGACGCTGATGTCGGGTTGGACGGGCGTGGACTTTTCTCGATTCGATCCTGACCAAGTCGTCGAGCATGTGGAAAGCGAGGCCGGCCGCACCGCGCTTGAAAACATTACCCGCGCCGACCCCGACCGGCGCTGGACAGTCCGCGAGGTCGCGGGACACGTGTCGATCGGCGGGATCGGTCCGGTCATCGTCGGGTCACGCGCGACTGTCGCGGATCAACTTGAGGCTTGGATCGACGAGACCGATCTCGATGGCTTCAATCTCGCTTTTGTCGTCCGGCCCGAAACTTTCGTGGACGTCGTCGACTTTGTCGTTCCCGAACTGCAACGCCGAGGCCGGTACAAGACGGCCTATACGAGAGGGACACTACGAGAGAAACTGGTCGGCAAGGCGCGTCTCGGCGCCGAGCATCCCGCAGCTCGCTATCGATGGTCGTGACTGCGAGCGCAGTCAACGCGGCGACCGATGAACTCCGAGCTCGAGCCATGGGAATTGCGAAACCTCAGCCGTTCAGTGGGCGAAGCGCGGGCGCGACTTCGGCCCGTTAGCCTGAAACGTCTTTCGGCGATCTGAAGAACTGATTCTCCGGTCGCGGCAATCCGAGATTTTCCCGCAACGTCTTGCCCTCGTATTCACGCCGGAACAGGCCTCGACGCTGGAGCTCGGGGACAACCTTGTCGACGAAGTCCTCGATGCCCTCGGGCACGTAGGGGAACATGATATTGAAGCCGTCGCAACCCTCCTCGAAAAGCCACTGCTCCATTTCATCGGCGATGGTCGACGGCGCGCCGACAAACGTGAGTTCGCTGAAGCTGCCAGCGATTTGGGCAAGTTGACGCACCGTGAGGTTGTCGCGCCTGGCGAGCGTGACGAAGCGCTCGCGCCCGCTTTTGCTCGCGTTGGTGTCGGGGATTTCGGGCAAGGGACCGTCGAGATCAAAGTTCGTCGCGTCGCAACCCAGCGCAATCGACAACGATGCGAGGCCGCTGTCGGGATGAACAAGGCTGTCGAGAAGCGCCTTCTTCTTCTGGGCTTCGTCGAGGGTGTCCCCGACCACCACCAAGGCGCCCGGCAAGATCTTTAGCAGCTCCGGGGATCGGCCGAGTTTCTTCATGCGCGATTTCACGTCGGCGTAGAATCTCTGGGCTTCGGCAAGCGAACCCGCGCTGCCGAAAATGACCTCTGCGGTCTCGGCTGCGAGCTGACGGCCCGCGTCGGAAGCCCCGGCCTGGACGATGACCGGCCAGCCTTGGATGGGCCGCGCAATATTCAGAGGGCCGCGGACTTTGAGAAACTGGCCTTTGTGGTCGAGCGTGTGCATGCGATCCGGGTTGAAATAAATTCCCGAATTGACATCGCGGACGAAAGCGTCCTCGGCAAAACTATCCCAGAGGCCGGTCACAACATCGTAGAATTCGCGCGCGCGGCGATACCGCTCGTCGTGATCCAAGTGATCCTCTCGGCCGAAATTGAGAGCGGCGTCCGGATTGGAGGTCGTCACGATGTTCCAGCCCGCACGGCCACCGCTTATGTGATCGAGCGACGCGAAGCGGCGCGCGATATGGTAGGGCTCGTCGAAGGTGGTCGACGCGGTTGCGATGAGTTCGATGTGTTCGGTCGCGCCAGAGAGAGCCGAAAGCAAGGTGAAGGGCTCGAATGACGTGACCGTTGCGCTTCGTCTCAACGCCTTGATCGGCATGTTGAGCACGGCGAGATGGTCCGCCATGAAGAAGGCGTCGAACCGCCCGCGCTCGAGCGTCTGAGCGAAACGCTTCAGGTGCTGGAAGTTGAAATTCGCGTCTGGATAGGCGCCGGGATAGCGCCACCAACCCGTATGGATCCCCACGGGGCGCATGAAGGCGCCGAGGCGCAGCTGCCGGTCAGCCATGAAACGGGATCCCTTTTGTTTGGCGAGAGACAGACCCAATAGGCGTGACACGAGCGCCTGCCCAGGGGTTGCCGACTTGAGAAGTTAAGTTGGTCTATCAATATACTAATTACAACAGGCGGACTGTCGCGAGCGCCACCGAGGAGATTATGAACGCGCCAAGTCCGCGCTACCCTCGATCTTCGTCGGCCTTCGCTTCGCGCCCAGCGTGATGTGGCTCACGCTCATCTTCGCCGAGACGATCGCCGCACAGTCTGGCGTCGGCTACATGGCCATGCAGGCCCGCGAGTTCATGCAGATCGACGTCATCGTGCTTTCGATTCTGCTCTACGCGCTTCTGGGCAAAGGCGCTGACACGCTGGTGAAGGTCCTCGAGCGCTGGCGGCTGGGTCGGCGCCCCGCCTTCCCGGGTGAGAACTGTCTTCAGCGACCTATTGCACCCAAGATCGCGGCCGACACGCGGGGCGCGCAAGACCGCGGCTCACCACCGATTGACCGGTAGAACGAAGAGCTGGGCGATTTGCATGTGCGGAGGTTGTTCGAGCGCGAACAGCACCATGCGAGCGATGTCTTCCGGATCGAGGGCGATTTCGAGCCTGGTCGAAATACGCTTGTTCGAGCGCCCGATCGCCGCGATGGCGCTTGAGAATGATATTGGTTCGCGTTAGCCCCGGAAGCACCTCGGTGACGCGAATGGCTGTCTCCGAGAGATCGGCCCGCAGTCCGTCGCTGAACGCCCTGACGCCTGCTTTGCTGGTGGTGTAGGCCGCCGTTTCAGGCACAAGCCTGAGGGCGCTGATCGAACTCATGTTGACGATATCGCCTGAGTTCCGCTCGATCATTTCCGGCACGACCGCCCGTGTCACCCGAACCATCCCGGTCAGATTGACATCGAGGATGCTCGTCCAGTCGTCGGCAGGCCCGCGGGCAAAGTTAGTGCGGCCGCCAACGTCGTGGCCCGCGTTGTTGATGAGAATGTCGATCGGCCGGAAGTCGGGCGGGATCGATTCAAGAAGCCTATCGACGGTGAGGTGATCCGTCACATCGAGCTTGAGCGCAAGCGCAAGTGGGCCAAGCGTCCCGGCCAGTTGGGTCACGGCCTCGTGGTCGATGTCCGCAAGCGTGACATGCGCGCCGCGCTCGACGAGCGCGGCGGCGATTGCCTTGCCTATCCCGCTTCCGGCGCCCGTCACCAGAGCGTTGCGTCCGCCCAGCGCCGCCATCGGAACGACCTCCCAAAGCAAATCTTATCGAGCCACGCCCGACCTCTGCAGGCTCGTACGCCGATCCAATTCCTGCAGGAAATCATAACTGTTATTTCATCTCTCCGTCTTTGCATTGGCCGCGTTGGGGTTGATCCTCAACCCCAAGATCGGTTGTCAAATCGGGGAAGGAACGCGCCATTCGGTGGCTTCAAAGGGCGGCGCGGTGAGCAGATCATGCCGTCTCTAGATTTCCGCAAGCTGAGCATCACGCAGGAAAGCGTCGTTTTCGCTCTCGCTGCGGTCCTGTTCGTAGTTTTCTCGCTCACGCTGCACAATTTTCTCACGCCCGGCAATCTTATCGCGCTCGTTCGCAGTGTCTCGATCCTGGGGATCTTAGGGCTAGGCATGGGGCTGGTCGTGATCGGCCGGGGCATCGATCTGGCGATGGTCGCGACCATGGTCGTGGCCGTCTCCTGGGTCCTTTCGCTTGCGACCCATCAACACGTGCCGCTCGGCTGGGCCTTGCTCATCGGCGCCGCCTTCTCGGTCCTCGCGGGATTGGTCAGCGGCGTTCTCATCGCCTACGCAGTCGTCCCGGCTATCTTCACCACCCTCGCGATGGGTCTTGTCATTTACGGCGTCGGTCGGGCGTGGCTGTTCGAGGTCGACGTCCAGAACACTCCCAACGACTCTGCGTTCTTTCAGTTCCTTAGCGACGCGAAGTTCTTCGGACTGCCCTTGCCCATCGCCCTCTTCGCATTGTTGGCTCTGGTCCTTTGGGCCCTCCTGCGGTGGACGCGCTTCGGACGCTATGTCTACGCAAGCGGGGACAATCCGGCCGCGGCGCGCAACGCCGGCGTTCCGCTTCGACCGCTCATCGTTTCCCAATACATAATCACGGCGCTGGTCGCCTACGCGGCCGGTCTTGTCATGGCCGCGACATCAGCCGGCCTGAGCACGCGCGTCTACAATTCGACAATGATCTACGATGTTTTGCTCGTCGTCGTGCTCGGCGGAATTGGCCTGAGCGGAGGCCGCGGCGGCGTCCGCAACGTTCTCGTCGGCACGCTCCTCATCGGCGTGCTCCTGGACGGGATGACCATTCTCAACATCCCCTATGTCGAGCAGAACCTGATCAAAAGCGTGATCCTGCTGGCCGCCATCGTCATCGACAGTTTCGTGAACCCTCGCGACGAACAGACAGCTCAGCAGGAGCAGGGGGACATTTAGCGTAGCAGACCAAACCGGTTAGAAAGGGAGGATCAGATGAAACTGAGAATGGTGCTTGCTCTCGCGCTTGGACTCGTGTTTGCGGGCGGCGCGCAGGCGGAAGACAAAGGTCTCGACAACCACGCCAAACGGGACCCCTATTACGAGAAGCTCAAGGGCAAGAAAGTCCTCTTCGTCCCCCTCGCCATGGGCTTTGACCTTACGGAAGGTTGGGCGGCGATCATGCGCCGGCAGGCCAAGGACCTTGGCTACACCTTTGAAATTCGCGATCCGAACTGGAGCACGGACGCCGGCACGCGCGCCATCACCGACGCAATCGCGCAGAAGCCCGATCTCCTTATTGTTCACAATCCGGACCTCCAGTCCTACGCAAAACTTGAGCAGCGCGCCGTCCAAGCGGGCATCAAGGTGCTGCAGGTCAACCTTGAGACGGTCAATCCGACCGACACGTATATTGGCGCGGACTGGGTGAAGGTTGGCCTGATCGAGGCGCAGGCGCTCGTCGACCATTGCGGCAAGGGGTCTGGCAAGTCCGGGAAGGTCGCCATCCTCGAGGGCCAGCCAACCGCGGCGTCGAACCTTTACGAGCTTTACGCCTACTACCACGTCTTCGCCGACCATCCCGAGATCCAGGTCGTAGCCGATCAGGCCGCAACCTACGATCCCGCGAAGGCCCGGGCGATCACCGAAACGGTGCTGCAACAGCACCCTGACCTCTGCGGCATCGTCGGCAACTGGGATAACCAGGACGTGGGCGCGGGCGCGGCGGTTGAGGCCGCCGGCAAATCCGGACAGGTGTTCATCGTGACCTCGGGCGGCGGAAGCAAGACCGGCTGCGACAACATCAGCAAAGGCTTGCTCAGCGAGATCGTCAGCTATGACGTACCGCTGCAAGGCGATGCGCTCAATCAGGCGATCGTCGAGCTGCTGCTCTCTCCCGCGAAAGCAGGGGCGATCCAGACAACCTATTTCACGCCGCTTACGCTGCAGACGAAGGGCACGATCTCCCCTCGCCAGTGCTGGACCCTCGATGATCTCAAGTAAGGGATTGTTCCATCCTGGACGCCAGCGTAGGTCGACTCCGTGACGCAAGGCGCCGGCGGCGTGCTGACCAAATTGCGTTATCGATATTTCCCCGATCACCTGATCGGGGAAATATTGACCAAGCGCTGGATCGACAATGCGATCCCCTTCCTCGTCCTCTTGATCGCAATTGTCGTTTTCGGGATTTTGCTCCCAGGCTTCTTGACGATCAACGGCCTCAGCGATCTTGGGAGGCAGTTCGCAGAGTTCGGCCTGATCGTGCTGGGGCTGACGATCGTGATGATCTCGGGCGGCATCGATCTGTCCGTCGCCTCGGTCTATACCCTCGCCGTTCTCCTTTCGCTCATTTGCGTGAATGTCGAGGGCTGGCCGGTCGGCCTGAGCTTCCTCGCCGTTATGGCGCTCGGCGTCGTTTGCGGTTCGATCAACGGCTATCTGATCGGCTATCTCCGACTTCGCGCCTTCCTGACGACGCTTGTCACCCTCATCATCTTCCGATCGATCTACGACATCGTCTTCTTGCGGACATCGACCGCAATTATTTCGAGCCTCTCCGATTCCGAACTCTGGACTTACATCGGCGAGGGAACCGTCCTTGGCGTCCCGTTCACGCTTGTCGTAACGGCCGTGATCGCAATCGCCTGGCATATTGTCTTGTCGCGCACCCGGCCTGGATGGCGGTTGACGGCGGTCGGCGGCGCCAGGCGATCGGCGTATAACGCGGGCATCAAGGTGCGCCGCACTGTCTGCGCGGCCTATATCTGGTCTTCAGTCTTGAGCGCGCTCGCAGGCTTCCTGTTCGCGGCGCGCATCGGCAGCACGGGCGCCGACACGGGTGTGGGGCTGGAAGTGTCCGCTCTCACGGCGGCAGTCCTTGGCGGCAATTCGCTTGGCGGAGGCCGAGGCTCTGTCGCCAAGGCGGTCATGGGCGCCTTGCTGGTGCTCATCGTGACCGACAGCCTTACAAGTTTTGGCGTGTCTGGGCCGATCAACTCGACGGTCCTGGGTTGCGTGCTGATCGCCGCCGTCTTCGTAGACATGCGCTTCCTGCGCAATCGCGACAGGTGGTTGTCGAAGGTCTATGTGTCTCCTGCCTATCTCTCGCTTCCTCCCCCTCCGTCCGCCCTCGATCCGAGTTCGCCTTACGCGCTGAATGACAAGCTGCGGTCCGTCGAGGTGATCGGACTTGGCCAGATCGAAGGGCCCGAGGACGTCATTCTGGACCGCGACGACAACCTCTATTGCGGCACTCGCCACGGCGACATCGTCCGCTTCTTCGGCCCCGACCACTCGCGGCATGAGGTCTTTGCTCATATCGGCGGTCACCCGCTCGGCATGGCCTTTGACCGCAAGGGCGATTTGCTCGTCTGCATCGGCGGCATGGGACTTTATGCGGTCTCGCCGGACAAGACGGTGACGAAGCTCACGGACGAGACGAACCGAAGCTGGCTCTCGGTCGTCGACAATTCTCGTCTCCGAACTCGCCGACGATGTCGACGTCGCGCCCGACGGGCGGGTCTATTTCAGCGAGGCGACCGTTCGCTACGAGCAGGAGGACTGGGCCACCGACGCTCTTGAGAGCAGAGGCAACGGCCGCGTCGTTTGCTACGATCCTCGGACAAGCGTCACCCGAACGATCATCCACAAAATCGTATTCGCGAATGGCGTCTGCATGTCGCGAGACCGGCAATCGTTTTTCTTCGCGGAAAGTTGGACCTGCTCGATCAAGCGTTACTATTTCGACGGCCCGAAAACGGGTCGCCTCGAGACGCTGATCGACAACCTGCCCGGCTACCCCGACAACATCAACCGCGCTTCGGATGGCGGCTATTGGGCCGCGCTTCTGGGCATGCGGACCCCCGCGCTCGACCTCGCGCTGACCATGCCGGACTTTCGCCGACGGATGGCCAAGCGGGTCGCGCCGGAGCTATGGCTTTATCCCAACATCAATACCGGCTGCGTCATCAAATTCGACGATCAGGGCCGGATCGTGGACAGCCTCTGGGACCTCGGCGGCGTCAACCATCCGATGATCACCTCGATGCGCGAGCATAAGGGCTACCTCTACCTCGGCGGCGTCTCCAACAACCGGATCGGCCGCTACAAGATCCCCGGCGCAGACCCGAACTGGACCGGGCAGGACGACTATTGGGGTGAGGCGCAATGATCGGCGCCCTCAAGCGCGCCTATGCGGCCTTTCGCGGCTTTGACGACGAAACCGGATCGGCGCCGATGATGGACGGCCCACTTCGGCCAAACGCGCTGCTTGACGCCGCGCCCGTCGCCTTGTCGCTCGCGGACGTCGACAATCTCACGCAGCACCGTGGCGCGCTTCTCTGTTCGAGCGGCTCTCAGGTCTTAAGACTCACGCTGCAGGGAAGCGTTCTCGTGGCGAGTGATGCACGCGCTTTCGATCAGCCTGTGACGTTTGTCGCGGCCGGTCCTGCGGATGGCCTCGCGATCGGCCTCGACGGGCGCGGCGTCCTTATCCTCGAAGGCCCGCACGCGGGCAAAGCGATCGCTGAGGCGGGGGGACAGCCCCTTTGTTCCCCGACCGCGGGCCTTTTCATCGATACAGACAGGCTCATCGTCGCCAACGGCGCCGAAGGCCGGACAGTCGCCGATTGGAAGCGCGACCTCATGGAACGCGGCGCCACCGGAAGCCTTTGGCTCATCGATCTGTCCGCGCCCGGGGCGACTGCGACGCAGCTTGGCAAGAACCTCGCTTTTCCCACCGGTCTCGCCCACGCGTCCGACGGACGATTGCACGTGTCGGAGGCCTGGCGGCACCGCATCCTGGCCTTCGAGAAAGAGGCGGCGAGCGCGCCGCAGGCCGTCCTTTCCGACCTCCCAGCCTATCCGGGGCGCATCGCGCCGGCGCGTGACGGCGGCTTCTGGCTTGCCCTCTTCGCGCCTCGCAATCAGCTGGTGGAATTCGTTCTGCGCGAAGACGATTATCGCCGGAGAATGATCGACACCGTGGATCCGAACTTCTGGATCGCGCCGGCTCTCTCGAGCGGTGCGAGCTTTCTTGAACCGATCCAAGGGGGGGCCCGCAAGAAGCTCAACATGCTGAAGCCGTGGTCGCCGAGCTGGTCCTATGGGCTCGTCGCCAGGTGCGGTCCGACAATGCAGCCTCTCCGCAGCTTCCACAGTCGAGCCGATGGCGCGATCCACGGCGTCACCTCGTGCTGTGAGTTCAACGACACGCTTTACGTCGCCGCCAAGGGCTCTGGCCGCATTGTCGCTTTCGATCTTGCGGACGTGGAAGCGCACCCATGAGCCCGATCCTCGAGTTCCGTCAGGCGACCAAGGCGTTCCGCGGCATTCCCGCAATCAAGAACATCGACTTCACGCTCAGCGCTGGCGAGATCCACGCGATCGTCGGAGAGAACGGCGCAGGCAAGTCCACGCTGATGAAAGTGCTGGCCGGCGTCTATGAACTGACGTCCGGCGAATTGATCTTCGACGGAAAGCCGCTCCAGCTCAAATCTCCCGCCGAAGCGCTCGCGCGAGGGATCGCGATGGTGTTTCAAGAGACCAATCTCGTCCCATCGATGAGCGTGGCGCAGAACATTTACCTCGGCGAGGAACAGCTTTTTAATCGGCTTAGGGGTCTCTACATCCAGGCGCAGCGCTTCCTGCTTTCGCTGAATTTCTACGTCGACCCGATGGCGCTCGTCTCCACGCTCGGCGCGGGCAAGAAGCAAATGGTGGAGATCGCCCGCGCGGTCCACCATCATGCCCGCGTGCTGATTTTCGACGAGCCGACCGCCAGTCTGACGCCGGAAGAGAAGTTTCACTTCTTCAATCTCGTCCGCCGGCTCCAGCGCGATGGCATGTCGATCATTTTCATCAGTCACGCGCTTGAAGAGGCGCTCACCCTCTCAGACCGGATCACGGTGCTGCGCGACGGCGAGGTCGTGGCGACGGATGCGACCGGCAATTTCGATCGCTCGCGGCTTGTTCACGCGATGGTCGGCCGGAATCTGTCGAGCGAGCTCTATGGGTCGGCGCAGGCGCGCAAGACGCGCCCATACGGCGCGGAAATCCTCAGCGTGCGCAATCTTTCCATGGGCAGTATGGTCCGTAACACCTCGTTCTCAGTCTTCTCGGGACAGATCACTGGCATGTTCGGTCTGGTCGGCGCAGGACGAACGGAGACGATGAAGATCATCGCCGGCGTGCTCAAGCGCGACTTCTTCCATGGCGGCGAGGTGCGCTTGAAGGGGCGGCAAGTTCGTTACAGAACGCCTCGGCCGGCGGTCGTCGACGGGATCGTGTATGTGACGGAGGACCGCAAGGTCGAAGGCTTCTTCGAGACCATGTCGATCGCCCAGAACATTCAGGTCGGCGAGTTGACGACGGGCGAGAATCCGTTGGCGTTGGTCACCATGACGCGGGCGCGCCAGATGGCGACCGAATGGACAAAGCGCCTTGGGGTCCGCGCCATTGACCCGGGCGCCCGGGTCATCGAGCTCTCGGGCGGAAACCAGCAGAAGGTCGTCATCGCAAAATCGCTCATACAGAAACCGAAGCTGGTGATTTTCGACGAGCCGACGCGAGGCGTCGACGTCGGCGCGATCGTCGAGATACACCGGTTCATCAACGAGCTCGCCGACGATGAAATCGCGGTCGTCGTCATCTCTTCCTACTTGCCGGAAGTTTTGGCGCTCTCTGATCGCATTCTTGTTGCTCGCCAGGGTCGCGTTGTTGAGGAAATGGATATTTCAGAGGCGACAGAAGCAAAGATTATGTACGCAGCGGTGCATTGAAGTTGTCGTTCGGCTTCCGAAGAGCGATGCGCGGCGCCGTTCTCGCGCGCTTAAGCGCCGCCAAATCCGTCATGGTCCTCCCTCGACGCTGATCGAGCAGGCCAACTTCGAATCCGCTGCTCAAGAACAGTAAGGTCGTTCACTTCTCTGTAGCCGGCACAGCTTGCCCCGATAAATCGACGGCATCCACAGTGCTCTTGGTGATCAAGCTGGCTTGCGTGAGGGTTTCCTTAGGAATTTTCTTTCCCTCGGCCGCTTCGACGGCTCGCTGAACCGCAAGTTCCGCCATCGTCACAGGCTGGCTCACGACGGTCGCCTGTATCCAGCCATCCTTGATCAGACGCTGGGTTTCGACCTCCATGTCCGTTGTCAAAACCATGACGTCGCCGGGCTTCTTGCCGGCCGCTCGCAAAGCCTGCACGGCTCCGATCGCGATAGGTCCGTTGAAGGCGTAGACGACTTTGAGGTCTGGATGAGCCTGGAGAAAATCTTGCATCGTCGTGAGCGCCTCGGCCGACGCAGTGGAGCCGAACTTTTCGGCGACCACTTTCATCCCGGGATATTTCGCCAGGTAGTCCTTGAAACCGTTCACGCGAAATTTCGTCAGATCGAGACCGCTTGGCCCCGACAGCATGACGACCTCGCCCTTTCCGCCAAGCTGGTCAGCCGCATAGGCTGCAAGCATCTCGGTCATGACATACGAAGGCTCGCCCACAAAGCCCGTAACTTTGTCGCTGCGTGTGGCGATACCGTCGTTGATGACAGGGATTCCGGCGGCGATCGCCTTCTCGACGACGGGCACGGTGCCGTCGGAACTTGCGGGAACGAGAACGATGCCGGAGACCTTCCGTTGTATGACGTCCTCGATTTGAGTGACCTGGTTTTGAAGGTTCCCATATCCGCCGGCATCGTAGATCTTTACGTCGTAGCCGAGCTTCTTTCCCGCGTCGATGTAACCGGCCGCCTTCAGTTTGAAATAGGGGTCGCCCGCCGCCGGCAGCATGACCGCGATCTCCTTCTGCTGCGCGATCGCGCTCGCCTCGGTCAGCAACAGGCCGGCCAGCGCGGCCAACGCGACGCCGGCGAACCGACGGGAAATTCTTCCTAACTTCATTTGCCGAATGTCCATTGCATGTCCTCTTGATGTGGTGGTTAAGCGGCTCTCTTCCTTGAGCTCGATCGATGAAGAGAATTGAGCCAAACAGAAACAATAATGATCGCTCCCACGATGATCTCCTGAATGAAGGTTGAGATCGCCAGGAGATTGAGACCGTTGACCATGAAGGCGACCACGAACACGCCAAGCGCCGAACGCAGAACGCCGCCACGACCGCCGAATATGCTGGTGCCGCCAATGATGACGGCCCCGATGGATTGAAGCAAAAGATCGCCTGCTCCCAGAATCGGTTGACCGGAGATCACGCGTCCGCTGAGAACAAATCCGGCGATCGAGGCGAAGGCGCCGCTCATAAGATAGATAAAGATCTTCGTCCGTCCGACGTCGATGCCGGACATCAAAGCGACCTGCTCGTTTCCACCAACGGCGTAGACCGACCTGCCGAGAGGCGTTCTGGTCAACACGAGATGGCTGATTGCGATGAGGATCACGGCAATGATGAGAGGTACGGGAATCGGTCCTAGAAAACCGCCGCCGAACCAGAAGAACCGGTCAACATCAGGCTCCGGCAGACCGAAAACGGAAGAGCCGCCGGAATAGACCATGGCGGCGCCGGCGATCATATACAGCATGCCGAGGGTGACGATGAACGGCTGGATCTGAAAGCGCCCGATCAGAATCCCGTTGGCCAATCCGACCAGCACGCCCGATCCAATTCCGGCAATCGCGCCAAGACCCAGACCGTGATCGAGCATGACGCCTGCGGTGACCACGCTCACTAGGCTCACGATCGAGCCTTGCGAGAGGTCGAGGCCGCCCATCAAAATCGGAAACGTCTGCCCCGCGGCCAGGATCAGGAGCGGCGAACACTGAACGAGCACGTTGGTGAAATTTGAGACGGTCAGGAAATGCGGGCTCAGAACCGAGTAGACAATGATCATCGCCGCCAAAGCGAGACCGGGGCCTATGACCGCGGTGTCAATGCGCACGCGTGGGCGCGGCGAAGCGGCGCCTGCGACCGCGGTCACGAGATCGATCCATGAGTGATGGCTTCGACCAAATCGCTCGCCTTCACCGCCGCGCCTGAAAATTCAGCGACAATTCGACCCCGGCGCATCGCGAGAACCCGGTCAGCGATGCCGAGGACCTCTTCCAGATCGGAAGATGCAATCAAGACAGCTTTGCCGCGCGCCGCAAGATTTCGAACGATGTCATGGATTTCGTTTTTGGCGCCGACGTCGACGCCTTGAGTTGGTTCGTCGAAAAGAAACACATCGGCGTCCGTCGAGAGCCACTTCGCCAGCACAACCTTCTGCTGATTGCCGCCCGACAGCGTGCCCGCCTCAACACCCGCGTCGGCAGGCCTGATATTCAAGGCGCGAATCATCGTGTCGGCGTGTTCGATTTCCGAGCTGCGCGAGAGACCGAGCGCGCCGAAGAAGCGTCGCAGGATCGCCATCGCAATGTTTTCGTACATTGGCAAAATTACGCAAAGTCCGTGCCCGCGGCGGTCCTCCGGGATCAAGACAATCCCATCCCGGATTGCGTCTCGAATGGAATCCTGCTCGCATCTGCGGCCGCCTAAGAAGATCTCTCCCTCGTCCGGGCGCCTTGCGCGAAAGAGAGTCTCGAGCAGCTCCGTTCGGCCTGATCCGACCAGTCCGGTGACGACAACGACCTCGCCCCGCCGAACGTCGATCGACACATCCTCGAACTCGCCGTCGCGAGAGAGATGTTTTGTCATGAGCAACGGCGTTTCATCCGGCTTCGTAGAACGCCGTGAAAGCGAAGGCAACGCGTCATGCCCCGTGATCAGCGACACGATCTTTCTTCGGTCGATATCGGCGGCGAAAAAGGTTCCCATGCTTTTTCCGTCGCGCAGGACGGTGACACGGTCGACCAGATCCGTGATCTCGTCGAGGCGGTGGCTGACGTAGACGATCCCGACCTTCTTACGCTTGAGCTCGCGGATGAGATCGAACAAGCGCGCCGACTCGCCTTGGCTTAAAGAGGCGGTCGGCTCATCCAGGATCAACACCCGCGCTTCGCGCCGCAGGGCTTTGGCGACCTCGACCAACTGCCGTTGGCCGGTTCCAAGCTCCCCGACCAGTGTTTCGGTCGGAAAGTCGCACCCAACCAGATCCAGCAATCGCCGCGCCTCCCGGTGTGTTGCGTTCCAGTCAACGAGCCCGAACGATCCCAGGATTTCGCTGCCGAGGAATATGTTTTCTGCAACGCTGAGATACGGGATCAAGGCGAAGTCTTGGTAGATGACGCTGACCCCCGCGGCCATCGCATCAGCCGCGCTCATGAAGTTGACTGGACGGTCCAAGAGAGTGATCTCGCCTGCGTCGGGCGAATAAAGACCGGCGACGAGCTTGATCAGCGTGCTTTTGCCTGCGCCATTCGCTCCAAGCAGGGCATGGACTTCGCCGGCTCTGACGCCGAGATCGACACCGTCGAGCGCGACGACGCCGGGAAAGGTTTTTGTCAGACCGCGAACGCTGAGAATATCGCTCCCCGCGCGCAGTTCCGCGCCTGCCGAATGCGCATCGATGTCAGGCATCATGCGCAAATTGGCGGCTTCCGGTCTCGCCAGGGCATTTCGCTCTCCAACACGGAGCTCAACGATAGAAGCGTCGCTTCATCGCCGAAGCGGCCAACCAGTTGCACGCCGATCGGATCTCCTTCCGGCGACCAGTGGAGGGGCAGGGATATCGCAGGCTGACCTGACGCGTTGAACGGAAACATGAAGGCAGCGTCGAACCAAAGCGCATTGAACCGGTCGAGATCTGTTTCCGACATGTCGTAGTAGCCCAGGGGACGCGGCTTCTGGGTCAGAGTGGGCGTGATGAACACGTCGTAAGGCGCAAGGTCTGCGGCGATCGAGCGCCCGAACTGACGGACGCTGTCGACATCGGCTAGGTGGCGTGTCGCGGGGATCGATCGACCACGGGAGATGGTCGCCCAAGTCACCGGCTCAACGTCGCTGGCGGTGACCGGTCGTCCGACAATGGATTGCATGGACTCGAAGAACAGCGCTGTCTGCACCGTCCCCATACGCGCGTAAGTCTCCCACGCGCGCGGAGCGTCAAAGATGAGGTCATGCTGTTCAACATCATGCCCGAGTTTCCCTAAGGTCGACACCGTCCGTTGAACCGCGGTGACGACATGCGGATCAACAGGCCCCCGATCCGGCGGCGCAATGCTGAATCCTATCCTCAAATTCTTCGGCTCCCGCGCGGCGAGCACGGACCAGGATTCATCTGGCTTGGGCGGAGTATACGGATCGCCCGGAAGGCACCCTGCGACCGCGTCGAGATAGGCGGCGGTGTCCCGGATGGTTCTCGTATTGCAGAAGGCAAAAGCGCAACCATGCCAGACATCGCCAGCCGGACTGGCTGTCAGCCGGCCGCGCGTCGGCTTCAGCCCAACGACTCCGCAACAAGACGCGGGGACTTCGAATCGATCCGGCCGCGTCAGTCGCCTCGGCGACCGGAACCATACGCGACGCGACGGCGGCTGCCGCTCCACCACTCGAGCCGCCAGGAGTTACGCCCTGTCGCCACGGGTTGAACGTGGCGCCGTACAGCGTTGGTTCGGTGGACAGCGACCAGCCGTTTTCGGGCGCATTGGATTTGCCAACGAGAAGAAAGCCCGCCGCCTTGATGCGTTTGACCACCTCCGTGTCGGAGTCCGCCCGAACATTTCTGAGATAGGATGACGAGCCCGTTACGGGAGCGTCTTTCCATTTCGTTCTCAGTTCCTTGAGCAAGTACGGAACGCCGGCGAATGGCGCGTTCAAATCGACGTCTTTGGCCGCCGCCCGGCCCATGTCATACAATTTGCTGATCACCGCATTCAGCTGCGGATTTGTTTTTTCAATGGCGACGACCGCTGTCTCTACAAGTTCGATCGGCGCCACTTCGCCCTTGCGCACCAAAGCGGCCAGCCCCAAGCCGTCGCTGTGCGCGTAAGTGCGAAGCATATCTTCGGTCACCGCGCTCAAAACGCCCTCCGCCTTTTGTCGAGTTTATCTCATCGCTTGCGCAAAGAGGACTTGCAAAACCCATGCCCGGCCTCAGACCCGACGAACAGATGATAGCAGAGGCATTTCAGAAATGTCGGGAATGCGCGGGCTGATACATCGCGCAACTTGCCGTGCCAGAGCCGTCGGTTGTCGCGCATGCTCGACCCAAGCCCCATTTCTTCCACCGCGGCCGTGGCAAGCCGACAGCAACCGGATCCGGCGTTATGGGAAACCGAATTTCGCCAAGGCCTTTCGCCGCACTGTTAAACCACGCGGGCGGGCGGCGCGCCTTCGAACAAGTCGCTCGGGGATCGCTGCTTCGATCCTTCGCAAACGGCCGCTTGCCCGATGAATCCCAATATTGTTAGGCTTGGACCGTATGAAGAAGATCGGTTTTCTGTCGTTCGGGCACTGGACGCCCTCGCCCCAGTCGCAGACGCGCTCGGCAGCCGACACGCTCCTGCAATCGATCGATCTCGCTGTCGCGGCCGAGGCGCTGGGCGCGGACGGAGCCTATTTCCGCGTTCACCATTTCGCCCGCCAGCTCGCTTCGCCTTTCCCTCTGCTCGCGGCCGTAGGCGCTAAGACCGGGCGTATCGAAATCGGCACAGCGGTCATCGACATGCGCTACGAGAACCCGTTCTACATGGTTGAGGACGCGGGGGCGACCGACCTTATCGCTGGAGGACGTCTGCAGCTTGGAATTAGCCGGGGCTCGCCCGAGCAGGTGATCGACGGATGGCGCTATTTCGGTTATCGCCCAGCCGAGGGCGAAAGCGACGCCGACATGGGCCGGCGCCATGCGGAGGTCTTTCTCGACCTGTTGCGTGGCGAAGGTTTCGCCCAGCCCAACCCGCGGCCGATGTTCTCCAATCCGCCGGGCCTATTGCGCGTCGAGCCCCATTCAGAAGGCCTGCGCGATCGGATCTGGTGGGGCGCCAGCTCCAACGCCACCGCCATCTGGGCGGCAAAACTCGGCGTGAACTTGCAAAGCTCGACCCTCAAGAACGATGAGACGGGAGAGCCGTTCCACGTCCAGCAGGCTGCCCAGATACGGGCCTTCCGCGCCGCCTGGAAAGAGGCGGGGCACGCGCGCGAGCCTCGTGTGTCTGTGAGCCGCAGCATCTTCGCGCTGATAGGCGATCGTGATCGCGCCTACTTCGGCCGCGGGGGTGACGAGGGGGACCAGATCGGGTTTATCGACGACAAGACGCGCGCGATCTTCGGTCGCAGCTATGCCGCCGAGCCAGACGTTCTCATCGAGCAACTGAAGACAGACGAAGCCATTGCGGAGGCTGACACCCTACTCTTGACGGTTCCGAACCAACTTGGCGTCGCCTACAATGCGCATGTCATCGATGCGATCCTGACCCATGTCGCTCCCGCCCTCGGCTGGCGTTGACACTCGCCAGCCTTGGTAAGGGGTTTTTGAGCGCACCTCTGACCGATCCGATAGTTTCGGCGGCCGCTCGAGCACATCTAGCGGCGTCATCCGCGGCCCAAGGTCATCGCGGCGACGACAATGCAGGGTTGGAGGTCCCTCCCTTTCAGTCGATGTTGCTATTGCCATGATGGGCGATCCGCTTTGGAACGCGAGTTCGCACGAGGCCGCTGCAACACCTTACGAGCGTTTTGCTCAGGTCCAGCAAAGTCCGCGCGATCATCTCGGAGCGAATCAGGAGAACGCGACAGTCGTCCGAATCCCTGCTTGCGGGGAAGTTCTTCGACGACCGCGGCCATCGGATGAGTTCGAGCTGGACGACGAACGGGTTTAAGCGCTGGCGCTATTACGTCTCGCAGGCGGTTCTGCAAGCCGACAAAAGCAAAGCAGGATTGATCGTGCGCGTTCCCGCATCCGATGTCGAAGCGCTCGTGACGGAGGCTCTCCGCGGTCCGTTTTCCCTGCCAGCAGGCAAAAAAACGTGTGATGTTGGAATAAAGGCCGCGTCCTTGCCCTCCGCGCAGGCCGAGCCGTCGAAGTAGCCCCAAAATTGCGCGAATTTTATCCGCACCGATTCGGTGTCCGCCTCGTCCAGCGTGAGGATGCGGCCCACACCTATTTCCCTAAGCAGAGTCGAGGGCGTTCCCTGTTGTTGGCGCTTTTATCATTTCGAAAGCAGTGGAAAATCCCTGTTAACCATTTCTCATCACATTTTAGAGCTGGCAGAAAGAAGCTGACAGTGGTGGAGATTTGCGATGAAAGCCGAGACCGTGCATGCCTTCGCGCAACCGGGTTCGATTGATGCTCCGCGCGCCGCCGCAGGACGAGGCGCAGAGATTTTCAGCATCTTCTCGACGGCTTACGCGCGCGAGCGGCGCGAGGCGATGAGCCTCGCTGAATTTCTCGAGGGCTGCCGAGACGATCCGGGCATGACGGCGAGCGCAGCCGAGCGCATGATCGCCGCTATTGGCGACCCGGTGGTTGTAGACACCGCGAGGGACCCGCGCCTCGGGCGCATCTTCCTTAACAGGACAATCAAGCTCTATCCCTCCCTGTCCGGCTTCTTCGGCATGGAAGACACGATCCAGCGCGTGGTGAGCTTCTTCCAGCACGCTGCGCAAGGACTCGAGGAGCGCAAGCAGATCCTTTACCTGCTTGGTCCCGTCGGCGGCGGCAAGTCTTCGCTCGCCGAGCGCCTCAAGGCGTTGATCGAAACGCAGCCCATTTACGTTCTGGCTGCCGGCGACGAGCTCAGCCCGGTGTTTGAATCTCCGTTAGGCCTCTTCCGTCCGGAGACGATGGGCGTTGTCCTCGAGAGCCGTTACGGAATTCCCGGCCGGCGCCTCGCCGGGGTCTGCTCGCCGTGGGCGACCAAACGCCTGGACTCCTTCGACGGCGACATCTCCCGCTTCTCCGTCGTCAAAGTCTATCCTTCCCGGCTTCGCCAAATCGGCGTCGCCAAGACGGAGCCTGGCGACGAGAACAATCAGGACATCTCCACGCTGGTCGGCAAGGTCGATATCCGTCAGCTCGAGCATTTCTCTCAGCATGATCCAGACGCCTATAGCTATTCCGGCGGCCTCAACCGCACGACGCAAGGGCTTTTGGAATTCGTCGAGATGTTCAAGGCCCCGATCAAAGTGCTCCACCCCCTGCTGACGGCGACGCAGGAAGGCAATTACGCGGGTACTGAGAACCTCGGCGCCCTTCCTTTCCAGGGAATCGTGCTTGCCCACTCCAACGAATTGGAGTGGGACCAGTTCAGGAACAACAAAAACAATGAGGCGTTTCTCGACCGCATCTGCGTCGTCAAGGTGCCGTACTGTCTGAGGGTAACGGAAGAGGCGATGATCTACGCCAAACTGCTCGAGGGAAGCGAATTGTGCGAAGCTCCCTGCGCGCCGGAGGTGCTCGAGATTCTTGCGCGCTTCTGCATTCTCACTCGCCTCAAGGAGCACCAGAATTCGCCGCTGTTTTCGAAACTCCGCGTCTACAACGGCGAGAGCCTGAAGGACGCCGACCCGAAGGCGAAATCAGTGCAGGAATATCGAGAGGTCGCGGGGGTCGCCGAAGGCATGACCGGCGTCTCCACCCGCTTTGCCTTCAAAATTCTATCGGAGACCTTCAACCTCGACAACGAGGAGATCGCCGCCGACCCGGTCCATCTCATGTATGTGCTCGAGCAGGCGATCAAGCGCGAGCAACTTCCCAAGGAAGTCGAGGAGCGTTATCTCGATTTCATCAAGTCCAATCTTGCGCTTCGCTATGCCGAGTTCATAGGCCGCGAAATCCAGAAGGCCTACATCGAATCGTACAGCGAATACGGGCAGAACCTGTTTGACCGTTACATCGCATATGCCGACGCCTGGATCGAGGAGCAAGACTTCAAGGATCCCGACACCGGCCAAGTGTTCGACCGGCAGGTGCTCGACGCGGAACTGTCCAAGACCGAGAAGCCGGCCGGCATCGCCAACCCGAAGGACTTCCGCAACGAGATCGTCAAGTTCGCGTTGCGCGCTCGCGCGAACAACAACGGCAAGAACCCCTCGTGGACGGCTTATGAGAAGATCCGCGAAGTGATCGAGAAGCGCATGTTTAGCCAAGTCGAGGACCTGCTGCCGATCATCAGCTTTGGGGCCAAGCAGGATTCCAAAACCGATCGGCAGCACGCCGACTTTCTCGACCGGATGAAGGCGCGCGGCTACACCGAGCGGCAGGTGCGCCGGCTGGTCGAGTGGTACATGCGGGTCAATAAGGCCGGATAGGTGAAGAGCGGATAATCGGCCATGGCTCAATTTGTCGACCGCCGCCTCAATCCGCGCGACAAGAGCCTTGGTAACCGCCAGCGGTTCCTTCGCCGCACCCGCGTCGAGGTCAGGCGTGCGGTCGACAAGGCCGTGGCTGAGCGCTCCATCGCCGACGCCAGCAAGGGTGGCGCCGTCTCCATTCCGACCGACGGAATTGGCGAGCCGCAATTCCATCTCTCAAGCGAGAGCGGCGAGCGGGAATACGTTCGGCCCGGCAATAAGGACTTCGTCGCGGGTGACCGCATCGACAAGCCGAAGGGCGGCGCCGGCGCTGGCGGTTCGGGCCGTGAAGGGGCTGAGTCCGGGAGCGACCAGGACCCGTTTTCGTTTGCGCTCACGGAAGCTGAGTTCCTCGATATCCTGTTTGAGGACCTCGAGCTTCCAGACCTGGTCAAGGCGTCGCTCAAGGATGTGAGCGCAAAAGAGTTCCGCCGGGCGGGGTACACGAACGACGGAGCGACTCCGAACCTCGCAGTGCTGCGGACGATGCGCGTCAGCATGGGTCGCCGATTTGCGCTTCGTCGCCCGACCAAGGCAGAAGTCGAGCGGCTCGAGGCGGAGCTTGCGGCGCTTGAGGCCAGGGCTGTTCGCGAGCCCGCGGACGAAATGCATATTGGCGAACTCTGCCGCGACATCGCGGTGCTCAAGCGACGACAGCGCGCCGTGCCATTCATCGATCCGATCGACGTGCGCTACAATCGGTTCACGCCGACCAATGTTCCGCGAGCCAAGGCGGTCATGTTCTGCCTGATGGACGTTTCGGCCTCGATGGGCGAACGCGAAAAAGATCTGGCGAAGCGCTTCTTCATCCTGTTGCACCTCTTCCTCAAGCGCAAATATGAACGCGTCGACATCGTTTTCATCCGTCACAGTCACGAGGCGGCTGAAGTCGACGAGCAGGAATTTTTTTATGGCCGCGACAGCGGCGGCACCGTGGTCAGCTCCGCGCTGAAGGCGATGATCGCGGCGCGCGAGGCCCGATATCCCGTCGCAGACTGGAACGTCTATTGCGCCCAGGCCTCCGACGGAGACAATTCGGGCGGCGACTTGCGTGATTGCGTCGCCCTGCTTGCCGAAGCGATCCTGCCACTAACCCAATATTACGCCCATATCGAGATCGCCGCCGAGGGTGCGATCAACAGCGATGAGAGCCGTCACACAGACCTCTGGCGCGCGTACGCCGGCCTCAAGGAGGGGGCGTCCAATTTCGCGATGGCCCGCGTCGCTACGCGCGCCGACATTTATCCTGTGTTCCGTCAGCTCTTTGCGCGGCAAACGAGACACGGAAGGGCGCCATGACGGCAACGACGGTGACGGCAGGCGACGGCCTCCTGTTCGACGGCGCCGAATGGGACTTTGAGACGGTGCGGCGCGTTTATGCCGCGATCGAAACCATTGCCCGCGACGACCTTGGCCTCGACGTCTACCCCAATCAGATCGAGATCATCTCCGCTGAGCAGATGCTCGACGCCTATTCCTCGGTTGGCATGCCGTTGATGTACGCGCACTGGTCATACGGCAAACGATTCGTCCGCGACGAGGCCCTTTACCGCAAGGGCTACCAGGCGCTCGCCTACGAGATCGTCATTAACTCCAATCCTTGCATCAGTTATTGCATGGAGGAGAACACGATGGCGATGCAGGCTGTCGTCATCGCCCACGCTGCTTTCGGCCACAACCACTTTTTCAAGAATAACTATCTGTTCCAACAGTGGACAGACGCCGGCGGGATTCTCGACTATCTCGATTTCGCGAAGCGCTACATCGCCTTATGCGAGGAACTACACGGCCCCGAGGCGGTCGAATCGACGCTCGACGCGGCGCACGCCCTGATGGGACAAGGTGTGTTTCGCTACCCCCGCGCCGCCAAACTGAAGTTTTCTGAATACGAGCGTCGCCGGCGCGAGAAGGTGGAGCGCGAGACGCGGGACTATCGCGATCTTTGGCGCACCGTGCCCGGCGCTACGCCCGCGCCCACAGGTGAGCTCAACGAACAGGACGCGCGCGAGCGCAAGCTCCGCCTGCGCCTGCCCGAGGAAAACCTCCTCTATTTCCTGGAAAAGAACAGCCCTATATTGCGTGACTGGCAGCGTGAGCTTCTACGCATCGTGCGAAATCTCGCTCAATATTTTTATCCCCAGAGACAGACCAAGTTGATGAACGAGGGCTGTGCGACCTTCGTGCATTACACGATCGTCAATAGGCTTTATGATAAAGGGCTGATTTCCGAGGGCGCGCTGCTCGAGATCCTGCACAGCCATGCCAACGTCCTTACGCAGTTTGATTTCGACGACAAGCGTTATAGCGGAATCAACCCCTATGCTCTCGGCTTCGCAATGATGCAGGACATTCAACGCATCTGTGTTGCGCCGACTGTCGAGGACCGCGAATGGTTCCCCGAGATCGCCGGCCGGGAAGACTGGCGCGCCGTGCTGCGCGATGTCTGGGCGAATTATCGCGACGAATCCTTTGTGCGGCAGTTCCTCTCGCCGAATCTGATCCGCAAGTTCCGCCTATTCGCGATCTCCAACAAGGCCTCCGAGTTGAACGTCAGAATCGAAGCGATCCACGACGCGGAGGGTTATCGCCGAGTGCGCTCGGCGCTCGCCGACAGCTACGACGTCTCAGCGAACGAGCCGGACATCCAGATCGTCGACGTCAACCTCGTTGGCGAACGGTCACTTGTGCTGCGCCACGCATTACGCAACGGCGTCCGCCTCGCCGAAGCCGACCGCGAGGCAACGCTGCGCCACATCCGCCGTCTGTGGGGCCACGAGGTGCAGCTTGAGGAGACGCCGGTTAAGGCGTGTTGAAGATGCCCCGTCGGGGCGCGGTCGGCTCGAACGAGGCGTCACCATAACTGCGATCGCTGGCATGACCGCAATCGAACCGGTCTCCGCGGCAATACGAACCAGTCTCCTCAAGACGCTATGCAACTGGCCGCGGAAAGGAATTTTGCCTCTGGAGACTGCCGGCGAATGCGACCGCCATACAGCGAAAATCTCAGTCTCTCTAGGACTTGTTCTGCACTCCCCCGTGTGCAAGCACCGGATATGTCTGGGATACTGAGAGAGACTGAAAATCGCGTAATATCAAATAGCTGCGTGGTGGAGCTGAGGGGAATTGAACCCCTGACCTCTGCAGTGCGATTGCAGCGCTCTCCCATCTGAGCTACAGCCCCGTCGCGCGGCTGTTTACGTGCGCGTCCGATGCGTGTCAACGACATCGACGTGGAGGGTCGGGGCGTCTCCGCTTCAATGGCAGCCTCTCAAAGGGTTGGGAGAACTCATGCGTGCGATCCTCGACATCGTGATGGTTGTCCTCAATCTCTACACCTGGATCATCATCGCGGGCGCCGTTCTTTCCTGGCTGATTGCCTTCGGGGTGGTGAATATCCGCAACGACTTCGTGCGCTCGATCTGGAACTTGTTTCTCGCCCTGACGGAGCCCTTCCTGCGGCCAATCCGAAACTTCCTGCCGTCCACGGGAGGCATCGACATTTCTCCGATCATCCTTTTGCTTGCCGTCATGCTGATCGAGAGGATCATCATCTATTACATCTATCCGAACGTCTTCTGACCCTTTCGGGATGGCTGCCTCCGTTCCGTCCAAGACCGCGGCAGGCCGGTTCTTCGAGGACTTTCGCCTTGGGCAGACGATCCGTCATGCGACGCCGCGCACGCTGAACAGCGGCGACGCCTCGCTCTATTCGGCTCTCACGGGCACGCGTTTCGCGCCTCAAAGCGCGGAAACCTTCGCGCGCGCCATCGGCTACCCGGCAAGCCCGATCGACGATCTGCTCGCCTTCCATGTCGTGTTCGGCAAGACGGTGTCGGACGTCTCGCTGAACGCGGTCGCCAATCTCGGCTATGCCGATTGCCGATTCCTGAAGCCGGTTTTTCCCGGCGATACGCTGTTCGCGGTTTCGCAGGTGATCGGGCTCAAGGAAAACTCGAACCGGCAGAGCGGCGTGGTCTATGTGCGCTCGAAAGGGTCCAATCAGCGCGGCGAGACGGTCATCGACTACGTGCGCTGGGTGATGGTGCGAAAGCGCGACGCGAGCGCTCCCGCGCCAGAGGCCCATGTTCCCGAACTTCCCGAGACGGTCAGCGTCGCTGATCTCGGCGCGGCCTGCCCGCGGATCGACCGCGCCGCGTTCGACCCGGAACTCAGCGGATCGCCGTCCTTGTTCGAGGACTATCGCGCCGGCGAGCGGATCGATCATGTCGACGGCGTGACCGTCGAAGAGGCCGAGCACCAGACGGCGACCCGCCTCTATCAGAACGCCGCCAAGGTCCATTTCAATCAGTTCAGCGAGGGGCAGGGGCGCTTCGGCCGGCGGCTCATCTATGGCGGGCATGTGATCTCGCTCGCTCGGGCGCTCAGTTTCAACGGCCTCGCCAACGCCTTCCATATCGCGGCGATCAACGGCGGCCGACATGTCGCGCCGCTCTTCGCCGGCGACACAGTGTTCGCGTGGAGCGAAATTGTCGAGACCGCGGCGCTGCCTCACCGCGATGACGTTGGCGCGCTCAGAATGCGCACGGTCGCGACCAAGAACCGCCCCTGCGCGGACTTTCCGTGGCGCGAGGGCGAGGGCTACGAGCCCCATGTCGTGCTCGAGCTTGACACTTGGGCGCTTGCGCCGCGACGGCCCTGACCCATGCGCTTGCCGGCCGACGCGGTGCTCCTCATCATCGACGCGCACGAGGCGATCGAGGGCTCGCGCCAAGGCGCTGGCGCTTGCCCGGAGGTTGAGACGACCATCGCCGCGCTCATCGCCGCATGGCGAACCGAAGGGCTTCCGCTCGCGCATATCGGCCGGCAGCCGTTCGTCCCCGCCATCCCGCCGCTCGACGGCGAGATCGTCATCGTCCGCAACGCGACAAGCGCCTTCATCGGCGCCGACCTCGAAGCGAGGCTCGACGAACTCGGCGCGACGACGCTGGTGCTCTGCGGGGCGCTTGCGGCCCATGCGCTCGAAGCAACGGCGCGGCACGCCGCCGATCTTGGCTATCAGCTGTTTGTCGTCGCCGACGCGTGCCAGGCGGCCGATACGGTTGATCTCAAAGGCCGGCTCTGGCTGGCCGAGGACGTACGGGCGCTGGCGCTCGCACGGCTTAAGGGCGAGACCGCGACCATCGTCGACGTGGCGACGACGCTCCGTGCCGCCGCGACGGCCAAGGCGCGCCAGCGGCGCGCGGCGGGAAGGCCTTAGCGGCGCGGATCAGTCTTGCTTCTGGCTATCGGCGAGGCGACTGGCGTTGGCTTCCGGCGACCGCGCACAAGTTTACGCGATCGAACGATTTCAGGGGCTTAACTGCGCTTTTGCGCAACTTTTTCCGCTCCGTCGTTCTCATCTTTAAGAACTCGTTCCGAGGCGCCGCGAAGCGGCCTCGAAGAACGGTTGCCCGCTTCCTGGACCATCCTTCGAGACGCCGCGTTGCGCGCGGCCCTCGAGGCATGAGGTCCGTGGGGTTCCGGCGCCATTCCGAAGCTCCACCTGGGCAGTTACAACGTTTCGCGTCTCTGGTCGTAAGCTATTGATATCATGACGGTCTCTGAATCAATGATTTCGCGGGATCGTGTGTTTTCAAGAACTTAACTGCCTTTTCGTTTCGCCATTTCGCGACACGCCTTCTTTTGACCCGACGAACCCGGCTTCCGCCGCGCCGCGCGCTCCTTAAGCCGCCAAGGCAGGTGAGCCCTGCCGGCGCCGTATGTCGGTCGGGAGGCGGAGCCTAGGATCTCGGCTTTGACTCCAATCTTACAATCGTAACCCAATTTCCGTTTTTGTCAATCAATCGTACTATTTTCTCTTATACGGAATCAAGGCAATTTGATCGAGGAGCTGTGAGATCCAAGCAATAAAAATATAAGTATTTATTCCTATTGGTCCACAAACCATCACTCCGCTCAAAGCAACGCTATGGTTTGTGTGCACCGGAGCCCATCGATCACAGGATCGTGATCGGCCATGTTTTCGACCTTTGCCACGAATAAATAAAACGGAGCAGTGTTCACTGCTAGTCGAGGCAGGCGGGAAGCAACTTAGCGCTAGTCGGATAGTGGACGGTCTGTGCAAGACTGGCCATAGGGTGTCTTTACGCCAAAATTACAAGGAACTACCGTAATGATTAGAACATCGTCACTTCGAGCTGTCGTATCGACGACTGTCGCCTTCGGCGCGCTGTGCGCGGGCGCGGGAGTCGCCAATGCCGACGGCTTTTCTCAAACAAACCTTGTTTCGAACATCCCGGGCCTTGCCACCGCGACCGACTCGAGCCTGGTGAACCCTTGGGGTGTTTCGTTCGCAAACGGAAGTCCCGTCTGGATTTCGGACCAGGGCACACAGACGACGCCGCTTTTTTCGGTTACGGGTAGCACGAGCGTTTCCAACCAACCCTTGTTCACCGTCAACATCCCGCCCGCGGGAGCCTCAGGTCCGACTGGGCAGGTCGCCAACGGAATGGGGATGGGCTTCGACGTCGGGAACGGGGGGAATGGCAAATCCGCTAACTTCATCTTTGCCAACCTGGACGGCTCGATCTCCGCTTGGGATAACTCCCCGCACACGCAAGCAATCACCCAAACGTCCGTCGCTGGCGCGAGCTTCACCGGGCTCGCCATCAATCAGGCCGACACCGAACTGTTCGCCGCCAACACCGCGGGCGCGCGCATCGACGCGTTCAACAATTCGTTCCAACTGATATCCACGAACCTGCGTTCGCGACCCCGACGGCGGTCAGCGCGCAGGACTCGTCCCCTTCAACGTGACCGATCTTGGCGGCAACGTATTCGTAACCTACGCGCCGTCCGGCCACGCGCCCCAGACAATGGCCACGGCGGGCCAGGGCGCCGTCGCGGAATTCAGCGAGAACGGCGGACTTGAGAACACGATCGTTGGCGGCCCTCTCGCCTCGCCATGGGGCGTCGCCATCGCTCCGTCGAGCTTCGGCAAGTTCGGTGGCGACCTTCTGGTCGGCAATTTCAGCTTCGTTCCCGGCGTGGCCGACGTGATCAACGCATTCAACCCGGTGACCGACGCGTTTGTGGGTTCAATCGAGGTCGACCCCGGCGCCGGCAACACGGCGGGCGGTCTTTGGTCCCTGGCTTTCGGCGGCGGTGGCAATGATGGAAACCCGAACACGCTCTTCTTCACCGATGGCCTTAACGGCGAGACGGACGGGCTCTTCGGGTCGATCGTCGCCGTCCCGGAAGCTTCCACCTGGGCCATGATGCTGGCCGGGTTTGGCGGACTGGCGCTCTTGGCGGCGCGGCGGCGGCGCGCGTCACCGGCAATCGGCTGACACAATTTCGGGGGAACCGCTCGAGGTCGGGCGGTTCCTCTTTGCGGTCCTGCGGATGTGGATATTTTTGGTTCGGGCGCGAATAAAAGCGCTCGCGAGCGGGTTGATTAGCGAAGGCGAAAAGCGCCGGGATCGGGCGGTTCTTTCCTTGTGACGCGCGCGCGCCGCGAAACTTTTGGCCGAGGCTGCGGCGTATCATGAAGGCCGGGCGTGGCGATCGTGCGCGTCGGGCGGCCCGTGATTGGAGATCGAATCATCTCTGGCCAAACATTGACCCGCCGCGCCGCGATCGTGGCATGCGGCGGGTTTGCGCTTGTCGCGGCGATGCCGGGCGGGACTGCGCTGGCGCAGTCGCGCCCCGGGATCGGCGCTATCCGGGTCGACGTTGCGCCGTTGCGCGCCCGCCGCCGGCGACCCGACGGCGACCTGGGTCGAACAGGAGCTGCCGCGCCAGCTCGCTGAGGCGCTCTCCGGCCGCCTGACGCCGAAAGGCGCTGACGCTCACCGTGGGGGGGCTCCCTCACCCATCGGGCCGAACAAGGATAGCCGCGCTTGGGACAACATCAGCGGCGTTGCGACGATCGGGGGTGTTGAGCGGCCCGTGCGGGCGACATCGCGATATTGGGCTTCGGCGATCGATGCGGCGACGATCGCGCGATCCAATCATGCCCGTGTTTCGGCCGTGGCGCAGGCGCTGGCGTTCTGGATTGCGCGAGATCTCTGATCCGGCCGGTCGGTTCGTCTTCTCGGCCGGAAGGACGAGCAATTCATGCTTTGGCCGATGATCGCGACAGACCGTCGCTCTCGCGCTGACGCAAAGGAAACGTCGCCGACGTCGTCATGGCTATTCCGCTTCTCGGCGCCGTCGCTCAACCGAAGCGCCTGCTGGCGGACAAGGCCGACGACGCCGACAGTCTGCGCAAAGCGGCCATTCCCTCCACCGCCTCGAGGCGCGCGCCATACCCGCTCGATCGCGCCGCCTATAAGCGCCGGAGCGTCATCGAACGCCTGTTCTGCAAGCTGAAAAATTGGCGACGCCTCGCGACCCGATACGACCGCCGCGCTCGAAACCATCCGAGGCCTCGCTCTCGCCGCTGTCATCATCGCATGGATTTAATTCAGTCCCCAACCTGGCCTTCGGGCATCGCCTCTGACCGTCCCGCCGCCGCGCGGCGCGATTGCAATGCTGGCTGTTTCGCACCACAATGCCTAGCCGCGACCGATCGGACGGCTTGTCAACAAGCCAGGCTCTCGGTCCCAGAACTCGGCGACAGTGACCATGCCGTGGCTTGAGCTATAAAAAATTGCGGCCTCGCAGCTGCGACAACAACTGATGTGGGAGGATGGAATGAGACGCCTTAGCGGAACCGCCGCGCTTTCTCTGCTCGCGGCGATAGGGGTGACTGCGCCCGCCGGCAACGCCAGCGCCGCAGAGCAGTTCGTGATCGGGGTCTCCAACACGCATATCGGTAACAGCTGGCGCGAGGAGTTCGTCTGCTCGATCAAAGCCGAGGCCCTCGCCTCTGGCCTGGTTTCGAAGGTGATTCTCGCCAATCGCGAAGCGGGGCCTTCCGAGCAGATCGCGGACCTGCGCACGCTGATCTCCGCCGGCGTCAACGCGATCATCATAAACCCGTCGGACGAAAAAGCGCTCAACGGCGTCATCAAGGCGGCAGCCGACAAGGGGATCGTTGTCGTTGCCGCGGACCAACCTGTCACGCTCCCGGAAGCCTATATCGTGACCGGCGACCAGGTGACCTACGCCAAGGTCGGCGCCAAATGGCTGTTCGACCAGTTGAAGGGCAAGGGCGACGTCTATCAAATGCGCGGGATCGATGGGGCTCCCGGCGACGGCGTGAGGCAGAAGGGCTTCGACGCCGTGCTCAAGGATTATCCTGGGATCAAGATCGTTGCGACAACCTTCATGGATTGGTCCAACGAAAAAGCCGCGCAGCAGATGTCGGAAATGCTTGCCTCGGGCAAGCATTTCGACGGCGTCTGGACATCAGGAATCGATTATACGGTGATCGAGGCGATCAAGGCCGCGCATAAGCCGTTTGTGCCGTTCGTCGGCGCCGACAACAATGGCTTCATCAAGCAACTGATCGACTACAAGAAGGATGGATTGGCTGGCGTCGCCGTGGCGAATTCACCCGCGATCGGCGCGGCGGGGTTGGTCGTCGCACTTGACGTGCTGCAAAAGAAACCTCGCGACAAAGTCACCACCGTCCCGACGGCCTCTTATGACAACACGACCGACGAAATGTCGAGATCCTGAAGAAGCTCTACGACCCGAACGTTGCGCCGACCGATCCTATCTATGGTCCCGAAAAGAACTATGGTCATTTCACCGCCGCACAGGAAAAGGCCTGCAAGGGTCCGGGCGAGTAACACCCGTTGGCCGGCGGCGTTCGTCGTCATGCGAACGCCGCCGCGGCTCTCTGATCGTATTGCAGTCGTCTAATCGTGCTTGTTGGTAGCAATGGTTCGGGCCGTCACGAGCAGGCTGCGAGCGGATGTGGAGCCGTCCCGATGAACAACTCCGCGCCTCTTCTTGAGGTCCGCGATGTCGCCAAGCAATTCGGCGCCGTCATAGCGCTCAAGTCGGCGACGCTGCATCTTGTCCGTGGCGAGATCCACGCGTTGATGGGAGCCAACGGCGCGGGCAAGAGCACGCTGGTGAAGATCCTCACCGGCGTTCACCCGGCGGATGCCGGAACCATAACGATCGACGGCGCGACGCGTGTGTTTCGCTCGCCCGCCGAAGCGCGTCGAGCAGGCATCGTCTCGGTCTATCAAGATCCCGCGCTCGTCCCCGACCTGACAATCGGCCAGAACATGCGATTGGCCGATGTCCCCCTCGCGAAAGTGCGGAGCACCTTTAGCGACCTCGGGATAGAGAACCTCGATCCTGACGCGCTGGTGCGAGACATTCCCTATCCAGTTTTGCGCCTCATCGATTTGGCTCGCGCCCTGGCCTCCAATCCAGTCCTGCTGATCCTCGACGAGATCACCGCCGCTCTTCCGGCAAACCTGGCGGAACGTGTCTTCGCAGTCATGCGGAGCTGGCGCGAGCGCGGCAATTCAGTGATTTTCATCTCTCATCGTATGGCGGAGGTCGGCGCGCTGTGTGATCGCGCCACGGTGTTGCGCGATGGCGCAACAGTCGGCGTCATCGACACGGCCCCTGGAAGCGGAGAGCGGATCGTTTCGCTCATGCTCGGCGTGGATCCAACGAAAGTTAGCTCTTCGGAGCCGGAGCAACGGCAAAATCGCAGCGGCGACGACGATCTCGCCGCTCTCGAGGTCCGCGATCTTTGCTACGGCCACAGGCTCAAGACCGTGTCTTTCAGCCTGCGGGCCGGAGAGATCCTCGGGGTTGCAGCGCTCGAAGGTCAAGGGCAGCAGGAACTGTTCGACTGCATTGCTGGAGTGACCCGTAACGACGGCGGAGAGATCGCGGTCCACGGCCAAAAGCTGAAGCTCAATCATCCTGGCGACGCAATCGCCGCGGGTCTCGTGCTGGTGCCAGCAAATCGACTGCAGGCGCTTCTGCCGCAGCGCTCGATCCGCGAGAATGTGGCTTTGCCGCTTGTGCGCAACCCGTCGAACTGGGGCCTCATCAACGCCCGAACGGAACGCCAGCGCGTTTCCAACGCTGTCAAGCGATTGCAAATCGACACCCGAGCGGAGGCCCAATTGCGCCGGCTGAGCGGCGGTAACCAGCAGAAGGTGGTGATCGCACGATGGATTGCCACGGGATTCCAAACCCTGCTTTGCTTCGATCCGACGCGCGGCATCGACGTCGGCACCAAGCATCAGATTTATCGGTTGTTGCGCGAGATGGCCGACGCCGGGTCGTCCGTGCTGCTGTTCACGTCCGAGCTTCCGGAAATTGCCCTGGTGTGCGACCGGACGATTGTTTTGTTCGGGGGCGAAATCGTCGCCGAGATGCCGGCTGGCGAAGCCGATGAGGAAACGTTGCTTCGCGCCGCACATGGCCTGGAGGTCGCTCCCTCCAGGGAGCGGCCCAGCGCGCCAGCGTCCGGTCAACAGGCGCGATAACCGAGTCGGCCGACAATCTGTCCTCGAGCGTCCAGGCTCCAAAACAAAGCTCCGGGCCTGTCGACAAGATCTGGGGCGCAATTGTGCGGTATCCGGCGCTGTTCGGCATGCCGGTGCTCTTCCTTGTCTTCCTGATGGCGACCGTCGCGATCCATCCCCGATTCAATTCGTTCGATGCGCAATCCGTCGCGATGGCGGCGTTGCCATTGGCGTGCGCCGCGGCTGCGCAGGCCGTGGTCGTGATCTCGGGCGGGATCGACCTGTCGATCGGATCCGTTATCGCCGTGGCGAACGTTCTCGCGGCGCGCACGATGAATGAAGCCAGCTTCGGCGAGGCGCTATGGCTCGCCCTGGCGATCCTCGCCGCTGGCGCGGCCATAGGCGCGGTCAACGGGCTCCTCGTCATCGTCTCGCGTGTCCCGGACGTTATCGTGACGCTGACAACCGGCTTCATCTGGGGCGGCGTCGCGCTGCTGATCCTCGAGAAGCCGGGCGGCGGCGCCCCTCCCGAGTTTGCAAATCTTGGCACTGGAACTCTGATCACCGAGTGGCTGTCCAACTCGCTGGTTCTGCTGGTCGTAGCCGTGGCGCTCATTTGGATTCCGGTTCGCATGTCGAGGACGGGCCTGCGCATCTACGCCACCGGCAGTGACAAGATCGCCGCGTTTCGGAGCGGCGTGAATGTCGAGTTCGCCCGGCTCATGGCCTATGTTCTCGGCGGCTTGTTCAGCGCCATTGGCGGAACTCGGTTTGACGATGACGACAGGCATAGGCTCTCCGCACGCCGGCGTTCTCTACACGCTGAGCGGATTGGCCGCCGTGGTCATTGGCGGCGTGAGCCTGACGGGGGGGCGCGGCGGGGTCGTCGGGCCGGTCATTGCCGCCTTTGTGCTCACCCTCATTCCCGCCGACCTGATCTTTCTGAACATTGACCCGAACTTCGGCCAAGTCATCCAAGGAACATTGATCGTTCTCGTGGTGATGGCCGGCGGGCTCGCAACCATAGTGAGAAACCGCAGATGAGCGGTTCGTCGGATGCGTCGACGCCGTCGAGGCGCTTTGAGGCCCGCAGCGTTCTTTTCTGGTTTCAGCGCAATACGATTGTTGCCCTGATCCTGCTGCTCCTCATCTTCATCGCGGCGGTCGAGCTCCTGAAACCGGGCACGGTCAATCCCGTCTGGCTATCGAACACGCTCCTGTTCGCGGCCCCGCTCGGTATTTTTGCCGCGGGTCAGACCCTGGTGATGTTGACCGGCGGAATCGATTTGTCCGTCGTCAGCGTCGCGATGGGTTCGGCATTCCTCATGACGACCACAGCGCTGAAGTTCGGCAATCTGACGGCGGTCGCGATTGGGCTTGGGCTCGGCTTGGTGGTGGGCGCGATCAATGGCCTGGGTATCGCTCTCTTGGGCGTTCAGCCCTTGGTGATGACGCTTGGCGCCGGGTTGATGACGCAGGGCGTCATCATCGTCTACAGCCAGAAGATATTGGCCTCGCGCTCGATCGTGCCGGACTTCATCCATTCCATTGGCTCCGATCGTTTATGGGGCCTCATTCCTCTCGACCTGTTTCTGTGGCTGCCGATCGCGGCGCTGGTGCTGATCACGCTGCAGCGAACCGGGTTCGGCCGGTTGCTCTATGCGATCGGCGACAATCGTGAGGGCTGTCGGCTGGCCGGCGTGCGGGTGTGGCGGCTCCTGTTTATCGATTACGTGATTTGCGCGCTTCTCGCTTCCCTGGCCGGATTTGTCCTCGTCGGCCATACCAATTCCGCCGATCTCAGTTTGGCCTCCACCTATCTCTTGCCTTCCATCGCAGCGGTCATCATCGGCGGCACATCGATTTTCGGCGGCAGCGGCGGATATTCCGGCACGATCATTGGCGCTCTGATCCTGACCGTGCTCGACGGATTGCTGACCCTTCTCGATTCGCCTGAACCGATCAAACAGATCCTCTATGGCGCCATCATCTTTGTCCTGGCGGCGGCCTATTCGCGCCTCACGGCCTAAGCCCTAGCGACCTTTCCGGCTCTTCACTTCATCCAAGCCCCAATATCTGGCTCACGACATCGCGTTCGGCGCCGGTCGCTGCGAAATCGTCGAACGCCCTGTCCGTCACGCGGATGATGTGAGCGGCGATGAAGGGCGCGCCTTCAGTGGCCGCAACTTCAGGATGTTTGAGGCAATCTTCCCACTCATAGACCGCCCAGCCGGCGAAATCGTACTCGGCGAGCTTCGAGAAGATCTGCTTGAAGTCGACCTGGCCGTCGCCAAGCGAGCGATCTCGGGCTGCGCGCTTCAGCCAAGGTTGATAGCCGGAATAGAAGCCTTGTTTGCCGGTCGGGCGGAACTCGGCGTCCTTCACATGAAAGCCTTTGATGCGTTCGTGATAGAAGTCGATGAACTCGACGTAGTCCAATCCCTGCTTGATGAAGTGGCTGGCGTCGTAGTTGATAGCGCAACGCGGATGATTGCCGACCGCGGCCAGGAATTGTTCGAACGTCTCGCCGTCGAAAACCTCCTGGCAAGGGTGCAGCTCAAACCCAATGTCGACGCCAGCTGCGTCGAAGGCGTCGAGGATCGGGGTCCAACGCTTGGCGAGTTCGCTGAACGCCGAATTCGATGAGATGACCCGGTCGCTGCGGCCAGGGATAAACATAGGGCCACGCGAGCGAACCGCTGAACGTCTGCACAAGCTTGAGACCAAGGCGCTGCGACGCCTTGGCGGCGATCTTCATCTCCTCGACCGCCCAGGCCTGACGCGCCCTCGGGTTCCCTTGCAAGCTCGCCGGCGCGAAGGCGTCGTAGAATGCGTCATAGGCAGGATGGACGGCGACCAGTTGGCCCTGAAGCGCGGTCACGAGCTCGGTGACAGCAAGCCCATGCTCCTTCAAAACGCCTGTAATCTCGTCGGCGTAGGTCTGGCTTTCAGCACAACGATGGAGATCAAGAAACCGGACGTCCGAGCTCGGAAGCTGCAGCCCCACATAGCCTAAGCTCGCAGCCCACTTGGCTATCGAAGCGAGGCTGTTGAATGGCGCGCGGTCGCTCGCAAGCTGTGCGATGAGCAGCGCTGGTCCTTTGATCGTGCGCACGACATCCCTCCTTTATCTCGTTTGATGCGATTGGCGCTGTCTCAACGGCAAGCTGCTATGTCCGAATCGTGACGCAAAGCCAATGGTTGCGGCGGACAACGGTTCAATCATCGTCGGCTGGTCCGATCCGCAGGAAACGCGGCTCCGTCTTGGGGCGCCATCTTGGGGCGCCGCTGCCCGACGACTAAGCGATGACGGCAAGATCATCTACGCTGGCCGCGTGCGCATCCGGATGCCCTAGAAGGCTCCTGCCATCTGCGGCGCCATTTCGAACGGCTCGGCCGGTCGAAATCGCCCTCTGGCGCACCGCCTCGCAAAAGCGCCGACGTTGATTTGCGGAGATTGCGCGAAGCGGACCGTTGGCCGCGCCAGCGAGGATCGTGGCGAGAGACCCAGCCCTTCGGTGTTACCGCTGCCGCGTTGACGTGATGTCTCATATCTGATACATCACAGTCGGGAAATGGGCCCGTCACGATTTCGAGATGACGTGGTCGGCCGGACGACCTCACATCGACTAAGCGCGCTGCGTTGATATGAGCATCGCTTCACTTACGGCAGGCAGGTGACACTCGTGTTCAACCGCGCCTCCTTGAGCGAGCAGGTCGAAGCCGCGCTACGGCAGGAAATCACGCTTGGCCGTTTGCGCCCCGGCCAGAGAATTAGCGCGTCCGACTATCTGACCAGCTGGAACGTGAGCATCACACCGTTTCGTGACGCTGTGCGAACCCTGCAGAATCGGGGCTTCGTAACGGTGGAGCCGCGCAAGGGCGTCTACGTCGCGGAGATCAATCTCAAGACCTTGCGGGAAATCTTCGAGTTGCGGATCGCGCTTGAATGCATGGCGATCGAGCTTGCCACCTCGCGTGCGGACGCGGGAGAGGCGGAGCGCGTCCGAGCGGCTTACGTGAAAGCAGGCGTCCGGGTTCGCAAGGGCGACAGGGCGCTCCTGGCTGAGACCGATGAGGCGGTCCACGATTTTGGCCGCAATGCGTGCGGCAACGCACGTCTGCAGCAGCTTCTGTCCTCACACATGGATCTCATCCAGTGGACCCAGAACACCGCGATCCGCAAGTTTCCCGAATCCCTCAAACTCGCGTTGCCGGAACATATCGCAATCATGGACGCCGTCTGTGCGCGCGACGCCGCCCAAGCCTCGCGCGCCATGCGGGCTCACCTTGAGAGCGCTTATCTGCGGATGGCGGACCGGTTCGAGCCGGCGCAGGACGCGAGTTCCGGCGCAGGCGCTCCATGAGAGTCAAATCCGTCAGTTCGCACATCCTTCGCGCGCCGCTCGGCGCACAGACATTCTATTCGTCGCAGGCCGCTTTCCCGGAGCGGAACAGTTACCTCGTCCGGGTCGAGACGGACTTCGGTCTCGTCGGCTGGGGTGAAGGCGGCCAGTATGGTCCCCCCGAGCCGGTCGCTTCTATCGTCGACGCTGTTTTTGCGCCGCGGCTTATCGGGCGAGACCCGACCGAGCCCGTGAGAATCTGGGAGGAGCATTACGCCTTCTCTCGCGACTTCGGGCAAAAGGGAACCTATATCGAGGCGATCTCGGCCATCGATATCGCTCTCTGGGATCTTGCGGGCCAGGCCGCGGGCCTCCCCGTCTGGAAGCTGCTTGGCGGCCGCTTTCGCGACAGCGTGACCGCCTATGCGACCGGCTGCTACTACCCCGAAGATTTCCGCGACATGCCGGCCGTCCTGCGCGGGCTCGAAAAGGAGGCCTCGGGCTATGCTGACGCCGGCTTCCAGTTCCTGAAAATCAAGGTCGGGCTGCTCAGCCTGGTCGACGACATCGAGCGCCTCCGCGTCATCCGAACGGCGGTCGGTCCGCGGATCGGCCTGCTTGTCGACGCCAACCACGCCTACAATTCCGCTTCAGCCGTTCGCATGGGCCGGCTCATGGAGCCGCATCAGATCGAGTTTTTCGAGGAGCCGGTTACGCCCGAGGATCACGAGGGCTACCGGAAAGTGCGGCGCGAGAATCCGATTCCCGTGGCGGGCGGCGAGTGCGAGTTCACGCGCTACGGATTCCGCGATCTCATCGGCGGGGGCTGCGTCGACATCGCCCAGCCGGATCTCGCCTGCGCCGGTGGGTTTTCCGGCTGGCTCGACATCCTCGCGCTGGCGAAAAGCTATGGTGTGGCGACGATCCCTCACGTCTGGGGGTCTGGCATTGCGGTCGCGGCGGCGCTCCACGCGGTGGCGTCCATTCCGCCTTTCCCGCACACAGCCAATCCGCTCCCGTTGCTCAACGAGCCCGTGATTGAATTCGACCGCAAGCACAATCCGCTCCGAGACGAACTCCTCGCCGAACCCTTCACGCTGAAGGACGGACGTCTCATGGTTCCCGATCGTCCGGGGCTTGGAGTTACAGTGAGGGACGACATCCTCAAGGCCTACAAGCGATGACGGAGGGGTCTCCTTCTATGCGCTTTGGGCAAAAGAACGTGTTGGTCACTGGCGCGGACGCGAGCGCAATGACGGGTCAAGCGATCAACGTGACTGGCGGATTTATCATGACCCGAGCTCAGTCATTCGCTTGTCGGCTCCGCCGACTTCGGTTCACACAAGGAGGAAGACAACCGAGATCGCATTCGAAGTTCTTGACGGCCCGCTAACAGTCTAGAACACTGTTTGAGTGGTTCTTGTTTTAGTAAACAACGCCGTCTTGGAGCGGCTACACGCCGCACGGAATCCAGTTGAACGTCGGCAACGTCAATCAGGGCGTTGCGTAATGGGAGGAAGACTATGACCAACTCGAATTGGACTGCTCATCCGAATCGCCGCCGCTTTCTTCACGGCGCCGCGGCTCTCGGCGTCGCCGGCGCATTGCCGGCGTTTCGGACGTCATCGGCTTTGGCCGCTGACGCGGAGAATTTGGTTCCCAAGCAGCACTATCTCATCGCCTTCTCGAACGGCGACATGAACAATTCCTGGCGCGCCGCCTTCGTCAACTCGATGGAGCAATGGGGCAAGAAGTTCAAATCGGTCGGCCCGGGCGTCGACTATGTATGGACGAACAGCGCCGGCGATTCCGCCAAGCAGCTTCAGGATTGTCAGACCCTGCTCGCGCAGAAGCCAAGCATCCTCATTCTGTCTCCCAACCAGGCGCAGCCCTTGGATCCCGTGATCGATATGGCGACCAAGGCCAATGTTCCCCTCGTGGTCATCGACCGCGCGCTGATTTGCAAACCGCCCGTCGGCACGTATGTGCTGAACATCACCCAGAACTACGGCGTCAGCGGCATGACCATGGCCGCTTATGCGCTTGCCCATCTCAAAGAGAAGCACGGCGACTACAAGGGCAACATCGTCGAGATCCAGGGCGAGCTTGGCTCGTCTCCAAACAACGACATGTATGTTGGCATCCGGGAGGTCATCAAGCATTACCCCGACGTCAAGATCCTCTCGACCGAGGAAGGCAAATGGTCGAACGACGGCGGCCGCCGCGTGATGCAGGGATTCCTGCAGCGCTTCACCGACGACCAGATGGACGTCATCTTCACCTACGCGGACGCCGAGGGTCTTGGCGCGATGCAGGCGATCAAGGCCGCGGGGCGGAATGAACTGCTCGACGGCCGCATCGCGTCGAAGGACGGCGACGTCGCCTTCATCCAGGCTATAGCCGACGGCAAGGCCATGATGTCGACGGAATGCCCGCCCTATTACGGCGCCTTCGCGATCCCCGAGGCCATCCAATATCTCAACGGGACGCTGGATCAGAAAGGCATCCAGTATCTCAAGCTGCGCGTATGGCCCAATCCCAATGCGCCAACCCTGCTCAGCGTTTCTGACGCGGAGGTGAAGGCGATCCTCGCCAAGCAGATCAAATTCACGCTGGACGCGAAGCTGCCGCTCATTCCGCCGGAGACCGGCGACTACGAGCAGCTCTATTTCGACGCCTCGAAGGTCAAAGGCTATGACGATGTCCAGGCCTATCTGAAGACCGGGGAGGTTCCGAAGGACATCGTCGACCTCCAGAACACCAAGTAGCAGGCCCAAACGGCCTCTGCGTCTGGCGATGATCGTTGGTCGCCAGACGTGAACCGCCATCACGAGAGGCGCGCTCGTCGCGGTCCGAAGAGCGGATTTGGGCCGTGACGGTCGCGGCGCTCGCCCCGCTTTCCGTCTTATGAATCCGAGGAGACCGACTGCCCGTGGCCTACCGCCTCGAACTCGAGAATGTCTCGAAGCACTACGGAAACACGCTCGCGCTCGAATTGGTCAGCGTCGCGATTCCGCCAGGGAAAATACGAGGACTGGTGGGCGAGAACGGCGCCGGAAAATCGACGCTGTCGAAAATCATCGCCGGCGACATAAGGCCAACCTCGGGCACGATGAAGCTGAACGGGGCCGAGGTCCCGTACCTCACGCCGACATCCGCGCGTCGCGCCGGAATCGCGATCGTTCATCAATGGGGGGACCTGGTGCCCACCATGACGGTCGAGGAGAACATCTTCCTCGGCAACGAGATCCGTGGCTCGCTTCATACCCTGAACAAGAGCGAGATGCGGCGCAGGGCTCGCGAGGTGCTGAAGGAGCTTGGCGTCGATGTCGATCCAAGCTTGCTCGTAAGCGAGCTCTCCCCTGCCCATAAGCAGATTGTCGCCATATCCAAAGCGCTCGTGCGGCAATGCGATCTTCTGATCGTCGATGAGGGCGGCGTCTCGCTCGACAAGAAAGAAACCATGCTTCTGCATGCGGTCTTGCGCCAATTGCGAGGCCAGGGCGTCACGATCATCTACATCTCGCATCTTCTCGATGACGTCGTTGAGCTCAGCGACGAAATCACGGTCTTAAGAAACGGCGCGCTCGTCGAAACGCTCGACGCCCGTTCGACGACGGCCGACGAGTTGGCTGTCGCGGTCGTCGGCCACGAGATGCGCAGCCCATCGCGAGCGAAAGCGCCGAGCGACTTCACGCAACGGCGCACGCTGCTCGACGTCAAGGGCTTGTCGTGGACGCAGGACGCGGCCGAGTTCTCGCTCAAAGTTCGGGAAGGCGAAATCCTTGGCATTACCGGACCCGAGGGCGCCGGAAAGTCGGAGCTCTTGAGAACCATCTTCGGACTGATGGCGCCGACGCGGGGAACGGTCTCGATCGACGGCCAGACAATCGATGCGCGAAGCCCAAGGGCAATGCTGAACCGCGGCGTCGCCTTCGTGCCGGAAGATCGTTTTGCCGAAGGAGTCCTTCTCGATCGCAACATCGAGGAGAACATCTCTCTCCCCAAAATCAGCTTCGAGAAAAGGTTCTTTCTGCCGACGACGGAGCTCAGGGCGGAAGCCGTCAAGAAGGCGGCTCAGATCAAGACGAAGATGGCGTCCATCGATTCGCTCGTCAGCGAACTCAGCGGCGGCAATCAGCAGAAAGTGGTCGTGTCGCGCTGGCTCGAGGACAGCTATCGGCTGCTCCTGTTGGATGAGCCCTACAAGGGAATCGACATCGGGGCCAAGGACGACATCAACGAGGCCATTCGCGCGATGGCGGGCGCGGGCCGGGGCGTGATCGTCATCAGCACCGAATTCGCCGAGCTCATCGGCCTTGTCACGACGCTTCTGGTGATCGTCAATCGCAAGATCGTGAGCACGCTGACCGGCGCGTCGATCACGCCTCATGAGATCGTTCGATATTATCAATACGAAGTGGAAACCCCGAGTCCGAGCTTCGAAGGGGCGAGCCCCCCGGCTGCAATGAATTAAGCCGCGAAGCCGATCGAACCGGACAAGGAAACAAAAATATTGCCCCACCGCCTCAGATCGATCCTTAGGGAGCTCGATGTCTTCGTCATCCTCGGCGCCCTCTTGCTCGTCGCCGCGATTTTCAAGGCGAGCACGTTCTACAATCTCTCGAACCTGTTCACGATCCTCGAACTTTCGGCGGTCTTAGGGATAGCGACGCTCGGAGAGGCGATGGTCCTGATCGTGCGCGGCGTCGACGTCTCGGTCGGCGCCGTCATGGGCCTCGCAGGCACGCTCTCTGCATTCCTGATCCCGGATTTCGGGCTCACCGCCTCGATCCTCCTTCCTCTTGTCGTGTGCGGCCTGATTGGCCTCGGGAATGGCTTGCTGGTCGAAAAGGGCCGGGTTCCCCCGATCGTCGCCACCATCGGGATGATGTGGGTCGTCAGCGGCCTGGCCGGAGGCGTCAGCAACGGGCGCCTCATTCCGATCCTCGATCAATCGTTCCAGCAAATTGCCTTGGGCAGCGCGTTCGAGATCGTGCCCCTGTTCTTTGTCGGGCTCATCGTCATCGGCGCCGTCGCCTATTTCGTTCGATCCAACTTCGCCATCGGCCGATACGTCTACGCCATCGGCGGCGATGAAGGCGCCGCCTATTATTCGGCGATTCCGGTCGCCAAGATTCGCATCGGCGTCTATGGGGTCGCTGGCGTCCTCTATGGCGTCGCCGGATTGCTGATGGCCTCTTACGTGCGCTCGGGCATGCCGACCGTCGGGAAGGGCTACGAGTTCAAGGCGATCACAGCCGCGGTCCTCGGCGGCATTGCTCTCACCGGCGGACGGGGAAATATCTTCAAGGCCATCGTCGGGGCGGTGATCCTGATCGTCCTCTATGGCGTGATCACCGCCTTTGCCGTGTCCCCTTACATCCAGGGAATCATCCAAGGCGCCATTCTGGTTGGAGCGGTTTATTATGCAACTCGCAATGACTAAGGCCAAAGCGAGCCTGCAGCGCTACAACCAGCTCTTCCTCTTGGTTGCGGTCCTGATCATCGCGACCGTCATCTCACACGGCGTCTTCATCAGACCCACGAATTTGATCCTGGTCATTGCCAGCGCGGCGGCCTTCGGCCTCGTGTCTTTCGGCCAGGCCTTGGTCGTCATCGGCGGGGGATTCGATCTGGCGGTCGGCTCGCTGGTCGCCATGTCGATTTCGGCGATCGTTTTTTTTCGCGCGGACTTTGGCATTGTTGGCGGCACGATTGGGGCTCTCGCCTCGGCGACGGTCGCCGGGCTCATCAGCGGCCTCTTTGTGTCGCGAACGAAGATTCCTCCGTTCATCGTCACGCTCGGCATGCTGTCGGTCGCGGACTCGATGTCGTGGATTCTTGCGGCGGGTCAGCCGATCACCGTGCCCGAGTACAACGACGCGATCTCGCCGCTGTTCGACTCCTTTACGCTTGGCGAGAATTTCTTTCCGATCATCGTCCTGATTGTCGGATTTGTCGCCACAAGCCTGCTTCTCCATCGGAGCAAATGGGGGCGTTACATCTACGCGATCGGAGACAACGAAGCGGCCGCTCGGATCGCCGGCGTGCCGGTGATGAGGACGAAGCTGCTCTGCTACGGCTTGTCCGGCCTCTTATGCGCGGTCGGCGCGATCATCTATCTCTACCAGAACATCAGCGCGACGCCCGGCGAGGGCGCCGACTATCTTCTCCTGAGTTTCGCCGCGACGATCCTTGGCGGCGTCTACATGTACGGGGGCGAGGGAACCATTCCCGGCGTGCTGATCGGGGTGATCTGTCTCGCCAGCATCACCAGCGCGCTGACCATCGCAGGCGTTCCGCCGTCGATCTACCAGGGCGTCCTCGGGGTGATCGTTCTGGCAGTCGTGCTCTTCCAAGCGCGGATACGAAGGTAGGGGCGCCTAGGCAGACCGACGCGCTATACTGATCATCAGCCCCGCGCACGCGGTTTCGATGCGCGATTTCCTCACACCGCATTACAACCTGAGAGACGCTCAAGCGTCGTGAGCGCCCCCGGTCGGGGCCCCTGATGCTCCGGCGCTGGCGACACGGCCTATATGTCGCGCTGGATCAAGAAGTCGACGCAGCCGCGCAGCCAGTCGAGGTCGGGGCTCGCCGGTGCGCCGGCGAACGCCGATTCCTCGAACTCGCGCGCCGCGGCTTCCGCGAGCGCGGCCGCTGCCTGTTGCGCCCACAGGATACTGCCTGCATCCGCGATGATCTGATGCAGCCTCATGATCTCGCGCGGCAGGCGCCGCTCGCGCGGCCTCTCTAAGAAGCCGCCAATCCATGCCCTATCAGTCCGACTGGCGTGCGCGAACGCATGGGTCAGCATGAGGGTCCGTTTGCCCTCCCAAAGATCACCGTCAATTTCCTTGCCATACCGCGCCAGGTTTCCGTTTAGATTTAGGACGTCGTCCGTGATCTGGAACGCGAGTCCGATCAGATAGCCGAAGCGATCGAACCGGCCCAGATTTTGATCCTTGCCGTTGGCGATGAGGGCGCCGATGCGCATCGGGTGAATGAAGCTGTACCAGGCGGTCTTCTTGAGGACGAGCCGCAGATAATCGTCCTGCCCGAGCGTGAGATTGTTGTCGCGCACCCAACCGAGCTCCATCGCCTGGCCCTCAAGAGTCTCCGCCAAGCAGATGGTCAACCTCGTCGAGGAGGCGAAACGCAGTCGCGGGTCCAAGTCTTTCCCCGGCCTTCCGGAACAAGCGCATGCTCAACGCATTCATCTCGTCGCCGACATTGACAGCGATAGGGACCCCGACGCGCCGGTGCATTGTCGCGACGCCGCGTCTCGATTCGCTCTCGTCCTCAATGTCATCGTGCACGAGAAACGCGTTGTGAAGCATTTCGAGGCCCGCGGCCGCAGGGAAGGCGTCCTCCGCGCGGCCGCCCAGCGCTCGCGTGGTCGCGATGCACAACGCTGGACGCAGACCTTTTCCCGACCGACTGACGAAATCGCTGACGAGACCGTAAAGGTGTCGCTGCGGCTCCCTGGTCGGTACGGCCGCCGTGAGCGTGTCGGATATCATCCCGCGATACCAGGTGAGGCGTTCGATGAACCCGCCTGGCCCCAAAATTTCGCTGAGGCCCGGCGTCGAACACGGAGCGCCAACGACTGCGTCCTGCAACGCCGCCGCCTCAATCAGCGCTCGCTGGAGCGGTGCGTTTGCGCCGGTCGGGTCCCTTCCGTCCTCGATATGCCCGGTCCCAGGGTCGAGCGCTTTAGCGATGGGACTAACGAACGGCGCGACCGCCTCAAGGAGCGGCTTCACCTGCTCAAGAAGCGGCGTTCCGCCGAGAGCGCGCGTTGCGATCTGCACCAGCGAGTCATCCCAGGGCAGGCCGGCCTTGAATTGCATCTCGTCATGCAGTCGCCATGGCGCGAGAATCTCCAACTGATGCAGCGGCCAAATCTCGCAGCGCGGCCCGTCGAACTTCACGTCGTCGAGGATGCCGTTGACCGCGCGCCGGGCGGCCTCGTTGGCGCCTTCCATCGTCGCCAGGTCAGTGTAGGTGCGTACGTAGTCCGACGCCAGAAAAAGGTTCGGAATCGCGGTGGTCGCCTCGGGCCGTAAAGCCCAAGTGTTCTCCAGGTTCACGAGCAGCGGCTCGATGTTACGCAAAAAACCGGGACGCGTTTTGTCGATCCGAATATCCGGGTCGAGAAACCAGGAATGGAGGTCCTCGTCGTGCAAGAGCTCCTTCTCGCCGTTGACAGACTGTTTAAGTTGGCTCCACGCCTCGCGCACGAACTCTTCACGTGAACATTCCATGGCCTTTCGGCCGGTCGAACCGGGGCTCGTCCAGTCGGACACGTCGACCGAGATCACTCCCCGGACGTCATCGTCGCCAAACTCATCGGGCGGAAAGCTGCTCCAGAACTGAACCTGAGAGATGCTGGTGAGCGCCCATGGGGTATCGATGTGGATGACGTGGCCATGCGTGATGGCCACGTCGCGCTTAAGGTAGAATTGGACGCCGTTCATCCACTCGACATTCGGGGCCAGGGTGTGCAGGTTGGCGAGGCTCGGGTCGGCCAGCAGCATTCTATTGGTGATCATGGGAGCGAACCGCTCAATCGGAAGCGCCGTAACGTAGTGATCGCCGCTCCAGAGCGTGCGCTTGCCTCTCTTCCAGTGTATGAGGCGCCTTGTGGTCACGCCGGTGATACGCGTCCCATCGCAAAAGATTTCCTCCACCTCCTCGTCAATCACGAATTGCACGCCGCGCGATTCGAGATAGGTCCGCCACGGATCGATCCAGGCGAGGTTCGTGGGCGCGTCAAGCACGCGATCGGCTGACCCCGAGGTTGGATTGATGATCGTCATCATCATCTGCACGAACATATCGCCGACCGTTCGCGCGCTTGCCGTCTCCGCCTTTGCAGCCACCAGGGAGCGTGTGAAGCCTGTCGCGAGAAACTTCTGGTACGCCGGCGAGCGCTCTGCCGCTCCGATGAACTCCCACCAGCTGGTCCGTTCATATTCCTCAATTCGACGCGCTTCGCATGTCGTCAGAAGCTGCCAGAACCTTGCGCCGAAAAACGCAAGCTCCCCCGGCGAGAAATCAATGACCGGCCCGTAAAGCAGCAGAACGTCGCGCAGCAGGGTGCCAACGTCGCGCGTCGTTCGCGGAAAGAGGGTGGGAACCTCGAACGCCGGCAAGCCGTATTGGGTGAAGGCGGCGCGTGTGGTCGGGACGAGGTGATCCGCCGCTGTGCGTCCGTCGAACGACGGAATGCGGCGCATCGTGTCGATCACGTGCTTGTAGAAACCTGGGAAAAACCGGAAACCGTGCTCGCCAGGAATCCTGCAATGAAGCGAGGCGACGCCGGTGTCAACGAGTTGATGGCCGCTCGTGCCTGGACCATCGTCGACGACCGGGACGCTGCGCGCCTTGCCGCCGGCGATGTTGCGCCGCTCAAGGACGACGACCTCGAAGCCGCGCTCGATCAGTTCGTGCGCGGCGCTCATTCCCGCCACGCCGCCGCCGAGAACGATGACCCTCGATGACATGCTTCCGTTGTCCGCCGCTTCGACTATCCCGCGGCAGGGGTGCTGGGCTCGCTGGCGACAGGGGCGCTGGGCTTGTGATGCTTGAGACGCTCGATCGCATCGCTCTCCTTTATCCGAACCGCGATTTTCTCGAAGACGCGGAAGACGAACAGAGGATCCGTAGTCACCTGCAGAAAACCGACCGAAACGTCGGTCGCGACGACGAGCTCAACCGGCGCTGCGCCAAGCGCCACCACGATCCCCTCGTCATGCGGAAGCGTCGACGATCGCAGCAAGGGCCCCCCGCCCAGGAGCGGGATGATGCGGTCCGACGGCAGGATCAGTGCGGCGCTAGCCGTCTGGGCCTGGGCGAACAGGGTCTGGCCGAGCACAACGGCGAACGGGCCGAAATGACCGTTGCCTTCGAGTTTTCCAATTTTCTCGGACACCTGGTGAATCAAGTGTTGGCCGGCGTCAGTCTTCGGGGCAGATGGAGCCTTCTTGGCGAGTTTATCTCTCTCGTCGGCCTCACGTATAAGTCTATCGGCAAGTTCAGCTTTAGTTTCCCCGAGCAAACCAGCCGAATATTCTCCTCCTCGGACGGTCCAGATCTTTTTGAGACCGCTGATCGCATCATCAGGCGGTCCCTCGTTTTTGGCTGTCTGCCCACGAAACACGATGGCGTCTTCCAATCGGGCAAGCACGTTCGAGGCACGGCGGAACATCTCCAAAGCGCTCGTTAGTTTCGGATCCGCCATCTGCGCGCCATGCAAAATCACGCGCACCTGCAATGTCGTCAACGGAATGGTCTTTTGTTCGTCGATGGACATCGTCTCGGACCCGGCCCCTGATGAGCTGCCTATCGACGGGGGGGTATCAATATAGTTCAACTCTTCGCTCTTCACGAAGTCGGTGTCGCCTGAAAGCGGGCCATACAGCGGAAGAAACGTTGCCGCAACGCGAGAACGACTCGCTTCTTTTTGCACCGCCTGCCTGACGAGCGCCCATTGCTCGTCAGTCCAAGGCGCCTGTGAATCACTTGGAGTCATGACACATCCCTCCCGATTGCAACCCATCGCTCGCGCCAGGTCCGGGCGATGCTCCGCATCCGTGCTCCCTCGATGCGTTTGCCCCTCACTCGGCCTAGCGACGTCCTCCGACCTCTACGCTATAGATGTCGAGTTCATAACTGCGCGTCGCCGTGTCGACCCTGCCAACGCCGGTGCATTGGAGCCGGTTGATCCAGCTATACCGCGTGTCCGAGGTTTGGAAGACCGGGCTGACGATGATCGGCGGGAACGGGGCGAACTCGCCGCGAACCGCGCGAGCATAGCCGTCCGACCCGAGGTCGAGGATGCCGCCATACGTGGCATAGATCCGCGCTCCGTCCGATGTCTGTAGAGAAGCCCTCACATTCACCAGCGCAACCCCGTCCTCGCGGACACGCATCCAGTCGCCGGAGCCAGGCAGCACGATGCCGCTGACGTCAGGGCCGGCGAAACTTCCTTCCTCGACATACCAATTGATCCGCAAGCCGTCCGGCACGCGCCCAATCGGCTGCTCGCGTAGGGATGTCTTGAGCGAAGCGAAGAACTTTAGCTCACAGCCCCAGCACGGCTCTCGCGTCGGCGGCCCGCTCGACGGGTTCGGCGTCGGCGCCGAGGCGGTGTTCGCCGCCGCGCGGCCGATCTGAAACCGGGAGGGCTCGATAGAGTCGGAGAGCTGGGGAGAGATCGGCTGGCCGGCGAAGCGCAGCACCGGCAGAAACTCCACCAGCCCGTCAAGCGGGGCGGGAAACGCGGCGCGGAATATCCGCTCGCTGAAGGCGGGGACGCAATAGTCGGGCTGCGCGGCCGTCTCGCGGACCGGACCGCCGTTCACCCGATACTCCACCGTGACGGCGTGCCCGGGGCGTACCGGCGAAACGGCGATCGCAATGGAAGCCGGCGCGCCAGCAGGCATGAGCGCGACCGGCCCGGGCGTGTTCGCTCCCCCCCACCGCAGCTTCGAGCCGTCGAGCGCCCGCAGCATCGAATCGGAGGCGGCATGCTGGACAGCGGAGACGCTTCCGGACGGGAGCCGCAGGATGGAATTTGTCGGTCTGTCGCTCACGGACAAGACGACTCCCTTGGACTTAACGTTTGAGCTTCCGCGCGGGCCAGCGACCGCCGCGCCGCCGCGAAGTCGGGCCGGCTCGGTTGGCAGACCATAGCATCAAGGGCTCGTCTCACCTGCGGGGCCAGATCTTCCGGCTCGCCGCGGTCGAGTCGGAAGTCGAGCCGCGAGGTCAGGGCGCGGAGCTCGAGAGAAAGCGCCCCTTGGCCCCGTGCACAATCAACGGCCATGCAATAGGCTTCTTCCGCCTGGTCCGCGCGGCCGAGTTCTCCGAGAACGTCTCCACGCGTGCGGTAGATCTCGGGCATCATCGCCCCGACGTGGCCGGTCTTCGCGCGGAGCTCTCCTTCGCGGCTTACGACCAGAGCTTCCTCCGAGCGGCCGGCCAGATGCATCGCCTCACACGCCATGCTCGTAGCCGATCCTTCGATGACCCCGGAACCGGTCTGCCGGAACAGCGCGCTCCACTCCATCACTTCGGCCACGCCGCGGGCGACATCGCCAAGTCCGATTCGAGCGCGGCCGCGGTGAAGGCCGGCGTTCGCCATCCACATGGCGAACCCCTCGGCTTCTGAACTGTGGTAAACCTCGTCGGCGATCGCGAAAAGGCGCTCCCAGTTACGGTCGTAAAAGTAGAAGAACATCGCTGTAGCGAGAGAGGTCGTCGCGCTCGGCCGATGCTCGAGCCGGCGGGCGTAAGCGATCAGCTCGCTCACGACGGCGATGGCCTCGTCCTGCCTGCCTTGCATCCACAATGAGCCGGCCAGAGTGATCTGCATGCTGCCTCTGGCGGAAATCTGGAAGCGATTGGTGATCTCCGCATCCATCTCGAACGAGCATTCCCGAAGTCCGACCCGCGCCTCGGCGATCGCCACGTCATATTCGCCGCGATAGAAGCGCGTGTAGGTCGATGCGTCGTGGCCGATGGCCACGAGCATCGGGTCCTCGGCCGCCGCCGCCAGAGCGGAAACGCTGGCGGCGGTTTCCATCGCCTCGTCCAGCCGCCCGCCGACAAATTGATGGGTCCAGAGGACCCACAGCGGCGCTCCCACTCGATCGTTCGCGCGCAGTCGTTGCGCCAGATCGATCGCGCGCTTGCAGACCTCCCCGACCTCAGGGGCCGCCCACCCAGCGACCGCGCTCAGCACAGGGGCGAGGGCTGCAAGAACTGAAAGCTCGCGGTTCATGCGAGCCTGCTCGTCAGGAAGCCTTTCGAGGTCGGACAGCGCGCGCCGAAGGTGGGCGACCGCTTCTTTCGCGGCGCTGCGCTTGGCGGCGTAGTCCGCGGCGGCCTCCCAATGAGCCGCGGCGTCCGCGTGGCGGCCGGCGCCCGACAGATGGTGCGCGAGAAGCTCGGGCCGGTCCTGCACGGATTCCGGGAAACGAGCGACCAGCGCCTCAGCAATCCTGGCGTGGTAACGTTGTCGGGTGGTGCGAAGCAGCGAGCCGTACGCCTCGTCACGAATGAGGGCATGCTTGAAAACATAGATTGGCAATTCATAGCCGTGTCGAAAGATCAGACCCGAGTCCACCATTGTGTCCAGCTGCGCGAGGACAGTCTCTTCAGGCAACTGCGCGACTGCAAGCAGCAGATCGCGCGAGAACTCGCGCCCGACCGTCGCGCCGAGCTGAAACAACGGTCGCGCATCGCCAAGGCGATCGATACGAGACATGAGAATCGCCTTCATCGAGTTGGGGATGTCCCCTTCGGACAACACGTTCACCAACTCCCACGAATTTTCTCGCGCCACGAGCGCGCCTGATTCTGTAACCGAACGGGTAATCTCCTCGAGAAAGAGCGGGTTTCCTGCCGCGCGCTCTCTAATTTGCCACGCCACACTAGGCGGCAGCGGTTTGTCCATGGCGACCTTCCGGATGAAGGTCTCAATTTCCCCAGAACTCAGAGCGTCGACCTCAATTTCCGTGATATTCGCCCCCGGCTCCCACGGCGGCTTGAACTCCGGCCGGGCGGTGAACAGCGCCATCAGTCGGGCCCTCTGAGGCGAGGCGACCAGTTGGCGCAGCAGTTCAATCGTGGAAGGGTCGGCCCAATGGAGATCCTCGAAAATGAGCAGGGCGGGGCCGTCTTGTGTGAGCCCCGAGAACCACGCAATGAGGATTTCCATTGTTCGCTGGCGCGCGCGCACCGGAGACAAGTTTGGCCCGGGCCATCGTGCGGGATCGATGGGGACGGAGAGAATGGCCGAGATGAGCGGCACCGCCTCGGTCGGGTCGAACCCCCGTTCCACCAACCGCTTCGTGATGCGCTCCACCCGTTTGTCCGGCGGCGCGCTCTCGAACCCGAGCCGAAGCTTGATCAGTTCCGTTATCGGATGGAGAGCCGTGGCGGTCGCGATTGGGGTGCAGTGCCCCACCACGACATCGGTGCGCTCATCGGCAATCTCGCCTCGGACCACCTCGATCAGCCGCGATTTGCCGATGCCCGGCTCTCCGCGTAACAGGACGAACTGAGGCTCGCCCAATTTCGCGGACTCCCACGCCTCCTTGATGCGGGTGCGCTGATGAACGCGGCCGAGGAACGGCGTACGCGGGACGTTCAGACCGGCGGCCTGACCGCCTAGGGCCACTATTTTGAACAATTCAACAAGGCGGTCGACGCCTTTGAGCTTCCGAAACCCTAGAGGCTCGACCATAAAGGTACCGGGCAGAAGCCGATGGAGCAAATCTGAGACAACGACCTCGCCGGGAGCGGCCTCCGCCTGGACGCGCGCGGCGATGTTAGGCGTGTCGCCAATCGCCCATCGTTCGGACCTGTTGGGGCCGGTCATGGCGCCAACGACGACGCGCCCGCAGTGGATCCCGATCCGCACCTGAAGATCGACCTTGATTTCAGTTGCGAGCTGCGCGACGGCTTCCACCATCTCGAGGCCGCATCGAACTACGCGCGACGCATCGTCCTCGCGCGCAAGCGGGTAGCCGAAATACACGTCGATGCTGTCGCCCCGGTATTGGGCGATGAAGCCCTGGTTGCGAACGACGACGGCTTCGCACGCCTGCTGGTATGATCCGAGCGCAACTCGCAAATCTTCAGCATCGAGTTGTTGAGACAGCGGGGTCGAGCCGACCAGATCGCAGAACAGCACGCATACGTGCCTCCGTTCCGCCTGGAATTCCACGCCACTCCCGGCCCCGAACTCTTTGCCGCAACCGCCGCAGAAACGCGCGGCGGCCGCGTTTTCGAAGCCGCAAGTCGCGCAGTTCACCATCCAGCGCTGACCGGATAATTCGCGGCGCCGCGTTGATCTCGGGTGGTGGTTTCCTCCAGCAGGATCGCGCAGGCGCGCGCGACAAGATCGCTAGGATCGGAAATGAATGGTTTGGAAACGACCGGCGCTCGTTGCGGAGCCGGGCCGGATCGACCCCCCGCGTGTGGTGATTGTGTGACCGGAGGCCTTGGTTGAGGCGGAACCGTCTCGATCGTCGCGATTTCCGGTTGTTGGATAAATGTGAGCGGTCTCAAGCGGTTGCCCCTGGCCATTACCCACGAAGTGAACCACTGTCTTTCGCTGATGATGTACTATAAGGCGTCGAATGGCAAGCGCGTCTTCGACGCATGCTTTTCTCGACTACATGGCTGAGTCACGACTACGCATGTACAATGCGCGAACTATTTCAAGAACTCGCGATGTCCATAAGTCTGTGAAAGTAGAAGGCCTAGTTTAACCCCAGCTTCCGCCGCCCAGTCCACCCTTGGGGCGCGCCTCGTCCGCGTGTCGCGATAACTTTCCTGCTCGCGGCGTAATTGCCACACAGTCGTCGCGGCGCGCGTGGGTCCATCCTCCAGCGCCGACCAATTCGAGCACACTGGCGTCGTCAGCCACGCATCCCGACAATGTGCGGACTTCGCTTTGGCGCAGGCGCCAAGTTCAGCACTGGCGAGCCCGAGCCGCCTTTCCTGGCTAGCCGAACTATCCAACGTGCGCGCTGATGGATTGGCGTAGAGCCCCTGCGGCCGCGCCGTGTTTCACGACGCAGCCCGCCTCGACCAATCCGGCTATTTCCACAAACTCAGGAACTTCGAGCGGTAATCGACCTTGGTTCCGAACTCGCCGCCAGGCGGGGGCAGATTGTCCTTGGTGATGATCGCGAAGGGCGTGCCTTCGCCATTCGGTTCGATCAGGGGCTGCTTGTTGAGAACGCGAATGGCCTGATCGACCTGGGCCCAGCCCATATAGAAATTGTCGAACGCGGCGTCCGCGACTTGAACGCGACCCTGGCGAATGAACTCGATGTTCTGCGCCGAGCCGACGATGCTGACCAGCTTCACCTTGTCCTGCAATCCGGCCTGGACGATCGCGTTCACCATGACAGCGGCGGCAGGGTCGTAAGGCGCATAGACCCAGTCGACATCAGGATGGGTCTGAAGATAGCCGACAACCATCTGACCGACGGAACCGACCTGTGACGCGGTCATCTTCACGATGTCCGACACCTTGCAGCCTGGGCACGTCTTGATGACGTCCACAAATCCCCTCAGGCTTGCGACCGAAGAGGGATATTCATCGTCTTCGTAGACGACGACATTGGCCTTGCCGCCGGAATCCTTGACCGCGAACTCGCCGAGGCCACGTCCAGCGGCCGGGAAGTCGGTGCCGACGTCGGTCACATATTTGAGGCCGCCGCCTTTCGGGGTGATCACTGGGTTGGGCGTGTCGGTGCCGGCCGAGGCGGACAGAACGGGCACGCCCGCCTCTTTCGCCTTTGAGAGGCCGAGCTGAATGAGGTCCGGATCGAGCGCCGCCGTCAGGATGAGATTGGCGCCCGAAGACAGGGCGTCGAGAATTCCGCCGTTTTGTTTTTCCTGCGTGCCCGCGCCGTCATAAACGGTGACCGTCCATCCGAGCGCCTTCGCCGCTTCAGCGGCGGCGAGCGCGGGGGCGTAGCAGCCGCGGAATTGCGCGCCGCAGGCGACGACGCCGACCTTGAGGCCTTTCGGCGCCTTGGCCGGAACCGTCGGCCCGGGCCAGCTGTCGTCAGCACGCGCAATGCCCAACCCGCACCACAGGGCCGAGACCATCAACGCGGCTAGCAGCGCGCGCCGCGGCAGACCAAGGCCAGCGCGGCGGACTATGGACTCCTGCTCACCAACCCTCACAGCGCTCCTCCAAACTTTTCTCTCGATAAAATTGAGCGTGACAGCCAAATGTATGAGTGTCAACGACCGCCGGCTTGGTTGTCGATTTTCTTCGTAGCGCGTCTGGTTTGGCGAAATTCTAAATTTGCGCCCCTCGGGCGACGTCCGGAATCGGGGACACAGCCTCCCCGCCGTCGTGCTGCAGCCACCCGCAGCGGAGCCGGTCGAATGTCGATTCCAGCGCGCTCGCGGAAGGGAAGCGTGAGCGCCGTTCAGTTCTTGATTTGGCGGCTTTCTGCCCGGGCGGTGACGACCGCAAGGAGGAGCACGGCGCCATTGAAGATCGGCTGGGCCCAGAAGGGCGCGCCGAGCAGGTTCATGCCGTTGAAGCCGACAGCCAGCAGGATGATCGCGACCACAATCCCGGGGACATTGTAATAGCCGGGCCGATAGGTCGTGACGCTCAGGAAGGCGGCCGCATAGGCTGGCAGCAGAAGTTCGGGTCCGAAGGACGGATTTCCGGCGCCCGTCTGGCCGAGGGCGAAGATCGACCCAACGCCGACGAGCAGACCCGCGACCGCGAAGGCGGTGATCTTCATCTTGCCGGTCGGGACGCCGGCCAGGAACGCAACGCGCTCCGATCCGCCGATGGCATAGAGGCGTCTTCCGAACGGCGTGTGCTCGAGCACGACGAACATGATCAGGGCGAGCCCGAGCGTCAGCCATACGGAGACGCCAAGTCCGAGCCATCGACCCTGTCCGATCGTGGTGAGGAGCTTCGGGATCCCTGAGAAAAGGACCTGCCCATTGCTGATGCCGAGCGTGACGCCGCTGAGCACGATGCCCGTTCCGAGCGTCGCAATGAACGAACTGATGTGCAGCTTGACGGTCAAGAGCCCATTGATAAGTCCGACCAGGACGCCTGCGATCAGCATGCCGGGAATGACGACCGCCGCCGTAAATCCCTGCTCGCCGAGAAAGGCGCCGAACATCGCTAAGAAGCCGATCATCGATCCAAGCGAAAGGTCGAATTCGCCGACGATCAGCGGCATGGTCGCCGCGAAACACATGCAGGTCACGACGGACTGGACGACGAGGAGGTTCTGCCAATTCCTGTTGGTGAGGAACTGCGGGCTCAGAATCGAAAACACGACGATCAGCGCCAGAAGCAGCGCGACGCTCGCATAGCGAACGAGCACCATATCGACGAAGCGGCGCATGGGTCCCGCTTTCGGCGTTTCGAACGCCGCGCCTCTCGGGGATTCGGTCCGTGTGGTCGCCGTATTCATGCGTAGCACCAACGACTGATCGCCTGATGACTGAGTTCGGCGCCCGTGAGCGACCCGGCGATCACGCCGTCTCTCAGAATGAGTACGCGCGAACACATCGACGCAAGCTGCTCGGGCTCGGTCGAGAAGAACAGAATGCCGAGGCCCTCGTTCGCCGCGTCGCGCAGGAGCTCGAAGATCGTCTGCCGCGCCCCCGGATCCACGCCGGATGTCGGATCGTCGAGCACCAGCACCGCTGGACGCAGATGCAGCCACTTCGCCAGCAGCGCCTTCTGCTGGTTGCCGCCGCTCAGCGTCCCGAACAGCGCTTGAGGCCGCGGCGGACGCACATCGAAATCGGCGATGAGGCGGTCCACCACCGATCGCTCGCGGTCGTTCCGCCCCCAGTAGCGGTCGAAGGCCGGCAGCATGATGTTCTCGCCGAGCGAGAGCGTGCGCACGCCGCCGTCATGCGCGCGGTCCCCTGGCAACAGCACGATCCCGGCCGCCATGGACGCGCCTGGGCCGCCACTCGCCGCAAGCTCGCGGCCAGCGACGGAAATGCGGCCTGCCCGCCGGGGCCGCGCTCCGCCGAGGATCAGCGGCAGCTCGCCGATCCCGGCCTCCTTGAGACCGGCGAGGCCCAGAATTTCCCCGACATGCAGGGCGAAGCTGACATCGGCGAGCTGTTCGCCCGCGAGGCCCTCAACCTCCATGAGCGGTTCGTTCGCTCCACGAGTCGCTTGACCTCCGACGCGGAAGTCCGACCAGAAACCGCCGAGCACTGACGTTCGTGGGGGCGCGGCGGCGCGTTCGACTTCCGAAGAGCCAACCATCATGGCGATGATTGCGTCGTCGTCCGCTTCGGCGGGCCTTCCGACGTAAGCAACCTTGCCGTCTCTCAGCACGGTCATGCGGGAGGCTTTGCTCCTCACTTCGGCCAGCCGATGCGTCACCATCAGCACGCTCACTCCCGATTGTGCGAGCGCCGCGATTTTCTCGAGATAGGGCGCGGCCTCGTCGCGCGGCAGCGACGCCGTCACCTCGTCGAGGATAAGAAGCGTGAGCTCGCTTGGCGCACGGTCGAGTGCGATGACGAGAGACACCAGCGCCCGCTCGGCCGGCGTCAAACGGCCCGCGAGCATGCGAGGATCGATGCGGATGCCGGAGCGTTCGAACATCGCGCCGATTTCGCGGTGAAGCCGGCCCCATTGGACGAGGCCGGAGCGGGTCGGATAGCCGCGATAGAGAGCGATGCATTCGGCGACGCTGGCATTGTCGATCAGCGGCGCCTCCTGGTGGACAATGGCGATCCCGAGTTCGGCCGCATGCTGCGGCGAGAGGATCGCGGGGATGGTGCGGTCCTTGATCGTGATGGAGGCGCGGTCGGGCCGGTAGACGCCGCTCAAGATCCTGGCGAAGGTCGACTTTCCGCTGCCGTTCGCGCCGAGCAGCGCATGGATCTCGCCGTCCGCGACGGAGACCGCGACATTGTCGAGGACGCGGACGCCGGCAAAGGATTTGACGACGCCTTCTACGGCAATGGCCATCAGCGGGGCCGCCTGGATCGGGGCCCTGGCTCCATCGCCCGGCGACATCGAGCTTCCGCTCCAAGCCCAGGCGTCCAGCGCCGCGGCGGTGTCTTCCGCCTTCTCCTCACCATGGCGAACCGCCCCGGACAATTTTTCTCGACAAAATGGAGTGTGGCAGCCCTTTGTTCGGCAGTCAACGCGACATTCCGAGGTGTTCGCGCTTGGACCACACCCCGAATGAGTCCGGGAGCGGCGAGGTTTTCGTCGGCAGGCGGCAGCCAAAGATAAAAATGATCGATATTACGCCTCGCTTGCCCGATTGCATCGACACAAGTTAGATAAAAGCCACGGAGGCGACTGAATGAACACAATTCTCCCGACAACGCTCGTCGGCAGCTATCCCCAACCCGATTGGCTGATCGACCGCGGCAAGCTCGGCAAATACGTACCCAAGTCCGGGCGCAGGAGCTCTGGCGGGTCGGCGACGAATGGCTGGATCAGGCTCAGAACGACGCGACGCTTCTGGCGATCCGGGACCAGGAAATGGCCGGAGTCGATATCTTGACCGACGGCGAGATGCGACGGGAGAGCTATTCCAATCGCTTCGCGACCGCGCTCGAAGGCGTCGATATCGAAAATCCGGGGACGCGCCTTGATCGCACCGGCAAGCCCAGCACGGTTCCGCGGGTCGCGGGGCCGATCCGGCGCAAACACGCCGTTGAAGTGGGCGACGTGGCGTTTCTGCGCGCCAATACCACCCACAAGATCAAAATCACCGTCCCCGGCGCCTTCACGATGGCGCAGCAGGCGCAGGACGATTTCTATAAGGATGAGAAAGCGATGGCGATGGGCTACGCGGCCGCGCTGAACGAGGAAATCAAGGACCTCTTTGCCGCCGGCGCCGACATCGTCCAGATCGACGAGCCTTACATGCAATCAAGCGCCGACAAGGCGCGCCAGTACGGCGTCGAGGTGATCAATCGCGCGCTCGACGGCGTCACCGGCCAGACCGCCTTGCACATTTGCTTTGGCTACGGCGCCTTGGTCAAAGGGCGGCCGGACGGCTATTCATTTCTGGCGGAGCTCGAGAACTCGTCGGTCAAGCAGGTTTCGATCGAGACGGCGCAGTCGAAGCTCGATTGCGCGGTTCTGGAGAAACTGCCGAGCAAGACGATCATTCTCGGCGTGCTCGATCTCGGGACCCATGAGGTCGAAACGCCGGAACTCGTCGCCGAACGCATTCGTCGCGGCCTCGCGCATGTTCCAGTTGAGCGCCTCGTGGTCGCGCCGGATTGCGGCATGAAATATCTGCCCCGCGACGTCGCCTTCGGCAAGCTCAAGGCGATGGTGGCGGGCGCCGCGATCGTGCGTCGCGAAGTCACCGGCTCCTGACCCGCCGAGCTCGCCTCAGAATGCGTTCTTGAGGATGCCGCCTTCGACCCGCAGCGCCGCCCCATGCGTGCCGGAGGCGGCGGGACTGCACAAATAGACGACGAGGTTGGCGACTTCCTCGGTCGATGCAAAGCGCCGGTTGAGCGAGGTCGGACGCACGGTGCGAAAGAATTCCTCCGCATACTCAGCTTCGCTTTTGCCGGATTCGGCAATGCGTTTCGTCAGACCCTGCGCCAGCGTCGGGCCGGGGATGACCGAGTTCACGGTGACGTTGGAGCCGACGAGCGTTTCGGCAATTCCCCGCGCCACCACGATATTGGCTGCCTTGCTGACCCCGTAATGGATCATCTCGACCGGGATCTGCAGCGCCAACTCGCTCGACACAAATACGATGCGGCCCCAGCCGCGCTCGCTCATTTGCGGCAGATAGGCGCGCGTGACGCGTACGCCGCTCAACACATTGATCTCGAACATCTCGCGCCATTCGTCGTCCGTGAGGTCAACGAAGCTTTTGCGCGTATTCACGGCGCCGAGATTATTGACCAGGATGTCGACCGAGGGGACCGTCCGGGTCACCGTCTCGGCGCCTTCCGCGGTCGCGAGATCCCCCGGCGCGGGCGAAACCGCGGCGCCGGGAAGCGAGGACCTGATGCGGGCGATGGCGCCGTCGACGCGCTCGGAAGTGCGGCCATTGACCCAGACATGCGCGCCCGCTTCCGCCAATCCCGTCGCGATCGCCAAGCCGATGCCCGCGGTCGACCCCGTGACCAGGGCGACTTTGCCCGAGAGATCGAGATCCATGTGCGTTCCTGTCACGGAAAAGACGGCTTGGGCCATTGAACCAAGCGTTGGGCGCGTTTACACCGATAAAAATGGGAGGTAAAGCGATTATGTCGACCAAACGGGTCGAGTGCACGGCGGCGGCGTTATTGGAGCGTCCCAACCCCATGATGATTCCATGAACCTGGAGATTCCGGAACTGAGCTTCAGCAGTTCGACGGCTCAGGCCCCTTACCAGAACATTCGCGACGACATCATCAATGGGAAACTGCTGCCCGACGAGAAATTGAAGATCCGCGACCTTAGGCTGCGGTACAACACCGGCTCGAGCCCCTTGCGCGAGGCGCTGAGCAAGCTGACAGCAGACGGTTTCGCCACGCGCACGGAGAACCGTGGCTTTCGGGTCGCGCAGGCGGACGTCGCGGGCTATTCCGATCTTTTGAACGCCCGATGCTGGATCGAGAGCCTAGCGCTGCGGGAAGCCATCGTAAGCGGCGGCCCCAACTGGGAATATGGGGTCCTGATCGCGGGATATGACCTCGACAAGGCATACCAGCTTCTCGACGAGGATCAGGGCATTCCCAATCCGGAATTCGAGCGTCTTCATAAGCGTTACCACCTGGCGCTGATCTCCGGCTGCAACAACAAGGTGGTTCAGGACATCTGTTCGCAGCTTTACGACCACGCGACCCGTTACCGGTTGTTGTCGCATGTACGGCTGGACAAGAGCGCGCATGCGGCGCGCGCGGCCGAGCATCGAGAGATCACCGCCGCGGCGCTGGCGCGTGAGGTCGAACGTTCCGTTGAGCTTTTGTGCGCTCACTATCGGCGGACGGCGACTTTGCTGGGTTCGGACAGCGCCGTTGGCGCGAAAAAGCGAGCCCTCGCCGGCGTGAAGTGAGGGGATGAGCTTGCCCCTTCGAAATACGTTTTGGTCAGACATTCGATAGGAACGGCGCGAGATCCCGGACAACGGCGCCGCGCAGAATCGGAACGCAAGCCGCTGGAAACTCCTGCACGATCGCATGTCCCGCGTCCTGCAGCCGGCGAATGAACATGTCGAGTTTCGCCACGGCGGCCGGTAGATGGTCGTGCAGGACGACCAGCGCTTCCTCTTCATTGGCGCAGCCCTGAAGCGCGCGCTCCACCCAACCCTCAGGATCGTCCCAATCGCGCGGGATCACGTTCCACAGCACGCAGGTAAACTTCTGCCGGATGAGGCAGTCGCGGGCGGCGCGGCTAAGCAATCGGCGATCGAGATGGCCGCCGCCGCCAAACGGGCGAAAGAAACGGTCGGCATGGGAGAGGGGGCCGATAAGGCTCTGCGCGGCCCCGATTTCCCGTTCAGGCGCGTCAGGTCGGCGGTCCTCGCCGAGCGGGATCGTATGCGTCATCGAGTGATTGCCGATCCAGTGCCCGGCGTCGTGCGCCCTTTCGGCCTGACGGCGAAGCTCGGGCTTCCGCAGTTTTGCGCCGATGACGAAGAAACTCGCTTTCACGGCATGGCGCGCGAGTATCTCCAGCACTTCCGGCGTGATCTTCTCATGCGGGCCATTGTCGAAGGTCAGGGTGACGCGGCCCATTCTTTTCCTGTCTCGGCGGCCTGGAGTTGGTCAGGCCCAGTGAACTCGACCTTGGCGGATCGGGGCGGGAGTTACCGATAATGATCCATTTCCTGGCGACATGACGACAAAATTCAGCTGTATTGCCGCATGGGAATTCGAAATTCCTCTCTGTGAGCTGGACACATCCTGACGCGAGGCGACAAGCGGGCTTCTCTTGTCAATAGCCGAAGTCCATAGTATGATGTTCCCAATCGCCGCACCAAGCCGGAGCGAGGTAGAGGAGAACAACGGGTTTCGCCAGCCTGAAGCTAAGGAAGAGAAATTTTTATTTGGATTCGCCGTAAGCCATTGAAAAGTCGAGAATCGGCCAAAGGAATCCAAAGGAAATCCAAGCTTTTTTGCTTGGTTTTATTTGGATTTGCTTGGATTTATTTGGCGCGAGGGCCGCGGGCGGCGGCGCGCGCGGCGACCGACGCTGCCCATGGGTGGCGCTCGATTGACATTTGTCGATTTATGTCGATTTTGGTCAAGCGTGGCGTATTATCGATGAAACGGGCAAGTTAGCGAATTTTAACGACTTGGGCCGGAGAGTCGGGCGCGGGAGGAAAGCGGTTCATGGCGCTGGTCAATCCGCAACGTATCGTCGACGCCCACATTCACTGGTTCCGCACGGACAATCCCTATAAGCACGATCACGGCCGCGACTATCTGCCTGATCATTACCTTGAGGACGCCGCCGGCTACAACGTGGTCGGCGTCGTTCATATCGAGGCGCATTGGGACCCGAAAGATCGGGTCGGCGAGACGCGATGGGTTCGCAGCCTCGCCAATGATGGGAGCGACCACGGCCTCCTGAAGGGAATCGTCGGCGAGGCCGATCTTTCATCGGATGACGTGGAAAGGGAGCTCGAGGGTCATGCCGCCGATCGCAGCGCGCGCTCGATCCGGCACATCGTCAATTACCTGCCCGGTCCGCATGGCGATTGGTGGGAGAGCCAGGGCTACAAGGCCAAGCCCGGATGGGTCCGCAGCCAGGATTATTTCGACAATCCTAAGTTTGTCGCCAACTTCCACAAGCTCGCGCGCTATGGCCTTGGCTTCGACTACATGGCGTTCCCGAACCATATGAAACCGATGGCGAAGCTCGCGAACGCGAACCCGGGCGTCACCGTCTATGTCGAGCACACGGGCATGCCGTATGACCACACGCCCGAGGGTCTCGCGGTCTGGCGAGAGGGCATGCGCGCGCTTGCGGCCGTGCCGAATGTCGTGTGCAAGGTATCGGGTCTCGGCAACACGGTGCCGAAATGGACCGAGGAATTGATCCGTCCCTACGTCCTCGAAGCGATCGACATCTTCGGCATCGACCGCTGCATGTTCGCGTCCAACTTCCCAACCGACGGCGCCTTCAGCACGATGCGCGCGGTGTGGGAGGCGTTCTTCTCGATCGCGAAGTCCTTCACCGCCAAGGAGCGCGACAAGCTCTTCGCCGCCAACGCGATCCGGCACTATCGTCTCGCCATCTGAGCCGAAGCTTCCTGTTCGGTGCGGGACGGCAGGAATGCGCAAAGAGCGGTCATTCACGACGCTACGGACTGGCCAACTCACTCAAGCCGGAGTGAGTTTCGTCACTGAGGAAGGCTCGATCTCGGCCAAATAAATCTCGCCCGTCCGTCCAAGAGCGACGCCGTGAGCCCCGTTTAACGACGGACGGCCTCTATCGATGCGAGCGCCGTCCGGCGCGAAGGCCGTGACGCTCGGAACCTGATCGGTGACCAAGATCACTCCGTCGTCGCGTTCGCACAGGTCCATCGGTCGACACAGACCTTTCCAGTCGGCCAGCCATTGCCCGTCGCGCGTGAAAACCTGCACCCGGTCGTTCTCGCGGTCGCATACCAGGAGCCTCTGCTCACGGTTCACGATCACGGAATGCGGCGTCATGAACTGCCGCGGCCCGGCGCCGATCTCGCCGAAGCTCGACCGCCAGTCTCCCTCGGCTGAGAATTCATGGACGCGCGCATTACCGTATCCGTCGGCGACAAAGACCGCGCCATCGAGCGCCACGGCGGCGCGCGTTGGATGATTGAACGGCGCCTCCCATTTCGGGCGATGGCGGTCGCCGATGCGCAGGATCGTTCGGCCGGAGAGATCGAAGACGACAATCTGATGGGCGTCGCGATCGGCGATCCACACCCGATCCCAGGCGTCGATCGAGATCCCATGCGAATCGAAGATGTCGCCCGCGCCATAAGATCGGACGAAGGCTCCATCCGGTTCGTAAACGATGACAGGCGGCTCTCCGCGGCGGAGGACATGGACCCGCCCAGACGATTCTACGGCGACTTGGCTAACGCGAGCCGGCAAGAGATCGGACGGCATGCGACCGAAGTGACGCTGCACCGCATATCGCCGGCCGCCCAAGGATACGGCGCCGACGTCTCCGCTCCCGGTCACGGAGCGTGCGCCAGATAGGCCGCCAACTTCACAGACAATCCGGAGGAGGCCTTCGGCGCAGGGCGTTTGAAACTTCCGCACGAGGCTTTGATTGTTCCGAGGCCGACAAGCGCCTCCGCCTGTTTCACGGCGGCGACGATGGGGTCGATGACCGGAACGTGGATGAGATCGCGCGCCCGAGACGCGAGTCCAGCCAATGGCGCGCCGGCCAGGATCGCGACGTCGGCCTCGCGCTCGACGATGGCCGCATTGGCCAGCTTCACCAATGCCTCCCAATTCGTCTCACGAACGTCCTCCAGTGAGCCGAAGCCGCGGTCCAGTGCAACGACGCCGGCGCAGCGATCCTCAAGTCGGTGCATGGCGACGCAGTCGCGAAACCAGCCGCAGAGCAGGCTGGCGAAGGTGACGATGAGAAACCGCCCGCCGAGCATGCACGCCGTCAGCATGGCGGCTTCCGATATGCCGATCACGGGAACCTCAAACAACTCGCGGGCGCCAAACAGGCCCGGATCGCCGAAGGCGGCGATAATCGCAGCATCGTATTCGCCTCGCGCCTCCGCCAACATTTCCAGAGCGATCGCCCCACCGATCTGCGCCTCGGCGCGGCTCGTGATGTAGGGGAGACCCGCGGCGCCGTGATCGCGCGGACTTCAACTCCGGGCGACGCCGATGCGCGGCCCGCGTCGAGCATGAGAGAGGTGACCGCCTCAGTCGTGTTCGGGTTGACGATAAGGATACGCATCTAGGATCCAGCCTTTAAGTCCGCCGCCGCTCGCATAAGCCAGGCAGCGGCGGACGTGAGCTCAACGTCGCGGCCCGGCGCGCCGATCGCCTGGACGCCGATTGGCAGACCGTGGGCGCTGTGAAGGAGCGGCAGGCTATAGGCGGGCGCGCCGATCAGCGTCCACAATGTTGCGAAGATCGGATCGCCTGTCCCCTCGGAAGCAGGCGGCGCCGGGCCGGTCGATGCAAAGGTGAGCACCGCGTCGTAGTCCGACATGCGCGCGATGAGTTCGCTGCGAAGCCTGTCGCGACGGGTCCAGGCGGCGAGCAGATCCACGGCCGACAGAGCGCGGCCTTCCTTAACCAGCCGCACGACGAACTCCGGAACCCGATCTGCGGCGGCGTCGATGTCGGGCCCCAGGAACTCGGCGACGCCTGCGCACATGAGCGCGCGCAAGGTCGCCTCCGCTACGGCGAATTCCGGACCGAGCTCGATCGCGTCAATTCGCAAGGGCAAGCGCGCGAGGAACTCGCGGAGCGCTTCGCCGGTGGCCGGCTCGGCGCGCGATTCGAACGGACCGAGGGCAAACGCGAGGCGGGGCGCTTTGTCGCGGTCGAGTGCGGCGTCGAGCAACGCCGCGGGCAGGTTTCGCGAGAAGGATTCTTCCGGATCCTCGCCGGCGATCGTGTCGACGACAAGGGTGGCGTCCGCAACGCTTCCTGCAAAAACGCCCGGATGATCGATCAGCGCCGCGTGACGCAAGACCCCGGTGCGGGGCAGGACGCCGAGGCTGGGCTTGAATCCGACGATTCCGCAATAGGAAGCGGGCCGGATAACCGACCCGTTGGTCTGCGTTCCCAAAGCGACGGGAACGAATCCGGCGGCGACCGCCGCCGCCGATCCGCTCGACGAGCCTCCCGGCGTCCGCGTGAGATCGCGCGGATTGCGTGTGGGCCCTGGAACGAAGAGCGCATATTGCGACGTGACGGTCTTGCCGATCACGATCGCGCCGGCTGCGCGCAACCTTTTCACGATCGTCGCATCGTGCTCCGGTTGTCGGCCGAGGAAAATTTCTCCGCCATGCTCGGTCGGGAAGTCTGCCGTGTCGATGATGTCCTTGACCGCGACCGGCAGACCTTGCAGTGGCCCTGGCGGACCGCCCAATTCCCGTTGTTTGTCGGCGCGCTCGGCTCCATTGAGAGCGGCGGCGGCGTCGAAATGCGCGAAGGCCCGCACGTCGGGTTCGAGCGCTTTGATCCGGTCAAGACGCGCGCGCATAATTGCGGCGGCGGTCGTGCGGCCGCCCCGCATGCCCTCGACAAGCGAAAGCGCCAATTCCTGAGAGATCCGATCTTTCATTGATCGGCGACTTGCGTCGAGGGCGACCAGGCCAGCAGGCGCGTGAACAGACGCTCAATCGCCCAATAGCTCGCGGACGTGTAGAGGATGAACAGGAGCGCGATCAGGAACATCCGGTCCAGAAGACCGAACTGCTGCGCATAGACGATGATATATCCGAGGCCCGACTGAGCGCCGAGATATTCGGCCGCGAGAACCGCCCCCCAGCCCGCGCCGAGACTGAGCAAGACGACGGAGCGCATGGCGGGCAGGATCGCGGGCAAGATCACGGTTCGGTAGAGATGGGATCGCGAGGCGCCGAGGACCCGGGCGTTGTCGATGTAAATCTGAGGAACGTTGCGCACCGCATTGACGACGCCGGCGAAGACGATCATGCCCACGCCGTAAGAGACGAACAGCACCTGTCCAAAAAAATAAGTGCCGAACCAAAGCTGGAAGAGCGGCACCATTGCGAGCAGCGGCAGAGCGCGCAGGAACTGCGTCGGGAGCTGCACGAGTTTGCGGCTCCACGGCGACCAGGAAACGGCAAGGCCAAGCGCGAGGCCAAGAACGCCGCCAAGCAGGAGCCCGCTCGCCAGCCGAGCAAGTGTCGCAAGCGAGTGGGAAATGATGGAGAGCACGGCCGCGGGATAGCTGCGCGCGGCTCCATCGGCGACGGCGGGTACGCCGAATCCCCCCTGCCAATAGTCGGAGAGGCTGAGCAGAGTGCGCGTGAACAGCGTGCCCCAACCGGCGACCATCGGCTCGCCCGGCTGTGCCTCGACTGTATAGACGAAGGCGAGGATCTCCCAACCGATCGCGAGCGCCGCGAAGACCGACAGCGAGACGAGCTGCTGGCGCGAGACGAAGGTCACGCGGCCCCTCTCTCGCCGGCAACGGGGCGCGGCGCATGCGCCAGGCCGAGATGCCCAAGCAGCGCGTGCTTGATCGCAACCATGTCCGGCAGAAGAAGGGTGTCCGTGTCGCACGGGCGTGCGGCTCGGACGGGAATGTCGTCGACGATCGCGCCGTTTCGCATCGCGACAATTCTGTCCGCAAGCAAGAGCGCCTCGTCGACGTCATGCGTCACGAAGACCACGGTCGGAACCGCGCGGCCCGGCTCTTCCCAGAGGTCGAGGAGCACCTCCTGCAACTGTCGCCGCGTCACGTAGTCGAGCGCGCCGAACGGCTCATCGAGCAGAAGGACCTCGCCGCCATTGGCGAACACGGCCGCAATGGCGACGCGCTTCAGCATGCCGCCGGAAAGCTCGCGCGGCCACGCGCGCTCCACGTGTGAAAGGCCGACGCGCTTGAGGTAGTCGCGCGCAACATCACGGCGCGCGCCGGCGGCGACTCCCCGGCACTTGAGACCATACTCGACATTGTCGATCACGCGCATCCATGGGAACACGCTGTCGCGTTGGAAGACCATTCCGCGTTCGCGGCCCGGTCCGTCGATCTCCTTGCCATCGACGACGATCGCGCCAGACGAGGGTCCGACAAGGCCTGCGATCATCTGCAGAAGTGTGCTCTTGCCGCAACCAGAAGGGCCGATGACGCAGACGAATTCGCCCTCGGGCACAATGAGCGACACGTCGTCGACTGCGTTCACACGCGCGCCGTCCGCGCGCGTATAGTTGCGGCCGAGGTGAACGAGTTCGATCATCCGGCGACCGGTTTCAGTCGGCATCTCGTCCTCTGCTCTCAAGATCCCGCGAACCGCCACGCCGCAAACCGCGCGATCACCGTGGCCGCCAAGCCATCCGTGAGGATAGCGGCGAAGCCGAGCACGAGCAGCGTGGCCAGGATCCCTTGAGGGTCGGTCGCGCCCGCAAGGACTTCAAGCACCTTGCCTATGCCGGATTGCGAGCCGAGCAGTTCGGAAACGGCCTCGAGCCCCCACGAGCCTGCGAGCGCGATGCGGAAACCGCCAAAATCTCCGGGATTGTTCCCGGGATCAGGATGTCCCGCAGCATCCGTCCGCGATGCGCGCCCAGAGTGAGCGCATAGCTCTCGTAGATTGCGTCGAGGTTCAGCGCCGCCCGCTGAGCGGAGACGTAAAGGATGACGACAATGTAGAACGCGACCAAACTGACCGCGCTTGCCCGCCCGACGCCGAACCATATCAGCAGGAACGGCGCAGCGATCAGGATTGGGACGGTGCCGGCCGTCATCATGATGGGGTCCATCGCCGCGCGCACGAACCAGACGCGGGCTGACAAGAGGCCGAGCGTCACGCCGATCGCGGCGCCGATCAAAGCCGCAATCGCGACGTTCTCCGCCGTATACGCCAGATTGCCAGCGAGGCTCGGGTCCTCGACGCCATAGTAGGAGAGGGCAGGCGCCGACCAGAAATCCGTCGCCGCGCGACGGAGCACGGAGAGCGGCCCCGGCAGGATGATTGGCGAGACGAGGAGCGAGGCGAGTTCCCAAACCGCGATGAACAGAAGCGCTCCGGCGAGCCGGAACGGATCGAGGACGGCAAGCGTTCGCAAGACGGCCCGGAGGGGGTCATGCGAGAACAAGGCGTCGCTGCGGCGAGGCACAGTCGCCGCGGCCTCGATGCGTCCGCTCACCGCGGCGGCTCCATTAGCTCGAAGCGGCCAGCGCGAGCCTGTAAGCGTCGAGGAAGTCGTAGTCGGCGTAGAAGGTCTTCGCCCGATCCGCGAGTTTCTGCTTGTCTGGCGTTAGAGTCGCTCCCGCGAGTTTCTTCAGGATCTCGTCCGTCTTCGTCCGGTACTCCACCATCTGGCGCCAGATCGGCCCGCCCCAGACGACGTCGTCGGCCGTAACCCTGCCGGCGGGAATGACGCTGTGCTCTTCGAAGTTCTTGATGACTGCGTTCCAGACGTTGGCGTAGTAGGTCGTGCTCTGCTTGTCGTCGTAATATTGCTTGTTGTCGTCGAACGTCGTGAAGGGATGAAGGATTGCGACCGTGTCGGCGACGCCCTTGCCGTCCAGGCTGGTGCCGGCCATCGAGTTCAGATAGGGGGCCTGCAGGTCATAGAGCGACGGATCCTTCTTGGTGGCGTCGATGATGCGCCAGACGACCGATAAGAAGCGCAGAACGGTGTTCTGATGGCTGTTGAGATAGTCGGAATTGCCGCCAATTCCTACGATTTCGATCAGCGGTTCGATCGGCGAATCGACGCCGCCGGGTCCGTTCTTGATCAGGTCGCCGATGTCGACGAGATTGGTCCAGCCGGCTTGGCGTAGCGTGTAAACGATTGGCGCGCCTTCCGGATTGACGAAATCCTCTCGGCCTGCCTTGGCCAGCACGAGCGACTTCGCGTCATCGAGCACCTGAAGCCGGAAGCCTGCATCGCCCGTCTTGTTGAGATATTCTTCGAACGCCCTGTCGCTGAGTTCCGGCGCGCCGACCAGCGTCTTGCCTTTCATCGGCGCCAGCGTCGCCTTGAGGGCTTCATCAAATTTCTTGCCCTCGGCGATATACTCTTTGAAGGCTTTTAGCTTCAGCGCCGGATTGGCTAGGATGGCGTTCGCCAGAAAATTGTCGGTGAAGGCGATGCACTTGAGCTTGTTGGCGTCCTTGTAGGTCGGCAGCATCAGCGGACAAAATTCTGAGATGATGTCGAGCTGCCCATTGAGCAGCAGCGTCGTCACATTGGAGTTGTTCGCCTTAAGACCGTAAGGCGAGGGATCGAAGGTGATCCCGACGTCCTGGAACCAACCCTTCTTCATCCCGATGACGTAGAAGGTATTGTCGGCGTAAGGCCGCATGCCGAATTTGATGGTCGCCGCGGGAATGTCTGTGCCTGGCTCCGGCGGCGCGGGCTGGAAGCGATCGGACGTCTCCGCGGCCGCTGCACCCCCGATGAGGAGCGCGGTGAGCGCGACTTGGCCGACGGTCAGTTTCAGATAGCTCCACAGGCGCATGGTCGATCTCCTGTCGTACACTCTTACTGCGCGACACGGCAGCCTTGCGTGTTCGAGCGCGAAGACTGCGACGCTGGGTCTGGCGGGCCCAGCAATGGCGCCCGCTTTGCAACGGCTGTGCCAACTGCGATCCCACGCGAACCGGCTGATCCTGTATTGACGGCCCTGCTAATTTGGCGTCATGTTTTGCATACAAAATGCAAAACTGCCGACTTTGTGGGCGCCAGCCGAGGGTGTCGGAGCACGAACGAGAGGGGCCTCTACAATCATGAATCATCTCGACGCCCGTGCCCTGACCGCCCAGCCGGGACGGCGGCCGCTCGCGGCTATCGCGCGACCAAAACAGCTCCATGAAACTGTTGTTGAGCGGTTGCGCGACATGATCGTCGAAGGGGAGATCGCATCGGGAGAGCGACTGCATGACGCTAACCTTGCGACAATTCTGCAGGTCTCGCGCACGCCGGTCCGCGAGGCGACCAAGCTCCTTGCCGCCGAAGGGCTCGTCGACCTCCTGCCCGGCCGCGGGGCTCGCGTCAGCGAACTGTCGATCGAAGACATTCTCGACTTGTTCGAGACAATCGCGGGAATCGAGCGCCACGCGTGCGAACTGGCCGCAGAACGCATCAGTGAACGCGACCTCGGCAAGCTTCACCGCGCCCACAAACGCATGGCGCGCCACCACGCAGCGGGCGAACGCCAGGCTTACTTCAAGCTCAACCACGAAATTCATCTCGCCATTGTCGAAGCTTCAAACAACGCGACGCTGCAGGCTATCCACGCCTCGTTGATGTCGCGGGCCCGGCGGGCGCGCTACGCCGCGCTTGCCTCGCATGCCCGCTGGATGGAGGCGATGGGGGAACACGAGCTGATCATGGCCGCACTGGCGGAGCGAGACTCGCGCCGCGCAGGCGAGATCATGCGCCAGCACGATCTTGGCACCGCCCTTTCCATAGTCGCCGCGCTCACGCCTCGGCCGAACGAGGGTGATGGTGCAACCATCGGATCCAGACCTTTGACGGCACCGTCAGCTTAACGGATCTTGAGCGTATGGTCGCGTAGGGCGAGCCATGCCGAACGCTCGTGAACCCCTCTATCGCCGCCATCGCTTCCCGCCGGAAGTCATCAGTTATGCGGTTTGGCTCTACTTCCGGTTTCCCCTGAGCCTGCGCATGGTCGAGGAGATATTGGCGGCCCGCGGGATTTGCGTGACCTACGAGACCGTGCGCCAGTGGGGAAAGAAGTTCGGCAAGGCGTTCGCTGATCAGATCCGCCAACGGGCTCCCGCTCGCGGCGACAAATGGCATCTGGACGAAGTCCTCGTCTCGATCGCGGGCGAGAAGCATTGGCTTTGGCGCGCTGTCGATCAGAATGGCTTTGTCCTCGACGTCCTGGTCCAGCGCCGCAGAGACGCCAGTGCGGCGCAGAGGCTCATGGCAAAGCTCCGAAGTCGGCAGCCACGCCGCCCCGCGTCATGATCACGGACAAGCTCCGTTCCTACGGCGCCGCGAGGGCGAAGATGAGCCTTGCCGTGGAGCATCGCCAGCACAAGGGCATGAACAATCGGGCGGAGAACTCTCATCAGCCGACACGGCGACGCGAACGGATCATGAAGCGTTTCAAATCAGCGCGTCGCCTTATTGGCCCGTGAAATCGACCAGCGGTCTGAGCAGGAACTCCATCCGGTGGAGGAGAGCCACATCCCCTCTGAAGTGCGCCCGTTTGTAGTCGCCCTTAACAGGCTGCTGGCCCGCGTCGCCAGATCGATAGAGGTTCAACGTCGGTTCGTCGCCGACGCAGCGCATGAATTACGTACACCCTTGACGGCATTGTCCCTTCAAGCCGAGCTTGTGTCCGAAGCAGAGATGTCAGACGCCGCGCGGGAAAGATTGGGGGTGCTACGCACGGGTATCGATCGCGGTCGGAATTTGCTGAATCAACTTTTGACATTTGCTAGGACACAGTCCGTTGTCGAAACGCCGAAATCACCGATCTCCGTTCAAGCGGTTTATCGCCGGGTCCTCGAAGACCTTATGCCATTGGCGGCCGCGAAACAAATCGACATCGGCGTCGAAGGCCAGCAAGACGCATCGGTGTGGGTAAGCGAGATGGACCTGACTACCGTGGTTAGAAATCTGGTCGACAACGCGATTCGTTACACGCCGGATGGCGGGAGGGTCGATCTCTCAGTGTCAACCACCGGTGACACGATAGTCCTTACAGTCAAGGACACCGGGCCTGGTATTCCGGCACCTGAGTACGATCGCGTTTTCGATCCTTTTTTATCGCACTCTGGGCGGCGACCAGCTGGGATCAGGCTTGGGCCTTTCCATCGTCAAAGCCATTTCGGATCGGATTGGTGCGGAGGTTCGACTGGCTCCCTCTAGCGCGGACACACAATCCGGATTGTGCGTCGCTGTGCTAATTCCGATGCGTCGCGCTCTTCCTGGAATCGGAGGAGCCGCGTCCGATTCAGTCCATTGCCAACAAGCCGCCGAGACTCGATCATGAATTGGAACGGACATGGACGGCGGGTCCGACAAACGTTTTCGGCTTCTGGGCGCGCGCCCTCAACCCTTCGCCGACGTTCTGGCTCGCGATGTTTGTCGCGAGCGCCTTTGGCACGGTGCTCGGCGATTTTTAGGCCGAGGGGTTGCATCTTGGGCTCGTGCTTTCATTCGGGACGTTGGTTGTAATCACCGGGCTGCTGATCTGGGGCGACTGCCTGAAGGGGCAGGGACAGAAGCCTTTTACTGGCTCGCGATTATCTTTCTGCGCGCCGGCGCGACCAATGTCGGAGATGGGCTCATCCACATTTTGGGCTCAGCTTTGGCGTAGCGAGCCTTCTGACGGGCGTGGCAACGCTGATAGCTGGTTTCTTTACGCTTCCGCCTTTCGCTGGGGCAATCTCACCGCTGATCGATCTGCGCTACTGGCTTGCGATGGGCCTCGGAGGCGTCTTTGGCACCGTCTTCGGCGATCTTACCTCGCATACGATCGGGATGTTCCCGGCCCTGATCACCCTCGGCGTCGGTCTTATCGTCGTAATCCTTGTCAGAGGCGCTCTCGCCCCGACTTCGATGCTCGGCTACTGGTGCATCGTCCTCGCCGAACGTGCGGCAGGCACGCCCGCCGGCGACTGGTTCGCATCGCGGCGGGGCCTAGAGGTTGGGCCTGCCAGTTGCGCTTCTATGCGTCGGAGCGGGACTGATCGCGGCCCTATGGCTCTATCGGCGCGACAAAAGGCAGGCCTGAGCGAACTGCAAGTCCCGCCCGAGCGTCAGACCGTGCTCCAAGGACCCGTCGGAGACGCGCCAAAGCGGCCGCCGGCGCCTCGGATGTCTGAGGCGGAAGCAACTCGAGCCAAATCAAGCGTTTGCGCAGGGCAGCGGACAATGCGCCCAACCGCAGGCTAGATTGAACACAATTGACTGCTACGTTTCAAAATAACCGGTGCGACGCTGGCCTCGCCCATGAGGGACTTCGCGGAAGCATTCCACAATGCGATGTGCCGGAGGGACGCTAATTGACCTACGTCGTCGACGAGAACTGCATTCGTTGCAAGATTATGGATTGCGTCGAAGTGCGTCCGGTGGACTGCTTCTATGAAGGCGAGAACATGCTCGTCATCCATCCTGACGAGTGCATCGATTGCGGGGTTTGCGGTAACCCTCCGGCGTAGGCCGCGGTTATGCGACCTTTTTGTTGGAGCGTTCGGAGCCCCACTTCCACGGTCGCAGCTCGGCGAGCTGGGTTTGTGGAGTGTCGGCGATGCGGGCGAGCACGTCGGCGAGCCAGGCCTGCGGGTCAACGTCGTTGAGCTTGGCGGTCTGGATGAGCGTGTACATGAGGGCGGTCCGCTCTGCCCCGCGCTCCGATCCGGCGAACACCCACGACTTCCTGCCCAGAGCCAAACCGCGCAGGGCGCGCTCGGCCGCGTTATTTGTGAGGCAGATGCGGCCGTCGTTGAGGAAGCGGGTGAAGGCTCCCCAGCGCGTGACCATGTAGTCCATCGCCTTGGCGACCGCGGCATGACGAGAGGTTTGGCGCGCTCGGCGCGCATCCAGGCTTCGAGCGCGGCGACCAGGGCGGCGCTCCTCTCCTGGCGCGCGGCCAACCGCCTCTCGACCGAAAAGCCATTGATGTCGGGCTCGATGTCGAAGAGCGCGTCGATGCGTTTGACGGCCTCCAAGGCGATCGGCGAGATTGGCGTCGCCTTCTTGCCACGCCGCGTGTTCGTGGCGATGTCGGCCAGCTCGAAGAACTTGCGGCGCGCATGGCTCCAGCACAGCGCCTCGACGATCGGGCCCGGCTTGCGGTCGGGAAGATAGAGGCGGTTGTAGCCTTCAAACGCGTCGGCTTGCAGAAAGACCGGCCCAGTCGGCCAAATGTCGTTCGGGATGTTCGCGCGTCCGATCGCGCGACGCGTAGAACAGCGCCGCCGAAGGATCCCTGCCGCCGAACGGCCGATCGTCGCGGACATACACCCAAACCCGGCCTGTTTCCGTTTGGCCTTTCGCCAGGATCGGCACGGTGGTGTCGTCGCCGTGCAGCCGTTCGGCCGAAAGCACGTGAGCCTCGATCAGCGCCTGCAGCGGACGCAGCGCCGCGGCGCAAGCGCCCACCTGGTCGGCGAGCGTCGACAGGCTCAGCTCGACGCCCTCGCGGGCGTAGCGCTCGCTTTGCCGGTTCAGCGGCTGATGCTGGCCGAACTTCTCGAACAGGATCATCGCCAGAAGGCTCGGGCCAGCGAAGCCGCGCGGCGTGACATGGAACGGCGCGGGCGGCTGCGCGATCGTCTCGCATTGTCGGCAGGAGAAGCGCTCGCGGACCGTCTGGATCACTTTCCACTGGCGAGGAACGACCTCGAGCGTCTCGGTGACATCCTCGCCGAGCTTCGAAAGCTTCGTCGAACCGCAGCAGGAGCAGCACTGCGGCGCTGCAATCACGATCCGCGCCGCTCGTTCGGCAAGGATCAGCCCATGTGCGGCGACGAGATTGGAGGGGAGAGAATCGAACGTGTTCGTCACGTCCGAAGGGAATCATATTCGCGCCGACTTGTAAGCAAAAATCATCAGCCGACCGCCGTCGGACGCCAGGTTTTCTGCGGCATTCGCCAATCGATGCCCTCCAGCAGATAGCCCAGCTGCGCCGACGAGATCGTCACCGTTCCGTCGGCCGTCGACGGCCACAGGAACCGTCCCCGTTCGAGCCGTTTGGCGAACAGGCACAGGCCCTGACCATCGCTCCAAAGGCATTTGATCAGATCGCCCCTGCGACCACGGAAGACAAACAAATGGCCGCAATGCGGATCGCGCTTCAGCGTCTCCTGGACGAACAGCGCGAGCCCGTCGAAGCCCTTGCGCATGTCGGTGTGGCCCGTCGCCAGCCACACCCGAACGCCCGCCGGGATCGGGATCATCGCCGCGACAGCGCCTTGACCACACGCGCGAGCGCGGCTGCGTCCACATCCGCGCCAACAACAACCCGCTCGCCGCCGACCAGCGCAATCTCCATCCGGCCGGCGGATGCCGATGGCGCAATCGGAGCGGCGGCCATCCCTTCGTCCGCAACCGTCACCGCCAACAACTTCAACGGCTCCAACCCACCGCTCGCGGCGCTTCTCGCCTCTCGACGCCGCCAGGTGAACAACAGATTGGCGTTGACGCCGTAGCGCTGGGCCACCTTCGACACGGATGCCCCGGGCGCCATGCTCTCGGCAACCATCCGCCGATTCTCATCGCTCGACCAAAATCGTCGCCAACTCCCGCTCTTCGGGTTCAAGGCTCGATCGACCAGGCCCGACTTCATCGATAGTGTCCATGATCGCTGATGGGCACTATCGTCGTGCCACTCTTCCCCGCACTATCGCTCCCCCAAGCCAGCCGTCCAGGCGGCCCTCGCCGGGGGCTTACGATTGTTCATGCCCTTGTGCTGGCGATGCTCCACGGCAAGGCTCATCTTCGCCCTCGCGGCGCCGTAGGAACGGAGCTTGTCCGTGATCATGACGCGGGGCGGCGTGGCTGCCGACTTCGGAGCTTTGCCATGAGCCTCTGCGCCGCACTGGCGTCTCTGCGGCGCTGGACCAGGACGTCGAGGACAAAGCCATTCTGATCGACAGCGCGCCAAAGCCAATGCTTCTCGCCCGCGATCGAGACGAGGACTTCGTCCAGATGCCATTTGTCGCCGCGAGCGGGAGCCCGTTGGCGGATCTGATCAGCGAACGCCTTGCCGAACTTCTTTCCCCACTGGCGCACGGTCTCGTAGGTCACGCAAATCCCGCGGGCCGCCAATATCTCCTCGACCATGCGCAGGCTCAGGGGAAACCGGAAGTAGAGCCAAACCGCATAACTGATGACTTCCGGCGGGAAGCGATGGCGGCGATAGAGGGGTTCACGAGCGTTCGGCATGGCTCGCCTTACGCGACCATACGCTCAAGATCCGTTAAGCTGACGGTGCCCTGCAGGTACGTCGCTACGCAGCCGTGCGTCCTGTGCAGCCGGAGGCCGCCAACTGTCGCTCTTCTGAGCTCGGCGGGGGATTTCAGCGGCGGCGCCTGTGCCCTGCGTCCGAGCCGCTGCGATGAAGGCAGCGCGGTTGACCGCGTCGTCGGTTGCTAAGCCGTGTCGATCGAATAACCTAACCGCTGGCAAACCGGCTCCAGGATCGGAATGACCGCCCGAAACTGATCCTTATAGGCGTGGTATCGATTCCGTGAACGGTCGTAGAGCTTCTCGGTCACTTGTGCGTAGCTCGCGGTGCGCGCATAGCGGCGGTTCTCGTGAAAATCGAGGCACCCCCGATCGTATGGCGCGCCGATGAACGTGAGAATGTGACGCACGCTCTCCTCCTGTCGGTCGATGACGTCCTCATAGCGCACCGCCAGGTATTTCAAAGTGATCTCACGCCGGTAATGCTCGACCAGATCCATGACCAGCACGTAGTGACGGGCGATGCTGGTGAGATCGTAAGCGCAGTAGAAGCCGTGCGTCAGATGATTGGAGAAGACCGAGAGTACGACGTCGAGCGGGTGGCGGATGAGATGGATGATCGGCGCCTTCGGGAAAATGAGGCCCATCAGGCCGAGATGTGTCTCATTGAGCGGCATCTTATCGGTGAACCAGCGAGCGCCTTTGCGCATGGCGCCGAGCTGACGGGCGCGCTGAAGATAATAGTCGCGCAGGTTGTCGAGCCCCTCGAGCTGGTCGCCGAGCCAAAGCTCGGCGAACGCTTCCGGATAGGCAAGCGGGCTGCTGAGAATGCGCGGGATGAGTGCGGTCAATTCGCCGATGATTGGCAGCTCGTCGCCGGCGCTGACGAGCGGATGCGCGCTCAGCGTCTGTTCGATCATCGTCGTGCCGGAACGGGGAAAGCCGACGATGAAGATCGGTTGGGCGACGTCGGAGCGGATGCTGGCGCGCGGTAGGATTTTGAGCCTCGGGGCGATGAAAAAGCCGGTCAGACGCCGCGCCAGCGCTTGGGCCTCCTCTGCTAGATAGCTCTGACCGGTCAGCCCCCGCAGCAACCGTTTGCTTTCGGTGAAGGCGGCGAAGGCCTCGGCGTATCTGCCCATCCGGTCTAGCAGAAGCCCCTTCTCGCTCCATTCGACCGGCCCGAGGCCACCCCCCTCGCGCCCCCGTTCGATCTCGTCGAGCGCAGCCAGCGCCTTGTCGTAGTCCTTGACGCGCCCGTGCAAGATCGCGCGTTGCAGCAGCACGCTCGGGTTTCCCGGCAACAGTTTCTCCGCAGCGTCGAGCAGCTCGCCGGCCCGCGCGAAGTTGCGGTCGGTCTCTTCCATCCGCGCCCAGCCGTAGAGGGTCTGGAAGATCGTCCGGTCGAGACGCACGGATTCCTCATAAAGCGCCCGCGACTCCGCCATGCGCCCCTGGTTCTTCAGGTTCCAGGCGAGGTTGGCGATGAGGATCGGGCTCGGCGATGCGATCAGCTTCATCGCCCAGCGGTAATGGTGCTCGCCGGCCTGCGGGCGGTGGGCCTCGGTCATAATCATGCCCATCAGATTGTGCGACTGCGCGTCCATCGGGGCGATCCGCACGGCGTTGCGGGCATGATGCTCGGCCTCGGCCAGCGCGCCCCTGTTGAACAACGACAGCGCGAGCGCCTGCGTCGCCGGGAGATTGTTCGAATCGAGCCGCACGATCCGGGCTAGCAGAGCCTCCGCCGCCGCGGCGCGACCTTCCGTTGCGCGAAGCTCGCAGAGCAGCGCGAGCGCGCCGACATTCTTCGGCGAGCGCTCAAGAATCTTGACGAGCTGCCGCTCGGCCTTTGCTTTGTCTCCCGCCGCGAGGGCAACCCGCGCAGGGCCGAGTTCGGGCGCGGGCACGGGCCCAGGCCACTGCGCCGTCCAATCGAGCCCACAGCAGCGAACATAGCCCAACCCGCTGCCGCAAGGACAACCCGAGGTCGAGTCGAGCACATTGAAGGACATCATGATCGACAGACTAGCGAGCGGCGCCGACACCGCAAGGCTCGCCTTCCTTCGTAGACGATCCGCGCCCTGGCCCACGGCGTGAACTGCAGACGCTGCTCGTCTAGTTCGCGTGCGGCGCAGGCGAACTGGACGTGGTTGGCAAGACGAGCAAAGGTTCTGCTCGTGTCCAGGAATAGAAGCGCCTGCCCAGGTTAAACAGGCTGGCGCGCGAGACGTGCTCGAGGCGTCGCGTAGGCGACTCACATGCTTCGGGTGTATTCAATCTCTTGTTCCTCCGTTTCCCGCACTCGTCCTACCTCGAAGCGAACGACGGGCCGGCGCTGTTTTTTGGCGCGAATCGAGACCTTTCGATACCTTTCGGCCATGCCCGGCGACACGGGTCGCGCGGCATAATATTGTGGCAAGCATAAGTATGTATACACTTCTCGGATTGTAACTCACCAGTTGTGCCCGGTTTACGAAAACATGATGCAATTTAATAGTTGTATCTGGGATTTAAATTCGTCGCTTGCATCCTGTACAGATAAAAATGGGGTCCCCTAATCTGCCATCTTGACTTCTCTAGGCGCGCCGTCTTCTTTGTTCCGGGGCCCATCTATCATCGCAGCAAGACAAGACGGCCACAAAACAACGTTTCGCGAATCAGCGAATCTGCAAGGCGGGCAGGGAGCAGAATGCGTTTTAGGTCTTGTCCAATCGGAGTTGGTGTCGCACGCGGATCAGCGCTTCTCAATAGCGTGTCCAGAACGGCTCTAACGACGGTTTCGCTCGGATTTGCGCTCGGGGTCGTCCTGCCGCGCGAGGCGCGCGCTGGCGCGGGCGCCGTAAGCCCGGTTCAGACCTCGATGTACGTGCTCGGTGCATTGAACCCGATCACGTTCGGCGCTGCGACCCAAATCAATTCATCATCGCTCGCCGGGGTCTATGGCGTCCCCAGCAAGAGTTGGTCTGTCTCCAACTACGGCAGCATTCAGGGACAATGGGGAATCGATCTGCCGTCATCGGGCAGCGCGGTGATTAATTGGGGCGCGATCAGCGCAAGCGCTGACGGCACGGGCGTCCGGCTTCCAAACGGTGGCTCGGTGACGAACCAGACCAGCGGGTTGATCAGCGGCTATGTTGGAGTCGAGATCGGGGGTGGCGGCGGCGTAGTGACGAACGCGGGGACGATCAGGTCAGGCGGGGTGGCGGTTTTCTTGACCTCTGGTTCTATCAACGACGAATCCGCCGGAACCCTGAGCATGACGACAGCGGGGCTATCAAATGTTACCGCATACGTCGGAGGAGGGGGATCCATTACCAACGCCGGGACGATCACAAACGCCGGGTACAACACGGCGGCAGTCGTCCTCGGGCAGGGCGGCAAAGTGACGAATTCGGGGACGATTTCGACCATGGGCGTGCTGGACTCGGCGATCTACACGCTGAATGGGGGAACAGTAACGAACTCGGGAAAGCTTCTGGTCTCGGCCAACAGCAGCGCCGGCGTGATTTTGGTCAAGGGGGGCGACTTTAACAACACGGGAACGATCAACGCCACGGGGAGCGGCAGCGCGGGCGTTTATCTGGACAATGGTGGCGGCACGGTCACCAACTCATCGACGATCAACGCGACGAGTGCTTCCGGCATTGGTGTCGGCTCCAAATCTGCAGGAACGGTCGACAACCAGAGCGGAGGCACAATCAGCGGCGCTGTAGCCGGCGTTTCGCTCACCGGAGGTACCAGCTCGGTCGTCAATGCAGGCCATATCTACGGCACGGCCGCCTCTGGGAATGGAGTCGCTCTCAACGCCGGCGGCTCCATAACCAATACCGGAACGATCACCGGTGGCGGTATCGGCGTCTTCATCGGCGGCGGCGGCGCCGGAACTGCAACGAATTCAGGCGCGATCACCGGGACAAATGCCGGAGGCCTCTCCTTTGCCGGCGGCGGCAGCGTGAACAACCAGAGCGGCGGGTCAATCAGCGGCGCCAACTTCGGCGTTTATGTTGGCGGCGGAAGCGCGGCGACCAACCTGGTGACGAACTCCGGGACCATCAGGGGCAAGGCGGCCAACGGCGTGGGGGTCGTCCTGGGCGCGGGTGGGAGCGTGAACAACCAGAGCGGCGGCACGATTATGGGCGTCGCAGGCGGCGTTTCGCTCACCGGGGGGACGATCTCGGTCATTAATGCTGGCCATATCTATGGCACGGCCGCCTCTGGGAATGGAGTCACTCTCAACACCGGCGGCTCCATGACCAATACCGGAACGATCGGCGGCGGCGGCATCGGCGTCTTGGTCGGCGGCGGCACTGGAACTGCGACGAACTCAGGCACGATCATGGGGACGGGTTTTGGAGGCCTCGCCTTTGTCGGCGGCGGCGGCGTGACCAACCAGAGCGGCGGGACAATCGGCGGCGCCAACTTCGGCGTCTATGTCAGCGGCGGAAGCGCGCCGACCAACCTGGTGACGAACTCCGGGACCATCGGCGGCGCAGGGACAAACAGCGTAGGGGTCAGTCTCGGCTCAGGCGGCTCGGTCACCAACCAACTGGGCGGCGCGATCAACGGCGGCGCGCTGGGCGTCTATATTAAAGGTGGCTCTGGTCAGGTCACGAATTCAGGAACTATTGGCGGGAAGGTCGCATCGGTTGCTTTCGAGGGCCCGGGCGCCAACACCCTGACCCTGCGATCAGGCTCCACGCTCAACGGGAACGCCTACGGGAGTACGGCTTCGGGCGCGAGCAATGCTTTAATCCTTCAAGGACAAGGGTCAGGCAACAACAATTTTGCTAATTTCAACACACTGACCGCCGACGCCACCGGGACTTGGTCGCTCGGGGGCAATTCGCTTTTCGGCACAACGACCGTCTCGACCGGAACGCTGTCGGTGACGGGCTCGCTCACATCCACGACGCTGGTCATCCAGGCGTCGGCTCAGCTGACCGACGCAGGCCTAGTATTTGTAAACGGAGCCGTGACCAACAGCGGCAATCTCACGATCAACGGGGTCATGATGCATGTGGCCGGCGCGGGCGGCAAGTTCACTCAATTGGCGGGCGGAACGACGACGCTCCTGAACGGCGGCGTGCTCGATCCGGCTAGCATCGACATCAGTGACGGCGTTTTCCGCGGCGGCGGCTCTTTGGTCGGCGATGTCTCGGTGAGCGGGGGGACGCTGACGGCCGGGGATGGGCCGGGCGGCTCGCTCCAAGTCGTCGGCGACTACGAGCAGACGGGCGGGGAAGATCGTCTTCGAGATCGACCCCGGTGGAGATGGTGGCTTCCTGGAGACGACCCTATCCTTCGACCCGAGCTTCAGGATCGGCATTTCCGATACCACGTTCGTCTTCGATTTCATGGCGGGCGCCAACGCGCAGGAATTCATTGCCGACGGTCTCATGAACCTCAACACGTTCCTCGGACTGACTGGCGGCGGCGCATTCTGCGCCGAATTGAACTGCGGGAGCATGCTGCAGGACATCAGCTTCGCGGACAACGTCCCTGGGCTGATGATCACGGGATTCGATCCCTCCACGGGGGCCATCGATCCCACGAGTGACGCACTGTCCTCGCGAGTGGCGACCCCCGAACCCTCGACTTGGGTGCTGCTCGCTACCGGAATGCTCGGCCTCGGCGAACTCCGGGCGTACCGCCGCCGCAAAAATGAAACTCGCGGGTTCCGGGGCTTTCGTCGTGGCGTTGAGCCGGCAACGCCGACGAGCCGGGCGTGACGGTTCGGGAAGTCGCCGGTTTCAAGCGCGTCTGGCTCGCTCGGGCGCGCCCGCGAGCCGTCGAGCGGGGTGCCGATGACCGATGAGGCCTCATAAGGTTATCTTTGCCGGTAACGGCGCGTCTTCTCCGGCTGGTTCGGAGTTCTTCGGGCGCTGATCAGTCCGGGTCAAACACATTACGGTAGTCGAGCTTCAGTGCCGGATCCTGCCGCTCCTTGCGCAGGAAACAGTCGCCGACGACCAACACCTCAATTTCGGTGCCCATGAGACAGCGGAAGGCATCCTCCGGCGTGCAGGCGATCGGCTCGCCGCGCACGTTGAAGCTAGTGTTAACCAGCACGGGGCAGCCGGTCTTGGCCTTAAAAGCCGAAATCAGCGCATGGTAGCGAGGGTTCGTTTCCCGGTGAACGGTCTGCAACCGGGCCGAGTAATCGACATGGGTGACAGCGGGGATTTCCGACCGCACCGCGTTAACCTTGTCTGTGCCGACTCGCGCCGCGTCCGCGTCGCTGAGCGGCGTTCTCCGTTTCCTGGCGACATCTGCGACCACCAACATATAGGGACTGTCGCCGTCATAATCGAACCAGTCGGCGACGTCCTCGTGAAGCACCGAGGGCGCGAAAGGTCGGAAGCTCTCGCGGTATTTGACGCGCAGGTTCAACGTCTTCTGCATGGTCCGGCTGCGCGGGTCGCCGAGTATCGAGCGGTTGCCCAGGGCGCGAGGCCCGAACTCCATTCGACCCTGATGCCAGCCGACCGCCTTTTCCTCGATCAGCGCATCGACGGTTGCCTCGATCAGCTTTTCTTCGTCCATCACATCAAACACCGCCCCGCACGCCGTAAGGCGCTGCTCGATATCGGTTTGAGTAAAATGCGGGCCGAGATAAGCGCCCTGCATAGCGTCGAGCATATTGTTCGGCAGGCGCGGTTGGTTGAGGTGGAGGTGGTAGACCGCCAGCGCCGCACCGAGCGCGCCGCCGGCGTCGCCGGCCGCCGGCTGCACCCAAAACCCGTCGAACCTGCCATCGCGGACGATCTTTCCATTAGTAACGCAGTTGAGCGCGACGCCGCCAGCCAGGCACAGGTGCCTAACGCCCGTCTCGCGGGCAATGGAGCGCGTGAGCCGGAGAACGACCTCATCAGTCACCGCCTGGATCGAGGAGGCGAGATCCATCTCGCGCTGCGTCAGCGGGCTGTTCTCGTCGCGTGGTTCGCCGCCGAAAAGCTTATGGAAGCGCGAGCTCGTCATGCTGAGCCCAGTGCAATAGTTGAAATAACTTTGATCGAGCCGGAAGCTGCCGTCTGGCTTCACGTCAATCAAATTGTCCAAAATTGTCTGTGCGTAACGCGGTTCGCCGTACGGCGCCAGCCCCATCATCTTGTATTCGCCTGAGTTCACACGGAACCCCGTATAGGCGGTGAAGGCGGCGTACAGCAGACCAAGCGAATGCGGGAAATGGATTTCCTTTACCATTTGCAGCGATGTGCCACGCCCGAGCGCAAGCGATGTCGTTGCCCATTCGCCGACGCCATCCATTGTCAAGATCGCCGCCTCCTCGAAGGGCGAGGGGAAAAACGCAGAGGCGGCATGGCTCTGGTGATGCTCAGCAAAGAGCAGCCGGTTGTCGAAGTCGTAATTCCTGGCGAAGCGCTGGAGCTCTTGCCGCAGCAGTCGCTTCTGGAACAGCTTCTCCTTGATCCAGATCGGCAATGCGATGCGAAATGAACTCAAACCACGCGGCGCGAAAGCCAGATACGTTTCGAGCAGGCGCTCGAACTTGAGGAATGGCTTGTCATAGAAGACAACACAATCGACTGCACCGAACCCTATCTCGGCTTCTTTCAAGCAATACTGGATGGCTTGCCGCGGGAACCCCGTGTCGTTCTTCTTGCGAGTGAAGCGTTCCTCCTGAGCGGCGGCGACGATCCGCCCATCGCCGACGATTGCCGCCGCACTGTCGTGGTAAAAGGCAGAAATACCAAGTACGTACAACGTCCGGCCTAGAACAAGGTGTAGATAAACGGCGCGATCGCCGAGCCATTGCTTAGTACGACCAAGCCGCCGAAGACGGCCATCATGACGATCACCGGAATCAGCCAGAACTTTTTCCGCACCCGCAGGAACTCCCATAACTCCATCACAAAGCCCATGGACGCCCCGTCAGAACTGTTTCGTCATTTCGTCAGCCGCCCGCTCGCGCCCAGCGCGATCGGTCCAGTGGCTGGCCGCATCCGGCCGCAGTTTTCGCGCGCAGGCACGCCCGCCGATCCCGCGTAATGCGCGCCATATTTTTCACCGTCCAGACGAGCGACTCGGGCTCACGAATTGTCGCTCCCCAAAAATCTCGCGCCCTGACCGGCGCTTGGTTTCCGGCTTGCCTCCCATAAAAGCGCGTCGCGACCGCTGGCGGCCGAGCCCGCGAGTCGGGTCAGCGCGGTCGCTGAAAACATGATCAGATACACGTCGAGATGCGTCCTGTGGTTGGTATGAGCCCAAAATAGCGCTGTCACCACGACAAACGACGTAAACAGAAGGTAGATTACACCAAGTTCGCGCCAACGCGCGCGGCTCATAGTCATGCCCCAGACCCCGAAGATCGTGATCGGGACGTAGGACAGGCCGTAGACGGCTTCAACGCTAGGTGATCGGAGCGGATTGAGCCGCCAGTCAAACCCGGCGGCAACTTTGCGCGCCGCGTCGCGAACCGCCTCGCCGGGATGCGCACGGACGTAGCTAAGGCCGCGACGCAGGAACCAGTCGCTCTTCGCCAACTCGTCTGTGGACAGCGCGTCAAGCGTCTCCTTCTCCTCGCAACTCAGCGCCTCATAGGCTGTTGCGGTGCTTAGATCGATGCTCTCCGTGGGATAGTGTGAGAAGGTCTGTGCATTGTGCGCTATCCAGAATTGATAGCCGGCCTCCGTACTGAGAACGGGTCGGCCGAGCAAATTATCGTTCCGGGCGACCCAGGCGCCTACGAGCGCCGCAAGACAGAGGAATCCGACCCCGCCCCGCAGCGCGCGCATTTTCCACGAACCGTCACCGAACAGCCCGATCCAGACGAGTGCCGCAAGTGCATACGGCAGCATCGTCAATCGGCAAAGCGCGTCGACGGCGAGCGCGACCCCAGCGCCGCCCCAGACGATTGGGTTCGCGCTCGCCTGCGCGCGCAGCAACGCGTAGACGCTGATCCCTGTCAACATGGTGACGAGGCTCGTTTCCTCAAGTGCCGTGTCGTGCACGACATAGTACGGATAGATGGCCGTCAGCGCTGCCGAAAGGAGCGCGGCGCGCTCCCCGAATAGCCATTTTCCGATCAGATAAGCCAATGCCACCGTCGTCGCGCCGAACAACGCTTGCGGCAAAACGACCCACAGATAACTCCCCCCCGCCCATGCGGCCAGCGCCAGGAAACATGGATATACGGGCGGGCGCGCTGCATAGCCGAATCCCTCGAGCCATAGCCCCTTGCCAGCAACGATGTTCTCGGCGAATTTATAGAAAAAGGTATACCCGTTCACCCAGAAGTCTGGCTCTCCAGCGTGGATGCGGTAGATGACCCGAATTACGAAGGAGAATCCGCAGATCGTCAGCATCAGCGGATTGATGGGAAACCAGTCGAGACGACGGATCATGCCGCCGGGCTCCGCCGTGGCGACATTTGATCTCCAGCACTGGAGGCGCTTGACGGGTTACTTTGTCTCAATTTGTACACCCCCCAGCAGTTCTCCGGCGTCTTGTATACTCCAGCAGTTCCTACGGTGTCGCGACTTCGACTTGCCGGAAAGTAGTGGACCGCCTCAGACAGGGCCCGCGAAAGCAATGTTTCTTCAAAGCCCACCGAAGCTTGTCCCGGCGAAAACCCCCTGGGGACGATAGCACTTACCATACTTGGGTCGGCGTTGGAAGCCGGCTGGACCCCAATTGCTTGTCGCCAGCCCTTACATCTGCGGCAACAAATCCCGCGCCATTTTTCGTGGGCCGACAAGCTTAGGCCAAGGTGCGTTTTGGATGAATCGTGACGCCCCGCCAACGACCGGTTCCCCAACAGTCTCGCCAGCAGTTCCGGACTGGTCGGTCGCAACCTCATTGCTGCACGCGAGCAACTGCGTATTCGTGAAGCCAAAAGGCGCCCATCGCGTCGATGCCGGCCTGAATTACGTCGGTATCGTCAAGTTGAGCGAACGCGGGGCCGATGAAGGCTATTTTCTGAGAGTGAGTTAGGCCGTAGCACCCGTCTTGGAGATCTCGCGCCAAACTGCAAAGGCCTGCTCACGCGAAGAGCGGCGAAAGTCAGCAGTGGTGAATCCGGGGAAAGGGATGTGGAAGAGGTTTGCGACTTGATCGTGAACCGACAGAAACTGTTGCGCCTGCCGGGCTGATTTGAAACGCTTCATGATCCGTTCGCGTCGCCGTGTCGGCTGATGAGAATTCTCCGCGCGATTGTTCAGGCCTTTATGCTGGCGGTGTTCGACGCAAAGGCCCATCTTCGCCCTTGCAGCGCCGTATGAACGGAGCTTGTCGGTGATCATGACGCGCGGCGGTGTGACGGCGGATTTCAGGAGCTTCCTCATGAGCCGCTGCGCAGCGCGACTGTCTCTTCGACGCCGGACCAAGACGTCGAGAACGAAGCCATTCTGATCGACGGCGCGCCAAAGCCAGTGTGGCTCGCCGGCGATCGAGACGACGACCTCATCCATATGCCATTTGTCGCCGCGAGCAGGCGCACGCTGGCGGATCTGATCGGAGAACGCCCTGCCGAACTTCTTCCCCCATTGGCGCACGGTCTCGTACGTTACGCAAATCCCGCGCGCCGCCAGCATTTCCTCGACCATCCGCAGGCTCAAGGGAAACCGGAAATAGAGCCAAACGGCATAGCTGATCACTTCTGGCGGAAAGCGATGGCGGCGATACAGAGGATCACGGGAAGTCAGCATGGCCAGCGTTTAGCGGTTTGCGCACTCCCAACTCGTTAAGCTGATGGTGTGGACGACGCCCGCACCGGCATCGGGCTCAAAGGCGAGCCGTGCCAAGATGGTTGTCGTTGAAGCAACCCATCTGAAGGAGCGCCGTCCTTGGGAAAGTCTATCACCGATTGTTCTTCTGTCACGACCGTCGGGCTGGACGTGGCCAAACACGTCTTTCAAGTTCATTGCGTCGACGCATCAGGTCGAGTCGTCGTCAACAAATCCGTGAGACGCAGTAAGTTGCTGGAGTTCTTCGCCTCCCTTCCGCGGTCCGTTGTCGGGCTCGAGGCCTGCGGTTCGTCACACCAATGGGCGCGCGAACTGATCAAGCTGGGTCATGACGCCCGGATGATGCCGCCTGCTTACGTGAAGCCTTATGTTCGGAGGCAGAAGAACGACGCCGCGGACGCGGCAGCAATTTGCGAAGCGGTGACACGACCTTCGATGCGTTTTGTCGCCGTGCGCTCGCTCGAGAACCAGGCTACGCTGATGCGCCATAAGGCGCGCGAGATGCTGGTTTCCCAGCGGACCCAACTGTTGAACGGGCTGCGCGGACATTTGGCCGAAGTCGGGGTGATCGCCCCGCAAGGTCCGAAATACGCCCGCGAACTGGCTGATCGCATCGAGGCGTGCGATGAAACCATTCCCATTGAAGTGTGCGAGGCGCTGGCGCTGCTCGTCGTGCAATTGCGGAACCTCGATGAAGCAATCGCTCGGCTTGACCGGACGATCGCCAAGCTCGCGCAGCAGGATGAAACGACGCGGCGATTGATGAGCATCCCGGGCGTTGGCCCGATCACCGCATCGGCGATGGCGGCAAGCGTCCAAGACGTGTCGAGTTTCGCAGGACCGCGCGAGTTCGCCGCCTATCTCGGCCTCACCCCAAAGCAGAATTCCTCCGGAGGTAAGCAGCGATTAGGGCGCATCTCAAAGATGGGCAATCGGGAGTTGCGCAAATTGCTCGTTGTCGGCGCGCATGCCGTGCTGTTTCATCGCAGACCTCACACGGACCCGCTGCGCCTGTGGGTCAAGGCGCTTATCGAGAAGAAGCCGTTCAAGCTTGTCGCCGTGGCGCTCGCCAACAAGATGGCGCGGATCGCCTTCGCAATCTTGCGAGACAAGACCGTCTACCGCGGAGCTCCGGCTTAAGCCAGATCGGGAAAGATTGTCGCCGAGGCTAATCGCTTGCAGGCGGACAGGAGTCGAGGGTGACCAGGAGGTGATGTGCAGGAAGCGGATTGATCCCAAAGCCCGTGGCATCGTCGGCGCTCTGAGCGCGACAAGTTGATTGGGCACAGGATCAGCGGACAACATCAGGGCCAGTGGGATCCTCATTCCCGCGCAGAAGGCCGAAGACATGACCGCACCCGAGACCCGTACAGAACTGGAAATAACCCTTGATCAGCGCGCGTCGTCCAGACATGACGATGCCGCGTTTATTGTCGCTTATTGGCCTTGAGGCGTCTGGCGGTCAGCCGGAATTGCGAACTTGTGTGGCTCGCTCAGCGGCGGTCCCAATAGAGATAATCCATCCAGCTTTAGTGCAAACATCTATACTGGGTGAAACTGGACATTTTCACGCCCACCCAGCAGTAGAGCTCAATCCAACTTGCTGAAGCGTCTGCCTGGGCGGATCCTTTCCAGTATCGCGTCGAGGGCGACATTCTTGGGCAGGCGTGACCGCAAGAGCTGGCTTGGACGAGGATGTCGCCTATGCCTATCGTTATCGGCCGGAACCGCGTCGCCGGGCGCAGCTCATGATTGACTGTTTCGAGCGCAAGCTCGACACTGTCTTCGATGTGCGTCGGCTTGAACCCCCAGGCGTGCTCAACGGCAGTCGCGCATGTGGCGCTTGCCGCTTCGCCGACGATACTTTCACGAGTGTCCTCGACCGCGACAACCGCGCTCATGACCTGGACGATATGTATGTCCTCGACGCGTCGTTCTTCCCGTCAAGCGCAAGGAGTTGGCCACAATTGTCAAACTTGGATTGATGCCGCCCGCGCCCCGCTCACGAGGTTTTGCTGGAAGCGCGAAGGCGCCTTGCCGATCGCGCGGCGGTTTCTCCGTCCCCGCCGATTGCGTGTTGACGCTGGCGCGCGTACCGGACGGGTAGCGTTTTCGTCGCCCGTGCGCGCGCCGGTGCGACAATGACTTCCCTCAGTTCCGACGGAACGGAGGCGAAGCCGACCCTGTTCGCCCGGATGGCGCCTTGGCTTCTGGCGATCTCGTCGGCGCTGATTGGAATTCTGCTCGTCGAGGTGTTCTGCTGGGTCTTCGTCCCGAACCTTGGACGGAATATGCCAGGTCGCGACAATCGCGTCGTCTTCTTCGACGGCGAAGGCCCAATATTTGAGAATCACGGAGACATATTCACCTACGCGCCGCACAATACGATCCGAAATGTGACGGCGTTTTTCTCGAGCGACGCCTTTGCCGTCGAGTACGACTACCGCTTTCGGACCAACAACCTCGGGCTCACCCAAGACGCAGACGTCGCGCCGGGACGGAAATCCCTCTTGTTGCTTGGGGACTCCTTCACCGAAGGGCAGGGGGCCGAGCCATGGTTCCGCCTCGTGAGTCCGACGATCGAGCGGCTTGGGTATCAACCCGTCAACGGGGGCGTCCTCGGCACCGGTTTCCAGCAATGGCTAAAACTCGGCGAGTATTTGTCGTTGAAAAACATTGACGTTAGCAAGGTGGTTGTTCTTTTTATTTCCGACGATTATCAGCGGCCGGTTTGGAATGTACCTTCCCAGGTGTTCAAGTGCATTTCGTCTCCGTCGCACTGCCGAGTTCGAACAGAGCTACTTCTATCGATTGCCGCCACCGGGCGAGATGGGGTCCTGGATCGCTCGGGTGCGGGATGGTCGCAGGCCGATGAAACCCCATCTGAAACTCAGCGCATCCGCACTCTTGCCGGCCTCTTCCTCCGTGTATATGTATTTGAAGCATCTCGTCATTAGCGCACAGGCCAAGCGCGGCTCGCGCGCCGCGATTTCCGAGCTGGTCGATCGGTATGGCCGGGAAAACGTGGCTTTCCTTCATCTTCCGCAAAAGAACGAAATTGCTGGGGGGCCGAACGATCTTGGATTGGCCGCCCGCCGCGCGATTGCGGCGGCCGGCGGAACGCTGTTCGACGGTTTCAAACTATGCCAAATGACCCCTTCAGACTATTTCCCAAACGATGATCATCCAAACGCCCACGGCTATTCTAAAATTGCGACTTGCGCTGCGGAGATAGCGACCAGTCTTGCTTCGGAGCGGGCGCAAGGCGAACGAGCGGAGATCCAATAGAGCCAAACTCGACGGGAAGGCGCGCGGCTCCCGTGCCAACTGCACGTAGGATTGGTTCCCCAAATTGAAGCGCGTCGGAGGTCTGCCGCGTGAATTGAACAGCCGAGCGCCATTCCATGCTGCACGAGAATATGGTCCGCAACGAGGAGATCGTCGGCCCCACGAACCGCCGATTTGGGTTAACCTTGGGCGGGGTCTTTATTTTCGTCGGCCTCGCCCGGGCCCTGTTCGGTCACGGCCACGCTATTTGGTGGCTCACTGCAGGCTCGGTCCTCGTCGTTCTCGCCGCCGTTTGGCCGTCCGGATTAGGACCGTTCAACCGGCTGTGGCTGAAGTTTGGGCTGCTGCTGTACAAGTTCGCGAATCCCGTGATCATGACGCTATTGTACGTTTCAACAATTGTCCCGATCGGGGTGGTCACGCGGTGGTCCGGCAAGGATCCACTCCGCCGTAAGCCGAGTCCAGATGCTGAAACCTACTGGATTGTCCGCGATCAGCATGGATCACGGCCGGAGAATATGAAGAATCAGTTTTGATTAGGATTGATAGGCTTGGTGAGACGCAGGTGTGCGAGCGACCTCACCGTCCTCGGTTGGGCTCTTGCAGCGCCATCGCTAGGGTCAGCGCCACGCCGATCGCCGTCGCCCACGAAATTACACGCGACTAGCAGGCTGTTGAAGAAGTCGCTGGTCAGTGAGATTGGGCTGTGATTCTTTCGTCTTGGGCTTGGGCGGAGGGAATCGATGCGAGGCGGGGACGAGCGGTCTGGGGCGCTGTTTAGCTACGTCGATTTGGAGGCGCGGGTCGGCCAGGATCACCCGCTGCGGACGATCCGCATGGTCGTGAACGAGGCTCTGGCGGGGCTCTCGGGCGAGTTCTCGGCGCTCTACGCGCAACTGGGTCGCCCTTCGATCCCACCCGAGAAGCTTCTGCGGGCGATGCTTTTGCAGGCGTTCTACTCGATCCGCTCGGAGCGGCAGTTGATGGAGCGGCTTAAGTTCGATCTTCTGTTCCGCTGGTTCGTCGGCGTCGGCGTTGACGATGCGGTGTGGGATCACTCGACATTTTCCAAGAACCGCGATCGCCTGTTGGAGGGCGATATCGCCGCCAAGTTCTTGAGCGCGGTGCTGGCGCAGCCACGGGTGAAGCGGCTGCTCAGCACGGAGCACTTCTCGGTTGACGGCACGCTGATCGAAGCGTGGGCGTCGATGAAGAGCTTTCGGCCGAGGGATGGCTCGGGCGAGCCCCCGGCTCCGAGCGGCGGGCGCAACAGCGAGGCGGACTTTCATGGCCAGAAGCGCTCCAACAAGACGCATGCCTCGACGACCGACCCGGAAGCGCGGCTCTATCGCAAGGGGCCGGGCAAGGAGGCCAAGCTCTGCTTCATGGGGCATGCGCTGATGGAGAATCGCCATGGCCTCGTGGTCGACGCCTGTCTGACGGAGGCCAACGGCCACGCGGAGCGGATCGCGGCGCTGCACATGATCGAGCCGCGCGCCGACCGGCCGAGGCCGATCACGCTCGGCGCCGACAAAGCCTACGACGCCGAGGATTTCGTCAACGAACTGCGCTCGATGAACGCGACGCCTCACGTGGCGCAGAACACAAATGGCCGCTCGTCGGCGATCGATGGCCGTACGACGCGGCACATGGGCTATGCGATCAGCCAACGCATCCGTAAGCGGATCGAAGAAGCCATTGGCTGGATCAAGACAGTCGCCGGCCAGGAACGAACCAAGTTCCGCGGCCGCGCGCGCGTCGGATGGTCCTTCACCCTCGCAGCCGCCGCCTACAATCTGGCGCGGCTGCCGAAGCTCATCGAGGCTTGCACGTGAAGGCCCCGGCCAACTGCCGCCTGATCGGCCGCTGGCGGATCGTCGAGGCCGATCTCTGGGATCGCGCTCACCTCGACCTCTGCGGTCCGGCGAGGCTGACGATCACCGCGCAAGGCGGAGAAGTCGCCTTCGGCGCTTTGCAGGCCGGCCTCGAAGTCGAATATGCTCGCGACTTCGATCGGCTTCCGTTGGGCCGGAAGCGACGAGGGAGACCAGGTCGAAGGAGAAGGAACCGCCGAACTCCTCGATGACGGCACAATCGAGATCGAATTCGCCTACGACAATGGCGACGAAGCCGTCCTCAAAACCAAACGCGTGACTTCTTCAACAGCCTGCTAGGCGCGCCCGTGACTGTATTCTGGGCAGCGGCTGGCGTGGCGGATGCGACGGCGCAAACCGCGGCCGTCGACAGGAATGTCAAGGCTAAGCGTTTCATTTGATTATCTCCGGTGCTTGACCGCAAACGATCGAAATCGCGCGGACTTCAACGACAGCCTGCAGACTAGCGTTCATCCCCGGATTACCGTGTACATAACAGCGATCCGAGACCTATATGCAGATTTGCTTTCTGTCTCCCGGTTATTTGGACGATCGCCCCGAAGCTTTAAAGCTCTATTCTCGCTTACAGGAAACATACTTCAGGATGATTTGAATAAGACGATCGTAGCTCATGCCCTCGGTGTCGCTGGGACAAACTCCGGTCGTGTGCCGCAAAGGCGATTTCATGCCACGCAAAGGCGAGGGGGCTCGTCACTCGCCACAGCCCAACACAACAGGCTGACGCGATTAGACCCCGAACTCTCCGCCGCCCAGAAAGCGATGCTGGAGGTGCAGAGACCGCTGACGTCGCCCCAATCGCTCGCGATCGCCGCTCAACCGGCTCGCATCGCCTCGGCGAGATGGGAGGGCTTGGCCCGGCTCCGGGCGGACAGGGCCTGACCGACCTTGTCCATGTAGATGAATACGATCGGCGTGGTGAAGAGCGTGAGCACTTGCGACACCAGCAATCCGCCGACGATCGCATAGCCCCTCTTATTCATGACGGGCGGGATTTAGGGCGGCGAGCGTGGCGGAAAGCGCTGATATAGCGTAGGATTTGGTTGCTTACACCGATCCTGGTCGCCACCCCGCAACGGCCCGCTCGCCATGACCGACGATAGTCTTCTGCCGTTCTCGTTTCCAGCCGTACGAGCCGAGAAAGTGACCGCCGCTTTCGACGGCGGGCGCCTGACCTCGGATGGCGGGGTGATGCTGCTGGCGATGGCCGAGCGTCGGCTTGGCGTCGCGGATCGGCTGGCGGGTTGCTTTCCCGACCGTCGCGATCCCACGCGCATCCTTCATACCCGCGCCGACATGATCCGGGCGCGCATCCACGCCATCGCCTGCGGCTACGAGGGATGCCGACGATCTCGACTTTCTGCGCACGGATCCGGCGTTCAAGCTGGCCTGCGGGCGATTGCCAGAGACTGGCGGCGATCTGTGCTCACAGCCGACGCTGTCGCGGATGGAGAATGCGCCGATCCTGAAAGATGCGATCCGCCTGACCTACGCGCTCGTCGATCAATGGATGGCGTCTTACGAACGCGAACCCGCGAGCGTCATTCTCGACATCGACGACACCTGCGATGTCGCGCACGGCCATCAGCAACTCTCGCTGTTCAACGCTCATTACGACGAGCGCTGTTTTCTGCCGATCCATGTCTACGACACCGAGCGAAGCCGTCCAGTCGCGGTCGTGTTGCGACCCGGCAAGACGCCGGGCGGCGTCGAAGTGCGCGCTCATCTGCGCCGCCTCGTCCGCCATGTCCGCAAATGCTGGCCCAAGACGCGCATCACCTTCCGGGGCGATGGGCATTACGCCCGACCCGAGGCGATGGAATGGTGCGAGAAGAACGACCTCGACTACGTGTTCGGCCTACCCGGCACGAAGCCTCTGTCGAGGAAAGTCGACGACAAGGCCGACGAAGTTCGCGTCGAACGCGCCGTGGAAAACAAGGACGTCGTGCGCGGTTATGCAGAGACCCGGCACAAGGCCAAGTCCTGGACCCGCGAGCGCCGCGCCGTCGCGCGCATTGAAGCCACGCCACTCGGTCTCGATATCCGCTTCGTCGTCACCAATCTCGAATGCGGCTCGTCCGAATGGATCTACGACAGCCTGTATTGCGCGCGGGGTCAGGCGGAAAACCTGATCAAGCTGCACAAGACGCAACTCTCGTCAGATCGCACCTCCTGCCGGTCCGCTGTCGCCAATCAGGTTCGGCTCGTCCTGCACACCGCCGCCTATTGGCTGATGCTGACCGTGCGCGACGCGATCCCGCGACCCTACGGCTACGTCTGCTCAAAATCGCCGCCCGTGTCGTCGAAACCGCCAGAACCGTGCGTCTGGCCTTTGCGGCCTGTCATCCCGAGGCGGACCTGTTCGCAAGCTTGCCGGGGGCGCTCGTTCCGCTCGGACCCTGAGGGACGGGGCAATCGCCCCAGTCGCCCATCCCTCCTCCTCCAACGCGTGACAAACAGCGGCGAACGAAAAACGGTGAAAACGCCGAACGCCGAACCGCGTCCGGCGTAACGCGGTCAACAGATCCGGAAAATTCTTCAGCCGCCGTGAATAGGAGAGGATCGCCTAGCGGTTGCCGGATCTCGGACCCGGTTCCGGTTCCGAGCATGAGAGGAACGCCGCCGAACAGGGCGCACATGGTCGTCATCAGAATGGGCCGGAAGCGGAGGAGGCAGGCGTGATGGATCGCGTCCTCAGAGGAAAGACCCTCATGGCGCTGCCCTTCGAGTGCGACGTCGATAAGCATGATGCCGTTCTTCTTCACGATGCCGATCAACAGGATAATGCCGATAATCCCAATCACGTCGAGCGGGCGGCCGACCAGCATCAGCGTGATGAGCGCGCCGAGACCGGCCGAAGGCAGCGTCGACAAAATCGTCAACGGATGGATCGTGCTCTCATAGAGCATGCCAAGGATGATGTAGACCGCGAACAACGCTGCGAGGATCAGCGGGGGCGTGGTGCTGAGCGAGCGTTGGAAGGCCTGCGCGTTGCCCTGGAAACTCGTGGCTATCGATGGCGGCAAGTGAAGGTCGCGCGTAGCCTTTTGCACCGCTGAAACCGCCGCGCCGATCGTCGCCTCCGGCGCCAGATTGAAGCTCAGGGTGACCGACGGAAACTGGCCCTGATGGTTGATGACGATCGGGGTCACGGCCGGAACGAGACGGGCGATCTGGCTCAAGGGCACCATTGTGCTGTTCTGGGAGAGGACGTAGATGCGTTGCAGCGCATTAGGGCCGAGTTGATATTGTGGATTGACTTCGAGAATCACGTAATACTCGTTAAGTGCGGTGTAGATCCGGGCGATATGACGCTGGCCGAACGCATCGTAGAGCGTGTTGTCGATCGTCGCAGGCGTGATGCCGAACAGTGCGGCGGCTGGGCGATCGATCTCGACCTTCAGGGTCCGGCCTGGCGCCTCCTGATCGCTTGCGACTGCCGTCAGCTCCGGCAATTCCTGCAACTTCGCCATGAGTTTTTGCGCGTAGAAATTGAGTTCGTCCTGGTCGATGTCGACCAGCGTGTATTGATACTGCGTCTTGGACAGGCGGCTGCCGATGGTGATGTCCTGCGCCGCTTGCATATAGAGATTCATCCCCTGCACCTGCTGCACCGCCGTCGCGAGGCGAGAGATCACCTGGTCGGCGGTTACGTTCCGCTCGCCATGGGGCTTCAGAGTTATGAACACGCGGCCATCGTTCTCGGTGACCGTCGGACCGCCCGGCCCAATATAGCCGACCGCGGAGGCGACTGCCGGGTCGCGTGCGGCGATCTCGAGGATCGTCTGCTGACGTTCCTTCATCCCGTCGGGCGAGACATCCTGGGCCGCTTCGCTGACGCCCATAATGATGCCCGTATCCTGCTGCGGGAAGAAGCCCTTGGGGATGACGGCAAAGAGCCACCCCGTCGCGGCGACCGTCGCGATCATGACGCCAAGCGTCGTCCGGCGATGTCTGAGAGCGACGATGAGGGTGCGATCATAGACAGTCACGAGCCCAACGAAGAACGCTTCCAGGGCGCGGGAGACCCGGCCCTCTTTTCGATGCGCTGTGGCCGGCAACAATTTCGCGCAAAGCATCGGAGTAAGCGTCAGCGATACGAGCACCGAGACCACAATCGACACTGCGACGGTAACGGCGAATTCCCGAAACAGGAGGCCGACCACACCACCCATCAAGAACAGCGGAATGAAGACCGCGATCAGCGAGATTGAAATCGACAGGATGGTGAAGCCGATCTCGCCGGCGCCATCAAGCGCCGCCTGTAACGGCGACACGCCGCCTTCGATGTGGCGGACGATGTTCTCTACCATGACAATGGCGTCGTCGACGACGAAACCCACCGCGATCGTGAGCGCCATCAAGGAAAGATTGTCGAGGCTGTAGCCCAGCACGTACATCACAGCGAATGTGCCGATGATCGATATCGGGACCGAAATCGCGGGAATGACGGTCGCCCAAAGCCTGCGGAGGAAGAGCGCGATGACGCCAACGACGAGGGCGATCGTCAGGAGCAGGGTGAAGCGCACGTCCGCGAGGCTGGCCGCGATGGTCTGGGTTCGGTCCGATACGATTTCAACATCGATGCCCGGCGGCAACGAGGCCCGGAGTTGAGGCAGGGCCTTCTTGATCGCCTCGACGGCCGACATGACATTTGCGCCCGGCGTCCGGAAAACGGCCAGCAAGACGGCCGGCTTGCCGTTCAGCCAGCCTGCAACTGTCTTATCCTGGGGGGCCTTGATCGTCCGCCCGATGTCGCGGATGCGAATCGGCCCCCCGTTGCGATAGGCTACGATCGCGTCGTCGTAGCCCTGGGTTGTCAGCAGTTGGTCGTTCGTCTGAAGGGCGACGGCTTGCTGGCCGCCGTAGAGCAGCCCGGTCGGCTGAACGACGGTCAGGCTCGCCAGAGCAAGCCGGATCGTTTCGAAATCAAGGTTCATGGCGGCGAGCTGGGCGGGGTTTAGTTGGATCCGGATTGCCGGACTTTCGTTGCCGCCGACGGTTACGAGGCCGACGCCAGGGACTTGCGAAAGCTTCTGCGCCAGGACCGAGTAGGCATAGTCGCTGACCGTCATGATCGGCAGCACGTCGGATGTCAGCGATATCAGCAGGATCGGGGTGTCGGCCGGATTGGTCTTGCGATAGATCGGCAGGCTCAGGAGCGAGATCGGCAATTGCGCCTGCGTGGCGTTGATCGCCGCCTGCACGTCTTGGGCGGCCGAATCGACGGTGCGGCTGCGGTCGAATTGGAGCGTGATCGAGGTGAATCCCGTGCCGCTGCTCGAAGTCATTTGAGTGAGGCCGGTGATCTGGCCGAATTGCCGTTCGAGTTGAGTAGCGACGGAGGACGCCATCGTTTGCGGGTCCGCCCCGGGCATCTGGGCCGTCACCTGGATCGTCGGCGTATCGATGTTTGGCAGAGCGGCGACGGGAAGGAGCACGTAGCTGACGATCCCCAGCGCCACGACCGCGACCATCATAAGCGCGGTTGCGATCGGCCTGGTGATAAATCCGCTGGAAAGGTTCACGGCAGCATCCCGGCGCTGGCCGTCGTTGGGTTGGGAGCGCCGGATGGCGGCGACGAGACGACGAGGGTCCCGGGCGTCAGCCGGTACTGACCCTGCACGACGACGATCTCGCCCGCTTGTAGCCCCTTCGAGATCAGCGCGACCGCATGCAGACGCTGCGCGACTTCGACCGGGCGAATCGCGACCCGATTGTCGGCGCCGACCACAAAGACGAATTGCCCCTTGTCGTTCTGCTGCACGGCGTTCGTAGGGATGGTCAGCGCGGCCGCGACGACCGAGGTCGTAAGATCGACATTGACGAACGTGCCGGGCCACAGCTGACGGTTCCGGTTCGGAGATATAGCCTTGAGCTGAAAGGTTCCGGAAGTTGGGGTTGCCTGATTGTTGATTGACAACAGCGTGCCGACATCGAGCTCCTTCGTACCGGTTTGATCATAGACCGTCGTCTGGACTGGCCCGCGCGCCATTGCCGACTGGACCGCGGCAATATCGTTGCTCGGCAGAGTAAACACGACGCTGATTGGCTGCACCTGCGTCAGAACAACGATGCCGGTCGTGTTGCTGGGTTGGATCAGGTTGCCGATGTCGACCTGCAAGAGGCCGGTCACGCCGTCGAAGGGCGCCCGCAACGTTGCGTAGTCCACCTGCGTCTGGTCGCTGGCGATGAGCCCCTTGTCGGTCTCCATGGCGGCCGCGTATTGCGCGACGAGAAACTGCTGGTCGGCAATCTGCTGCAAGGCGATTGAATCCTCTCTGCCAAGCTTTTGATAGCGTTCGAGATCGGATTGCGCTTGGGCATGAAGGGCGGTGTCCCTGGCCAATTGTCCTTGCGCCTGGGTCAGAGCAGCCTGGTAAAGACGCGGGTCGATTTTGGCCAGGATGTCGCCTTTCTTGACAGACTGGCCTTCGACGAAATCAACCTCTTCGAGCACCCCCGTCACCTGGCTCTGGATCGAGGCCGTATTCAGGGCCTGAACGGTTCCGAGGCCAGAAAGCACGATTGGCTCGTCGTGCTGCTGCACCTGCGCGGTGACGACCGGGACCGGGGGGCGGGCGCGGCCGGCGGTTGGCCGCGATTCCGCCACGAATATAAAACGTTTCCTCCCGTCACAAGCAAGACGAAGGCGGCGGTCAGCACGAATTTTGTCCAACCGCGACGCATCATTTAGCCTCATGTGCCGAACTAGGCGCAGAAGTCCAATGCGGGATGGCCAGACCCAAAGCCATTTCAACCTCCTCGGGTCCGAATTTGGACATCGAGGCCGAGGTCGATCAATCCGCGCCGGCGCCGCTCATGCCGGCGCGACGGCTCGGCCGGCCCTCGGCCTCACCACGACTGGAATCGACTTTTGCGGACGGCGTCTTGCTCTTCTTGTCGTGATAACTCAACGGCAGCAGGCCATTCGTCTCAGGATAATATGCGGCGATCGAGCCTCGCGGAATGTTGTAGGGAAGCGCCTTGAAGCCGCTCGCGGTTCGGCGCACGTTGCCGCCTTCTGCCGCCGATTCCATTTCGATAGGCGCGCGGCCCGACGTGTAGACGTCCGCCCTGTTGGGACTTTCGAGCGCGCGGAGATGCGTTCCGATCAGGGCGAAGGAGTCTCCCAGCTGATCGGCTCGCAATGATCCGTTGCGCCATCGTAACGCATCGGCTCAGTCAGGCGTCCCTGCTCCTTCGGCCAGTCGTCGCTCTGCCGTTCCAATTCGCTCACGGCGTAAGCTGCGAAGAACTCCGGAGTCACCCTTCGCTTCGTGAGTTCGAAGGAGACGGCTTTGGCGCCATTCTCACAGAGCTCAAACGATCTGGTATGCTTCGGATCAGGCCATGCGTATCCCGGGCAGTCGAAACCGTCCGGCTGGTTCATCGATAGCAGCGTCCCTGAGCCTTTCGGCACAATGCTCTGCTCGCGAAGCGCTCGCGCAACGGCGCGAAGCGCGCCCCAGCCTCCGGCAGGGCTCTCATAAGGCTCGAACACCGGCCCAGCTTCCGGTTCATTGACCCTAACGCTTGTCCTGCCGGGAGAGGAAGACGAAGGTTGATCCGACATCGCGAGTGCCTCCTGACGGCCTGACGCCGAATGAGCCCAGTTTTTTGAGCGTGCTGGTGTGCCTCTACTCCTAATGTGTAGTCGGTAGCGAAGCCGGGCCAACGCCGTAAATCACGGCCGAGCGGAATTCGTCATTCCGCGCGGAAGGCCGAAAATAACCGGTATCAGTGGGCTCCTCAACAACCGCTGCAGATGCTGTTGTCGATGCGATTGTTCTCCTGCTCGATGTAGCGGTCGAACGTTGTCTCGCCCGATGACTGAGGAACGCCGGCCTGCGGGTCAGTCTCGCCGGTCGACGTCCGATGATCGTGGTCGAGCAGATGGCCCGCCACAGGCTTGCCGAGTTCAGGAGCCACGTATCCGCCGCAGCTCTGGCCATTGGCCGCAGAAGCAGCCAACGGCGCGATAAAGATCACGGCGGCGAGCCACAGTTTTGTCATTCTGCGCACCTGCGTCGTCGGCGTCGAACGCCGTCTTCGTTGTCGGAGCGGCGGATGCGAATAGGGCACAGTTCAGGATCAGAGAGAGGAGGCCGTTCGCGCGCCGCCTCTCGGTTCCGGAGCCAAGCGCTGATTTTCTCCGAGATCACTTTGAGAGTGATCATTTCGACTCCTTTTCCGGCGCCGCGAGACGCGGGCGTAGCCGCAAGCCATTCGTGCCGGGCTCGCCCAGCGGCACGGCGTGCTCGGCAGAGGTCTCCGCGAAGGCTTGCTCAAGGAGGGCTTCATCGCCCGTCCTCCAGAACTCATAAGAGGCGTGGATGGCCTTGGCTCTCGCATCTTCGTGTAGGCCGTCGGCAGAAAGCGCGGGCGTATGAGGAGGGAATCTATTTGGCATAGCAGCGCTCCTGACAAGGTCCTGTGTCCTCAGCACTACGTCGTCGAGCATCTGCGCCCTCCATCGCTGCGCTTTGCGGTCGACTAGGCGGCCAGCTGAACACGCGGGGCCAAGAATTCCGGACCCACGGCATCCACGATCGTTTCTGAAACGATGCGATCGATCTCGGCCATAGCGGACGCGTCGATCCGCCAGCCCGAGAGGCCCGAGATCGGGGCGAGTTGGTCGGGCCTGCGCGCGCCCCAGAGCGCGATCGTCGAGTCCTGCCGGTCGACAACCCAACGAAATGCAAGATGGATGACGCGCCTTCCGTAATTGGCCTGCGCGAACCGATCGAGCCTTTCGACGGCCCGAAGGTATTGCTCAAACCGAGGCGCGCGGAATTTGGGATCTACCTTTCGCAGGTCGTCCCCGTCGAACTTCGTTTGCGCCGTCATGCGGCCGGAGAGGAGACCCCTGCACAACGAACCGTAGGCGAGCGTGTCGATGGTCTTGTCGCGACAGTAGGGGAGGACGTCCCCTTCGATCGCGCGTTCGAACAGGTTGTAGGGCGACTGCGCCGTTTGAACCGGCGCCACCTTGCCGAAGGCTTCGATCTGCGCCGGACTAAAATTGCTGACGCCAATGAGCCGGATCTTGCCGGCGCGTTGCAATTCCGCCATGGCCGCCGCGGTCTCCTCGATCGGCACGTTGGGATCGGGCCAATGCACCTGATAGAGGTCGATGACGTCGGTGCGGAGACGTCTCAGAGAATCGTCAACTTCTTTGTGAATGCGTCTCTTGCTGGCGTCGCGGAACGGCTGGCCGTCTTTCCAGTCAAGGCCGACCTTGGTGGCGATGACCACCTGCTGACGCCGTCCGCCCTCGGCCAGCGCCTTGCCAACGATCTCCTCCGAGCGGCCGAAGCCATAGGCTGGCGCGGTATCGATCAGCGTGACGCCACGATCGACCGCCTCGCGGATGACCGCGATCGCCGCCGTTTCATCAGTTCCGCCCCACATCCATCCGCCGATCGCCCATGTGCCGAGGCCGATGCAGGACACCTTGAAGGGAGTGGCGAGATATTCGATCTCGGCGCTGTCGTGCTTGACCGCCGAGGTCGCTATATCCCGAAGTGCAGCCGTGTCCGTCATGATCTTTCCCTCGAATATGGCGGTGTGACGTTAATGGTCAGAGTAGCGCCCTCCGCCGCGGCCCGGCCATTCCCCCTGGGTTCTGGCAGACAGCACGTAGGTCGGTGGCAACCAACCCCTAGGTTTGAAGTCGTCAGACCAACGTTTAGGATCGGGATGGATGGGTCGGTTGCGCGCGCATGGCGTCGGCGCGATGGATGTCATTGACCGGGCGGCGAAGGCGACCCTCGCGGCCCATCCAAAGCGAATTAACCGCGGAGCATCAATGCTCCTTGCTCGATTCAACCTCCGTCTGCGAGATCTGAAAGATGCGCCTTGTTGCTCGAGACGCCAATCGCCGATGTAGATGCCGGCGAAAATCCCCCGGAATTGGCAGGAACTAAACTAACCGGACGTGCGCGGCATGGATTTCGTTGGCCGGTGCAACTCGAGAGCTTCGCCCGCCCTGACAAGGTCCGCCAAGGATCGCACGGTCATCTTCCTCATAATGTGACCGCGGTAATCTTGACGGTGATTTCACTCAGCCCGAGTTCTCCCGCCACCTGTTTGTTCATGAGCCCTGCCGTCACAAGCGCCATGATCTCCCGCTCGCGCGGCGTGAGCGACTCGAAACGCTCGCGTAGTTCGGCAAGCGCCTTGTCGCTATCCCGTCGCTTGCGGTCCCGGTTGATCGCCTGCGCGACGGCGTCGAGCATGTCCTGATCGCGGAAGGGTTTCGTCAGGAAATCGACGGCTCCTCCTTTCATCGCCCTGACGGACATCGGAATATCTCCATGGCCCGTTATCATGATGATGGGGACATGAATGTTTGAGTTGGCCAGTTGGGCCTGAAAGTCGAGGCCGCTCACGCCGGGCAGTCTGATGTCGAGCACGAGGCAGCAGGCAACATCCGGAAACTTGTGCGCCAATAGTTCGGCCACCGAGGAGAACAACCTTGGTTCAAGGTCGACGGATCGAAACAAGCGGCCCAGCGCCTCGCGCAGCGAGGCATCGTCATCGACGACAAGGACGACTGGCGTGTCAAGGATCGGATCATCCTGTTTGGAGAGTCTTTGCTGTGTCACGAGAATTCCCTCCGAGCGGAGGCCGGGCCAACCGAACTCGGCGCAGTCTTTGCGTCCCAGGAAGCAAGGGCCTGATCGGCTTCGATGATCGATCAGCAAATTGACCAATCTCCCGTCCGGTAGGATCGCTCGGCGAGGACGACATTGAACTTTGTCCAAGTCGAGCTCGCTGGGAACAGCGGGTTCTTCCAGCGCGACAGACTAACCAGCTACACGAGCGGCTGCTTAGCCGCTGCTGTGTGCTGGTTCGTTCGACCTCAACGTCACCCCGATCAAACTTTCCTATAACAGCGTCAACCGCCGGGGATCATACGAAGGTTTGCTTTCAAGAAGCGAGCGAAAGCTTCCATACAATAGTGGCATAGCGTGACTATGGCCAACTTCGCGCGGCAGCGGAGGTCGAAAAGGGTAAGCCATGCTCCGGGCAAACTATCTGTGGCTTAGCGCCAACCGGGTTCTGGCGGCGTCAAGTCGCGGGGATTTCGTTCCGCCGTAATGCCGCGACGCTTGGTCCAAGGCGGCGCGACATGCCCAGGCCTGTGACCTGAACGGTGAGCCGCTGGGCTTGGTGCGACTCCCAAGCACAACTAAGATTTTGGTCACGATTAGATGGCGCTCGCGCGCCGCGTCGAGCCATATCGACGACTTTGTTGCACCCGCCCGCCGTCGTACACGCGTGACGAAAAAAAGGGCCGCGGCATGACGGAGTTGTCCGCACATGTGCCCGAAATTCGGTGGGAGGATGGGGAGTTCCTCCTGTCCCGAGCCGTGTCGGACGGTGAGCCGCTACCGGTCCTCGCCGCTGTACCTTTAACCTCCCCGCCGTCGCCCCGAGCTTCATCGCCCGGTTGCAACACGCTTTTAAGCTCCGGCACGAGCTCGACCCTGCCTTGGGCAGCTCGGCCCCTGAGACTTGTGGCTGACAACGGACGGCTTACGCTGTTGAGCGAGGATCCCGGCGGGGAGCCCCTGTTGCGGCT